>NZ_JANPFL010000127.1:0-35706 GCF_031423415.1 Flavobacterium sp.
TCTTAAAACTTCAATATTTGAAAAAATATTTTTCTAAATTTCAAATATTGAGTTCTACAAAGAACACTAAAAAACAAGCAAAACAGTTGAAATGCTTATAAATAGTAGCTTTTCAAGTTTTTATCGGACAACAATGATTAATAATTAAAAAACAAAAATTATGTTATCAATTAAAGAACTTGTAAGTGAAGACCAAGACCCGAAAGTAATTGAAAAAGTATTACCAAAAGTACAAGATTATTGTACTTCAAATGAAGAGATACAATATATAGCTGTGCAAAAGAAAACTCTTGGAGTAAATTTTTCGCCTGATTGCATAGCTTTAACAAACAAAAGAATAATCTTAATTAGACCAAAAACATTTGGTCTAACTTTAGATTTTAAAGATTATTCTTGGATTAATGTTGCCGATGTACATATGAAAGAAGGTGTATTTGCTGCAACTGTGACTATCAAAACTACAACTGGCAAAACTGATAGCATGGAAGATATTCCAAAAGCACAAGCAAGAAGACTTTATAGATTTGCTCAGGAAATGGAAGAGAATAAAAGAGAAGAACGTAGGCATAGAGATTTAGAAGATAAAAGAGCTATTGCTGGTGGTGGAATTACCATTAATACTCCTTCTTCACAACCACAAACTGCAATTGCAGAGGACCCTATGGAAAAATTAACAAAGTTAAAAGTAATGTTAGATAACGGAATTTTGACGCAAGAAGAATTTGACACTGCAAAAAAGGATATATTATCAAAAATGTAAACAAATAATATAATAGTAAGGACTTATAGTTCAAGTCCCTACTATTATTTATAATCTAACTTTAAATGAAAAATCTATTTCTTATAATTGGTGTAATTTTTATTTTATTAAATACATTAACAGGTATATTAATTTCAACATATCATCCATTTAATTATTTAATGGTGGACTTTAGTATTTTATTTTCAACCTTTTTGATTTATTTATTTTCTAATAGTAATATTTCAACAGGTTATAAAATAGGCTTAACCGCTATTTTTATATTGACAGGACTTATAAAAATTGTTTTGTGTCTTGTTTCCTCTCCACAGTTACGAGATAATTTTTTTAATAGTTTCATTATTAGGAATATTAGCTTTTGAAATTACTTGTTTAATAAGTGCATTTACGATGAGAAAATTTTCTTAAAAACAAACAACAAATGTGTTTATAATCACACCTACTTTTTCATTATATAAGAGAAATCAGGAATATACGTGCAAATTGATCCATAACAATTAAATTTTGGGGAGTAACTGAAAATCCATAAGAGTAGGAAAATTAATACTCAAAAAAAATGAAAAAATTAATAGTTTTATCGTGCGCTCTATTCTTGCTAGTATCGTGCAAAAAATCTGTCGAAAATGTTGAAGAACCAATTGTAGAAATTGAAAGTATTGATACAACAGCAGTTGCAGAATCAACTTTAGAAAACATGGAAATTACAAGTACTGGAAGTCAGGACTATGATAAAATGCTTGACGACTATGAAGAATATGTTGATGAGTATGTCAAGTTCTACAAAAAAGCAATGAAAGGTGATACTGATGCATTATCGGAATATCCTGCAATGATGGAAAAAGCAACTGAATTTCAAAAAAGCATCCAAGAAGCACAGGGCAATGACCAATTAAGTGTTAAACAAATTACGAGAATGTCTGAAATACAAACTAAAATGTTACACGCTATGCAGTAATATTTTTTAAGTTGTTCGAAATTTCATTTTAGCAAAATAATAAATAAAACCATTGGGCTAATGCATTATTTTTTTACCAATTGCTCCTTAGTTAATACGACCAAGGAGCAATTTCAAATAATAAATATCCTCAATGAAAAAATGGCTTACTTTATCATTTATATTTTTTTCTACAACCCTATTCTCCCAACCCAAACTCCTTTCCTGGAACCTCGAAAACTTTGGTAAATCAAAATCAGAAACCACAATAACTTTTATTGCTAATACGGTGAACGATTTTGATATTGTCGCCATTCAGGAAGTCGTGGCGGGTGATGGCGGTGCTCAAGCGGTAGCCAGATTAGCAGACGAACTCAACCGAAAAGGAGCTAAATGGGATTACACCATCAGCGACCCAACGAGCAGCAGTGCTTATAAAACCGAGCGGTATGCTTTTCTCTGGAAAACGACTAGGATTAAAAAAATCGGTAAAGCTTGGCTCGAAAAGAAATACCATTTGGAGATTGATAGAGAACCTTATTTCTGTACTTTTCAGTATGCCAATAAACAATTTACCGTAGCTACATTTCACGCCATTACTAAGAAAATGCAACCCGAAACGGAGATTAAATATTTTAAATTCTTGCCTGAGGAATATCCAAAATTGAATTTGATTTTTGTGGGTGATTTCAATTGTCCGCAATCGCACACCGTTTTTAATCCCTTGAAGAAGATGGGGTATTTACCGATGCTCGTAAATCAAAAAACTTCCTTAAAAAAGGAATGCAAAAATGGCGATTGCCTCGCTTCAGAATTTGACAATATGTTTTACAATTCGTTGAAGATTAATTCATTGCACTCGGGTGTGCTTCCTTTTTACAAAAATTTCAATTCCTTGAAAGATGCCCGAATGATTTCAGACCACATTCCTATTTGGCTGGAATTTTCGGTACATTAAAAAATTATTGGAATCTAGTTTGAGGTAATCTCTTGTTTCAAAACATACTTATTAATCATATAGTCCGTCATTGGTTTCAAAGGTTTGCCTGTTTCGGGATTAATTCCAAAAGAATTATAATAGGTCAATTTACCGTTGGCTTTGCTATACCAAACCAAGGGCTTGTCATTTTTAAAAAATTGCGTTTGCTCGTTCACTTCAATTCTTTGGAGATTTATGATGGTATTATCAATTGGAATTATATCATTTTGAGTCAATATTCCTTGCTGTTTTTCCATGCTACAATCTACCCTTTCATAATGGTTGTTTTGCCATTGCATACATTCTTTTTTTGGAAAAAACTTTTGGTTTATTAGATAACCGGAACCCAAAACTAAAAGTAATACCACTCCAATCCTACTCCAACTTTTATCGAAATTACTTTTCGTAGAAATAGCCTCTTCCGAAGATGACTTCGACAATCCAAAAACAAAAGTCTTAATTCCTTGAAAATCATCATCCTTTTCTAGCACTATTTTCGCTAAAGCATCTGTGTTTGTTTTCAAATATTTATTGAAAGGTCTTGGCTCGAAATCCACTAAAATGGAAATTAGATTTAAACTTAGAGCATTTGTTTTCTCTGATTTTCCCTTCAAAAAATTTCCAATTGCTTTAAACTTTTCAATATCAAAATTTTCTATACTTCTTTTTAGATCTTTTCCCTCTGTGACTTGAAAAAAAACCTTGAAGATTTCTTCGTCGCTCTTAGACAAATTGTTTTCTAAAAGCAACAAACACAAATTCCTCAATTGTGCGGGCGAAGGATGCAGTAAAAAACTGGAATAGCTTCCGCTTTTAGCCACCTCATAGTGTTGTTTTACCGCTATTAAAAAATCATTGTATGTCTTTATCATTCTTCAATTTTAATTAGTAAACGGAATTCATCAGAAGTATCGGAAATACTGGAATTCCGCATCAATACTCCAATAAAATCGATAGTTCTTTGCCTCAGAATTAGTTGCTGCTTTGAAATGCATTAGAAGCAAATGTACAAAACTAGTTTGTAATTAATGTGCTAACAGATAGCAGAAATAGCCGGGAAGTGAACTTCAAGCTATTCTGATTAGCACATTAAACTTCCCGAAAAAAATAAGGGTATGGTTTGTTAAATATTCGAATATAAAACTCGAACGGCCATGCCTATGTCTAATTTTTAATACTAAAAAAAATGAAAAATAAATGTATTTTGGCTACTATGGTGGCTTTTGGTTTACTGATTGCATCTTGTTCATCAGACAGTGATGAAATAAAAACTTCTTCGCAAAGACTGACCACCGAGCTGATTTTAAAATCGGGAGATTCTATTCCAACTACTTTTGCCACTGATGATGTTATATTACCTCCAAAAAAACCATAAAAATATAGCGTAATTAGTAGTACAATTCTAAAAAAATACTATTTTAGGGGAATGAAATGTAACCGATTTTATTCCCTTTTTTTTGTCTCTATTTTTTTGGTGTGGATGGTTTCCTGCACCCATAATAAAAATAGAATTTCTACTACTACAAAGTTGGCTATTTCAGAAATAAATCAGTGTTTAGCGCAAGCCCAATCCGATAGTTTGTCCCCTGAACAAAAGCTGGAATTCATTCGTCAATCCCAAATTTTGGCAAAAAAAACTACTATAGATTCTCTCATTTTAAAGACCTATAATAAAGAAGCGGAGTTGTATAATTCTGATTTTCCGAATCGTGCTTTGCCTGTTTTAAAAGATTTCGAAAAGTTGGCCATTGCCAAAAAAGACACTTTGTATATCGCTCATTCGTATCTCAACCTTGGGGAATATTATTATTATTTGAAACAAAACAATACGGCTTTAATTTATTTCAATAAATCGAATGTTGAATTCAAAAATAGTAAAGACAGTTGCAATGTGGTGTATTCCTTGCTGATGATGTCTAGAATTTTAAAAGAAAAAAGCGATTATTATGATATGGAAGCCTTGAATACAGAGGCTCTTAAGTTCATTTCTTCTTGCGATAAAAACATCGAATACAATTACAGTTGTGTTTACAATAATCTAGGAGTGGCTTTGAAACAAACCTTTGACTACGAAAAATCGCTACAGTATTACAAAAAAGCAAGGCAGTATGTGAATGACGATTATTCCGTAATGATGTTGGAAAATAACATTGCCGCTGTTTATACTTTGCTCAATCAACCTCAAAAGTCACTCGACATTTTATTGCGGTTAGACCAATCAAAAAGTAATACTAAAAACGCCGCGATCAATGCTCCCATAGCCAATAATACAGGGCGTGCCTACCTAAAAATGAATGATTTAAGAAGCCTGGACTATTTTTTAAAAGGATTGCGTATTCGACAAGAGGAAAACAATAACTATGGCTTAATTGATTGTTATGCGCATTTAGCTAATTACTATGAAACGAACACCAAAACGATGGGTTTAGCAAAAAATTATGCGCTAAAAAGTTATACAGAAGCCACCAAATTAGGTGTAACAGAAGAACGACTGAACGCATTAAAAATCCTTTCTACCACAAGTTATGGAAAAGAATCGAGCGATTATTTAAGGTCTTATTTCAAATTAAATGACAGTTTAACTGTCATAAAACAAAAAAACAAGAATCAATTTGCCAAAATAAAGTATGATTTTAGTGTTCAAATGGAACAAAATTTAAAATTAAAAACACAGGAAACAGAAAAAGATTTGAATCTTGCCAATTCAAAAAATCAAATCTTAGTATTGTTAATTCTCGGAATACTCAGTATCGGAATCACCATTTTTGGAGCCTATTATTTAAAACAAAAAAATAAAAAAGAAATCCTTCAGGAAGGCTACAATACCGAAACAAGAATTTCGAAACAACTTCATGACGAACTGGCTAACGATGTGTTTCACACGATGACATTTGCCGAAACTCAAAATTTGGTTGACGACACCAACAAAGAAATATTACTCAACAATTTGGAGTTAATTTATAAGCGAACTCGAAATATTTCTAAAGAAAATAGTGCCATTGATACCGGAATTGACTTCGAATTGCATCTCAAGGAAATGATGGCGGATTTCAGTAGTAACGAAGTCAATGTTTTGATCAATGGTATCGAATCAGTCCCTTTTTCTTTGATAGAAAGTACTAAAAAAATCATTGTTTATCGAGTTTTGCAAGAATTACTCGTCAATATGAAAAAACACAGCCAATCGAGTATCGTTGCTATTTCATTTAAAAAAATTGGCCAAAATATACATATTGAATACTCCGATAATGGTATTGGAATTACTTCCGATAAATTTATTTTAAAAAATGGACTGCAAAATGTGGAAAACCGTATTGTAAACATAAACGGAAGCATTAATTTTGATATTACACCAGGAAAAGGATTCAAAGTTAGTTTCTCCTTTCCAGTTTAAATACACTTATTATGTTCCAAAAAGTAATCACCACAGATGATTTAGACTCTATCAACATTGCGGTAATTCAGGCTTTGCAGGAATTGGGCATTGCAACTATTCAACATGCCAAATACTGTGATGAAGCATTTTTGAAAATCAAAAAAGCACAAATGGATGCCGAACCATTTGATTTGCTTATTTCTGATTTGTCCTTCAAAACCGATCACCGCAATGAAAAATTACAATCGGGTGAGGAATTGATTCGTGCTGTAAAAAAAGAACAGCCCAACCTCAAAATTCTTGTTTTTTCTATCGAAGATAAAAACCATCGCATAAAAAATCTGATCGAAGTAGAAGGAGTAAACGGCTATGTTCTAAAAGGTCGTAATAGTATTCCCGAACTCAAAAAGGCAATAAAAAGCATTTATGCCAAAGATACTATTTTCGTATCGCCAACAATTGCCAATCAAATTGGAGATAAATCACTGCTAGAAATTGAAAACTACGATATTGAATTGCTCAAATCCCTTTCGAAAGGGTTTACGCAAGATGAAATTGGGCTTCAATTCAAAAATAACGCAATCGCTCCTTGTGGTTCCAGTAGTATTGAAAAGCGCATCAACAAATTGAAAATTTTCTTTAAGGCGAATAACAATGCACATTTAATTGCCATCACTAAGGATTTGGGTTTGATATAAAATTAAGGAATTTACTATCTAGAACCGGAAAAAGCGCTCAATTTACCAACCCTCGCTAAAGCCATTTTCTAATGCAAGTTGATATTTTTCAACATCAAATTGATACAAATCCCCTTCCTAGAACTTCAGTACTCGGATTATTAAAGTGAAAATTCTGGTGAAATATTTAGTCTAAATTCAAAGAACAATAGCCGCGAACTATATTTATATTCCAATTTTTTTTACCTTTGAAAAATTGAAAACCACAATCCGGAATTTAAGAATTACCATGATTACAAAAGCAACACTAGAAGACATTTCCGCTTTAAACAAACTGATTAATTCAGCCTATCGAGGAGAATCTTCTAAAAAAGGATGGACTACCGAAGCGGACCTCTTAGTAGGTAGCCGAACTACTGAAAAGGAATTAATTGAAATTATTGAAGACAAGAAAAACACCATTCTGAAATTTACAGAAAATAACCAAATTCTAGGCTGTGTTTTGCTGATTGAAAAAAAGGATTTATTGTATTTAGGAATGTTAACGGTCGCGCCTGAGTTGCAAAATAGTGGCATTGGAAAAAAGCTATTACAATATGCTGAAATGCACGCTTCGAAATTGGGCTTGTCTAAAATGGGTATGACAGTGATAACCGTTCGGGAAGAGCTTATTTCGTGGTACAAACGCCACGGATATGAAGACACAGTGGCAAGAGAACCATTTCCAGTGAGCGACGTTTTTAGCCAAACCACAAATGAACCCTTGGAATTTATGGTGTTGGAAAAAAGAATTCTATAGTTTTAATGGCTCGAATATTCGGGAAATTTCATCTTAACAACATTATTTCTCCAAACTCAAAAACGCCTTCCCAATATTCGCAATAACATCCGAAGCGATAAAGGATTGATAACCCGTTTCAGGCAAAGCAATATCAGCAGTCAATCCCTGAAGATAAACACCAAGAATAGCAGCATCAATCGGTTCGTAGGATTGTGCCAATAAACTCGTAATCATTCCTGTCAACACATCGCCAGTTCCGGCTGTGGCCAAAGCTGCGTTACCAGTTGTGTTTTCATAAATAGTTTCGGCATCGATGATGTAAGTGGGTGCGCCTTTCATTACGATAATAAGATGATGTAGTTTTGAAAAAGCAACAGTCTTTTCAAATTTTGCGGCATCAGAATTCCATTTCCCGATGAGTCTTTCCAGTTCTTTTGGGTGTGGTGTGAAAATCGTTTTATTAGGCAAAAGCGAAATCCAAGCTGCGTTTTGGGATAATATATTCAGCGCATCAGCATCTATAACTAATGGCGTTTTGTGGTTCGTCAAAAATTCGTGAAGTGCATTTTGAGTTTCCAACGCCTGTCCTAAACCGGGTCCAATTCCGATGGCATTGGGCATAAAATTGTATTCTATTTTCGAAATGTGTTTTTCTTGAACATCTGTTAAAACGATCACTTCCGGATTCGCAGTTTGAAGGATTCCGTAACCACAACGCGGAATAAACACCGTGACCAATCCGCAACCAGTTTTCAAACACGCTTTTGAGGACAAAGCCATCGCACCTATTTTGCCATAACTGCCGCCAATTAACAAAGCATGACCCTGAATTCCCTTGTGAGTATGGGTATCAATGGGTTTGTATCTTTTGAGAATTTCGGACTTGTCAATCACAATTGCTGGTTTCATTGTATCAATTTTGTCCTATAAAATTACAACTATGTAATCAATTTTTATTCGATAATTAAGAAAATCTCATCGAGCTTTGATTTAATTTTTTCCATTTGCTAAAATATACCTCACTTTAATAAACCTAAGTTTGTATCGGCAAAAGCAACGGCTATTTTTTTAAATAAATTGTTACAGCGGTAAATTGAAATTTTGAAGTTTGAATAAATGATTGTAGCTTTGAAAAAATCGATTGAACACCAATGAAAAAATACTATCTGCACAACGGCACTGAAAGCAGCGGTCCTTTTGATATCGAAGAATTGAAAGCCAAAAATATCACCAAGGCAAGCCCTGTTTGGTTCGAAGGGATGTTGCATTGGAAAACAGCTGGCGAAATACCTGAACTTAACCAACTTTTCGTGGTAAATCCACCAGTATTTCCCTTGTTTGAAACACGCCAGCCGACACCCAAAGTAGCCACCAAAAAAGAAGCTCGCAAAATTCTGGGTTTGTCTATAAATGTTTTTTTTACCGTTTGTGCTGCTGTTGTATTCTTAATTGGAATTATTGTTTTGAATACTATTGAAGAAAATAGAAGCCGAGAATTAAGAATCAAAAATCATAAAACCGAAGTCGAAAATTACCAATTGGAACTTAAACAAAAAGAATTAGACGAACAAAAAATTCAGGCCGTCATACAAGAAAAAATCGATG
This sequence comes from Flavobacterium sp., assembly GCF_031423415.1. GTDB lineage: Bacteria > Bacteroidota > Bacteroidia > Flavobacteriales > Flavobacteriaceae > Flavobacterium. The sequence continues at coordinate 9,113 of NZ_JANPFL010000127.1, forward strand.
CAGAAAGAAAGGCTAGAGCACTCACACAAAACGCTAATAATAGGCTTTTGGAAATAGAAAAACTATTGGCAAGTTTTCAAGACAATATGGTTGAAACCGAAAAAAAACTAGAGCAAGCCTCTGGCTTCAAGCTCTTGAGAACCGGCGCAGAGAAGAAAGAACAAATGGATTTACTTCAAAAAAATATTGACTCTTTCAGAACTGCAATTAATGAACTTAAAAAAGAATCCGATCAGCTGAAACTGGAAATGGAAAAAATTCCAAATTAAACCTGACTATATTGTCATAACGTAATTGCGGCACTATTTTAAGACAGTTCTACACACTCAACTTGACATAATGCTTGCTACTTGCCTATTTATGGATTGATTTTTAGTCAATTTACATTATTCTCAAAATGAAATCTAGAAAATGTCAATTTATAGATATTTTTACACAAAATAGAGTAATTATTATCATATAAATTCGATAAATAGTGATTTTTTTTCAATATTTGTAAGTATCCAATACTATCCTAAAAAATACTTTTGTATGTCCATAAAAATAGCCATTTCACACAAAACAGCTTATAAATTTGATCGAAGTGTAAAGCTATTTCCTCATATTTTTAGGCTCAGACCCGCTGCTCATTCCCGCACCATTATTGAAGCGTATTCCTTTAAAATTTATCCCGAAAGTCACTTTATAAATTGGCAACAAGACCCTTTTGGAAATTATCAAGCAAGGGTAGTTTTTAATGAACCTACAACCGAATTGCGTGTTGAAGTTGAAGTAATCGCCAAACTGAAAGTGATAAATCCGTTTGACTTTTTTGTGGAAGAATATGCCGAAACCTTTCCTTTTAGTTATGAAAATAGGTTATTCAAAGAATTATTTCCATATCTCGAAGTAAAAGAATCTGGAGAAAAATTTGATGCATTTGTGGCGCAATTGGCTCAAACAAAAGACTTAAAAACAGTTGATTTTTTAGTATTTGCCAATCAATTGGTGTTTAATACTTTAAATTATAATATCAGACTTGAAGTAGGCGTGCAAACCAGCGAGCAAACATTGGAAATACAAAGCGGTTCTTGTCGGGATTTTGCTTGGCTTTTAGTACAAGCCATACGAAGTATTGGTTTGGCAACCCGTTTTGTATCAGGTTATTTGGTGCAATTGACTTCGGATGTGAAATCGCTTGATGGTCCATCGGGTCCTGAAAATGATTTCACCGATTTACATGCTTGGGTCGAAGTGTATTTGCCTGGTGCAGGATGGATTGGACTTGATCCAACATCAGGACTTTTTGCTGGCGAAGGACATATTCCGTTGAGCTGTACGCCTGATTATGAAAGTGCTGCTCCAGTTACTGGTGCTACTGAAATTTGTCAAGTGGAATTTGAATTTGACAATACCGTAACCCGCATCTATGAAGATCCACGTGTGACCAAACCGTATACTGAAAAGCAATGGGAAGACATTATGGAGGTGGGTAATGTGGTTGAAAAAGATCTGATTGAAGGCGATGTTCGTTTGACAATGGGCGGCGAACCTACTTTTGTTTCCATTGACGATTTTGAATCTCCAGAATGGAATTCTACTGCCGATGGACCTTTGAAACGTAAATTGGCTTATGACTTGGCATTGCGATTGAAAGGTCGTTTTGCTCACGGCGGATTGCTTCATTTTGGACAAGGAAAATGGTATCCGGGCGAATTATTTCCACGTTGGCAATACGCTTTATACTGGAGAAAAGATGGATCGCCGTTATGGAAAAACGATACTTTGATTGCCAAAGAAGATGGAAAAAAATTTACTTTTCATGATGCTGAACGTTTTGCTATTGAACTGACAAAATATTTGGGAATTGACATCAAAAATATAAATCCTACTTATGAAGACCCGATTTATTGGGCTTTAGAAGAAGGAAAATTACCTGTGAATTTAGACCCGTTGGCTGTAAATCTAAAAGATTCTGTTCAGCGACATACTTTGGCTAAATTATTAGAAAAAGGCTTGAACAATCCTTCGGGTTTTGTTTTGCCTCTAAAATGGATTCACGAAAACCACAATTGGGTAAGTTGCGTTTGGGAATTCCGTAGAGGACAATGTTATTTGATTCCTGGAAACTCTCCGATTGGCTTGCGTTTGCCTTTGGAATCGTTGCCAAAAGTGTCAAAAAACAAAAGAGAACAACCCGTTTCCCGAAGTTTATTTGAAGAATTACCACCATTAGGAGATTATCATCAATCTTTAGAGGAACGCTATGGTAAAACATCAGCCGATTACAAAGCGAATGTGACTCCAAAATTAGAGGGCGAAGAGGAAGATGCAGCACCACTATTATTCGAAGTAGAAACTTTTTCGACTGCTTTGTGTGTGGAAGAACGCGACGGAATTATCTATGTTTTCTTGCCGCCAACCGATTATTTAGAAACCTATTTGGATTTGATTGCGTCCGTTGAAACGACAGCCGAAAAATTACAAATGCCAGTTCGAATCGAAGGCTACCAACCCGAAACCGATTACCGCATCGAAAAAATGATGGTGACTCCTGATCCAGGTGTTATCGAAGTGAATGTGCATCCTGCAAAATCGTGGCAGGAAATTGTAGATCACACTACCGCATTGTATGAAGAAGCATTTCTTTCTCGTTTGGGAACCGATAAATTTATGGTCGATGGCAGACATACTGGTACTGGCGGAGGAAATCACGTGACATTGGGAGCTTCAAAACCAGAAGACAGCCCGTTGTTGCGAAGACCTGATTTGTTGCGCAGTTTAATTACTTATTGGCAACATCATCCGGTTTTGAGTTATCTTTTTGCAGGACCTTTTATTGGGCCAACGAGTCAAGCGCCAAGGATTGACGAAGGTCGGGACGAGCGTTTGTATGAAATGGAAATTGCTTTTGAACAAATTCCGAAAGACAAAGAGATTCCTTTTTGGATGGTCGATCGGATTTTTAGAAATCTACTCACCGACATTACAGGAAATACCCATCGAACTGAATTTTGTATTGACAAATTATACTCTCCCGATTCATCGACAGGACGTTTGGGAATATTAGAATTACGTGCTTTTGATATGCCACCGCACAAACACATGAACTTGGTTCAAAACCTATTGGTGCGTTCTTTGGTTGCCAAATTTTGGAAGGAACCTTACGAGAAAAAATTAGTGCGTTGGGGAACCGAATTGCACGATAAATTCCTGTTGCCCCACTTTGCTTATCTCGATATGATTGATGTGGTGAATGATTTGAAAGCCTCGGGTTATGATTTTGATATTTCGTGGTTTGATCCGTTTTTTGAGTTTCGATTTCCGCATCACGGTGGGATTACAGTTGATAATATTCAATTGGAAATCCGTTTAGGGATTGAGCCTTGGCATGTTTTGGGTGAGGAATTATCCAGCAATGGAACGGCTCGCTTTGTGGATTCTTCCCTAGAAAGATTACAGGTAAAAGTTTCGGGCATCATTCCTGATCGTCATATTTTATTGTGTAAAGGTTGTAGAATTCCGTTGCGAAGTACGGGAACTAAAGGCGAATATGTTGCTGGAATTCGGTATAAAGCTTGGAATCCACCATCGGCATTGCATCCTAATATTGGCGTCGATGTGCCGTTGGTTTTTGATATTGTAGATACTTGGAACAACAAAGTAATTGGTGGTTGCACCTATTTTGTTTCGCATCCTGGAGGTCGAAGTTTTGACACTTATCCTGTAAATAGTTATGAAGCCGAATCGAGAAAAATAAGTCGTTTTTGGGACTTCGGGCATACACCATCAGCAACTACGGAACAAAGTGCGCCAGTAATTGACACACCAACGGTTTCGAGATTTGTGGCTCAAAACAAAACCAATTTAAAACCCGATACACCAATAGAATTAGTCAATCCTGAATATCCGAACACATTGGATTTAAGGCATTATTGGGTGGCGAAAAAATAGTTGTTTTGTCATTTATTTCGAATCGCTAGGACGAGACAGCAATTCTGCGCTAGCCGTTGAGGACATATCTGCGCCATCTGGTTTTTTTTATTTAGGAAAATATCTTTCATAAAATAAATTTAATATGTACTCTATTTTTTCTTTAGGTGTTTTAATGTTAAGCAATATTTTCTTATCGATTTGAATTTTTAAATATTGATCAAAGAATGATTTTAAATCAAAATTAGGTGACGAATTAATGAAAAGCATTATTTGTGATGTCAAAATATATTCTAATGCTGTTTTGGTATCTTTTATTCTTAATTGTGTTAGTTTTTGTTTTTGAATGAAATTAATATATCCTTGAAATATATTTTGAGTTTTTATGATTTCTTCATAAAGGATTGAGTTGTCATTTATAATTTCTAATGGTGATAATTCTTTCAAGGCAGAAGTAAAAGATTTATATGGAGCAGTTTTTATTAGAGATATTTTTTCCGCAACGTGCATTCCGTAACACGTTGCAAGATTTAGATGTAAATTATTTTTGCTTAATTTGTTGATTTCAATAAGACAATTTTCTAAATCTGTCCATTTTAGAGTTTCTAAATTGGAAAATTGTATTTCTTCATTTCCACCGTGTGCTTCAATATGTAGTATTGTTTCATATTCATCGGATATTTTTTTTTGAAGAATATTTAAAGTTTCCAAAAATTCTTTTGTTGAATTGACAAAATAGTATTCAGATTGAATTTCAAGATTGAAAAATTTTATGTATCTAACGATGATGTCATAATAAAGTTCTTTACCTGTTAATTTTTCATCAGCAGGAATACTTTCTATTATAAAAATTCTTTTTATCATTTAGTTATTATATTATTGAATTCCTCTGTTCTGCGTTAAAATTACGGCTACCTTTCTTACAGTTGAAACAAACCTTAGTATATATAACCCGATTGATAGCGAAAAGACGAAATAAATCCGCTATCGGGGCTATAAATAAAATAGTTAAATTGTTAAAAAGCCCGAACTCCTCTTACGTAGGGTGTACCTCCCTTACCAAAGGGCACGGCGTCACCACTTAAGAAGTTTAAGTATAACGCAACATTCGCAGATAGCTCAGTACTGCTCCAATAACCATCTTCACTTGAAATTAGCATATTTCCGCCAGCACGTAGACCTTTTTGTACACTATAACGGTTATAATACAATAGTCCTAATTCATCAATACTTGGTAGATACCAACCTGAACCTAACGATGCTATATATGTTGCCGCCGGGCTTCCTGTCATTAAAGTTGTGTTATATGCGCCATCTTCGGTACGGTTTGCATTTACTAAAGTACTTGATGTTTGCCAAGCGGCTGTGCTTACTTCGGTAAGTGCAACGATAAGCCCGTGTTCTAAACCATCGCTACCTTTGTACAGGTAATAAATTATACCGCCATCTTTAGCTTCGCCAAGATAGTGAGTAAAACCACCAACACCGGCGTTTGTGCCAGCTGCCCCAGTTGCTCCAGTCAAACCAATCGGACCTTGTAATCCAGTAGCTCCAACACTACCTGCTGCGCCAGTTAAACCAATTGGACCTTGGGGTCCTGTTGCACCTATTAAACCAATTGGACCCTGAGGACCGGTTGCTCCAGTTGCTCCAGTTAAACCAATGGGACCTTGTTGTCCTGTTGCACCAGTTGCTCCTGGTGTGCCATTCGCGCTAAATAGTGAATAAGGCACACTCATTAGTTCATTTGTACCATCTATAGTGTACGCAGTTCCACCTGTAGGGTCAGTTTCAGTTTTAATAAAATAAGGTCCAGCTGCCCAATTAATTGCAGAAAATGTTCCAGTAACAACATTTCCTATTCCAATTTCTAAACTTACTAAACCATTAGCATTGGTACTTGCTGTTTGAATTTCGCTATAGGCAACAGTACCTGTTGGCGTGCCTTGCAAAATACTTATTTTCATACCAACGGTAGTTGATGTTATTAATGCATTACTACTGTTGCGAATTACGGCTTGGTAACTCATTTTTTGTGGGGCTTGGGCAAATACACTTGCCGCTGCTAAAAGGCCTACTACAATTAAATAAAATTTTGCTTTCATAATTTTTAGTTTTTAATGATTTTAAATGTTTTTAGTTCTTTGTTATTGTTGGTTACTTTTAAAAAATAGGTGGCAGCAGGTAAATTTTCCATACCAATTGTTTCGCTACTGCTTGTTATTTTACGGCTTTCAATTAATTTTCCGCTAAAGTCGTGAAGTTGAAAATTCAAAGTTGAAAGTTCAGCGTTACCAACATTAAGTGTTAAATAATTGGTAGTTGGATTGGGGTACGCTGTTAATTTTAAATTAATAGAATGATTATCGATACCCAACACAATAGAAATTTCATAGGGTTGCTGCACACCTTGTGCTACTGAACCTGTGGGTCCTATGGTAGTGGAATAAACAATTTGCCCCACCGAATAAGCAACGGTTCCTCCGCTACCAGCGGCATTACCGCCCGTTGCGATTGTTGCTTGTTGTGCTTGTGCTATTAGCCCGAAGCCTAACAACAGAACACTTAATATTACTTTTTTGTTTTTCATTTTTTTGTTTTAATTGTTGTTTTGTTAAAATATACTTTTTTTGTCAGTGTAGTTTATGTTTGCACGATCTTTACAATGAGGCATAACGGCTGCTGTCATAAGTACTTTATACGAATTCAGCGATATCTTCAATTGTTACTAACCCTTCTACTTTTTCATTTTGTTTCCCATTTTCTGTTATGAAAAGAACATCTAAATTTCGTTTTTCATTTTTGATTTGATTTTTAAATTTATTAAATGCTTCAAAAACATTAGTTTTCTTAGAAATGAATTTGTAATTATGCTTAAATTCAATATGAGTAATTAAATCTGAAACTTTTGATTCTACGCTAATAATATTTCCATTTTCTTCTAACTTTGAAAAAAGCCAACGTGAAATGGTATTCGTATTTATAAGTTCTATAAGTACACCATTTTCATAAACTGGAAATTGAGAAAATGATTTTTCATTCATTTCATTAAGAATATAATTTAAATAATCATTGTTTTGAGCACCCAAAACCTCAAATTTAAACTTCGGAAATACTAAAGGCGGATTTGTAATTAATTGATATATTTCTTTAATTCTATTAACTGCAAAATCACTTGGTTTTGCAATATAATCACCATTTTTTTTAGGTTCGTGAGAAAGTATATTGCGCAAATTTGAAAATGAATATAAATCTTCTTGAAATCTAGAAATTAAAGAATTTTTAGATAATTCAGAAACTTTACTTTTGAAGCTTTTCTCTTCGGAGAAATTTCCAATTTTATTTATATGTTTTTCAATTAATTTGAAATTTTCGATAAATTCGCTTGTTTGCATAATTTCGGTTTAGTATTTCTGCTGATTTTTATATGCACTCTACCTTATAGGGCATAAATCCCTTACATCAGCTATATTAACAAAGGTCTACTTCGCTTTATTTATTTCCCAAATATATAAAATAATCGCCACGAATTTTAAAAAACTAGCGCACAACTTACTACCTATTACAACAAAAAATAAAAATGTATTCAAAATAATATTTTGTAAGAAAAAATTATTATTTTTGAAAAAGAAAGGAGCACGACGAAGCACGTTCAAAATCTTGTAAGTCAGCGAGAAGCCTCCAAGAAATTCAGAAAGTTTCCCGCTTAGAGCGAGAAGCCTCCAAGAAGTTCAGAAAGTTTCCCGCTCAGAGCGAGAGGCTAAATAGAAACTCAGAAAGTTTCCCGCTCAGAGCGAGAAGCCTCCAAGAAGTTCAGAAAGTTTCCCGCTCAGAGCGAGAAGCCTCCAAGAAGTTCAGAAAGTTTCCCGCTCAGAGCGAGAGCCCTCCAAGAAGTTCTTGGCGATAGTACGAAATCCTAAATTGTATATAAAATGAAAAAACCAAAATTGTACCCCTTAGATTTGTTTCGTCTGCGCCAAGACGAAGCAGCTGCTTTTGTATCACGGTTTGAAACCGATTATATTGCATTGAACCTCGACAGCAGCAGCGAACCCGACTTTAATTTGATTTTGCAAAAAATGCTGGATCAGTTGCCTACTTACATTTTAGCCGTCAACCAAATGCAGGCACAAGCCGAGAGCAAAGCCATTGCAGCACTCGATAAAGCGAGAGATATAAAAATAGGTACGTTTCGCAAAGCCTTAGCTGTTTTTGAAAATAGTGATGTAGCTCCCGAAAAAGCAGCCCACAGCTTGCTGAAACTGGTTTCTAATAACTATAGAAACGTTGCCAAAGAAAACTTTGAAACCGAAAGTCTTAATTTGACTAAATTTATTGCCGATTTGCGCAACCCCACTCACCTGCCCGCCCTGCAATTGCTTGTCTTAGGAAATCACGTCAACAATATGGAAACGGCTAACGAAAGTTTTAAAACTACATTTTCTACCCGCTCTAACACCGTAAATACTACTGTGGTCTACGATGCTAAAAAATTGAACAAAGACATTCTAGATGCCTATAAAAAACTGTCTAATTACATCTTGACGATGGTGTCTATAAAAGACGTGCCGTTCTATAATGCCCTTTTTGATATGAACAACAACATCCGTCAATATTATGCCACAATAATTGCCCGTCGTGGCGACGACGGTTCAGATATACCTGCGGGAGTTTAGATTTTAGATTGCAGATTTTAGATTGCAGAGTTTAAAAGTTTAAGGTTGTTTAAAATTGTTTAAAGTTTAATACGAATCAAAAAAAACGTTGTCTTTGGATGGCGTTTTTTTTTTGGCTCAATCGCTTTGGTTTTGAAGGCAAACTATAATGCTTATTTGTTGTATGATTTCCATTTATACCGTATAACTTCGATTATGGCTTAGAAAATTAATCGTTTTAAGAAATCGACTGAGATTTTTTCAATAATTAATTGTGGTTTGCATTTTAAATGGTATTTTGCACTACCAGAAAACGCAATTCATTCCAAATAAAAATGATTCAAGATATATCCTTGGGATTACTCCAAACCTACAAAGAGAAAATCAATTCTTATGACGAAGTGCTTGACCAAAACGGTGATGTAAAACCCTACTGGCAAGGACTTTTTGATACTTTAGAATCTATTGGCATTCATGAATTGAAATTGCGTAACGAGGAAATAATAAAAAAATTAAAAGAAAACGGAGTTACTTATAACGTTTATGATTCGAATAAAGAATCGAATCGCGCTTGGAAATTAGACCCAATTCCGTTTCTAATTCACGAATCAGAATGGAAAACCATTGAAAAAGGCTTGCAACAAAGAGCTCTATTATTGGATTTGATTTTGAAAGACCTTTATGGCCCGCAATTATTAATTAAAAATGCTATTATTCCTGCCGAATTGGTTTTTGATAATTCAGGTTTTCTATTGCCTTGTTTTGATATTAAACAAAAATCGGACAAGCAGTTGCTCAATTATGCAGTTGATTTGGCTCGTGGCCCTGACGGAAAAATGTGGCTTTTAGATAATCGAACGCAGTCACCATCGGGATCAGGATATGCGCTAGAGAATAGAATCGTAATGAGTAAAGTATTTCCTGAACTCAATAAAAAAATCTACCGAAAAAGGCTTTCCCCCTATTTTAGTCAGCTGCAACAAACGGTTGATACCATAGGAAACAATACGAATGAAAATCCTAATGTCGTTTTCTTGACTCCTGGTCCGGGAAATGAAACTTATTTTGAACACGTCTATCTTTCTTCTTATTTAGGGTATACTTTGGTTCAAGGCAATGACTTATTGGTGCGCGATGGTTTTGTTTGGCTCAAATCGATTGACCAACTCGAACGTGTGGATGTCATTATCAAACGATTAGACGACAATTGGTGTGACCCATTGGAACTCAGAAGAGATTCTTTACTGGGAATTCCAGGTTTATTGCAAGTGATACGTTTGGGCAATATTTCGGTCATAAATCCTCCCGGAACCAGTATTTTAGAAAATTATGGTCTGATGGCTTTTATGCAAAATGCCTGTAAGTTTTTATTAAATGAATCTTTGTTAATACCTTCTATTGCCACTTGGTGGTGTGGTCAAACCAAAGAATTACATTTTGTTTTAGAGAATTTGCCTAAACTAATCATAAAAAAAACCAATCGAAAACAAGATTTTAGATCTATTTATGGTCGTTTATTAAACGAAATAGAACTTGAAGATTTGAAAAACCTGATTCTCAAAAGTCCGAAAGATTTTGTTGCCCAGGAAGAGGTGAGTTTATCTACAACTCCCTCTTTTATTAATGGAGTAATTGAGCCACGGTTTGCTGCTCTTCGCGCCTTTTTGGTTGCAGATGGTGAGGATTATAAAGTAATGCAAGGAGGCTTAACTCGAAGCTCTACTATTAAAGATAAGTTTGAAATATCCAACCGTTTCGGTGGCATATCCAAAGACACTTGGATCATTTCAGATGTACCTATCGCCTATCAAGAGCAAACTGTTGACCGAAAATTCGCCATCAATAAGCTCAAAAACTCCTTAACAAGTAGAAATGCCGAAAACTTATTTTGGGTGGGACGCCTTTGCGAAAGAACAATGGCATTGCGTAGTTTTCTGAAAATTATTCTGAATAGATTGAACGAAAACGTAACAAAACAAGGAAATAAGCAGCCGGATTTCTTGGTTGTTTTATTAAAATCATTGACGCATCTCACACAAACCTATCCTGGATTTGTAGGCAAAGAACCTAAGGATGGAGAGGTATTTGACAACGATGCTATTTTTGAAGACCCCATTGCAGAGTTGCTTCTTTTGATTAATGACACAAAAAAAATAGGTTCTGTTGTTTATAACATTCAATCGCTTCTCAACACCATCAACCAAGTGAGCGAAAAATGGAATCACGATACCCGACGCATCATTAATTTAGTGGAGGACAGCCTTTTTGCACTTAAAAATACGAATACTAACAATATTAATTCTGTAAATCACGGCTTAGACAAACTGCACATTCGTCTTTTTTCATTTTACGGCAATATCTACGAAACATTACCGCGTGATAATGGTTTTTATTTATTGGAAACAGGTAAAAATGTAGAGCGAATTTTATCGTTACTATCGGTTTTACGTTCGACTTTGAATTTCAAAAAAACCGAAGAGGAAGAAGCACTTTTGATGGAAGCCATTTTAGAAAATCATCATTTATTAGCACAATATCGAAATATTTACAAATCACATTTGAGTTTGAAAGCCTTGGTCAATATGGTTTTTTTAGAAAAAAACTTACCGTACACACTTTCCTTTTTGCTGGATACGCTTTCCTATTATCTCTCGAAACTGCCTAAAACCAATGATCCAAATCGATTGAGTATTGCCGAAAAATCAGTTCTGGAAGCGAGCACAATTGTAAAAATAATAGATGCTGACCATTTAATACAAGTCGATGAAGAAACGCAATTTCGCCCTGCATTAGACGAGACGCTCTCTAAAGTTTTTGAACATATTTGTAATGTTTCTAATAATTTATCGAGTTTGTATTTTAACCATTCTATAATGCAACATTCCGTTTTTGATACCCTTGAAAATATCGATACTGATGAAATATAAATTAAAACATCAAACATTGTATACCTATGTAAATGTGGTACATATTTACCAAAGTATCTTGTGCTTGCAACCTCGGAATTCTGCTAAACAAATATGTAGTAATTTCAAATTAGAGATTGAGCCAAAACCTTCCAAAATTTATTCAAGAACTGACTATTTTGGAAATATTCAACACTATTTTTCGCTGCACGAATCGCATAAATCATTAAAAGTAACTGTTTCTAGCGAAGTCGAAATATTGCATAATTTTGTGCAGCCTTTAAATCCAATTACTTGCGAGGAAGCCAGAATAAAATTCAAAACGGATCACGATATAAAAATCGAAGTTTTACAATACCTGCTTCCGAGTCAATTCATCAGTTGGGATGATGACATTAAAGAATTTGCCGAAACTTGTTTGCTTCCCGACACTTCTCTTTTTGAAGCTGTTTTGGATTTAATAAAAAAAATATATACCGAATTTCAATTTAAATCGGGTGCAACCAATGTCAATACACCACTAAAAACAGTACTTAAGGAACGAAAAGGCGTTTGCCAAGATTTCTCTCATTTAGCAATTGCGAGTATGCGAAGTGTTGGAATTCCTGCCAAATATGTTAGCGGTTATATCGAAACTTTACCTCCAAAAGACAAACCCAAACTAGAAGGTTCTGATGCTTCACACGCTTGGATTTCAGTTTATATTCCAGAAATGGGCTGGTGTGAATTTGACCCTACCAACAATATGATTCCGCAACAACGCCATATTGTAACGGCTTACGGAAGAGATTTCGCCGATGTTTCGCCATTAAAAGGAATTATTTTCAGTTCTGGAGAACATAAAGTGAAAGTGGAAGTGGATGTGATACCTTTGTTTTAAAACAATAAATTTATAACATTTTATAAAAATGATATAAACGTGACCGTTAATAAAATATAGACCTTCGTGCGCAAGTTCTAAAGTACCGCATTAAATTATTTAAAAAATAAAATCATTAAAAAACATCCCCTTTTAACGGCCAGAAAAGCTTCTGTTATCGCTATAGATACAGCGAACGCATTGTTTGCAGAAATCATACAATCCGGAATTCCTTTTGGTTATCAACAGGCTAATTGTCATAATATTTCGCATTATATTAGTACACTACTAGAATCTAAAGGGTATAGATCTGGCAAAATTTGGGCGTTTGCGCCAGTTGTCTATTCGATGAATAGTTCTCGATTAATTACTTTCGCCGACAAAAAAGATATTTCACCGACGGGGAAAATAGATTGGGGCTATCACGTTGCTCCTATTCTTCAGGTTCGAATAGGAAATAAAGTGCGAAAAATGGTTATTGATCCGGGACTATTTCCAAAAAGTATCGTACGGTATCGAACTTGGTTAGCAAAACTCAAAACCCGAAAACTAATTTATTTAATTATGGACTCTGAATGGTATTTGTACAATTCCTCGATGATTCCCAATTCGCAAATTCAATACAACTCGAATGGCTATTCCAATAGGATTCAACCCAATGTCCAGTTACCCGATTGGTTTTCGGACAAGCTGATCACTGATTTTTTTAAATATGAAGAAGAGGCATTAGAACAGCATTGGATAGAAAAAGGATTGGCTGTAAATGAAACCGCAATGGCCTTTTATAATGCTGAGATCAAACCCATTCTTCATAGCAAAAGAGACCTCGATTTGCTTATTGATTATAAAATGTTAGTTGGAAATGTCTTCAATTTCGAAACGATTTTCAGGGACAACAATTGGAATTATGAAATGGACAATAATTTTCAATTCAAACATCAAAATATCATTGCCAAATACCGAGAAATCTACTTCTCAAATCTCGACAAATGGCAAGAATCTTTGGCGTCGTTGCACGAGATTATTCGTAATAATGCTAAAAAATAATACCACGAGTTTTGATTAAAATTATGTCTTCAAAAATAAATCAGGCATTTTATAACAAGATAAAGAGTAGACCAACTTTGTAAAAAAATGTACATTTTACTCAAAACTACATTCTTTCTGGAACCTCAATTCCCAATAATTGGAAAGCTAATGCTATGGTTTGGGCTACTTTTTTAGAAAGTTGTACTCTGAATATTTTTTTATCTACATTTTCCTCCCCTAAAATAGAAACGGCTTGGTAGAACGAATTGTAATCCCGAACCAAATCGTAAGTATAGTTAGCTATCAACGCTGGGCTATGATTTTGAGCTGCATTCTGAATCACCTCTGCGAATAATTCGAGTTGTTTAATTAGTTCTTTCTCCTTTTCGTGCAACACATTTATGCTGGTTGGAGAAGTAAAATCAAAATTGGCTTTTCGCAAAATCGACTGGATTCTAGCATAGGTATATTGAATGAAAGAACCTGTGTTTCCCGAGAAATCTACCGATTCGGCTGGGTCAAAAAGGATTCTTTTTTTAGGATCGACTTTCAAAATGTAATATTTCAAAGCACCAAGACCAATAGTTTTATACAACTTCAATTTTTCCTCTGCTGAATAGACTTCAAGCTTCCCTAAATCTTCCGAAATTTTTTGAGCTGTATCGGTCATTTCTTGCATCAAATCATCTGCATCGACAACGGTTCCTTCTCTTGATTTCATTTTTCCTGATGGCAAATCGACCATCCCATAAGATAAATGGTATAGATTTTTAGACCAATCGAAACCTAGTTTTTTCAATATCAAAAACAACACTTTGAAGTGATAATCCTGCTCATTTCCTACGGTGTAAACCATTCCGCCAACGTCTGGAAAATCTTTCACACGCTGAATGGCTGTTCCAATATCCTGAGTCATATAAACTGCTGTTCCGTCCGAGCGCAATACGATTTTTCTATCTAAACCTTCATCGGTCAAATCAATCCAAACCGAACCATCAGGATCTTTTTCGAAAACGCCTTTTTCTAAACCTATTTGAACCACATCTTTTCCCAACAAATACGTATTGCTTTCGTAATAATATTGATCAAAATCTACGCCCAAATTTTTATAGGTTATGGCAAAACCATCATAAACCCATTGGTTCATTGTTTTCCAAAGTGCGATCACTTCTGCATCTCCTGCTTCCCACTTCAAAAGCATTTCTTGAGCTTCGAGAATAATTGGCGCTTGTTTTTTAGCTTCTTCTTCGGTTTTTCCTTCGGCCATTAATTGGCTAATTTCTTCTTTGTAGGCTTTGTCGAAAGATACATAATAATTTCCCACCAATTTATCACCCTTTAATCCTGTTGATTCTGGAGTTTCCCCTTTACCAAATTTTTTCCAAGCCAACATCGATTTGCAAATATGAATTCCTCGGTCGTTGATGATTTGCGTTTTATACACTTTTTTGCCAGAAGCTTTGATGATTTCGGCAACAGAATAACCCAATAAATTATTTCGAACGTGACCTAAATGCAAAGGTTTATTAGTATTTGGTGAAGAATATTCAACCATAACTGCGGTATCATCTGGATTTGGAGTTACGAATCCGTATTTTTCTTCATTTCGAATTTCGTTGAAAAAATTCAAATAATATTCGTCGGAAATCACAATATTCAAAAAACCAGAAACGACGTTAAAACGGCTCACTTCGGGAATATTTTCGACCAAATAGTTTCCTATTTTGTTTCCTAATTCTACGGGACTACTTTTTATAACTTTCAATAAAGGGAAAATTACCATTGTAATATCGCCTTCAAATTCCTTGCGCGTGCTTTGAAATTCGACTTTATCAATGTTGACACTAAATAGTGTAAAGACAGCTTTTTCAATAGAAGGAGTAAGAATTTGCAATAGGGTCATTTTATGTCTTAATTTTTAAGGATGCAAATATAGGGATTTCAGTATAAAATTGTTTGTAGTTCAAGGTGAAATATTTTAAAACTAAAACCGTTTAACATCATATTAGTGTGATCAAAAAAAATTAAAATTAATCTTACTTTTCATTCGTAGTTGAATGCTAAATTTAATATATTGAGTATTTTGTCGATAGATTAGCCATTTTGTCGATAAATTTATATTTTTGTAACAATTAAGAATTCAAAAAATGAAAAACAGCATTTTACTACTCTTGCTACTATTTTGGGTCAGTTGTTTTTCACAGGCAATAAAAGTTGATACTGGGATCTATACTATACCACAATTAGTTACAGATGTTTTAGTTAATAGAACATGTGTTCCTGTATCAAACATTACTTGGAGGACAGGAACAAATTTTGGTTCTACCAATGGAATAGGCCATTTTGATAATGTAAATCCCTTATTTCCATTCACAAGTGGTGTAATTCTAAGTACGGGAAATGTAGAAAATTCCGTGGGACCAAACACAACTGATCTCAATGAGGGATCATCCGATTGGATAGGCGATACCGATTTAGAAGCTACACTTCTTGCAGCGGGAATAAATATGAAGTCAACCAATGCCACGGTTTTAGAGTTCGATTTTGTGCCTTCTTCTTCAAATTTTGATTTCAATTTTGTATTTGCGTCTGAAGAATATGGTAATTTTCAATGTCAATTTTCAGATGCATTTGCCTTCCTATTGACTAATACAACGACAGGGGTTACCACCAATCTAGCAGTTATTCCTAACAGTAGCATTCCTATTTCAGTAGTTACCATTAGGGATGCATTGTATAATTCTTCCTGTTCTTCAGAAAATTTAGAATTTTTTGGCGCATTTAATGGGGGTTCCAACGCGGAGACATCGGCTACAAACTTCAATGGTCAAAGTGTTACTATGAGTGCTTCCTCCAATAGTCTAATTCCCAATACGACATATCACATCAAACTTGTAATTGCTGATAGAGATGACAGTAAATCGGATTCAGCGATATTTTTGGGGGCAAATAGTTTCAATGTGGGGCAAAATGTGCTGGGACCCGATTTGACAATATTAGACAATACAGCCATCTGTGATCAGGGTTCGCACACGCTTGTTTCTGGGTTAAATCCAGCTATTTATTCATTTGCTTGGACGTTTAACGGAAGTTCCATAGGAGGAAACACACCTGATTTAGTAGTGACCGAACCCGGAATTTATGGACTTACCTATACTATAACCGCTACTTCTTGTATAGTAACTACCGATTTCATCACCATAGAATATTTCGAACCGATTACAACTGCTGAACCGTTTGATTTATATCGTTGCAATTCGGGAAGTGCAAGTTACACTTATGATTTATCCTTCAATGACTCAATTGTCAATATTCCTGATCCAAAAATTAGTTATCACTCTTCAGCTAACGAGGCCATTTTGGGTACAAATCCTTTACCCATCAATTATAATGTAAATAAAGCAAATTTACCTATAAAAATTTGGATACGAATAGAAGATTTAACCTCAAAATGTGTCGTAACAAAAACCATTCAATTAGGGCTTACTGCCGCTCCAATAGCTTATAAGTCGTTTGATATTATTTTATGTGAAAACATAAAAGGAGCTAATTCTGCTGATTTTACTAGTGACTTGCAAACACAAACGGCTTCTATATTGAAAGGACAGTCACCATTAATTTATAATGTTTCTTATTATTCTACTATAAATGATGCTAATTCAAGAGCTAATCCAATAGACCTATCTGTTCCATTTACATCTGGAAATACAACCATTTTTGCAAGGGTTGAAACTACCACAGAACCAACTTGTTACCGAACAACTGATTTTAAACTTGTCGTACTTCCGGCACCTACGATTGACCAAATTCAAAATCAATACGTCTGTATCAGTTATACTTTACCACAACTGATTAATCCGGGAAATTATTATTCCGGGCCAAATCAGGGTCTACCAATGCTAAACGCGGGAGATGTAATAATAAAAGACCAAACTATATATATTTTTAATGCAACTTCCGGAACACCAAGTTGTTCTTCTGAAAATAGTTTCAGGGTAAAAATAGTTAAACCTGCTGATTTAAACCCAATCGATGTTGAATCATGCGATGAATACATACTACCTTCTACAACATATGGAAGACGTTATTTTTCATTACCTGGTGGTCCTAGCGGCGGTGGCATCGAATTTCCAGCAGGATCAAAAATTATTAGTCCGGGAACAACCACAGTTTACACCTATTTTGAGACAGTAACAAAAGATTGTGTTTTGAAAGGTAAATTTGATGTCACAATTTATGAAACCCCAATTGTATTGCCCATTGCCAATGTTTTTGAATGCTTATCCTACACTTTACCCACGTTAGCAGTTGGAGATTATTATACTTTAGATGAACTTAACAATAAATTTATACCCGCAGTTTCCCCAATAACAGTAACTACAACACTTTATGTTTTTGCAGTTAATGGAACTTGTAGGTCGTTCCCTATAAGAATATTCACCGTTTATATAAAATCTTTGGGGTTCTCCGATATAAAGGAATGTCTTTCTTACGATTTGCTTCCATCACCCGTCGGAGAATTTCGCGATGCACCAAACGGCGGCGGCAATCTTATTCCGCCTGGACTTATTACAAAAACTACAAAAATATATACTTATATTTCTGGTGCTGCCTGTCCAACAGATGTTTTCACAATTACCATCGATGGCCCATTTCTTACTACACCTACAGATGAAATCGCTTGCAACAGTTTCCTACTTCCACCTCAACAAGAAGGAGGTAAATACTATACTTTACCCGGAGGAACAACTACTAGCGAAAATATAGAATTATTACCGAATGTAGACAGAATAATAGCAAGCACAACCGTTTATATATTCAAACCATCTGCTACGGAAATTGGCTGTTTTAATGAAAAACCATGGCTCATTACTATTATTCAAAAACCAAAAATTGCCTCTAGATCAAATGTAGAACAATGCGATTCATATGTACTAAGTCCACTAGAAAACGGCGCATATTATGACGATTCTAATGGTATTAACCCATTAGCTGCAGGAACTTCTATAAGCAAAAACAACAGAATTTATATTTATGCTGTTAATCCAGATTTCCCTAGATGTGTTAATGAAAATTTTTTCGATATTACCATAAATGGTGTTGGTGCAGATGCCGTACCTAAACAATTATCCTATTGTGACAGTTTTACTTTTCCACCCTTACCAACGCCAAAAAATTTTTATTATGATGCTCCGGGAGGACCTTTAGGTTCCGGAAAAATCATACCAGTAGGAACTACTGTAACAGCGGCAACTGTTCTGCCAAATTATTACATTTATGTCGAAACAAGCAATAGATTAAATTGCAGCGATGACCTTCCCTTTAGCATTTCCATTACCCCTAGACCAATTGCAAATACTGTAAGTCCAATTATAGCATGCGATGATTTTGGCCCAAACGATGGTGTTTTTCAATTTGATTTGAACAGCTTAGCCATTAGAAATGAAGTGTTACTGGGACAAATTCCAGATACTAACTTTACATTAACATTTTTCAGTTCGTTAGCTGATGCCAATGATCCAAATGCAGTTCCTATTGCCAATCCTTCGTCTTATCAAAATGACAATCCCTACTCTGATAGTGTTTGGATTAAAGTTTCAAATAATACTTCAACTGTCGCTTGTTTTGATGTTGTCGAATTAAAATTGATAGTATACCCAATACCCACTATTCAATTACTTCCCGAATATTTTATTTGTGAAGACTATTTAACAGGTACTTTACTAAATCCAGCAACCTTAAATAGTGGAATTCCAAGCAAAAATTATCTATTCGATTGGACAAAAGATGGTGTTTCTTATGGTGGTAACACACCCTCAATTACAACCTCTGAGGTTGGTAATTATGTACTTACAGCTACAAACACCGTAACATTATGCTCAAAAACAGCTCAGACTAAAGTTATTAAATATAACCCTTACGCAGAAGTTACCTATAGTGACGCTTTTGTTTATCCCACTTTTATTACAATAAATATTTTAGGTTCTGGATCTGGAAATTATGAATATCAACTAGATGATTTTCCGTTTCAAGACAGTTTTCAATTTAATAATGTGGGACCTGGTGAACATATTATTAATGTTAGAGATAAGGACGGACATTGCAATCCACCACCTTTAAATGCTATAATCATTAATTATCCGAAATTTTTCACCCCAAACGGAGATGGTTACAATGAACAGTGGAATATTCCACATTTGCTTTCCACAAATCCAAATGCACCGATATTTATTTTTGACCGATATGGCAAATTCTTAAAAGAAATATCTCCTTCAACTGCCGGTTGGAACGGATTATTTAATGGACAACCGCTACCATCTTCTGATTATTGGTTTACTGTAGATTATAATGAAAAAGGAACTTCAAAAGTTTTCAAATCTCATTTTAGTTTGAAGAGGTAAAAAAGCAGTTGGCAGTTGACAGTTGGCAGTTTGCAGCGTGAGAAGTTAGAAGTTAGAAGTTAACGAAAAACGAAAATATCCTTGGAAATCAAGAAGTTTTCATTTTTTTTCATAGCTGTTTATCATTCTTAATCTAATATCTAAAATCTAAAATCTGAAATCTAATTTACCACCTGATAATAGCACTGCCCCAAGTAAAACCGCTTCCAAAAGCAGCCAAAACGACTAGGTCACCCGGCTTAATTTTTCCTTGCTCCCAAGCCTCTGTCAAAGCAATTGGAATCGAAGCGGCAGTTGTATTACCGTATTTTTGAATATTATTGAATACTTGGTCGTCTGTCAATTGGAATTTCTTCTGGATAAACTGTGAAATTCTCAAATTTGCTTGATGTGGAATGAGCATATTAATATCTGAAACTTGTAAATCATTAGCTTCCAAACCTTCGTTGATTACTTCGGCGAAACGAACTACAGCATTCTTAAACACAAATTGACCGTTCATATAACCAAAGTAGCTGTCATCTTCCGGATCATTATCAGCTAGAATATCGGTTACCCAACGACCACCCATTCCTGGAGCTTTTACGAATAATTCTTCGGCATGTTGCCCTTCAGAATGCAAATGTGTGGAAAGAATTCCCTTGGATAAATCTTCTTCTCGGCTCAAAACTGCCGCTCCTGCTCCATCACCAAAAATCACCGAAACGCCTCGACCTCGATTCGTCATATCCAATCCTGTAGATTGCAATTCGGAACCAATAACGAGAATATTTTTGTACATACCCGTTTTGATGTATTGATCTGCAACCGAAATGGCATACACAAAACCCGAACATTGATTTCTTACATCTAAAGCGCCAACGTTTCTCAAGCCTAAATCCCTTTGCACTAAAACACCTGGACCTGGAAAATAATAATCAGGACTTAATGTGGCAAAAATTACAAAATCGATGTTCTCATAAGGAATTCCAGAACGCTCGATAGCTATTTTAGCAGCTTTTACTCCCATTGTCGTAGTGGTATCACTTCCCCTAATGATGTGTCTTCTTTCTTGAATTCCAGTTCGTTCCTGAATCCATTCATCATTCGTGTCCATTATTTTGGACAAATCATCGTTAGTTACTACATTGTCAGGAACATAATATCCCAAACCCGTTATTTTTGAATGGTACATATACTAGTATTTTAATAAAATTTAGATAGTAATTTTAAGAATCTTCTAAAAATTAGCACAATGTATGAATAATTTTAAAATCTTCAATTTTTTTCAAACTTCATTGATAAAATTTCAATTTTTTAAAATTACGATATTAAAGTATCCTATTTGTAAAACTAATTATTTTTGCTTTTACTGAGACCTCCTAGCTGCCCGTAAAGTGCTCTATTAAATTTATCACAAATAAAAAACATCTTGACAATTGTAAACTTAAAAATGGGCTTTAAAAAATAACTAACCAGTTTTCTTTTTACAATTTACTGATATAACTTCCGTATAAATCTTTGAACTGATAGCCTTCAGAAACTCGGTCTTTACTCAGTTTTTTGTATTCAACCAATCCCCAAAGGATAAATTCTTTCATAAAATAGCTGTCTTCCGCGGCTAATTGTGGTTGGTATTTTTTGATTAAAATAGCTAAAGGAGCAACTTCGTCCAGAATGGTTTTATAGTCCTCATCTGAAACTTCATCTAATAATTCGAAACCGCTTTCAGTAAAAAACCATTCCAAAATATCGGAATAAGGTGTTTTTTGGTCTTGCTTTTCGAGTTTTTCAATTTTTGGAAAATACGCTGGAAAGAAAGTATGAATCGCATCACCAATTAAATGTTGAGCTACAATAGCTGCTCCTTCCTGCTCTCCTTCGTAAACTAATTCTACTTTTCCAGTAATGGAAGGAATAATTCCCATAAAATCGGACAATCTCAAGGTGGTTTTATCAACACCTGATTTCAGGGCACGTCGTTCGGCAGTGCTCAATAAATTTTCGAAAGCCGTAATACTCAATCTCGCACTTACGCCACTTTTGTTGTCTATAAATTCACTATCTCTAGCTTCAAAACTGATTTGTTCTAACAAATCTCTGGCTAACGATGGAACGTAAACTAAGTCACTTTGTGCAACATCCAATTTGGCTTCTTGCTCTGTAATGGTTCGTGCAATTTTGATGGTTTCAGGATAATGCGTTAGGATTTGGGAACCAATTCTATCTTTTAATGGTGTTACAATGCTACCACGATTGGTATAATCTTCGGGATTTGCCGTGAAAATAAATTGCAAATCGAGAGGCATTCTGATTTTAAAACCACGGATTTGAATGTCGCCTTCCTGTAAAATATTGAACAGAGCTACTTGGATTCTAGCTTGAAGATCAGGTAATTCATTTATAACAAAAATACAACGATTCGCTCTGGGAATCATTCCAAAGTGAATCACGCGATCATCGGCATACGATAGTTTTAAATTTGCTGCTTTTATCGGATCGACATCGCCAATTAAATCGGCAACGGTAACATCTGGCGTAGCGAGTTTCTCGAAAAAACGTTCGCTTCGATGCAACCAAGATATGGGTGTTTCATCACCTTTTTCGGCAATCAAATCTTTGGCAAAACGAGAAATTGGATTTAAAGGATCGTCATTAATTTCGGAACCTGTCACAAACGGAATGTATTCGTCTAATAGTTCAATCATTTTTCGTGCTAACCTCGTTTTAGCTTGACCACGAAGTCCTAATAAATTAATGTTGTGACGGGACAAAATAGCACGTTCCAATTCGGGAATTACGGTATTTTCGAATCCGTGAACACCTTCGAACGTAGGTTGTCCTGACTTGATTTTTTCTCTCAAGTTATGACGCAATTCGTCCTTGATGTTTTTGCTTTGGTATCCTGATTTCTTTAATTCTCCTAGAGTGTTTATGTTCTTCATTGATAGTTGTTTATAGCTTGTTGTTTATCGTTTATGGTTAATTGCAATTGATGTTGCTACTGAAATTGATATTGTTTATTTCATTTTGCGTTAGGGATAGAAGTGGAAATCCTTTTTTAAGGCTTTTCGCCGAAAAAAGATTGAAACGAATAGCCCGACCAGTCATTGCGAGGCACGAAGCAAACTGGTAACGCCCAAAATTTATTTAATTCTCTTTTTACGATTGGTTTCATAGTCTTCGAAAATCATTTCGCCCAAACCTTTTAATCCAGTGTAGAACGCTTTTCCTTGATTGGCTTCGGTAAAACGATTCACGAATTGCTGCAAATATGGGTCTTTGGCAATCATAAAAGTCGTAATGGGAATGTGCAGTTTTCTTGCTTGCTGAGCTTCACTATAGCATTTATCTACAATATATTCGTCGAGACCGTTGCTATTCATATAATAGGTACCATCTTTTTCGCGAACGCAACTCGGTTTTCCGTCGGTAATCATAAAAATTTGCTTGTTGGTGTTGCGCTTGCGACGGAGTAAATCCATTGCCAATTGCAGACCTGCAACAGTATTGGTATGATAAGGACCAACTTTTAAATACGGTAAATCACGTATCGCAATTGTCCAAGCATCGTTCCCGAAAACCAGGATATCCAAAGTATCTTTTGGATAACGAGTCGTGATTAATTCGGCTAAAGCCATTGCCACTTTTTTTGCGGGTGTGATTCGGTCTTCGCCATACAATATCATACTGTGGCTGATGTCGATCATCAAAACAGTACTCATTTGCGATTTGTATTGGGTTTCTTCGACCACCAAATCATTTTCCGTGAGCATAAAATCGGCCACTCCGTTATTGATTTGGGCGTTGCGTAAACTCTCGGTCAGCGAAATGCGTTCCAATCCGTCGCCAAAATGAAATTCTCTAAATTCACCTGTGTGTTCATCACCATTTCCGGCTTGTTTGGTTTTGTGATTTCCTGTTCCTGAACGCTTTAGATTCCCAAAAATGTTATCCAAAGCTTGTTGGCGAATCGCTCTTTCGGTTTTGGCAGTAATACCAATTCCTGAAGTTCCATCGTCTTTGAGTTCTTCTCGAATGTATCCTTTTTTCTTTAAATCTTCGATAAAATCATCGATGGTATAGGATGAATCTGTTAGTTTGTATTCCTTATCCAACTCACGAAGCCAATCGATAGCTTCATCAAAATCGCCAGAAGTATGTGTGATTAGTTCCTTGAAAATCGCAAAGAGCTTATCGAACGGAGACTGAAATGGTGCTTCGTAGGTCTTGAAATAAAATCCTTTTTTGATAGTGTTCTTCATATTTTTTAAAATTACATTATTTTAAAAAGAACCAATGCCAAACATATATTAATTTTTAGTTAAAAGGGGATGATTGGTGATTTTAGATTGCAGAATTTTAAAATCCACAACTTACCATTTACTAACATCAAATCTTAAATCGTTAATCATCATTCGAAAATCTTTCAATCATAGGTTCCATCCACATAAAACCAAGTTCCATTTTCTTGTTTGAAAGTTGAAAATTCGTGATGAATTTGGTTTCGTCTATTATCATCTATAAAATAAGCTTTAAACTCGACGGTGTTTTCGGTAGCAGTAATAATTTCTAGTTTTTGCAATTCATTGGCTGTAGCCCATTTCAAAATATCAGCTTTAGCATAGTATTTACGCTGTGAAATATGAGTCGTATTGAACAAATAATTCGCTTGATGTGTGCAATAAGAAGCATATCTTGATTTCATCAATGCCAAAGCTGTTGGCGCTTTTTGTGTCCCATCGATGTATTTTTGACAACACTCTTGAAAAGGAATTGCCGATCCACAAAAACAAAAAGAGGAATTATTCACCTTCTGGGTTTATCTTTTGAAATAGTTGATTGAGCAAAACTTGGTATTTACTGATTTCTCTTAAGTCTTCATCTTCATCGGTATGATCTAAAAAATCATCGAGTTTATCACTAACTTCCAATAATTTATTGTTAGCTGATTTATGGTCTTTGGCAGCAATTAAATCAATAATTTCTTGAACACCGTTTTTTAATCCTTCAAATTCACTCTTCTCCATAATTAGTTATTTTCTTCTGCTTTATCCTCATTGAATTTTTTCACGATTAAATTCAACTTTTCTTTTCGCAGAACTTTGGCAGCTTTTACTTTGTCTTGCTCTTTGTGCAACTTATCGTTGTGTTTCTTGATATTTCTTTCGTTGTTTCTTCCCATTATAATTCTCTTTTTATTTCTTCCAATGCTTTATTGGTGTAAATCAGTTGTTCAATTATTACTTTTCTTAAGTCTTCAATATCCGTGTAATCATAATATTTCGCCCAAGAAGTCAAGGCGAATAAATTCCTGATTTGCTTGATTTTTTTAGCGGTTTCAAAACTCGTTCTCAATATCGGTTTCGAATCGTAATTGGGATTGTTTTTATGTTGGTAATTAACCATTTTTTTGATGTAATTAACTTCTATATAATACAATTCTTCTTCAGCATTATCGGGATAAAATGAATCCCAAGATGCGTAACCAATTTTAAATTTAGACTCAGTTTCCGGCTCTAATGGTTCCAATCGCCATTTGCTGTTGGCCAATCTTCCCCAATGATTTGACAAGCGGTACATTCCAGCTTGGGTATAGAAATATTGACTTCCGGATTTGCTATCGTATTGTACTTTCAGGTCTTTAATCTCATCGGGAAGCACTTCTTGAAAAACACAAAAAGTGTTTTTAAAAGATTTAGGACTTGGTCGAAATGATATTTCCATTGTACAAAGATAATCAGAAAGTCCAAAACTGTGCAATTACAATATTATTTGATTAATTTTGTGTTTTCAAATTTCATTAACCAAATTGATTATGACTAAATCTTCACAAGAAAAAATGCTGCAAAAAGGAGTTTACACCGGAATAATGGAACAAGACGAAAATAATAATTTTTTTTGCGGTGAATACTTATTAGATTATAAAATGGCTATGGCCAATCATAAACTTGGTGACTGGATTACTATTAAATCGGTTATTGAAAATCCAAGTGACATTAACTATAATAAATATCCTAAAAAGTCTAAAAATTTCGACAAAGCCAATAACAAGCCACAACAATAGTGACTAAACTTAATTGTCTTGGTTTCAAAAATCAATTTATATAATTCTGTATAAATGTTTTTCAGGTCAAAAATTGAAAACATAAAAAAAAGTGTACCTTTGCAAAAAATTTCAAATTTTGAAGCCTTATTTTATTGGTTTCATTGTAAAAAATAGCTAGTTACCTTTTTATGAAAAAAATAGTTGAATACAGAAAGCTACTCAATGTAGAGAAAAACGTAGAATTAAAAGACCTAAAAACCATTTATCGTAATGCGATGAAAGACGCGCATCCTGATAAATTTCAAGGTGACGATGCCGGTTTGAAAGAAGCTGAAGAAAATAGTAAAAAAATTATTGAAGCCTATCACTTTTTGGTCAGTATTAATCCAGAAACAATAAAACTAAACTTACCGGAATACACAGAGACGATTTCAACTTCAACGATCACAGATTACAAATTTGTAGAAGGCAGGTTGATTATTAATTTCTCAAACGGTAGTGTTTATGAATACATTAGCGTTCCTAAAGCCACTTATGTAAAAATGGTCAATGCCGATTCGCCTACTAGATTTGCAAAAAGACACATACTTAATGCTTTTACTTGGAGAAAGACAATTAATCAAGATTAGTATTTTCCGATAGATATATAAAAACACTCCTTTCTAGACTGCCCCCAAAAAGTTAGACACTATTTGGGGGTATTTTTATGGAAAGAAAAGTCAAGTATGATTATGCATTTAAGCTTGAATGCGTAAAATTAATTTTAGAAAAACATTACTCTTGTAATTATGTTTCTACACAAAA
>NZ_JANPFL010000128.1:0-11747 GCF_031423415.1 Flavobacterium sp.
TTTTGTGTAGAAACATAATTACAAGAGTAATGTTTTTCTAAAATTAATTTTACGCATTCAAGCTTAAATGCATAATCATACTTGACTTTTCTTTCCATAAAAATACCCCCAAATAGTGTCTAACTTTTTGGGGGCAGTCTACTTTTAAACTTCGGATTTTGAATTTCGTACTTCGTCTTTCGTACTTCGTCAATGGATTTACATCATTCCTGGCATTCCACCACCCATTGGCATTTGAGATCCGCTTTCCTCTTTTACATCAACCAACGCGCATTCGGTAGTCAAGATCATTCCCGCAACAGAGGCAGCATTTTCTAAAGCCACACGAGTTACTTTTTTAGGATCGATAATACCTGCTTTTAGCATATCTACATATTCGTCAGTTTTGGCATTGTAACCAAAATCTCCTGAACCTTCAGCAACTTTCGCCACAACAACAGAACCTTCAAGCCCTGCATTTTCAACAATAGTTCTCAAAGGTGATTCAACTGCACGAGAAATAATTTTGATTCCTGTAGCTTCATCAGCATTGTCTGCTTTTAAGTCTGCAAGAGCATTTTTGGCTCTCAATAAAGCAACACCTCCACCAGCAACAATTCCTTCTTCGACAGCGGCACGAGTAGCGTGAAGCGCATCGTCAACTCTGTCTTTTTTCTCTTTCATTTCTACTTCAGAAGCAGCGCCAACGTAAAGTACAGCAACACCACCAGCTAATTTAGCCAAACGTTCTTGCAGTTTTTCTTTGTCATAATCCGAAGTCGTAGCTTCCATTTGACCCTTGATTTGGTTCACACGATTTTTGATCATATCTGCTTCGCCAGCACCACTTACGATGGTAGTATTGTCTTTGTCGATGGTTACTCTTTTAGCAGTTCCCAACATTTCGATAGTCGTGTTTTCCAAAGTATAACCTCTTTCTTCAGAAATTACAGTTCCACCAGTTAAGATAGCGATATCTTCTAACATTGCTTTTCTTCTGTCACCAAAACCCGGAGCTTTTACAGCAGCAATTTTCAACGCACCACGTAATTTGTTTACTACCAATGTGGATAAAGCTTCTCCATCAACATCTTCTGCAATAATCAATAATGGTTTTCCGGATTGAGCTACTGGTTCTAAAACGGGCAACAATTCTTTTAAAGAAGATACTTTTTTGTCGTACAAAAGAATATATGGATTCTCTAATTCGGCTTCCATTTTCTCTGGATTGGTTACAAAATAAGGAGAAAGATAACCTCTGTCAAATTGCATTCCTTCTACTACGTCAACATAAGTATCAGTTCCTTTGGCTTCTTCCACAGTAATAACGCCTTCTTTACCCACTTTCGCGAAAGCATTGGCGATTAATTCTCCAATTACTTCATCGTTATTAGCAGAAATAGAAGCAATTTGTTTGATTTTTTCAGAGTCACTTCCTACTACTTTGGCTTGTTTGGCTAGGTCAGCAACAATGGCTTCAACCGCTTTATCAATTCCTCTTTTCAAATCCATTGGATTTGCGCCTGCAGCTACGTTTTTCAAGCCTTCTTTTACAATTGCTTGCGCTAAAACAGTAGCGGTTGTAGTTCCGTCACCAGCTAAATCATTGGTTTTAGAAGCTACTTCTTTTACCATTTGAGCACCCATATTTTCCAAAGGGTCTTTCAATTCAATTTCTTTTGCAACAGTAACACCATCTTTGGTAACAGTTGGTCCACCAAAAGACTTTCCAATAATTACGTTACGACCTTTTGGTCCTAGAGTTACTTTTACTGCGTTTGCCAATGCATCTACTCCACGTTTTAATCCGTCACGTGCTTCGATATCAAATTTTATATCTTTTGCCATTATTTTTTTGTTTAAAGTTTGAAAGTTTCAAGTTTCAAGTTTTGTAAATATTTATTAAGTTGTAAATTCCCCCTTTGGGGGTTAGGGGGCTAGATTATCGCAAGAATGTCATCCTCACGCATTATCAAATAATCTTTTCCTTCTAATTTTAATTCTGTTCCTGCATATTTTCCGTATAGTACAGTGTCGCCAACATTTACAGTCATTTCGTAGTCTTTTGTGCCTTTACCTACAGCAACTACAGTTCCTTTTTGTGGTTTTTCTTTTGCGGTGTCTGGAATAAAAATCCCTGATGCAGTTTTGGTTTCAGCAGCGACAGGTTCTATAAGAACGCGGTCTGAAAGCGGTTTAATATTTAAAGCCATAATTATGAATATATTTTATTATTAAGTTGTTGTTTATTGACTTTCAGAAATTATGCCAAGGGCGAAAAACTGACATTTTTTCTTAAAAAAAATGCCAGCTTTGACAGGCTGGCATTTAGTATGGTTTGTATGTGTTACTTATTTTTTTGCTGGCTCAGTTGAACTAGCAGGAGTCATTGGAGCAGGATTTGCCGCTTTTGGCGTTACAGCTTCCGTTTTATCAATGATTTTTGAGTCTGGAGTTCCTAATGAACCACCAAAACTTAAACTGGAAAGTAATATCAATAAGATTAATATTCCACCTAAAGTCCAAGTACTTTTATCTAAAAAATCGGTAGTTTTTTGTACACCACCAATTTGTGTTGACCCACCTAAAGAAGAAGAAAGCCCGCCACCTTTAGGGTTTTGAACCATTATTACTACTACAAGTAAAAAGCAAACTATTGTTATTAATACTAAAAAAATTGAAAATGTGCTCATTGTTTAATTATTATTATTATGTAAAATCTTTATATCCGTAATTCGGTCTGCAAAGAAACTACTTTTTTCCGGATATTTCAAAATTAATATCTCATAAGCTTGTATCGCTTTTTGATATTTTTTTTGTTCTAAATATACTCTTGCTAAAGTCTCGGTCATTAAGTAAGAATTGTCTGTTTTATTTAAGTCAATAGTAAAACTAGATTCTGCATTTTGTTTTATAGGGGAAATCTTTGGACTGGCTTGAATAAACTTATCAATGAGGTCTAATTTTTTCTTTTTATCGTCATTTAATGAAATGCTTTTTGTGTGTTCGTCACTTTCTTTTTCTCTAACGATAGGCTGTGTTCGTGATAGTTGAAGCCATTCTTGAAAGGAATGTTTTTCGTCTTTCGAAAACCCTAAAGGTTTACCCATCTCTAGATTTTCTTCCGCAACTTTAGTGGTTGATTCCTCTTCAATTAGTGAAGCTCCTTTTATAGTAGCAAGTAGCGATTCCTCTAAAGTGTTTATTTTTGGTTCAAGACGAATTTCGGGCTTTATTATTTCATAATCTAGAACCCCAATATCAAGAAGTTCGAGTATTTTTTTGTCATACAATCCTTTTTGGATGGCGACAAAAGTATCGGATGTAATGAAATCAAACAAAACGGTTCTGTCGGTAGTGTGCGAAGCGGTAACCTTCAGAGCGTAATTGTACCTAAAACTATTTTCATTAAAAAGACCTTTCAATCGCAACGCTCTAGCACTTTGAAAATAGGGAAATTCATCGAGAACTCTTCCCAATGTATCTGTTTGCTTCTCGGTGATAGCATCTGGTTTGTTTATTAAATAGGTAAAATCGGTTACGTTCATTTTAAGATTTAAGATTTTAGATTTCAGATTTCAGATTTCGGTTGCTAACTGAAAACTGCTCCCGAAGCTTCGGGACTGCAATCTGGAATTACCATTTTGCCAAAGATTCGTTGAATATATCTTGTGTGATTCTTTCGTAAATTACTTTTACAGCGGCATCTAAATCAGATCCGCTAAGTTGCTTATCAGCTTTATAATCATAGAAAAATTCGAATGTTTTATCAAAATCATCGGCTTCTTTATTTTTATTGGTAAACTGCACTTTTACTCTAATGGTCAATCTATTTTGCGCAGCTTTAATTTCGGCAGTCGCCATCATCGGTGTAATTCTATAATCTGTAATTTCTCCTTCGTAAGTTAAATCGCCTCCATTTTTTACCAAGTTTAAATTAGTTTGATTTTGGATTAAATCTTGTAAAGTCAGGGTAAAAGTCCGGTCGATTCCAGGTTGGACTAACTCGGCCGTATTTTGAAAAAAATTCACCTGAAAAGTTTTGGCGTCAATTTTACCGGTACCAGTAAAGTTGTAGACGTTGCAACTGTTCACGGAAAACAGTGTAATTAGAAATAAAAAAGGATATATTTTTTTCATAAGATGCTTGTTGCAAAGTCCAATTTTTGAAAGATAAACTCTATTTTTTTTCCAAATATACTAATTTGGAATTTCAAATGTTTTTATAGATCAAATTGTTTTATTTTTCGATACAAAGTTCTTTCGGAAATACCCAATTCATCGGCTGCTGCTTTTCGTTTTCCTTTGTTTTTTTCTAATGATTTTTTTATCATTTCGATTTCTCTTTGTTCTAATTTTAGGATTTCTTCTTCCTCAATAGTTTCTGCAAATTGAAAATCATCTTCGTTTTCTTCGAATTTTATATTTTCATTTTGTCCAGTCCCGAAACTTCGGGCTTCAGGAGAAAAAACGGCATTATTTGGTTCTTCTTCATACGAAATTTCACTTTCCAATTCTTTTGAACCGTATATTTTTTGAATTAAATTGGTGTTGATGTCTTGCACTTTCGCCGAACCGTTTTTTATTAATTCTAAAGTCAGTTTTTTCAAATCGTGTAAATCACCTTTCATATCAAACAGCACTTTGTATAGAATATCTCTTTCGGTAGAAAAATCATTTTCGGCTTTTTTATCTTTGATTACTGAAGGCAAATTACTCGCTTCCGAAGGCAAATAAGATTGTAAAGTTGATGAAGAAATATCTCGATTGGTTTCTAAAACAGAAATCTGCTCGGCTACATTTCGCAACTGCCGAATGTTCCCGCTCCAGCGAAATTTTTGCAATAAATGAACGGCATTATCGTCTAATTTAATTGGAGGCATTTTGTATTTATGGGCAAAATCGGCCGCAAATTTTCGAAACAATAAATGAATATCATCTTTTCGATCGCGTAAAGGCGGTAAAGTAATATCTACGGTGCTTAATCGATAATACAAATCTTCTCGGAATTTCCCTTTTTCGATGGCGTCAAATAAATTGACGTTGGTGGCTGCTACAATGCGCACATCCGTTTTTTGAACTTGGGAAGAACCTACTTTTAGAAACTCACCATTTTCGAGAATTCTTAATAATCGAACCTGTGTAGTCAAAGGCAGTTCGCCTACTTCGTCTAAGAAAATAGTTCCGCCGCTAGCCACTTCAAAATAGCCTTCACGAGTAGAAGTTGCGCCTGTAAAAGAGCCTTTTTCGTGACCAAAAAGCTCGCTGTCTATCGTTCCTTCTGGAATGGCACCGCAGTTTACGGCGATGTATTTTCCGTGTTTTCTATGCGAAAGCGAATGAATAATTTTTGGAATACTTTCTTTTCCAACACCACTTTCACCCACAACCAATACCGAAATATCCGTTGGAGCTACTTGGATGGCTTTTTCTATCGCACGATTGAGTTTCGGGTCATTGCCGATAATCTCAAATCGTTGTTTTATTGATTGAACTGTTTCCATATTGTCATTGCGAGGCACGAAGCAATCTCTTTTTGTTAACCGCAGATTCGCAGATTTATTTTAAACTTTAAACTTTTTTATTTCTCTGTTTTTTTCAACTAGTCCTTTACTATTGCGGTTTTCTCCACCTTTTGTTTTGGAAAGTAAGTTCTAATGATGTAGAACGTGGTGCCAAATGCAACAAGAAAAGTTATTATAACGAGAAGTATGTTTTTTTTGGTCATTTTTTTGTTTTTTTACCACAAATTAAACAAATTTTCACAAATTTATTTATATAACTAATCGTTTGTGAGTTAGTGATTTATTTTGAAAATTAACAATAATTTCAATTTGAGAATTTGCAAGTTTTATGTAATTCAATGTTTGTGCAATTTGTTCGTTATTGATTTCTTTGGCTGTTTTTACTTCTAAAATTATTTCATCATAAATAATAAAATCAGCGTAAAATTTATGAGGAAGTATATTTCCTTTGTATTCAATTGAAAATTCTTTTTCTCTTTCAAAAGGAATATTTTTATTTTTAAATTCAATTTCCAATGCGTCTTTATATACAATTTCCAATAAACCTTTGCCTAAAATCCGATGAACTTCCATGCAAATACCAATAATAATGTAATTTTCCTCTTGCTTGTAATATTCCATAAATTTGACACTTGGTTTAAGTAGGTAAAAACAGTACAAAAAAATTAATTTGTGAAAATTTGTGTAATTTGTGGTGAAAAAGATTAATTCATTTCAGAGTATCCAACCGCTTCGCCAATTAAGGTTCCGCTGGTGCATCTCATGATTTTTACATTCACAAAATCCCCAATTTTATAATTTTCTTTTGGAAAAACCACCACTATACTTTGTGAATTTCTTCCAGACCAATCTTTATCTGATTTTTTAGATGCTTTTTCAATCAAAACTTCCACCGTTTTCCCCACGAATTCCTGAGTTCTTATTGCGCTGTGACTTCTTTGTAAATCCACAATTTCTTGTAGTCTTCTCAATTTTGTTAATTCTGGAACATCATCTTCCATTTTGCGTTCAGCCAGTGTTCCCGGTCGTTCCGAGTAGGCGTACATATAACCAAAACTGTATTTCACGTATTCCATTAAACTCAAAGTATCTTGATGATCTTCTTCGGTTTCAGTTGGAAAACCAGAAATTAGGTCTTGGGTAACGGAACAATCAGGAATAATAGTTCTTATTTTGTAAATCAAAGTCATGTACTGTTCCCGAGTGTGCAAACGGTTCATTTCCTTTAGGATTCTGTTGCTTCCTGATTGAACCGGCAAGTGTATGTGCTTGCACATATTCGAATGTTTCGCAATCACGTGCAACACACTTTCGCGCATATCTTGCGGATTGGAGGTTGAAAACCGAATGCGCATTTTTGGAAAACCAACAGCCACCATTTCGAGTAATTGATCAAAATCAACAGCGGTTGCTTTTTGCATTTCGGAAGCATTGGTGAAATCTTTTTTCAGTCCGCCGCCATACCATAAATAACTGTCAACATTTTGTCCCAAAAGTGTAATTTCCTTAAAACCATTGTCCCACAAATCCTGAATTTCCTTCATTATGCTTTGCGGCTCGCGGCTGCGTTCGCGACCTCGAGTAAAAGGCACCACGCAAAACGTACACATATTATCGCAACCCCGCGTGATGGAAACAAAAGCCGAAACGCCATTCGAATTCAATCGAACGGGTGAAATGTCTCCATAAGTTTCATCTTTAGATAAAATAACGTTTATGGCATCTCGACCTTCTTGAACTTCTGCCAATAAGTTGGGTAAATCTTTATACGCATCAGGACCTACAACGAGGTCAACAATTTTTTCTTCTTCGAGAAACTGGCTTTTCAAACGTTCTGCCATACAGCCCAAAACACCGACTTTCATCTTCGGATTGGTGCGTTTCACCGCATTGTATTTTTCTAAACGTTTTCGAATGGTTTGTTCTGCTTTGTCACGAATCGAACAGGTATTGACCAAAACCAAATCCGCTTCCTCAAGAATTTGTGTGGTATTATATCCATTTGACGATAGGATGGAAGCCACGATTTCGCTATCCGAAAAATTCATCGCGCAGCCGTAACTTTCTATAAAGAGTTTCTTGGTATTCTCTGGTTTATAATCTAAAAGGAGGCTTTCGCCTTGCTTGCTTTCTTCAATACTCTTTTCCATAGTCACTTTCAAAAGTGTGTTTTAATAAGAATGCAAAGTTACAATTATTTGAATCAATCTGACAAGATGTCAGACTAAGAATTAACAGTATTTTAAGTTCAGTAATTAATCAATAATTGCACTTTTTCATTTAATTAATTTTGAAAAGTTTTAAGATTGGATTTTATTTAATTTTAGATTTCTTATATTTAATTTACTTTTAAAATTACCAAAAGCGCAATATTTAAAAAAAACTTCTACTTTTGTCGCAGAAAAATTGAACTATGGCAAAGAATTTAGTTATTGTAGAGTCACCTGCAAAGGCAAAAACAATCGAGAAATTTCTAGGAAGCGATTACCAAGTGGAGTCTAGTTATGGACACATTGCTGACTTGCCTTCCAAAGAAATTGGTGTAGATGTAGAAAATGATTTTAAACCCAAATACGAAGTTTCTGCCGATAAACGCGCCTTGGTTACAAAACTGAAAGGACTTGCCAAAAAAGCCGACATGGTTTGGTTAGCAAGTGATGAGGATCGCGAGGGAGAAGCAATTTCTTGGCATTTATACGAAGAATTAAATTTAGTAAAAGCCAAAACCAAACGGATTGTTTTTCACGAAATTACCAAAACTGCCATTCTAAAAGCAATTGATAATCCCCGTGAAATAGATTATAATTTAGTCAATGCACAACAAGCTCGTCGAGTTTTAGACCGATTGGTTGGGTATGAATTATCGCCAGTATTATGGAGGAAAATTAAAGGAGGTCTTTCAGCTGGACGTGTGCAATCGGTCTCGGTTCGTTTAATAGTGGAGCGAGAAAGAGAAATCCAGAACTTTAACCCAATAGCTTCTTATTCGGTTGTTGCTGAATTTACAAACGAAGCTGGAAAATCATTTAAGGCCAAACTTCCAAAGAATTTTAATACCAAAAAAGAAGCCGAAGAGTTCTTGAAAAAGAATATCGGTTCTACTTATAAAGTTTCAGATTTAGAAACAAAACCAACAAAAAAATCACCAACCGGCCCATTTACGACTTCGACTTTGCAACAAGAAGCCGCAAGAAAACTGTATTTGCCCGTTGGAATTACAATGCAATTAGCGCAACGTTTGTATGAAGCTGGACTCATTACTTATATGAGAACAGATAGCGTAAATTTATCAAAAGAGGCGATGGAAGCAGCTCAAGCTGAAATCATCAAATCCTATGGTAAGGAGTTTTCTAAACCACGAACTTTTGTTAATAAAAGCAAAGGCGCACAAGAAGCGCACGAAGCAATTCGTCCAACAGATATGTCACGTCATACTGTAAATATCGATAGAGATCAAGCGCGTTTGTATGATTTGATTTGGAAAAGAACTTTGGCTTCGCAAATGAGCGATGCTGAATTGGAACGCACCAATGTAAAGATTGCAGCCAATAATCATAGTGAAATATTTACTGCATCAGGAGAAGTTTTGCTTTTTGAAGGATTTCTTAAAGTATATCTCGAAGGAAATGATGACGATGATGATGAGCAAGAAGGAATGTTGCCAGCAATGAAAGTCAACGAGAAGTTACAAAATAATTATATTTCTGCAACAGAAAGATATTCTCGTCCAGCATCAAGATATACTGAAGCTTCTTTGGTAAAAAAATTGGAGGAATTAGGAATTGGTCGTCCGTCAACTTATGCGCCAACAATTTCCACGATAATCAATAGAAATTATGTCGAGAAAGGTACACTTGACGGTCAAGAACGCAATTACACGCAACTTACTTTACAAGCAGGGAAAGTAGGTGAGAAGTTACTTAAAGAAAATACAGGTTCTGATAAAGGAAAACTTGTGCCCACAGATATTGGAACTATTGTTACTGATTTCTTGGTGAAGAATTTCGAAAATATTCTAGATTATAATTTTACTGCCAAAGTAGAACAGGATTTCGATGAGATTGCAGAAGGAAACGTCAATTGGACGATAATGATGCAGGAATTCTACGATAAATTCCACCCAAATGTGAAAGATGTCGAAGCCAATGCAGACCGTGAGAGCGGTGAAAGAATTTTAGGAACAGATCCAAAAACAGGAAAACAAGTCTCAGTTCGTTTAGGAAAATTTGGTCCAATGGCACAAATTGGAGAAGCCGATGATGAAGAGAAGAAATTTGCCAGTTTGATGAATGAGCAAAATATTGGAAATATTACTTTGGAAGAAGTTTTAGATTTGTTTTTGTTGCCAAAAAATTTGGGAACCTATAAAGGAGAAGAAGTTGAGGTAAGCAACGGTCGTTTTGGCCCTTATGTTCGTCACGGAAGCGCTTTTGTTTCGTTGCCAAAAGGTGAAAACCCATTGGATATTACTTTTGTTAGAGCTCAGGAATTAATTGATGATAAAGCGCAAGCAGATGCTCCTATAGCAACGTATAAGGGTGAATCGGTTCAAAAAGGAACAGGTCGTTTCGGACCTTTTATTAAATGGGACGGGGTTTTCATCAATGTCAGTAAGAAATATAATTTTAATAATTTGTCACAATCTGATATTGTGGAGTTGATTGAAGATAAATTGCAAAAAAATATTGATAAGGTTATTCACAACTGGGAAGATGAAGGCATTTTAGTTCAAAAAGCACGTTGGGGAAGATCTGAAATAACAAAAGGGAAAATCAAAATTGAATTAAGTAAAGATATCGATGCCACTAAATTGACATTGGAGCAAGTGCAAGAAATGATTGCCAAAAAAACGCCAGCCAAAAAGGTCGCAGCAAAGAAAACTACCGCGGTAAAAAAACCTACAGCTAAAAAAGCAGTTGCCAAAAAAACAGTAGCAAAAAAGAAATAATTTATGGAATTTGATTTTCTAAAACCTTTAGATAATGAAATCCTTCAAGTAATCAAAGGATTTTCTTCCCAGCAATTGGGAAGTAAAGTAGTTTTTCATACCGCTGAAGATTTTCCGGATTTAGATAAAATTAAAATTGCTATTGTTGGTGTTTTAGAAAATAGAGGTGATGTTAATCAGGCCGAGGAAGTAGATTTGTCGCATATTCGCAAAGAATTGTATGGATTGTTTCCTGGCAATTGGGATGCGTCAATTGCTGATTTAGGAAATATTCTTGCAGGAAATTCGATTACGGACACTCATTATGCTCTTCGAAAAGTAGTTTCCACCTTAATTAAAAAGAAAATTATTCCAATAATTATTGGGGGTACTCAGGATTTGACGTATGCTCTTTATAGAGCTTATGACGAATTGGAGCAAATGGTAAACCTAGTTTCAATAGACAGTAAATTCGATTTTGGAAAAGAGAGCGATGCCGTTATAGCTTCATCATCGTATTTGACAAAAATAATTATCGAAGAACCCAACAATCTTTTTAATTTTTGTAATCTCGGATATCAAACCTATTTAAATTCTCAGGAAGAAATTGATTTAATCGATAAATTATTCTTTGAAGCCTATCGTTTGGGTGAAATTTCGAATAGTATAACACTTTCGGAACCTGTTTTTAGAGATGCTGATCTTGTAAGTCTTGACCTTACAGCAATAAAATCATATGCTTCAGGAAATTTCACTTCTTTTTCGCCTAATGGATTTAGCGGAAAAGAAATTTGCGCTTTATCAAGATATGCTGGCATCAGTGATAAAGTTTCGCTTTTTGGAATTTTTAATCACAATAATTCTGCACAAGAATCCGTTCTTATTGCGCAAATTATTTGGTATTTTATCGAGGGCTTTCAGTATCGGTCTAACGAATATCCCTTTGGAAGCCGAGAAAATTATATTAAATATATCGTACCACTTGAAGAAGAATTGATCTTTTATAAAAGCAATAAAACCGATAGATGGTGGATTGAAATACCATTTATTTCAGACGCAAATAATAAGTTGAAGAAAAGTTCGTTACTACCTTGCTCATATGAAGAGTATTTGGGAGCTTGTAATCAAGAAATTCCTGAAAGATGGTGGAAAGCACAACGTAAAAACACTATTTAATATCATTGTTGTCCGATAAAAGTAAATAAAAAAGAAGCCATAAAAATGGCTTCTCAATTAAAATCGTAATTTGGTTTTGCAAAAGACAAAAAACGATGAGTAAAAGTAATTATTTTTCTAGTAAATCTGTTTTCGGACAG
>NZ_JANPFL010000129.1:0-61172 GCF_031423415.1 Flavobacterium sp.
CAAACTTAAGATAAATTTAAACCACATAGAATCACTGTTAAAATTGTTAAAAAGATTGTCATAGAAAATACATTTTGCGCATAGTAGCTATGTCAACTATGTAAAAGTGAAGCTTTCTAAAATTATACCTATGTTGCTACATTAAAAACTATGTGGTTAAAAACTCCACAACATTTCCAGTAGAAGCATTTTTATCTACTAAATTACGTTATAATGCAGTTGTATATTTCATTTAGTCCACAAATTTGGACTATTTTGAAATAACTAACGGTATAAATTTCTATATTTCAAAAAGAAACGTATTTTTACCAGTCATTATACTAAAATGCGCTTTTAAAAGTTAAATGATAAACTGTTTCCAATTGAAAACCAAGATATTTAAACACACTTTCTTAACCTTATTTTTGATTTTTTTGGTGGCTTGTTCTACTAAGAAAGACACATTTTTAGCCAGAAACTCTCACGCTTTAAGTACCAGAGACAATATTTTGTATAACGGTACAATCGCATTAAACAAGGGAGTTGAAAGTATAAAAAGTGGTAATAAAGATAATTTTTGGTCGCGATTGCCTATAGAGAGAATGCAATTAAAGGAAGATGATTCTCCTAACGGAAATACCAAAAACACCGATTTTGAAGCGGCTGAAGCCAAAGCCACTAAAGCCATTCAAAAACATTCCATGAACATTGATGGCCAAGAAAAAAATTATCAAATAGACGAAGCTTATCTGCTTTTGGGAAAAGCGCGCTATTATGATCAACGCTTTTTTCCTGCACTCGAAGCCTTCAATTATATTTTATACAAATATCCTATGAGTAGCAATATTGGTCCTGCCAAAATCTGGCGTGAAAAAACTAATATGCGTTTAGGAAACGATGCTCAGGTTCTAAATAACATCGCAAGACTGCTAAAAGAGAAAAAACTGAAACCACAAGTTGTGGCTGATGCCAATGCGCTTTTAGCCGAATCTTTTTTAAATGTAGAAGAAAAAGATAGTGCCATTGTAAAATTAAAAATTGCTGAAAACAACACCAAAATCAATGCTGAAAAGGCTCGATATCGTTTTATTCTTGGACAATTGTATCAAGAACTAGGAATTAAAGATACTGCTCTGACTTATTATCAAGGTGTAATCGATATGAACAGAAAAGCTAGTAGAGAATATGTTGTTCAGGCTTACGCCAAAAAAGCTCAATTGTTCGATTTTGAAAACGGAGATAAAGAGGCTTTTGTAAAAACCTATAACAAACTCGTTGCCGACCGAGAAAATCGTCCTTTTTTAGGAACTATCTATTATGAAAAGGGCGTTTTTTATGATAAAAATAACGATGAAAAATTGGCCACTGATTTTTACAATGCATCTTTAAAATCAAAATCAACGGACAACTACTTAATAGCTTCGAATTACAGGAATATAGGGAATATGCACTTTAAAAACACCGACTATTTCACTGCCGCAAAGTATTACGATAGTACTTTGGTTAAATTAGATGTTAAAACTAGAGAGCATATTCATATCAAAAAAATCCGAAAAGATTTAGATGAAGTCATTGAATTTGAGACTATTGCAAAGTCAAACGACAGTATCTTGAATGTAGTTGCTATGAGCGACGCCAATAAAATTTTATATTATGAAGATTACATCGTTAAATTAAAAAAAGCAGATGAAGAGAAAAGGCTTTTAGCCGAAAAAGAAAAAGAAAAACAAAAAAATAGAGACATAAACGATATATCATCGTCTGATGATCCTGCACCAGGATCACCGCAAGGCGGAAAAACACCTCCAAGGAAATCTCTTGCGCCGCCTTCTATGAAAGCGCTGTCATCAGATAGCGCGTCAAATGTTTTCTATTTTTATAATCAAGCGACGGTAGCTTATGGAAAGTTAGAGTTTAAGAAAAAATTTGGGAACAGAGCCTTGGGAGGAAATTGGAGAATGACGCCCACTCGAACTGACGTAGCTGTTGGTGAGATAACAAACGATATAGATAAAACACAAAAAGAAGAAACTTTTGTTGCCGAAACACCTCAATATACGACAGCATTTTATATCGGAATGCTTCCCAAAACTCAAAAAGAAATTGATAGTATTGCCAAAGAAAGAAACTTTGTTTATTATCAACTTGGATTGATTTACAAAGAAAAATTCAAGGAATATAAATTGGCAAGTACTACATTTGAGCATTTACTACAGCAAAATCCCGAAGCAAAACTCGTATTACCTTCAATGTATAATTTGTATAAGATGTATCAAATTACGGATGCTGTCAAGGCCGAAGAAATGAAAATCCGAATTTCTAGCCAATATCCGGATACTCGCTATGCACAAATTATTAACAACAAAAACCCTAATACAATTACCGAATCAGAATCTACTGAGGCGGAATATAATAAGTGGTACAAATCGTATCAGCAAGAACAATTTGTTACGCTTTTACAAAAAATAGATGGTCTAATTATTCAATATTATGGAGATGAAATTGTGCCCAAATACGAATTGCTAAAAGCCAAAACCATTGGAAAACTTAGAGGTGTGGAATCCTACAAGAAGGCCATGCTATTCGTCGCAGAAAATTATGCATCAACCGAGGAAGGGAAAAATGCCCGTGAAATTTTAACCACTCAAATTCCTTTATTGGAAAAAATGAATTTTACCAGCACCGAATCTAAAAATTGGAAAATACTTTATAAAGTAGGTCAACAAGACGACAAAGCCACAAAAAACTTAGAAGATAAAATTAAGAAATTCATTGAGGACGAAAATCCAACAAGACTGACTTATACTTTTGATATTTATACCGAAAAAGAAAATTTTATTACCATTCAAGGAATAAAATCAGAAGCCTATGCCAAAAATGTTGCTTCAATCTTGAAGGACGATAAAAAATTTAAAATCATAGATCCAGCAATAGTAATTTCGAGTGATAACTATGGCGTAGTTCAAATCAAGAAAAATTTAGACGAATATTTATCACCAAAAAAACCAGTAGAAACTCCATCTCAGCAACTTGCACCAAAGGCTGTTGTTCCGCAACCAGCAACAGACAGGATTGCAGTGCCAAATGATATAAATTCAAATGACGAAACACTACCGCCTAGCAAAGCATCCAAAGTAAGACCTCCAGACGGGGCGTTAGAAATAGAAGGCAGTGATGATCCCAATCTAGGTTTAACTCCAAAACAGTAAATTATGTTTGAAAAAAAGACAAAATCATACACGGAATTTTTGGGGAAAACCAATAGAATTGTTGAAGGAACAATTATAAAAGGAGATATTATTTCGCAAGCCGACTTTAGATTGGATGGAGAATTGACAGGAAATTTTCAAACCAAAGGAAAAATCGTCATTGGCCCAGCAGGAAGTGTTTCTGGAGATATTATTTGCAAAAACGCCGACATCGAAGGAAAGTTTAATGGGAAAATTGAAGTTGCTGAAATTTTGAATGTGAAAAACAAAGCCAGCATTCACGGCGAAGTAATTTGCGGAAAATTATCGGTTGAACCAGGAGCTGACTTTAGTGCTTCTTGCAGGATGAAAACCAACACAAAAAACCACATTGTAAATGACGGACAACAAGGGCCAGAAGAAGCAAAATAACAATAAGTGGTTAGCGCTCATTAATATTCCTATTCAAATGGGGGCAATCATATTCCTATTTTCGTATTTTGGAAATTGGCTAGACGAGAAATACCCCAATTCACATAGTGTATATGTCAAAATTTTAACCTTGGTGGGAGTTGCAATAGCTTTTTACAATATCAACAGGCAGCTGAAAGACATCAACAAATCTTCATAAAATCCCGAATGAATTTAAAAAAATACAAGCCCATTCTCGAAGTTTTATTTCTTTCGACTTTGGTTTATTTAATTCACAAACTAATTTTTTTTCTGAATGAAAATAATCCAAATATTGAAGGCTTTCATTTTCTTATAGAAGTTGTTTACGGATTTTTCTTCCTGTGCTCAGTACTAATTCTCCTAATATTAATTAAGGTCAAAGAAAAGAATATTGACAATGTTGGCTACACTTTTCTATTGGTCACTTGCATCAAGATGGCTCTTTCTTACGCTGTTTTGTCTCCTATACTACATTCCGGAAATCCAAATATTAGAATCGAAAAACTCAATTTCTTTCTCATTTTTGCTTTGTTTTTAACAATTGAAACCATTGTAACTGTCAGAATTTTAAACAATAAGCAATAAATCGTTATTAAAAAGACAATTCCTTGGTTTTTTTTTATTTATTGCTTTTGGCATATTAATTTAAAATGTACCTTTGCACCCAATTTCAGAAACTAAAAATTAAGTTAATAAACAGTTATGGTGATTTCAAACAAACCACTTCATTTTATAATAGCAATTTTAATAGCCTGTCTTCCACTATTTGGTTTAGCAAATAACCCTTCGGAAAACACAGCAGCCCAAACTGAAAAAACTGGCGTTGCTCCAGAAACAGCTGAAGAAAACTCTGAAATTAAAGAACAAATAAAAGAAGTAATTGGTCATCACGTTTTGGATGGTCACGAATTTTCTCTTTTTGAAGACGAAGCAACTGGAGCTCATTACGGATTTCCATTACCAATTATTCTTTGGGACAACGGAGTTCATATTTTCTCTTCTTCTAAATTTCACCACGGAGAAGCAGTTGCAGAATCAAACGGAAATTTCTACAAATTACACCACGAAAAAATATACAAAACCGATGCTGCCGGAACTTTAACCGAAGAGCACGGACATCCAACAAATGCAAAACCAATCGACCTTTCTATCACAAAAGGAGTTTTGACCATAATGGTTGTGGCTTTGTTAATGTTTTTATTATTCACCAGCCTAGCAAAATCTTACTCTAAAAACGGAGGAATTTCTTCAGGTTTCGGAAGACTTTTCGAACCAATCGTATTGTACATTCGTGACGAAATTGCGATTCCAAACATTGGCGAAAAGCACTATAAAAGATATATGAGTTATTTATTGACCATCTTTTTCTTTGTATGGTTTTTGAATATCTTTGGTTTGACTCCACTAGGAATCAACGTTACCGGAAATATCGCCATCACTTTTGGTTTAGCGGTAATCACTTTCATAATCACGACTCTTACAGCCAACAAAAATTATTGGGGACACATTTTCTGGATGCCAGGTGTGCCAACTCCAATGAAAATTATTTTGGCACCAATAGAATTATTGGGTGTATTTATCAAACCGTTCGCATTGATGATACGTTTATACGCCAATATTTTTGCAGGTCACGTAGTATTGATGAGTTTGATTGGATTGATATTTATTTTCAAAAGTTGGTTGGGAAGTAGCTTGTCATTTATGTTGTCATTCGCTATATCCATCATCGAAATATTAGTTGCATTGTTGCAAGCCTATATCTTTACAATGTTATCAGCATTGTATTTTGGATCGGCAGTTGAGGAGCATCATCACGAAGAAGCTCACTAGATTGCAGATTTCTGAATTATGATTTTTGAATGCAGATTTGCAATTCTGAAATCTAAAATCGTTAATCTTCAATCTTAAATTAATTTGAATGTTTAATTTTTAATACATATTTTTATGGAAATTCCTAAAATCGTTGGAGCAGGATTAGTAGTTATTGGAGCAGGTATTGGTATTGGTAGAATCGGTGGTTCTGCAATGGATGCAATCGCTCGTCAACCAGAAGCTACTGGAAAAATTCAAACAGCTATGCTTATTGCAGCTGCGCTTATTGAAGGTATTGGATTTGCAGCTTTATTCGCTGTATAATTCTACAAAACAAAAAGCTGTAACGGTTGGTTGCAGCTTTAGTTTTTAAATTAAATTAAAAGAATACAATTAAAAATATACTATGGAAAAGTTAATAAATGATTTTTCGTTTGGATTATTTATCTGGCAAACAATAATTTTTGTTGGATTAATTTTCCTATTGAAAAAATTTGCTTGGAAACCTATTTTGGATGCCGTTAACGAAAGAGAAGAAGGAATCAAAAATGCCCTGCTTTCTGCCGATAACGCTAGAAAAGAAA
Organism: Flavobacterium sp.; assembly: GCF_031423415.1. Taxonomy (GTDB): domain Bacteria; phylum Bacteroidota; class Bacteroidia; order Flavobacteriales; family Flavobacteriaceae; genus Flavobacterium. Next base: position 6,017 of record NZ_JANPFL010000129.1, read on the forward strand.
TGCAAAACCTTCAGGCAGACAATCAACGTATTTTGCAAGAAGCAAGAATGGAACGTGATTCTTTATTAAAAGACGCACGTGAAATGAAAGACAAAATGGTTGCAGATGCTAAAAATGAAGCTCAAGCTCAAGGTTTGAAAATGATCGAGCAAGCAAAAGCAGCTATCGAAAGCGAAAAAAATGCAGCTATGGCTGAATTGAGAGCGCAAGTTTCTAATTTGTCAATCGAAATTGCTGAAAAATTATTAAAAGACGAATTGTCTAACAAAGAAGCCCAAGTAAAATTGGTGGAAAAAATGTTAGGCGACGCTAAATTAAACTAATATGTCAAGTACAAGAGCAGCAATTCGTTATGCCAAAGCCATTTTAGAAATAGCAGATTCCAAAAAAGTCGCTTCTGAAGTGAGTGCTGATATGTCGTTGATTTCAAAAACAATATCATCAAATTCTGAATTGACTTTATTTATCCAAAATCCACTTATTGTAACGGATACCAAAAAGGATGTTGTTTCTGAAGTTTTTGCTTCTGTTAATGCGGTAACCACAAGCCTTTTCCAATTATTGTTGGAAAACAAAAGATTTGAAATTTTGGATGGCATTGCAATAGAGTATAACAAATTGTTTGATATTATGAACGGTGTTGAAGTAGCCAAAGTTACGACTGCCATTCCTATGGATGCCGCTTTAGAAGCTAAAGTTTCGGCAAAAATAGCAACCTTTTCATCAAGCAAAAAAATCACGATTGAAAACACGATAGATCCATCCATCATTGGAGGATTTATTTTAAGAATAGGCGACAAGCAATACAACGCTTCCATTGCCGACAGATTACAAGTATTAAAAAGAGAATTAAGTAACTAGTTATTTATAAATAATTATGGCGGAAATTAAACCTGCTGAGATTTCAGCAATATTAAGAAAGCAAGTAGAAGGTTTTGAATCTGGTGCTACATTAGAAGAAGTAGGTTCTGTACTTCAAGTTGGAGATGGAATTGCTCGTGTTTACGGACTTTCTAATGTTCAATATGGTGAGCTTGTAGAATTTGACAATGGCCTTGAGGCGATTGTATTGAATCTTGAAGAAGATAATGTTGGGGTTGTACTTTTAGGACCATCAACAGGAATCAAAGAAGGTTCTACAGTAAAAAGAACACAACGTATCGCTTCTCTTAAAACAGGAGAAGGAATGGTAGGCCGTGTAGTAAATACACTTGGTCAACCAATTGATGGTAAAGGCCCTATTGGCGGTGAACTTTTCGAAATGCCATTAGAAAGAAAAGCTCCTGGAGTTATCTTCCGTCAGCCAGTTACCGAGCCATTACAAACAGGTATCAAAGCAGTAGACGCAATGATTCCAGTAGGTCGTGGACAACGTGAGCTAGTTATTGGTGACCGTCAAACAGGTAAATCTACCGTTTGTTTGGATACTATTTTGAATCAAAAAGAATTTTACGATGCAGGAAAACCTGTATTCTGTATATATGTTGCCATTGGGCAAAAAGCGTCAACTGTGGCAGGAATCGCAAAAATGTTGGAAGAAAGAGGTGCAATGGCTTACACAGTTATTGTGGCTGCCAATGCTTCTGATCCAGCTCCAATGCAAGTATATGCTCCTATGGCAGGTGCTGCAATTGGAGAATATTTTAGAGATTCTGGTCGTCCAGCTTTGATCGTTTATGATGATTTATCTAAACAAGCTGTTGCTTACCGTGAGGTTTCTCTTTTATTAAGAAGACCACCGGGACGTGAGGCATATCCTGGAGACGTTTTCTACTTACACTCTCGTTTATTAGAAAGAGCTTGTAAAGTAATTGCTGATGATGATATTGCCAAAAATATGAATGATTTACCAGATACTTTGAAAGGTATCGTTAAAGGTGGTGGTTCATTAACAGCTTTGCCAATTATCGAAACACAAGCCGGTGACGTTTCTGCATATATCCCAACTAACGTAATTTCGATCACAGATGGTCAGATTTTCTTAGATGGAGATTTGTTTAATTCAGGAGTTCGTCCAGCGATCAACGTAGGTATTTCGGTATCTCGTGTGGGTGGAAATGCGCAAATTAAATCAATGAAAAAAGTAGCAGGTACTTTGAAATTAGACCAAGCACAATACCGCGAATTAGAGGCGTTTGCTAAGTTTGGTTCTGATTTGGATGCCGTTACTTTGAATGTAATTGAAAAAGGAAAAAGAAACGTGGAGATTTTGAAACAAAATCTAAACGACCCCTACACTGTTGAAAATCAAACGGCTATTATTTATGCAGGTTCTAAAAACTTGTTGCGTAATGTTCCTGTAAATAAAGTAAAAGAATTCGAAAAAGATTATTTGGACTACTTGAACAACAAAAACAGAGCTACTCTTGATGCATTGAAAGCAGGAAAACTGACTGACGAAATCACAGATGTTCTAGAAGCAGCAGCTAAAGAAATTTCAGCGAAATATAATTAAATAGGTTCTAGGTTTTGGGTATTGGGTTTTAGGTAAAACATAATCCAACACCCAATACCAAACACCCAATACCCATCGTACAATGGCAAATTTAAAGGAAATCCGTAATAGAATTACTTCCGTTTCATCGACGATGCAGATTACTGCAGCGATGAAAATGGTTTCTGCAGCAAAGCTAAAGAAGGCACAAGATGCCATCACGGCAATGCGACCTTATGCCGAAAAATTGACGGAATTATTACAAAATCTTTCAGCGACTCTTGATGGAGACGTTGGAGGAGAATTTACAAAACAACGTGAGGTTAAGAAAGTATTAGTCGTTGCGATAACTTCGAATAGAGGTTTGTGTGGTGCTTTTAATACCAATGTAATCAAGGAAGTTAAAAACCGTGCTGATTTTTACGCAGGAAAACAAGTGGATGTTTTTGCCATTGGTAAAAAAGGAAACGACATTTTGACCAAAACGCTAAAAGTTGTGGAAAACCAAAGTCAAGTTTTTGACGCTTTGACTTTTGACAATGTTACTGTAATTGCTGAAACATTGACACAAAAATTTGTGTCTGGCGAGTATGACAAAATCGAATTGGTGTACAACCAATTTAAAAATGCCGCGACTCAAATCGTTCAAGTAGAGCAATTTTTGCCATTAGCAGCAATAAAATCAGATACTCCAGCTTCTACTGGAGATTATATTTTTGAACCATCTAAAGAAGAAATTGTATTAACATTGATTCCAAAATCATTAAAAACACAATTGTACAAAGGAATTAGAGATTCATTCGCTTCAGAACACGGAGCGCGTATGACTGCAATGCACAAAGCAACAGACAACGCAACCGAATTGAGAGACCAATTGAAATTGACTTACAACAAAGCGCGTCAAGCTGCGATTACTAACGAGATCTTAGAGATCGTCGGTGGAGCGGAAGCTTTGAAAGGTTAAGAATTTTATTCGATATATATTTAAGAGTCCCGATTTTATCGGGACTCTTTTTGTTTTCTAAAACCTTATATTTCACATAATTTTTAATACCGATTATGTGTTCAATATAGTCCAATAAATTGTCCTAGTTTCTCATTATATCGGCATTATACCAGAAGTTCATCTAACTAAATTATAATTTTGTTTGGTATTACTTGAGTAGCACTGAACATAGACTTATTGTTTAGTTCACATTAAATTAACATTGACCGATTTAAATAAATATTTGTTAATCTATAAGTAACATTCGAGATTAGTTTTCAAGGTATTTTTGCATAAAATTTCTAAAGAATGAAGAATTTAAAACTAGTGCTATTCACTTTTCTTTTCGCAGCCATTTCCACTGCACAGACTAAAGGCACCTTGACAGGCATCATTACTGATAAAGATGCGAACAACGATCCATTAGCATTTGCAACTGTTTTAGTAAAAGAAACTAAAACCAGCATATCGTCCGACGAAAACGGAAAATATTCTATTGAGCTAAATCCTGGAAACTATACAATTGAATTTAGCTTTGTAGGGTACGAATCTTTTGAAAAAACCATAACCATTAAAAAAGGAGAGGTAACTACAATAGATGGTTACATGGGTTCCGGAAATTATACCTTGAAAGATGTTGTAGCAGCAACAAATCGTAAAAAGATTACCGAATCTGAAATCATAGTTGAGGTTAAAAAAAGCCAAACAAGTGGTTAATGCAATTTCAGCGGAGCAAATGTCTAAAGTGACAGACAACGTCACCAATTGAGAGATCAATTGAAATTGATTTATAACAAAGCACTTCAAGCGGCGATTACTAATGAGATCTGTGAGATTGTTGGTGGCGCAGAAGCTTTGAATAGATAAAATTATTATTCTACATATATTTAAGAAGTCCCGAAGATTAGGGACTTTTTTTATGCTTTAAAAACCCTAAATTTTACATAAAATTAAACTTAGGTTAAAATCAACATATAATTATTGTTTACCTAACATAAAATTAACCTTGGTAGCGTTTCTATAAAATTTGTTAATCTCTAATTAACGTGTAGACCTTATATTAGGGGTAATTTTGCAAAAAATTTAAAAAAATGAAGAATATAAAACTAATTGTATCAGCCTTTTTTTTTGTTACTATTGCAATAGCGCAAACCAAAGGCACTTTGACAGGTATTATCACTGATAAAGAGTCAAACAATGCACCTTTACCATTTGCAAATGTTTTTGTTAAAGAAACAAGAAACTCCACAACTTCAAATGAAATCGGAAAATATTTGATTGAACTAAATCCAGGAACCTATGTAATTCAATTTAGTTCAGTAGGCTATGAATCTTTTGAAAAGACAGTAACCATTAACGCAGGAGAAATAACTACATTAAATTGTACCTTAGGTTCTGGAAATTATACTTTAAAGGATGTTGTTGTTAAGGCGACTGCCAGTAGAGAAAAAGAAACCGCTATTTTGTTAGACCAAAAAAACGCTGTCGTTATCAAACAAAGTATAGGAGCTCAAGAAATGTCTCGAAAAGGAATTAGTGATGTAGAGGAGGGTTTAACCAAAATTACTGGAATTACAAAGGTGGACGGTAGAGGATTATTCATTCGTGGTTTAGAAGACAGATACAATAATTTATTGATAAACGATCTACAATCGCCATCAAACAGTCCTTTCAAAAAAATAATTCCATTGGATTTATTTCCTACTGACGTTGTGGGAATTTTAAATGTTTATAAAACTTTTAATCCAAATATCTCAGGAGATTTTGCGGGCGCAACAGTTAATATCGAAACACCTCAACCAAAAAATATTACTAAATTGAACATTGGTTTTGGCTACACCACAAACAATAATCTTAGAGATTTCTTGCTTTCACACGATGCCAATTCAAGCAAAGGGAAATTAGGTCTTATTGGCGATGACAGGGCAATTCCAGATGCATTTGGATCGGTTCCAAATGGAACAAAACTTTCCCCATCACAATACGAGGAAGCATACGGTAAAAACAATTGGGATGTTGCATCCACCAATAGCCCTTTGAATTCCAGTATTGGATTCTTGCACGCCCAAAAATTCAAATTGGAGAAAGAAAGAAACTTCAGCTACATTATGTCATTCAATTTTGATAACAACTATGTTTATAATGAAGGTGTTGACCGAACTTTCAATCTTGGTCAAGGCAATTATGATAATAATCTTTACACCACACAATACAGTTATCAAACAACGCTTTCTGGTTTATTGGGATTAAATTACAAAACAAAACGTTTGAGCACCAGCTTAAATTCGATGATAATCAAGGCGACTGAAAGCAAAATACAAGATCAACTAGGATATACCAATAGTTTGGCCAACCAAACCAATAATCTTATTCGGATGAATCAATACGAGGAGTCGATTTACTGGAATAACCAATTATTAGCAGATTATAAAATAACCGAAGACGCAAAACACACTATTAAAGCTGGTGGAGCTTATGTAAGCACTTCTTTTCAACAACCAGACAGAAAATTTCTTTTGGGAGTTAAAAACGAAAACGACATTAATATGTCCTATGGTGGAAATAACTTGAATCGTCAATATCTTGACATCAAAGGAAATTTCTATTTCTCTTCGTTTCTGGAATACAACTTGAAATTTGGTTCTAAAGAAAAGAATAACAACTTGTCGATAGGTTACAACAGCTTTCTGAATGATATGCAATCCAGCTACCGTTTCTTGTCAGGCAAAAAAAATATCGAAAAAAACTATACTGCTAATCTAAACAGCATCAGTTCATCTATCAATGACGACATCAACAATGGAATATTGTATGTTCAGGAAGAATCCAATGGAGATTACAAAGTAAAACTGAACCAGTTTGTGAATGTGGGTTATTTTAATTTATTCATGAATTTTGGAGAAAAGTGGGATATCAATGCGGGATTGAGAGCCGAAAATTCTACACGTGAAATAAAATACAGAGAACAAGGAGATCCTTTTGGAAGTGCTTATCGTTTAAAATCAGATGACAAACTTGACATTCTTCCATCTATAAATGCAAAATACCTTTTGAACGACAATAGCAATTTAAGAGTATCATTGGCAAAAACCATCACTCGACCAGTTGCCATGGAATTACTTCCCATAAACTACATCAATGCCGACGGAACTTCTGAAAGTGGTAACCCAAATTTGCTGAACAGCGAAAATTATAATGTTGATTTCAAATACGAATTATTCCCTAATAATAAAGAATTGTTTGCTGTTGGAGTGTTTGGAAAAATGATCAACAATCCAATCGAAAGGGTTTTTAAACCAACGGCAAACAGCGGTGGACAAATTACCACTTTCAAAAACTCGGAAGAAGCCATAATCTTTGGAGCCGAAATAGAAATGTTATTTCAATTGAGCAGAATTCACGAATCGCTTTCTAATTTCTCTTGGGGTTTCAACACTTCTTTAATGAGTACCGACGTCACTATTGACATCACTAAAATAGGAAACGAATTAGAAAATACCAAAAACAGGGCTTTGCAAGGAGCTTCCAATTGGTTGATCAACTCTGATTTGAAGTATGATTTCAATATCAACAAGGATTGGAAAAATTCAATGAGCTTGGTTTACAATGTTTACGGAGACAGGATTTTTGCAGTGGGTTCATCAGGAATAGACCATATCTATGAAAAATCATTCAGTAAACTAGATTTTATTTGGACTAATACCATCTCGAAAAACATTGAAGTGAAATTTGCGATAGACAACATTTTAAATCCAAGCTATAAAAAAGAACTCGGAAGCGAAAGTACACTGAACATTACCGAAGATTCGCTAATCGTTCGAGAATATAAAAGGGGAGTTGGTTTCTCCATCAATCTGGGATACACCTTCTAAAAACAACATCAAAAAGAGCTTATTCAGCTCTTTTTTTTATGTTTTTTGGTAACATAAAATTTACGTGAAATTCACGGTTATATAATACTTTAGTAACAATTTACTAACCGAACTCAGGAATATCAAAACTAATTTTGGCATTAATAATTAAATAGAAAAAATTAAAATTAAAAATCACTAAAAATGAAAAAATTAGTATTTAGTATCGCCTTCTTATCATTGGTTTTTACCGGTTGTTCATCAAGCGACGACGACGTGGTAACCCCTCCAGTTTTGGGGACAGGAGAAATAACAGGAGATGTAACAGCTTCTAAAACGTATATCAAAGGAACTTACACTTTAAGCGGAACGGTTAGAATAAAAAGTGGAATAACAGTAACTTTCGAAGCAGGTTCTGTTATTACAGCTGACGTCACCAATGGTACCGATGCATTATTGGTAGAAAAAGGAGGAATGTTAAACATCGCGGGGACGGCTGCTGAACCAGTTGTGTTTACAGAGAAATCGAAAACTGCTGGATCTTGGGGTGGAATAATCATGTTTGGAGAAGCTCCAATCGTTTCTGGAAAAACGGCTGACGGAACTCCAATTACAACAGCAACTTCAGAAGACGGAACAAATATTGTTTACGGTGGAACCAACGCTACTCACAGCAGTGGAAGTTTGAAATATGCTCGTGTAGAATATGCAGGAAAGAAAATCCTTGACGGAAACTCTGAAATGAATGGATTTTCATTCTATGCAGTAGGTTCAGGAACAGTATTGGAAAACCTTGTTTCTTATAAAGGTGCTGACGATGGTTTTGAATTTTACGGTGGAACTGTAAGTGCCAAAAACTTGATTTCTTACGGAAATACGGACGATTCTTTTGACTGGCAAGATGGATGGCAGGGTCAAGCTAATACCAACTGGTATGCTTACCAAACAGGAGCTGGGAATTTCGGAATGGAAATTGAAGCAAAAAGTGTAAACAACGCTTTCGGACCAAAAGTTTCCAACATCACATTAAGAAGAGCTGCCGGTACAGCTACTGAAGCTGGAAATCCACTTGAAATTGATGCTTTTCAATTCAAAAAAGAAGGAAATGGAGAATATTCTAACATTGTAATTTCAGGATACACAAATACTGCAATTTCAGGAACTACAACTATAAATGCAGTTGCGGTAAGAATTCAAGAAGCTGCCACAAATACTAACCAAGTTAATGGCGGAAAAATAAAAATGTTGAATGTTAAAATTGCAGACAGCACCCCTCTAACTGGGGCAGGAGTATCTACAATTACAGTAGCTTTTCCAGTTGGAAATTTCACGACAAGCACAACTGCTACTGGTGCAGCTTTGACTCCTGGGGCTTGGGCAATTGTTGATGGTGTAAACTTGTTAAGCAATTTGTAAGAACACATTTATAATTATATTTAAAAAGCCGTCTCAAATAATTGAGACGGCTTTGCTTTTTTTCCTTTGTACAGCAGTATTTAACTTTATCCTATTCACCTACGAAACAACGTTTCTAATTGCTATAAGCAACAGGGTTTTTGTTTATGACTACAACCTTTACAATATTGTTGTTTTTATAATCAACAATTTTTGTTACATACGGACTTTCAAAATATTGCCATTTACCGTGTTTTTTACCCTCTCTGTACTGAGCAATTGCTGTTATGGTTCCATCTTCTGAATAAGAAATCCATTTTCCTTCTAATTTACCATCTATAAAATCTCCAACTTGTTTCACTTGACCATTTTCATAATAATAAGTTGCAGTTACTACATCGTCTACATTTTCAATTACAGGTGTATTTTGAGAAAATATAACTGCAGAAACCATCATCATTGAAATTAATAACATCTTTTTCATAATTCTTTTGTTTTAAATTAATAATTACATAACAAATATATATATTAATTTACAATAAAAAAACTATTTGGTAACAATTTGATAACATTGGAGGATGTTTTTATGTTTTAATTGACACAAAAAGCATATAGTGGTTGCTTCTGATACGATTCCGAAACTTTTTTGCTTAATTTTAAACCTTATTACTAACATTCCCAACTTTGAAAATTACCGAACTCACCACATTAGACGAAATGTTTGCTCAAATCGAAATAATCCGTCAGTTGTACCCCAATATTTCCGACGAAAAATACAAATCCTATCTTGAAGCAATGATTCCTCACAATTATACCCAAGTTGTCGTTAATGATGGCGAAGAATCTGTTGGACTCACCGGTTTATGGTATGGTATTAAATTATGGTGTGGAAAGTATATGGAAATCGACAATTTTATTGTGCATCCCAATCATCGCTCTAAAGGAATTGGCAAACTCCTAACCGATTACGTCAATCAAAAAGCAACTGATTTAGACTGCACAATGATTGTGCTCGATGCTTACACCCAAAATTTTACCGCACATCGTTTTTATTACAATCAAGGATATAATCCGAGAGGATTTCATTTCATAAAAACCCTAAACGAAGAAGGATTAACTTAAATCGCTAAAATGCCCCGAATTTTCTTGAATTTTAAAAATGGGTGTAAATCTGTGAATTGAAAATCAGCGAATACCAAATAAAATCACATTAATGAGCTAAATTTGTGTCTATTTTTTTTAAAAGCGAATGCTCTGAATCAGTTTTAAACCAAAGAATTGGTTATTTTTGCCTGATACAAATTAACGGACACTCTTTTGGGATTATATAAAAATCTTTTCAAGCAAACTGCCATTTACGGACTCGCAACGGTTTTGCCGCGAATGTTGAGTTTTTTATTGGTGCGGCTCTACACCGGGATATTGCCCACAGCCGATTATGGCGAAGTTTCCATTCTATTATCTTGGATGGTTTTTTTCAACGTAATCTTGTCTTACGGAATGGAAACTGGTTTTTTTAGGTTTTACAATTCCGAAAAAGACAAGCAAAATGTCATTGCTACTTCGACAATTTCCATATTTTGGTCCACCATCTTCTTCCTTTTTGGAGCCTTAATTTTTAGAGACTCGTTGGCGGCTTATGCCAAAGTCGATGTGCAATTTATTACGTATTCAATATGGATTTTAGCTCTGGATGCGTTGGTTATTATTCCGTTTTCAAAACTCAGGGCTAACCAACAACCCATCAAATATGCCGCTATTAAAATTGCAAATGTGATGGTCAATTTGATTCTTAACATTTTCTTTTTGGTGTATTTACCGCAATTGTCCGCAGAAAATCCTAACTCATTCCTCGATAATTTATATGTTGAACACTCCGAAATAGGGTACATTTTCATTGCCAATTTACTAGCGAGTTTGATAACACTAGTTGTGCTTTCGCCAAATTATTTCTCCTTAGATCGAAAATTCGACACTATTCTTTGGAAAAAGATGATGAAATATGGTTTGCCCATTCTTGTAGCAGGAATTGCATTTGCAGTCAACGAACATTTTGATAAAATTTTATTGGGTTATTTACTTCCTGAAAATATTGCCAAATCCGAAGTAGGAGCGTATTCTGCCTGTTACAAATTGGGGTTGTTTATGGTTTTGTTTGCCACGGCATTCCGTTTGGGAATTGAGCCGTTTTTTTTCAGTCATTCCAGCAGTGATAATGCGCCACAGACGTATGCCGTAATTACCAAATATTTCGTGATATTGGGTTCTTTAATTTTACTTGGCGTAATAGTTTTTGCCGATGTTTTAAAGATGTTGTTACTCGACAACACCTCCTATTGGGAAGCGATGAAAGTCGTGCCTTTAATTATTTTGGCTAATTTCTGCCTAGGTATTTACAACAATCTTTCCGTTTGGTACAAACTCACCGATAAAACGCAAATTGGTGCTTATATTTCGATTGTAGGAGCCATATTAACCTTGGTCTTAAACTATCTTTTGATTCCAAAATATAGCTATTACGGCTCAGCAATTGCCACTATTGTTGCTTACGGAAGTATGATGGTTATTTCTTATGTGCTAGGAAATAAATATTACCCTATTCCGTATGATATGGAGAAAATAGGCGGTTACCTAGGAATATCAATCTTTTTCTCTATCATTTCTTTCTATGGATTTAGAGAAAATTATTTCGTTGGCATTCCATTGTTAATTGGCTTTATATATTTTATATATCACAACGAAAAAGAAACTATATTAGCCATTGTAAAAAGGAAAAAATAAAATACATCCGCGTACGGACAGGTCGTACGGACAGGTTGCGACCTGTCCCTACCAATAATAATAAAAATGAAAATCAACATTATCAACAAATCGCAACACGAATTGCCCAACTATGAAACCATAGCTTCGGCAGGAATGGATTTGCGTGCCAATTTAACTGAATCTATAACCTTGAGACCATTGGAAAGAACTATAGTTAAAACTGGACTTTTCATTGAATTACCAATAGGTTACGAAGCTCAAGTTAGGCCAAGAAGTGGTTTGGCCGCCAAAAAAGGAATCACCGTACTCAATTCGCCAGGAACTGTCGATGCAGATTATCGTGGAGAAATTGGCGTGATTTTAGTCAATTTATCCAACGAAGTTTTCGTTGTCGAAAATGGCGAACGTATTGCTCAACTCATCATCGCCAAACACGAAAGAGCTGAATGGACTGAAGTGCAAGAGTTGTCCGAAACTTCAAGAGGAGATGGTGGTTTTGGGAGTACTGGAGTGAAGTAAGTATTCAGTGGTCAGAATTTTAGTGTTCAACCACAGTTAGTAGATTAAATACTCAAAAAAATCCGTGGAAATCGGTTTAATCCGTTCAATCTGTGGCCAAAAACAAAAAAAACTTCGTGAACTTTGCGAAACCCTTCGTGAACTTTGCGGTTAAATAACCTATAAAAAATGAAAATAATAGTACCAATGGCTGGACGAGGTTCTAGATTAAGACCACACACATTAACCATTCCTAAACCTTTAATACCAATTGCTGGAAAGCCAATCGTACACCGTTTAGTCGAAGATATTGCAGGAGTTTTGAATCAGGATATTGAAGAAATTGCTTTTATTATTCACGAAAGTTTTGGCAAAAAAGTAGAACAAGATTTAATCGCCATTGCTGAAAAATTGGGTTCAAAAGGAACAATATACTATCAAAATGAAGCACTGGGAACAGGTCACGCCATTATGTGTGCCAAAGATTCCTTGAGTGGACCAGCGGTTATTGCGTATGCCGACACCTTAATTCGTGCCGATTTCGATTTAGATCAAAACGCTGACAGCGTAATTTGGGTAAAACAAGTAGATCAACCTGAAGCTTTTGGCGTGGTCAATTTGAACGAAGCGAATCAAATTATTGAATTGGTCGAAAAACCAAAAGAGTTTGTTTCTGACCTCGCCGTTATCGGGATTTACTATTTCAAGGATGTTGCGGTTTTGAAAAACGAATTGCAATTGGTCTTGGACAACAATATTATTAATGGTGGCGAATACCAAATTAATGACGGAATCAAGCAAATGATGGCAAAAGGTATGATTTTTGTACCTGGCGAAGTCTCCGAATGGATGGATTGCGGAAACAAAGACGTTACGGTTGAAACCAATTGCAGAATGCTAGGGTTTTTACACAATGATGGAGAACATTTGGTAGATTATGATGTGAAATTAGAGAATTCAACTATCATTCCACCTTGTTATATTGGGAAAGATGTGATTCTGATTAACGCAACAGTGGGTCCAAATGTGTCTTTAGGAAATGGATGCCACGTTGTGGATAGTACTATAAAAAACAGTTTGGTGCAAACCCATTCACATATAAAAAACGCCCATTTAGACAATGCGATGATTGGAAGTCACGTTAGTTTTGACGGTAATTTTACCAGTATTAGTATAGGTGATTATTCGGTGTTGGAATAGTTCTGTGTCCTTCGTGACTTTTTTGTGGGCTTTGTGTTTAGATTTAAATAAATGAAAAAAACGGTTTCCTTCTTTTTATTCTTGGTTTTGCTTTGCAATTCAGCTTTGCTATTGGCGCAAACCGAACCAGAATCCATAGTGCTTGATGCGGACAAATTTCAGGATTATTTTTATGAATCCTTAAAGCAAAAAGGAATGGAAAATTACGATAAAGCCATTACCGCATTAGAAGAATGTTTAAAAATTAAACCCAATGATGCCGTTGTGTATTCTGAAATGGGGAAGAATTATTTTGGTCTAAAAAACTATGAACAAAGCTATTCTTCCTATGAAAAAGCGGCACAAATCGAACCTAAAAACAAATGGTTTTGGGCAGGAATGTATGATGTAAGTTACCAAATTAAGAATTACAACCAAGCCATTATTGCGGTCAATAAGCTGATAGAATTCAATGAATCGTATAAAGATGATTTGGTCTCATTGTATATGTACACGCAACAATTTGACAAAGCGCTCGTTTTAATTAATGAGTTGAATGAAAAGGTTGGAAAATCAGACAGAAGGGAATTGTACAAAACGCAAATTTTGTCGCAAGGAAAATTTCAAAATACTGGAATAGATAACTTAATAGCTAAAATTAAAATAAACCCAAAAGAAGAAGCCAATTATGTGGCTTTAATTAAGTTGTATTCGGAGAATAATGAAAGTGAAAAAGCAGCCGAAATTACCAAAAAATTAGAAACAGAAATTCCAGATTCGGACTGGGCACAAATAGGCTTATTTAAATTGTATTTAGACAAAAATGAAGCTCAAAAAGCCATAAATGCAATGAACGTAGTTTTGGCAAATGCCCAAATAGATTCTAAAATAAAACACCGAGTACTGAATGAGTTTTTACTATTTGTCGATAAAAACCCTCAATATTCGTCAGATTTGGATAAAGCAATCGCTTATTTTGATAAAGATACAACTGTAAATGTTGGGAAAGAGATAGGAAAGTTTTATCAAAATAAAAAGCAATGGGCGAAAGCCGCTTTTTATTATGAACAGGCTTTAAAAAATAGTTCGGGAGAAGATATTGAAACCAATATGCTTTTGCTTCAGACGTATGTCGAGGCCAAACAATTTGAGATTGTTTCAAAAAAAGCAGCCGCTTTAGTAGAAATTTATCCAAGTCAACCTCAGTTTTATTATTTTTCGGGTTTGGCAAACAATCAATTGAAGCATTATAAAAAAGCTATTGAAATGCTAGAAATGGGAATGGATTATGTGGTCGATGATGCACCATTAGAAACTAATTTCAATTTGCAATTGGGCGAAGCCTACAATGGCTTGGGAGATTTCAAGAAAAAAGAATACTATTTTGCAAAAGCCAATCAATTATTAAAAGCCAAAAAATAAGAAATAAAATGAATACATTTTTAAAAAACATAAGGCTCCTTTTTTTGGTTAGTGTCGTCAGTTCATTGGCGCTAGTTTCGTGCAAATCGAAAACAGGAGTGGTTGATTTGACTAAAAATGAAAACAAAAAGAGTGTTAATAAAATAATTGAAAACTACTACAACAATAAAAACGAGTTTAAAACAGTATATATAAAAGCAGCCGTTGCATACGCTAGCGAGAAACAAAATCAGAATGTTTCAGTTGAAATTAAACTCAAAAAAAATGAGCAAATATTAGTAAGCGTACGGTTTTTAGGAATCACTATGGCAAAGGCTTCAATTACACCCACCAAAGTTAGCTATTACGAAAAAGTAAAAGGAACTTATTATGAAGGCGATTTCAGTGCCATAAGCGAATTATTAGGAGCCGATTTAGATTTCGACAAACTGCAAAATATGTTGTTAGGAAGAGCAATTGATAATTTAAAAGAAGGAAAATATAGTGAAACTTTCACCGATCAAGTGTATCGATTGGACGAAGAATCTGACGGGAACACTAAGAAATCGTTCTATATTGACGGCAATAATTTTACTATCAACAAACAGGAAATTACACAAGCTAAAGAGGGAAGAATGATTCAAGTGGTGTATTCCAACAAAAAAGAATTTACAGAAATGACATTGCCCTTAACACTCAATATCGACAGTTATCAAAAAAATGGGAAAGCGGAAATAAATATAGAATACAACACTGTAAGCTTTAATGAAGAACTTTCTTTTCCTTATAGTGTCCCAAATGATTACAAAAGAATTATAATTAAGTAAATTTGCACAAACTTATTTTACTATGTCAAAATTTCTCCTAAGTTTAATTTTAATTGGTATGACTTCATTGATGTGGAGTCAAGAAACACAGCAAGAAAAATTAGAACAACGAAAAGCCCAAATACAACAAGAAATTAGGGATAATGAAAAGTTGCTACAAACGGTAAAGAATAAAGAAAAATCAGCGGTAAGCGTTGTTATTGTTCAGGCCAACAAAATAAAGCTAAAAGAAAAATTGATCAATACAACTGAAAAGCAAGCCAAGTTGTTGAGTAACGATATTTACATCAATCAGATGCAAATCAACAAATTAAATCGGGAACTTGTTGTCTTAAAGGAAGATTATGCCGAGATGATTTTAAAGTCTTATAAAAGTCGTTCTGAGCAAAGCAGAGCAATGTTTATATTATCGTCTGATAGTTTTTTGCAAGCGTATAAAAGAGCGCAGTATATGAAGCAATATACTAATTATAGAAAAATGCAGGGCGACGAAATTAAATCAAAATCAGATCAGCTAACGGTTTATAACGAAAAATTAGGCTCTCAAAAATCGGCCAAACAAAAACTGATTCAAGAAAACGAAAAAGAACGATTATCATTGCTTAAAGCCAAGCAAGAACAAGAAAGACTGGTTAAATCCATCAAGAAAGACAAGAATAAAATTGCTGCTGATATCAAGAAAAAACAGCAAGAAGCAAAAGCCATCGACCGACAAATTGATCGCATCATTCGCGAAGCAATTGCGGAAGCCAATAGAAAAGCAGCATTGGAAAAAGCAATGAAAAAAGCTGAAGCTGAGGCAAAAGCTGGAGATTCCAAAGAGGAAATAAAAAAACGAGCCAAAGCCATTGTTTCGGCAGCTCCAGCGGTGTCTTCGGCAAAAATTGTATTAACACCTGAAGAAAAAATATTAGCTGATAATTTTAAAGCCAATAAGGGAAAATTACCTTGGCCAGTAGAAAAAGGTTTTGTTTCTTTAGGTTACGGAGACCAACCTCATCCTCAATTTTCATCCTTAATGGTGCACAATAGCGGAGTAGAAATCACTACCGATCAAGGATCGACCGCTAGAGCTGTTTTTGCTGGTGAAGTAACTAGTGTTATGGTCTTGTCTCCCGTAAACAAAGCGGTAATGATACAACACGGAGATTATTTCACGGTGTATCAAAATTTAAGTTCGGTAAATGTCAGTAAAGGGGATAAAGTCAGTATCAAACAAAGTATTGGAAAAGTACGAACCAATGGCGAAACAGGAAGAACAGTACTAAAGTTTACCATTTCGCAGAATACGACTTATAACAATCCAGCTTCATGGTTGTTTAATATGTGATACAATATATAGAAAATACCAAACGGCGCCATTTTATTACTGATAAAATGGCGCCGTTATATATTGAGAAAATTAACTACTGTTGTTGTTGCTGTTGTTGTCGTAGTTGTAATTGCAGCTGATATTCTAGTAGATCAAGCTGTTTTTGCACATCATCGGAGACTTTTTGCAGTTTTACAACATTTACTTCTTCAAATTGTCTTCCATCTTCATATCCTATCGAAACGCTAACCGAAAGCGTTTGTTTGGCAAATCCTTTGAAAGTTCCTTTCACAGGTGTACATTCATTAAAATCTCTACCAACCGAAAGCTTGACGTGTTTGTCCATTGTCCAAATATTATTGGTTGGATCAATTCCTAACCAGCCTTGCGATGGTGTGTAAAATTCTACCCAAGCGTGAGTTGCTCCTTCTCCTCTAAATCCTGCGGCATTGGGACAAATGTAGCCACTCACATATCTCGAAGGGATTCCAGCAGTACGTAAGAATTGAAGCAGAACATGAGCAAAATCTTGACAAACTCCCTTTTTATGAACTAATATTTCATCGATAGTAGTTTCAATATTTGTAATTCCTTTGGTATACGTGAAGTTTTTATAAATGTATTCACTGCATTTCCGCGCAATTTCAATCACAGAAATGGTAGTAGCATCAATTTTTTTTAAATACGAATCTATTTTCTTTTGATTTGTAATAGGATCCGGATAACAAAGACGAAGTAACGAGCTGTTTTTTGCTTTTTCTACTTCTAAATCTTGAACTTTCGTAGTATCTATTTCAGGAATTTTGAGCGAATGATTCACTTTCACTACCATCTGAGATTCAATAATCATCTCTTTGTGCGGTTCCAAAATATTGAAATTACCCACACTATTGCCGTAAAAATCCTTTGATATTTCGACAAAGGGATTAGTGGTTATTAAAAGCTGATGTTGCAAGACCTCTTGATTATCAAATTGACATGGAAACAACCGCACTTCGTTGATACTCTCTTTGATAGGGAAATTGTATTCGTATTTTGTGATATGAACTATGGTAAATGTTGGCATTTTACTAGGTATAAGAGAAGAATAATTTAGAAAAATCAGTCGAAAATTGAACTAATTGTGTTTCAGTATCGTTTAAAACATCTTCTAATTGTTGGTTTGTTAAATTGTAATAATCGGTATATCTAACCATGCTTTTTAGCCTTCCAAATTGATTTTGTAATGTTCTCGCTTCTTGAGAAATATTGTCTATACACAAGTACCCTAAATATTTATCAATGATATCTAAAATGTACATTACCGAATGTGAAAAATCTTTATTGAAAACTACATGCTGAGCGATTTTTCGATTGTGCGATATGTTGCTATAACTTTTCAAATATTGTTCGTAACCTGAAAGTGATAAGAGTAACCGTCTCCAATACAATAAATCTTCTTCGCCATCAAGATTATAATTAATAGGCTTATAGTAAGCTTGCGTCATTGAAATGGTTTGCAAACAGCGTTCTATGTTTTTTCCAATGCTTGAAAAACACCAGCCTAAACCTCTTGGCATAGTGACATGCAGTATTCCGTTATACAACAAAAGATCATTTTTGAGTTTGGTAATCACATTCACCGCTTCATACGTTTCCAATCTTTTTGGCAATTCAGGGGAATTCGTGTAATGATAGAGCGAGTTAATATGTTCCCAAAGCTCTTTAGTGATTTTGTCTTGCGAACCTCTAGCATTTTCGCGGGCTTTCCGAACAAGGTTTTTAACAGAATTAATATTGTGATTATCACAAATGATGTGTTTCAGGACAAAATTCGAATCATATTGCGATTCAATAATTTGATTTTTGGTCAAATCAGTATAATATTCTAATAACGGTCTGTATCCCTGAGAATCATTCATTTCTTTGTCAAAAGACAAAATATAAAAGGTGTTAAGAGTCAACAACATTCCATCCGTTCTTTCCATATATCTGTTGAGCCAAAACATTCCGTCTGCAACTCGGCTGAGCATATTTGTTTTCATTTTATTATCGTTTATTTTAGAAAAAATTTTTATTATTCTATAATCCAAGTGTCTTTACTTCCTCCTCCTTGCGAGGAATTCACTACCAAGGAACCTTCAGTAAGTGCTACGCGAGTCAATCCGCCAGGAATTATTTTTACACCATCTGGGCCAAATAAAGCATAAGGTCTTAAATCTACATGACGCAATTTGAGTTGGCCATCAATAAGGCAAGGTACTGTGCTCAGCTGAATAATGGGTTGTGCAATGAAATTCCTCGGATTGGCAAGAATGGCTATTTTTCCTTTTTCAAGTTCTTCTTCAGTAGCTTTATTGCCCATAATCATGCCATATCCACCACTTTGATTGGTTTCTTTGATAACCATATTTCCCATATCAGCAAAAACCAATTCCCGTTCTTCTTTGTTTTCCATTTGATAGGTAGGAACATTTTTTAGAATAGGCTCTTCGTTGAGATAATATTTGATCATGTCGGGTACATAAGCATAAACTGCTTTGTCGTCAGCAACTCCATTTCCTACTGCGTTTACAAGTGCTACATTCCCCATTTTGTATGAGCTAATCAATCCTGGAACTCCTAGAGCACTATCGGGTCTAAAAACCAAAGGATCGAGATAATCGTCATCAAGGCGTCTGTAAATTACATCTACTTGTTCCAGTCCAGAAGTGGTTTTCATATAAACATTATTGTTGTTTACAATCAAATCCCTACCTTCTACTAACGGAATTCCCATTTGTCTCGCTAAAAAAGTATGCTCATAATAAGCCGAATTGTAAACACCTGGAGTGAGCAAAACAACGTTGGGATTTGAGATGTTTCGGGGCGACATTGCGATTAAAATGTTGTGTAAGACCATTGGATAATTGCCCACCATACTAACATGATTAGACGTGAGCATTTCTGGGAAAATCCGTTTGGTAATCTCTCTGTTTTCGAGCATATAACTTACACCACTCGGACATCTAAGATTGTCTTCTAACACATAAAACGCTCCGTTTTCCCCTCGAATTAAATCGATACCCGCAATGTGAATATGAATATTATGAGGCAATTTTACCCCATGTACTTCCTGAAGATAATGAGGACAAGAGGATATCAAAGACGCTGGAATGATACCTTCTTTGATAATAAGTTGTTCGTTGTAAACGTCCTCCAAAAATAAGTTGAGCGCCTTTAATCGCTGCCCAATTCCTTTTTCTACCTCGTCCCAATCTTTATGAGTGATTATTCTGGGTATAATATCAAACGGAAATATTCTTTCTATCCCTTGATTGTCATCGCTATAAACCGTGAACGTAATTCCTTGGTTCATAAAAAAATCAGAAGCTTGTTTTTGCTTTTGTTCAATATTCTCGGGACTAAGGTTTTGTAAGGTATGTAAAACGTTACGATACGAATTTCGCACTCCTTTACTCGAAAACATTTCGTCCCATCCGTTTGGGTTCAATTTGGGAATAGACTTCATCATATTTTGCATTATTAAATAGTCAACTTTTTAAATTATAATTTGTTAAAAAAATTGATAAAAACAAATTTATTGTTTTATTTTTATCAAAATGCTCGTTGTGCTGAATAATTAATAATTTATGTGATATTCTTTTTTTTGAGTTTTATTTTTGACAAATTTATTATTTTTTATATCCAAATTTTGAATTCATTAATATATAAAAAGTGAAAAATTGAGTATTACCCCTATTTTTTAGGGGGTTTTAGTTCATTAAACGGCATGCTTTGAATAAATAAACCTTACTGTTTGCGGGGTGTCGATTGGTTTTATTAATGTAAGCACCGTCGAACAAATTGGGAATTTGTATAAATGAAAAGACTTTACATTTCTAAAAAGTCATTGCAATTAGTGTCTTACTTGCCCCGAAAACTTTCGAGGGAGTAAAAATATAGCTCTACAAAATCTTCCCTAAAATAAAATTATTGTTCTATTCTAGGTTGCTATGCGATTCCGATAGCTATCGGAACTCGCCTTCGCACCCGTTCCGGTGGTCCACACTGTTAATCAAGCAAAAAAAATATTTATTTGTAGTTTAAATCTACTATATTTACTTGATTTTACAATCCAATTTAAAACAAACGGAGCTTTTTATACAAGCTGACTTCAGTTGCCAGTTTAGGCAAACTTTCGAAAAATCAACATAAAAAACAATAGAAATGACAAACGAAATAAAAATTAAAAATTTACGAAGGGCAGGAATTTGCTATATGATTGCAGGAGTGAGTATTCTTTCGATGGGTTTTCCTTATTGGTTTTTCGGAAAAATGGTAGTTGACCCACAAATGCATCAACTTTTTGGTATCATTCATCAAATAGATAACTTCAAAGAGGGTTTGATTGAAGGTTGGGGTTATCATTTGTCTTCTTTTCTAATGTTAGTTGCCCATTTCTCACTGTGGAAAATCGGTGAGCCAACTGGTTGGCGGAAACGTCATTTTTTACTCATACCAATAATTGGTTCAATTTGCCATATTTTTACTTTGATATTTCCTCTTCCATTTGCTCCAATTGGGTCGATTTTGAATGGTTTGGGTATGATTATTGTCGGAATATTTAGCATTAAAACAAAAATTTGGTCAGGCTGGAAGCGCTATACTCCACTCATTTTCGGGCTTTTCCCTATCGTAGTCCAAGTTCCAATTCGTTATGTATTAGGATTGCCTCCTTATGACATTCTTCCTCTTATAGGAATAGCGTTGGGTTTATTAGGCTTTGCCGCTTGGAAAAGAAGTATAGAAATAGGTGAACAGTCTAACAAAATTATCTAAAAATAATGCACCAGAAGAAACCTATCAGTTAACTGCTAGGATTTATTTGTGTGCGCAGTACGAATTAAAAGTTGTGCATATTTGAAATTGATGGTTATGATGAACCTGCTGTGACAATGAAATGTCCCCCAGCTCTACTAGTTCTTCCCTCTAATAAAAATATTGTTCTATTCCGGGGTGCTTTGCGATTTTATCTGACTTCGCACCGCAAATTATAAGCTCTAGTTTGGATTGCCAAGAATAACGAACGTTTTCTAGAAAGATGTAGTCCTGAGAATGTTTTAGAAGAAAAAAAGGATATATTTGTTAAGTACTACGCTGTCTATTAGGGACTATATATCCAAAATTGGAAAGATTGTCGCTGGTTTGTACCGAGTATAAGGGAGTAGTCATTTTGGAATACATTGTCCATAAATAGGTTGACCACAAATAAACTCTAATTTTAAATTTGACACATGGAACGTAAAAAATTTTTATTGACAACCGCATTAGCTATTCCAGCACTTTTGGTCGGACAAGTTGCAATAGCCCAAAAACCAAAAAGACCAAATAAAGGCTTTGTTGTAAAAGCAAATGAAAGTAGGTTTGGCGAAAAAACATTGTTGTTTGGAAATTGCCCTAATGACATTAAAGTTTCGCAAAAGGACACAAACGGCGACTTAACAATTTTTGAATACATAGGAAACCAAAAAGGTGGGCCAGCATTGCATATTCATCCCAACCAAGATGAAATATTTTTCATCGTTCAGGGTGAATATCTATTTCAGGTTGGTGACAAAAGGCATAATTTAAAATCAGGGGATACCATTTTTTTACCAAGAACAGTACCCCACGCTTTTGCACAACTTTCCGATACTGGAAAAATGTTTTTTCTTTTTCAGCCATCAGGAAAAATGGAAGATTTTTTTAGACTTCTTGGTGATCCAAATTTTAAACCAACACCAGAAGAAGGTGACAAAATATCTCTTGAACACGGAATGAAAGTGGTTGGACCACCTTTGCAATTTTAGAAATTCGACTATTATTATAACATTCCGTATTATAAAACTAATAAGAAATCCAAAATGAGTACGATAAACAATATACCAAAAATAATAATAACTTTTCTTGTCGCAATTTCTATAACTTCTAAAATAGTTGGGCAAATTGTACCAAGAGGAAAATACGATACCACAAATTATCCCCAAGACCGCAAAATCATCAACGATATTAGTAATATTTTTGACAAATCCTTATCATTAAATGATAACTCTGTTAGCATTGGTGCCGACGGAAAAATATCGTATGGTATTGAGGCAGAACTTCAAACATTTGTAAATGACAGTATGAGTTTTAAGTCGGTTACGCCAGTGCCTGGGACAGTATTACTGCGAATATTTAATGGAACAACTGCTATTAAAACCAAAGTAGCTGATGTAGTTTTTGATTCGCCCAAAGGAGAGGTGCATTTTAAAGTAATTCGATGCGAAACGTTTATTAAACAAAAAGGAAAATGGTATTTTGTTATGGGACAGGGTACAAACGTTATGTCACAGGAAGAGTTTGACGAGTATAGAAAAATTCACACGAAAAAAAATTAAACTAAAATATTATGAAACGTATTCTATCTTCTCTACAAATAGTGTTTTTATACTTGATACTTGTACTCATTGGACTATATGCAGGTATGCTTTTTAATCACAAAATATGTCCAGTTGAAACGCAGCTAAATCCTATTGAATACGCAAAATATTGGAAAATAGTTGACGGAACTTTTATGCACGAACGAATGGGGATTATTGGGCCTGCAATGGGGATCGTATTTGTAATTACTATTTTATTGTTTTTAAAAAATTGGAAGAGTCTGACCTTTTTATTTATCGTACTCTCATTTATAGCCTTTTATCTTGATATCAGTTTTACTTTTACAGACCAAATGCCTATAAACGCTTATATCAACGCACTCGACTTAAAAAACATTACTGCATTGCAACTTCAGCAATTGACTGAATATCAGAATAAAGCCATAGCCAATTTTGATACTCGATTTATTCACAGCTCCATTAGTTTTTTACTACTTTGCCTTTCCCCTTTTTTTCTAACAAGATTACAAAATGAAAAATAACAATTAACTACTTATGCAAAACAATAATCTAAATAAAATTAATTATGGAAAAACGCAGCTACCGTGCGAATTCTTTCGTGCAGTGGTTAAAAATAAAACCTGAAGTCGACCAAGCTTAAACAGTATAATATATTTTTTAAATTCATTTTTATAAACACTTTTATTATCCTATGAAAAAAAATGCAATTATGGAACTGACAAACGATTTTAAAATTAAAAAATTACAAATAGCATCTATTTGCTATGGCATTACAGGACTTGGATTTTTACATCTTGCTTATCGGTATTTATTTTTAGGTGCAGTTGACGAACTCCCTAAAGGACACAATGTAAACGCTTTTATTTTTTTAACCGATGAATGGGGATTTGAATTTGTACCATTTGTGTCTATTTTACTACTGTTTATAGGAACGTATTCACTTTGGAAAATAGGCGAACCAACAGGCTTTGGCACAAAGAGAAATTTCTTCTTTGTAACTATGGCAGGAACAATATCCTATAATTTAGCAGCACGTATGCCGTGGCCTTGTACCCCAATTGGCGCTTTATTATGTTCTTTGGGAATGATATTAGTTGGAATTGCTGTTTTAAAAAATCGTATGTGGACAGGTTGGCAACGCTTTACACCACTATTAGTAGGACTTTATCCATTTATTTTTATGTTTCCGATACTTGTTTTTACAGGGACGCGACCGCCTGTTATGATTGGACTTTGGGGATTTACTTGGATATTATTAGGAATTGCAATTTGGTTGCGACGTACAGAACTAATTAAAGAGAGCAACAAAATAAATTAAGAAATAAGAATAGAAGAAAACGGTAGGCAACAACTAGAGTTCCTTCTTGGCGTGCGCAGCACAAACAATGAAACCCAGCTATAATTCTGTGAATGATAAACTAATGGAATAAAAATTAAGTGTTTAAGGAACCCATAATTTTAAAGGAGGTCTTATTTGTCATTTAATCCTATTCCAAATCCAAACATCGCAGCTACCAAACCTAAATGGACAATTAAAACTGCTTTTTGCCAAAAAGGCCTGTAATCCCATTTTTGTTCTGGATCAAACGGGTCAAAAGCCAATCCAATTCCTAATGAAGCAGCGGCTTGCATATAGTCCGTAGAAAATAATGCCTGGTAGATGCCTAATAAAAGGAATCCAATGTACAGTACTTTGTTGAATGATGTTTTCATAATTTTTTTTACCAAAAATAGCACCAAGCAATTTAGTAAAATTGTATTTTTAAGACACTATAGTATTTCCCAAACAATTTTTTCTCCATCTAATTGGCTTACGCTTTTAAAAAATTCTTTGGGATTGTGATTCGTAAGTCTTTTGAACTCTTTAATAAAATGCGATTGGTCAAAATAGTTGTTTTCGAAAGTAATATCCGTTAATGATTTTAGCTCTTTCGAATTTAATTTTGTCTCTAGAGCATTTCTAAATCTAATAATTCTTCGGTAATCTACTGCAGAACAACCGATATGTTTAATAAAATGACGCTGAAAAGTCTTCAAGTTATAGCCTGGTTTTTCTGCAATTGCTGTTACCGAATAGTTTGTATCCCAATTTTTAATTAGAGTTAAAGATTTCTCTAATTGGCTTAATTCATTGTCTTCTTTAAATTGTGCAAGCAAGAACTCTTCTAAGCTTTTTATCTTATTTTCACTTTCAAATAATGTTTCGCCAAAGCGCTGCCAGTCTAAATTAGTGTAGGCTTGTGAGAAATTTGGAGCAACTGAATTATAATTTTTGGGCAAAAATCTATTAATTCCAAGGGGTTTAAAAACGATTGAAATTTCTTGAATTTTACCACTATACTGAATCAATAAAGGATTAATGTATTTTCCTAAAAGTTCTAGTTGAACATTTAAATGGGGGCTTTCTACTATATCAACTTGAAAATGGTTTCTGTAGATTTCAACTCCTTTAAAAAACGAAAGGCCACAATTATAATGCGGAAAAGCCAAATATCGGAATTGAAACGGGCTTTCACAGTTGAAAACATAGAAACATTCGATGTAATTTTGCAGAAACGCAGATTGAGGAACATGAGTTTTTATCATCTTACTCTAATTTTTGGGCTAAAAATAAATAATTTTATTGAATAGTAGATTTTGATCACTAACAAAAAAGACGCTACTTCTCTGAAAGTCCATTTAGTAGTGCTGTTAGGAATCAAAAACAGATTAAAAGTTAAGAACTCCCTTTTTTGATTTATTGCTTACATTTAACTGATAGCTTAAATTTTGAACTAATTCAACATCTTTTTGAGAATCGGAAAGAATAGTTTAATTTTATAATCCTATTAATCACCTAAAGTTCCTCGCAATTGTATAAAAAAGCATTTTCTTTTTTTCTTATTTTCTTTGGCATTGCCCTTGTTTCCAGTCAAGTAAAAAAAGATACTTTAGCACTTTCGGAAATAGTATTGCAGGCTTCTCCAATAAAAAAATCGCTTCAAAACGCAGCTTCCTCAGTCTCCGTAATCAATTCAGCCGACATCCAAAAAACCGATGGAATTATTCTTACTCCTGTTTTGAACAAAATTCCAGGCGTTTTTATGCAGCAAGCCAGTTTAAATACCAATAGAATTAGTATTCGAGGAATTGGAGCTCGGGCACAATACGGCACAACGAGGGTAAAAGCCTATTTTAATTCGATTCCGTTGAGTTCAGGCGAAGGAGAAACGGTCATAGAAGATATTGATGTCGCTGCTATCGAAAAAATCGAAATTACTAAAGGTCCCAATTCAACCAGTTTTGGATCGGGTTTGGGTGGCGCCATTCATTTGTTTGCAAAGAAAACATCTTTGTTGGAATCTTTTGGAAAAGCAGCATCGGCTTTTGGCAGCTTTGGATTGCTTCAACAACGACTCTCTGGTGGATACAGCGATTTGAATTCTAATGTATTCTCCAGCTATGCGGATTTACAAAGTGATGGATACCGTGCCAATAGCGCTTACAATAGAAAATCGTTTAATCTTTTTGGAAACCAAAAAATAGGCAACAAGGGAAATTTGTCCCTATTGGGAATTTTTACTCGACTGAAAGCCTATATTCCGAGTTCTTTGAATGAAAATGATTTTAAAAACAATCCAGAAAAGGCCGCTACCACTTGGGCTGCATCGCAAGGATTTGAATCTTATGACAAATTGATGATAGGTTTGGGATATGACCATCAATTTTCTAAAAAATGGAATTTGAAATCGAGTCTTTTTTCTAATTTTAAGGACGGATATGAAGCAAGACCATTTGACATTTTAGAAGACAAAACCAATTCGTTGGGTCTTCGTTTGCATTTCAATTACAGAGACCGCTTGCTTTCTCTGCCTTTTGAGTTGAGTGTTGGAACAGAACTCGCAATCGAAAATTACCAATATTCCCTTTTTAAGAATTTATATTTATCGCAACCGGGTCAGGGAAGCATTCAGGGAGATGAATTTAGTACAATAAACCAAAAACGGAATTACAGTAATTATTTTTTGCAAATGGAAGTGTGGCTTTCAAAGAATCTTCATTTAGAAACCGGAATCGCACTAAATTCAACGAATTATTCCTTAGAAGATGTTTTCCAAACCAAGTCCGACAGTCAAAATAATGACTATACTTTTGGTGCAGTTTGGTCTCCTAGAATTGGGTTTTCCTATACATTGGGCAACGGAAAAAATATTTATAGCTCAATCAGTAAAGGATTTTCGGTTCCATCCGTTGCTGAAACTTTGACTCCAGAAGGAAAAATCAATACCAATTTGAAACCTGAAACGGGTTGGAATTATGAAATTGGTTTCAAGGGAAATTGGTTCGAAAATAAGTTATATACCGAACTTGCTTTTTTTAGCACACAAATCGAAAATTTGTTGGTAGCTCGACGCACCGCAAACGATCAATATGTGGGAATCAATGCAGGTTCAAGTTCTCATCCGGGGATTGAGTTTCTGGTAAATTACAAACTTTTAGAGACTTCAGCATTTCAAATCACACCTTATTTTTCAGCGACTATAAATAATTTTAAATTCAAGGATTTTGTAGATCGTGAAGCGGATTATTCAGGCAATGAACTCACGGGTGTCCCAGATAAACAATGGAGTTTGGGATTGGATGTAAACACAAAAAAGGGATTTGGTGTAACTATTTCCTATCTCACTGTTGGTAAAATCCCAATGAACGATGCTAATACGAAATACAGCGACACCTATTCGTTGCTAGACATTAAAACAACCTATTCATTTACAATACTCAAAGTACTCAAAACAACATTGAATGCTGGAATTAACAATGCTTTAAAGGAGAAATATGCAGCTAGTATTTTGCCAAACGCAGTTGGTTTTGGTCAAGCTCAACCAAGGTATTATTATCCTGGCAATCCGATAAATTATTATGGAGGATTTTCGGTTTCTTATGTTTTCTAATAAGAAGGAATGGTCAATTTAAAATTGTTGCAACTTCCTTTTCGGTGACCTTTTTCTTTTGTTTGTTGCCCCAAGCATTCATTACATAATTCATCACGTCGGCTACTTCTTTATTCGAAAGTCCCATTGTTGGCATATTGTTATTGAACTTCTTTTTATTGACCACAATTTCTCCATTTTGGCCAAATTTAACCGCGTGAATGCTTTCCGTTCTGCTTTTGGTTAGCCAGTCGGAGCCAGCGAGCGGAGGAAAATTTTTACCATCTCCTTTTCCATTTGCACCATGGCATTGGATGCAAAAATCGGCGTAGATTTCTTTTCCAGCATCTTGAATATTGTGCCGAGAATCATTAGACCCTGTTGCCTTTGTAACGATAATAGATCTGTCTTTAATAGGCATAAAAGTTTCAAGACCAGGATTTTCTAATGGAAAAAGTCCTAAAAGAACCAGTCCAAATCCATAATACAGCTTCATTATCAACATAATTTAATTGGGTATTATTTTAAGAATTCCTTTTCCTTCGACTGCGATGTAAATAAAGCCATCTGGACCTTGCGCGACGTTTCGCACACGACCAATGTCTGTCGCAATTTTTTGTCGCTCAATGATTTCATCCCCTTTCAACTTTAGGAGTTCCAAATATTGAAATTTTAAGGAACCCACCACTAAATGTCCTTTCCAATCGGGGTAACGGTCGCTAGTAACAAAAGCCATTCCGCTTGGAGCGATAGAAGGTAACCAATAAAAAATAGGGTCTTCAATACCAGGTTTTTTGTTTTCAGTGCTAATCGTTGTTCCATCATAATCAATACCATAAGTAACAATAGACCAACCATAATTGGCTCCTTTTTTCACAATGTTGATTTCATCACCGCCTTGAGGGCCGTGTTCATGTGCCCAAATTTCACCTGTTTCTGGATTCTTCGCCATTCCTTGCGGATTGCGATTTCCATAAGTATAAATCGCTTCTTTTGCGCCAACCTGACCTACAAAAGGATTGTCTTTAGGAATACTTCCGTCATCATTCAAACGGTATATTTTGCCGCAATCACGGGTAATATCTTGCGGATTTTTTATCCTATCGCCACGTTCTCCCACAGAAAAATACAAATACCCTTCGTTATCAAAAACAATCCTGGAACCAAAATGCTGTCCTTTAGTGGAGTTTGGTGAAGCTTTATACAAAGACTCAATTTGCGTTAAACCTTCATCTTGTAATTTGGCTCGAATGAGTTTTGTATTCCCGCCATCTCCCTCGCCTTCCTCTGCAGCATAAGTTATGTAAATCCAACCATTTTTGGCATAATCGGGGTGAAGGGCTATGTCTAACAAACCGCCTTGTCCTCTGTTGTACACTTTTGGGACATTTTTCACTTCGGTTTTTGTACCGTTTTTTACATGATACAGGACACCGCTTTTTTCAGTGACCAACATACTTCCATCAGGAAGCCACACCATTCCCCAAGGGATTTCAATATCGGACACAACAGTTTCTATGGTATAATTTTTAACTTCGTCTTTAACAGGAACATCGTTGGATTTCACTTGCGCATCACAACTTAGAAAAACTATAGAAAGAAATAGAATGTAAACAAGCGCAAATTTTTTCATATTTGATAATTATAAAGTCTGGTTTGAATTTAAAACTTTTTAAAATTAGTAAAAGCGAATTTAAAGAGATATATTTTATTAAATTATTAACTTATGGTAGCAAAGTATGTTGTTTGTAATTTATAGAGAAATAGGATGCTTTGTCTAACAAACCTTATGCCACCTTCTCCTCATACAAATGCTTCTGAAACTCCACAAACAGCTTGCTGATGTTTGACACATTGCCCAGTACCTCTTTAGCATCTTCGAGAGATTGATATTTGTTTGTGAGTAAGATTGGTAGTTTTTCTTGGTCGAGTTCTTCTACACCTGTTTCTATGTATTTACTCAATACGAATTCTATGAACTCTTTTTGTTTGTTGTCGAGTAAGGCGAAGATAGTGGCTTGTGCTGCGGCAACTCTTTCTTCTCGTGTCATTGGTTTGATGTCGCTATTGAAAACGAATTCTAGCACATCGAACAAATCGCTTTTTTCTGCATCTATAAGCTGCTGTAAGGTAGTTAGTTCTTCTTTGCCAAAACCTGCATCGTCTAATTTTTCTAGCAATGTTCTTCTGGTCATAGGATTGCTCCATAACGCTCTTAACTCTGCCTCGCTTTTGAAGAGGTTTGGTAATTCGCCAAATAGGTTGTTCAGAAATTCTTCTGCTGACATTGGTGTACCGTTTGCATTCCAAAAAGAAGTAGCCATCATATGTTGAATCTCCAATTCCTTGCCATTCCTTAATTTAATTTTTACCTTCTTTTTGCAAATGCAAGGCTGTTCTCCGCATTTGAGGCAAGGAGGCTTTGGCTCGCTTGGACACATACAAGGTTGTTGACCACAAATTGGACAAGGTTTAGGTGTTGGTTTTACGCAAACACAAGGCGACTGTCCGCATTTGGAACACTCCTCAGGTTCCAAAGGTTCTCCGTCCCATTCAGGGTCTGCAAAGTGGTGATATGCATTAACAAAATCATAAATAGTAAAGAAATCTTTCCCATCAAAAAGACGCGTTCCTCTTCCTACGATTTGCTTGAATTCAATCATAGAGTTAACTGGACGCATCAAAACTATATTTCTAATATTCCTTGCATCTACTCCTGTTGAAAGCTTCTGTGAGGTCGTGAGAATGGTTGGTATTGTCTTTTCGTTGTCTTGGAATTCACGCAAAAATTGTTCTCCTATTTCGCCATCATTAGCCGTAACTCTTACGCAGTAATTCGGGTCTTTAGAAGTCTTGTATTGGTTTACCAAATCACGAACAGCTGCTGCGTGATCTTGGGTAGCACAAAAGATTATTGCCTTCTCTTTTTGGTTGGCATCGTCCATATAAATCTTGACACGCTTCGCCTCTCTTGCTTTAATTTCGATTATGCGATTGAAATCAGCTTCTTTGTATATCCTGCCTTCTTCTATTTCGCCTTCAATGATTTGATCGTCGCTAGTGTAGATATAATCGTCAAGGGTTGTGTTGATGCGTTTTACTTTGAATGGTGTCAGGAAGCCATCATTAATCCCTTCTTTAAGAGAATAGATATAAACTGGCTCTCCAAAATATTTATAGGTATCAACGTTGTCTACTCGCTTGGGGGTAGCGGTTAATCCTAACTGAACCGCCGGAGCAAAGTAATCTAAAATACCTCTCCAGTTTCCTTCATCATTAGCTCCTCCACGGTGGCATTCGTCGATAATTATAAAATCAAAATAGTCTGGTGGGTAATCTCCGAAATAGGGAGCAGGTTTGCCTTCTTTATCTTTTCCGCTCATAAAAGTTTGGAAGATGGTAAAGAAGATGCTACCATTTGTAGGCACAGAACCTTTTTTACTAATCTCTTTCGGGCTGATTCTTATGAGAGCATCTTCGGGAAAAGAGGAAAATGAATTAAAAGCTTGGTCAGACAAGATATTTCTGTCGGCTAAAAATAATATTCTCGGTCTGCGGCTTCCATCACGTTTCAAGTTCCAACGTGTCTGGAATAATTTCCAAGCGATTTGAAAAGCAATTGCTGTCTTTCCTGTTCCTGTGGCTAAGGTCAACAAAATACGTTGTTCGTTATTTGCTAATGCTTCTATGGTGTTGTTCACGGCTATTTCCTGATAGTAGCGCAATTGCCAAGTGCCGCTTTTATCTTCGAAAGGAATAGAGGCAAATTTCTCTCTCCATTCGTTTTGAACGGCAAAAGTTTTGTGCCACAGTTCCTCTGGAGAAAGGTAATTATCAACCAAACCTTCTGCGCCTGTTTTCATACAGATGCTGTAAATTTCTTTTCCGTTGGTCGAATAGGTCGTTTCTAAATCTAGTTTTTCGGCATATTGTTTGGCTTGTGCTACACCTTCGCCAACGCCGAGATTATCGCTTTTAGCTTCGACAACAGCGAGCTTAATCCCTTTGTAAACCAAGATGTAATCCGCAATTGTTTTCTTGCCTCTAATGCCTCCGGTTTGTAATTTGCCTGCAGTAATGTTGTACTCCCGAAGAATCCTTGATCCTTCTACAACACCCCAACCACAAGCTTTTAGCTTAGGATCTATGAGCTCTGCTCTTGTTTCTGATTCGTTCATTTTATTTATTTATTCAGTTCTATTGAGTTTTTATTAAGTATTTATTGTTTTTCTAACATAATTTACTCAATAGAGATCGTTTTAATTAAAGCAGATTTAAAGCATTTATTCGTTTTCTTGCAGGTTTTGCTTTAAATGATATTTCATTCCTCTTGTTTCTCCAGTTATTCCTAAAACATCTCTTTCTACCATATTTTTCAACATCCGTTTCACTTTATATTGATTTATTTCTTCGCCAATACGTTTATGAATATCACTAAATCCACTATTAGGATAAGCTGAAATGTCTTTATAAATTAACTCTTCCAATCTGTAATCTTCAATATTTTTAAGATTCGTTTTACCTTTAAAATCAATTTTGCGAATAAACTCGGGGTTTACGGAATACTGCGTTCCCTTACCCTTTCCAGACTTTAAAATAAGTTCCAGTTCTACCAATCTACCTAACCAATTTCTTAAACCTTGTTCCTCACTTTGATTTAAAATTTTAGATACTTCTGTTGCACTATAAGATTGTTGTTGAGCAAGTAATCCAAATGAAATAATTTCCTTCTGTTTTAAATTAAACTCTGAACTTGCTTTATCCATCAATCGAACTACCTCTTTGCTTATAAATTGCTTTTTAATAATAACAGTAACTCTTTCATCTGTTTCAGTTACTATTGGAAGTGGTTTTCCTGAACCTAATAATTTAGCATAAACCAAATCGTATCCGCTACCTTCTTTTTCCATTAATCCTAAATCGTAGAAAATTTTGGAGAGTTGTTCGTTTCGTCTAATGGATTGACTTAAAATATTTTTAGGGGTTACACCATATGGCAAACGACCAGGACTATGTATCTCTAATTTGTCTGGAAAAATATTAATAAAAATATCACCTCTCGTAGTGTAGGTCCTGTGCACCAATGCATTTACAACCAATTCTCTCACTACCTCAATTGGAAAAAATGGAATGTTTTTTCTAAACATACCTTCTGAAACCTCCATACTCTCTTGCCAATCAGGAACATCGTTTAGCACTTTGTCCAGCAATTCTTTGGGGTTTAAGAAATAATCGTCTAATAAAAGTTTCCAAACCTTTTCATCATTTTCGTTGTAACGAATAATTTGAATTGCAGGTGGATATAACAAAGAAGCCCTATCATTTCTCTCGCCAATCCATAAAATTCCCAAGTTGGTAAGAAGGTCGCCCTTTTTAAGAAAATAAAATTCAAGAATTTCATCATCCGACATTTCTTTTATAAAGGAACTAACTCGCTGAGATTTTCGTATATCAGTCAAAAATGTTACTTTCTTTTTTTCATCAACTTTTAATTTGTTGACCTTTTTTGTAGTCTGTTCTTCCCACACAAAAGCATTTTTATCGGCAGCTAATCGAGCCATTTCATCGGGTGGAATAGGACGGCACTCGTCAGAAACCCTAATGTAATATTTGCCGTCAGTTGTAGATGCAATCGTTTGTGCGTTTCTAAAAACTTGTATTTTAATAAACTCGGCTTTATTATCGGCTACATTTATAGTAATTGCTACTGCAACATTTACGGTACGCTGAACAATATTTTTTTGAATAGTTTCAGGTATGTTTTTATCTGTAATTTTTTGATTAATTGGTGGGAGAGCATCTTCATTTTCGATACCAATATAAATAAAGCCTCCCTGAGCATTGGCAAAAGCAACGCAATCTTTAGAAATTTCATCCCAATCAGTATTTTTACCTTTTAGAAACCGTAGTGATTTTTTATCTAAATTTTGACTTTCTTCCATATTACAAAAGTACTTTATTTACTGTTTTTAACTCCCCACTAAACGCCTTTTGCAACACACTCTTTTTTAGCTCCTCTAAATCATTTATTTTTTGTTGGTAAATGGCTTCTAGTCTTTTTGTTTCTAATGAAAGAGCATCGAGTTTTTGAATGGTGATTTGTTGTTCTTTTAATGATTTTGGAAAAGCTATTTTTATACTTGTCAGGTTGCTATTGTATAGTCTTGCTATTGTAGCTCCTTTAGATGGCTGCCAATCACAAAATTCATAAAAAACATATAGGTAGTCATTAAGAACTTGTGTTTCATCATTATCAATCCAAACAATATTTGAATCCTGAAAAAAGGCAGGTTCCCCATTGTACCGAACACGCCTTCCTATGGTTCCTGAGGCAGATATAAGAATGTCACCTTTTTTTGGAAATGAAAATTTCGTGCGATACAGGTCGTATATATCTTTAGAAATATAGGCGTTAGGTGTTTTCCCAAAGGTTCCGATTTTGTAAAAAGGAATATCGCCGTCGGAAGAAGTTTGCTCTTTTAGTATTCTTTTGCACATAGAAGGTTTCCCTATATCTCCCAAAGTTTTCTCTACCCAACCTTCTCCTTTATTCTCAAACACCCCTTGCAAATAACTTTCAAAAAGCTCTTTGGAGTTTTTGAGGTTTTGTTCTGCAATGGCTTTAGCCTTGGCTATGGCGGCAAAGGCTTCGTCTAAGATGGCTACGATTCGTTTTTGCTCGTGAAGTGGAGGAATTGGTAAAATAACTTTCTTAACTAAATCACCACTTATATTTTTTACTACTGAGCCACTTGCCAACTTATGAAATTGATCATTGACATAAGGTGATGAAAGAAGGTTGAAAAAATATTCAGTGTCTATGAATTTATGTAAGTGCAAAACAAACCAACCATCGTGAATATAACCATCGGTTTTCATAATGAATGGCTTACCAAATGACATAGAATTTGATAAAATAAAATCCCCTTCCTTTACGTACCTTGACTTTTCAGCTCCTTCTTTTGTGATTTTCTCCTTCGTTGTATATATGTATTTATCTACTCCTTTAGTGTCTCCAATTTTAATCCAGTTTACTCCATCCTGGCTATCAGTCTGAAATTTTTCAATAGGCCTTGGGGAACTTCCTCGTTCAACAATACATACATCTACTAGCTTTTTTATTTCCCAACCTTGTTTCATATCAGTTCTAAAATTGAGTGTAAAATATCGGCACTTTCTTCGTCCAATGCTTTTATTTCTTCTAAAATTTCAGCAGGTTTGCGCAAGGCAGCTTCTTCTTTTTTGTTTGGGTTTTTGGCACTTAAATCAAAAGTATTCTGGTCAAGCAATTTAACATCAATAGACCAAGAGTTTTCGCTGTCGGCTTTGGTTTTTTGCAGTGCTACAAAGTCAGCCAAATCTTTTTCGTTAAGTGAATTGGTCTTGCCTAGGTTTCTATCCAAATTCAGTTGGTAAAACCAAACCTTTCTGGTAGCACTTCCTTTTTCAAAAAACAAGACTACAGTTTTCACTCCTGCACCCGTAAAAGTTCCGGCAGGTAAATCTAACACCGTATGTAGGTTGCAGTTTTCCAGTAATACCTTTCGCAAACTCACAGAGGCATTGTCGGTATTGCTCAAAAAAGTGTTTTTAATAACCACGCCAGCTTTACCTCCTGCTTTGAGTATTTTAATAAAATGCTGCAAGAACAGCGAAGCAGTTTCTCCTGTTTTTATAGGGAAGTTTTGTTGTACTTCGGCACGTTCTTTTCCTCCAAAAGGCGGGTTGGCAAGAATTACATCATAGCGGTCTTTTTCTTGTATGTCGGCAAGGTTTTCGGCAAGGGTGTTTGTATGCACAATGTTAGGTGCTTCGACTCCGTGGAGTATTAAATTCATTGTGCCAATGATATAAGCCAGAGATTTTTTCTCTTTGCCGTAAAAGGTCTTTTTCTGTAAAGTAGTAATATCAGTCGTGGTCAACTTTCGACTTTTCATTAGATAATCGAACGCTTCACATAAGAAACCTGCGCTACCTACAGCACCGTCATAAACGGTTTGTCCTATCTCGGGAGCAACCACTTTTATAATGGTTTTAATCAAAGGACGAGGCGTGTAGTATTCGCCACCGTTACGCCCTGCGTTGCCCATATTCTTAATCTTGTCCTCGTAGAGGTGGCTCATTTCGTGCTTCTCGGCGTGGGTACGAAAACGGAGTTCGTCTATGCGGTTTATGATTTCGCGCAAGTTGTAGCCGCTTTGTATGCGGTTTTTCAGCTCGGAGAAAATCTCGCCTATCTTGTATTCTATGGTGTCGGCACTTTCGGCAGACTGTTTGTATTTTTTGAAATAAGGAAACAGTTGAATGTTTACAAAGTCTTCTAAATCGTCGCCGGTTAAAGCTTTGTGGTGGTCGAGTTTGCCTTCGTCGTCTTTTGGAGAAGCCCAAGTGTTCCATTGGTATTCAGGAGCAATGATGGGCGTGTATATTTTGCCCGTAAGTTCAGCAGCAGTGGCTTTGTCTTTCTCTAGATCGTCCAGATATTTAAGGAACAATACCCAAGAGGTTTGCTCTACATAATCTAATTCACTTCCACAACCAGCGTCTTTGTGCAGGATGTCATCTATATTCTTAAAGGTCTGTTGAAACATTAATTCTTATTTGTGTTTATGGGGTTAATTTATCTTGATAATTTTAACTCAAGAAATCTTCTTAATCAATTTCTTCGGCTAATTTATAGAAAAACAACTACAATGAACTACATATTGGGCGTGGAAATAAACTATTCCTGCGAAAATAAATCATCTGGTTTTAATTACTTTACGAGAAACCGTAAAAGAGGAAAATAATTTCAATAAGGAGCAGCGACAAAAGGAGCAAGGTCCAGATTAACTTTAGTTTACTTGTAGTTTAAAAATAGTTTAAAACTATCAAAAAAAAATTAAAATTTGTTCCACATTTTACAACATTTCACTACATTTAACCCGTAATTCGAAACGGTAACTGAAATTACTCGAGGTCTTACATTAAAAATTCGCTCAAAAAAACGAGGTGCTAGCCAGTGATTTTGAGCTTTTTTTATGGAAAAAAGGGAAGGAAAGAGCGGTTTTTGAGTGCAAAAAAAGGTAATATAAAGCCACCATTCCCTCTAAAAAAATCAACAGTGCGATAGTTTTTAGTGAAAAGTGCGACATAATTGGTTGTTTTCAATTGGTCCCGACGGGATTTTCACTTCATCAGGACTAACTTTTTGCTTCGTCAGGACGAAACATTTATCTCGTCGGGACGAATTGACGAAAGTTTTCGTAGAAAATAGATCAAAAAAAAGACCTCGGGCACTGAAATACCCGAGGTCTTACATCAAAAAAACAATCAAAAAAGTGAGGTGCTAGCCAGCTTTTTTGAAGGATACGTCATTCAACATAGAGCGCAATTTTTTTCCAGGACGGAACAAAATACGACTCTTGGTGATGGCGGTTGCCGAAACTTCAGCAGCGGTCACACTTCCTTTGGAGCTAAGGCCCACCTGAAAATTACCCAATCTGCCCAGTTTCACGATTCTACCTTGACCTAGTTCGCCAACGATGTTGTGTTCTAAAGCCATCAACACGGCATAACAGTCGGTTTCGGTAACCGTACATTGATAGGAAATCAGCTCCGCGAGCCTATCCAAATCGACATTGCCATCTGCAATTGCAGCGGCATAAAACTTCTCAGGTGCTGCGGCATCCTGAGGATTCTTCCGAGGAAGTACTTTGAATTTAATTGCCATTTCGTTTATGGTATTAAATGAATAAAAAGATATTTGCCTTAGTACATTGACTACCAATGTCTAACTGACAATCCAAAGTTAGGATATTCTTGTGATAAAAAAAGCCAAAGTTATTCACAATACTTAATGTAGCTTTATAATTCGTCTATGGATCATTTATGTTTTAAATAATTGATATTCAGTTTTTTAAAATAAATTTGTATTTAAAACTCAATTTTGATTTTAAACTATATTGTTAACAAAAAAAGTAAATTTATTTCTACTTTTTCTACAAAATAAAATATTTGAAAAAATAAAAGGTCTTGAATCTCTTTTTCAAAGTTTTGGAAGTTGAAAAATGTGGCTGCATACTTTGAAATAGTGATATAAAAAAAGACTATCATCCCTGATAATCTTTCAAGTAGCCCCGCCGAGAATCGAACTCGGATCAAAAGTTTAGGAAACTCCCATTCTATCCGTTGAACTACGGGGCTGGAAAATGAGTACTAAAATAATAACTTAAAATGTATTTAAGTGGTAATTTTTGGCTTATTTCAGAATGTTTAGTAAGATTTGATATTGACTTACTAAAGATTTACAACCAAATATAAACAAAAAAAGCTAGTCTTGCGACTAGCTTTTTGCTCCCTCTCTTGGGCTCGAACCAAGGACCCTCTGATTAACAGTCAGATGCTCTAACCAACTGAGCTAAGAAGGAAACTGTATTTTTTATTCTTTGTTTGGAATGAACGTTTTATGTTGCTTTAACTAGTAATTGTTGTTTGTTTAAGCGGTTGCAAATATAAGGTTTAAATTATTTTTCACAAATAAAACAGGACAAAAATTCAAAAAAAATTATTTCCCTACAATCGCCTTGTAAATATCGTTCCCATTGGCAAACAATAACAACGTTATAAGTAGAAAGAAACCAACCATTTGGGCGTTCTCTAGGAACTTGTCGCTAGGTTTTCGGCCGCTAATCATTTCGTATAATAAAAACATAACGTGACCGCCATCAAGAGCCGGAATAGGCAATAAATTCATCACGCCAAGCATTATTGACAATAAAGCGGTAATATTCCAAAACACTTCCCAGCTCCAATTGCTTGGGAAAATATTATAAATCGCTGCAAATCCACCCACACCCTTATATGCACCAGTATTGGGATTAAAAATCATTTTCAGTTGCTTTCCGTATCCTGCTAATTGATCTTGTCCTTTTTCAACTCCTACTGGAATCGATTCGAAAAAGCTGTATTTTTCTTTACTAATAGTATAATATCCTAATTTTTTAAGGTTGTCTTCGGTCAAAGAACCCAAGCCAACTCCTAATTTTCCTTGATTGTTAACCTCAACAGTTAGTGGAGTTTCTTTCAGATTTCTTAAAACAACGGCAAGAATTTTTTTGCCTTTATTAGCGTTTAATACAGTGGCTGCTTGGTCAAAATATTTTATTGGAATTCCATTTAGAGAAACAATCATATCTTTTGGTTTTAATACTTCTTTGTTTTTAGAAGTATCAGACAATCCACCCACTACAAAAGGCATTCTTAAAGTAATCACGCCTTTTTTATCAGAATCTAAAAATTTGCCAATAAAATTGACCGGCATATTGATTGTCTTTTCCGCTCCGTTTCTTTCTATAACAACCACTTTTGAGGTTAAAATGTCCAAAGAAACCGACGGAACAAATCGCTCTACTTTTTTGCCATCGACTGACACAATGCGGTCTCCTGTTTTAATTCCTGTATTTTCAACAACTGGACTGGTAACCCAGATTCCATCTTTTAAAGAGCTATTATCAATATAGTTGTCACCATAAGCAAAAGCCATCCCGATATAAATGATAAACGCCAATATAAAGTTTACAGTAACACCACCTAACATAATAATCAAACGTTGCCAAGCGGGTTTCGAGCGAAATTCCCAAGGTTGCGGAGGCAAAGCCATTTGTTCCTTGTCCATACTTTCGTCAATCATTCCAGAAATTTTCACGTAACCACCTAGAGGCAACCAACCAATTCCGTATTCGGTTTCGCCAATTTTCTTTTTAAGCAATGAATATTTTACGTCAAAAAACAAGTAGAACTTTTCTACTCGGGTCTTAAATATTTTGGCAGGAATAAAATGTCCTAATTCGTGAAGTATAATCAGTAATGATAAGCTCAATAAAAATTGAGAAAGCTTGATAACTATTTCCATTTATTTGTCATTGCGAGGAACGGTGCAATCACCTCATCCTCCTATTAATTAAATTTTGTAAAGCGCACAAAAGTAAGGTTTTCTATTTTAGTTCCAAAGGTTTCCTTTTTGGCAGACGATAATTATTTGTTAATAATTGTGGCTTTTCCTTTTTTACTACACCATATGTGTCTTAACTTTACTTTTTGTTACAAAACCAGTGCTTTTTTGTGTTATTTTACCTATAAAAAACAATACTATGTCTTCTAAATTATTTTTACCTCTTTCGATAAAAAGCATCACATTGAAAAACAGAATCACCATTTCGCCAATGTGTCAATACTCCTCGGAGGATGGATTTGCCAACGATTGGCATCTCGTACATTTAGGAAGCCGAGCCAGTGGTGGAGCGGCTTTAATCATTCAGGAAGCGACTGCTGTTTCTCCCGAAGGACGAATTTCTCCAAGTGATTTAGGGCTTTGGAAAAACGAACATATTGAAAAAATGCAGGTCATCAATCAGTTTATACTTTCCCAAAATTCAATTCCGGGAATTCAATTGGCACACGCCGGAAGGAAAGCAAGCGTTTCAGAACCTTGGAACGGCAACAAAAAATTAGACGAAACCAACGGTGGTTGGAATGCCGTTGCACCAAGCGCGGTTGGGTATCATTCGAACGAAAAAGCGCCAATTGCTTTAGACAAAATAGGGATTCAAAAAGTAATTTCCGATTTCAAATCAGCGACCAAAAGAGCTTTGAAAGCTGGTTTTCAAGTCATTGAGATCCATGCCGCTCACGGCTATTTATTACACGAATTCCTTTCGCCATTATCCAATTTCAGAACGGACGAATACGGCGGAAGTTTCGAAAACAGAATCCGTTTGCTTCTCGAAGTTCTCGAAGCCGTGCAATCCGAATGGCCTGATAATTTACCTTTGTTCGTCAGAATCTCAGCTACTGATTGGGCGGATGGCGGATGGAACATCGACGAATCGGTACAACTTTCGAAAATTCTGAAAGGAAAAGGCGTGGATTTAATAGACGTTTCTTCTGGCGGATTAGTGTCACATCAGCAAATTCCTTTGGGACCCAATTATCAAGTTCCTTTTGCTGGCAGCATCAAAAAAGAATCCGGAATTTTGACTGGAGCTGTCGGATTAATCACGGAAGCCTCTCAAGCAGAAGAAATTGTCGCAACAGGAAAAGCCGACTTGGTTTTGTTCGCCAGAGAATCTTTGAGAGATCCAAACTTGGCATTGAATTTTGCCAAAGAACTGGGTGTCGATATACAATGGCCAAAACAATACGAAAGAGCAAAAATTTAAACACGAATAACACAAATTAATCACATCTTAAATGACCTTAAATGCCTTATATGGTAAATTTTTGAAACATATAAGGCATTTAAGGTCATAGAAGTTTCAATTTTAAATATAGTTGGATTTTAAAGCAAACAAAATGCAAATAATAAAAACAGCACTCTTATCATACGGAATGTCTGGAAAAGTTTTTCACGCTCCGTTTCTGGAACTTCATCCCGGTTTTGAACTCTTGGGTTCTTGGGAAAGAAGCAAAAAACTAATCCAACAAGATTATCCTGAAGTCAGAAGTTATCCAAGTTTGGAATCGATTTTGGAGGACAAAAGTATCGATTTGGTTATCGTCAACACGCCCATTGACACTCATTTTGAGTATGCCAAAAAAGTTTTGCTGGCTGGAAAACATGCCATTGTCGAAAAAGCATTTACATCAAACGTTGCCGAAGCAATGGAATTAACAGCTTTGGCCAAAGAAAAAGGGTTGAAATTGTCTGTTTTTCAAAACCGAAGATGGGACAGTGAATTCAAAACTGTGAAGAAAATTCTTGACGAGAAATTGTTGGGCGAAATCGTCGAAGCCGAGTTTCATTTTGACCGATACAATCCTGTTTTGAGTCCAAAAGTGCATAAGGAAACCGTCAATTCGGGTTCTGGAATTATGAAGGATTTGGGACCACATATTATTGACCAAGCTTTGTGTTTGTTTGGTTTGCCCAATGCCGTTTTTGCCGATATTCGAATCATAAGAGAAAACTCAGTAGTTGATGATTATCTGGATGTTTTATTGTATTATTCGGATTTTAGAGTGCGATTGAAAGCGGGGTTTTTAGTCAGAGAACCAAATCCTTCCTATGTGGTTCACGGCAAAAAAGGTTCTTTTTTAAAATCGCGTGGCGATGTACAGGAAGACGAATTGAAACTAGGTAAAAAACCCAATTTGACTAGTTGGGGAACTGAAAAAGAAGGCCGAGAAGGGCTTTTGCATACCGAAATTGACGGGAAAATTATCAGGGAAAAAGTACCAACGCTTCAAGGAAATTATTATGACTTTTTTGAAGGCGTTTATCAAGCCATTGCCAATGATCAATTGGAGCCGGTGACGGCTCAAAATGGTGTAAACGTGATGCGAATTATAGAAGCGGCTTTTCAAAGTAGCGCGCAAAAAAGAGTGATCGATTTATAAACAATAACGTTGTATTGTTCCGTTTAAAAAGGAAACGACAAACACAAACAGATTGATTTTGTATTTTTGCAGATTCAATTTTAAAATAAAACGATTTGCAGTATTTTAATTTTATCGGTATTTACAAAACGAAAGGCAAGTACAAGAAATCGTATCTAGACGCCAAACAATCGTATTTAAACCGAATTCGTTGGGGCGTTTCGATGTTTTATTTTGGGATGGGTTTATCTTTTGCCACTTGGGCAAGCCGAATTCCTACCATCAAAGCGGATTTGCAATTGAGTGATGGCGAACTAGGAACAATTTTATTTGCATTGCCAGTGGGTCAGTTGATCATGATGTTTTTTTCGGGCAAATTAGTGACTCGTTTTGGCAGTGATCGCGTTCTCCTTTTTGCAGCCTTACTATATGCTTTTAGTTTAACGAATATCGGTTTGGCTCAAAATGCCTGGCAATTGGCTCTTGCTTTAGTTGCTTTTGGCATCTTTGGCAACTTGACTAATATTTCAATCAACACGCAAGGAGTTTACACCGAAGGACTTTTCAGAAAAGCGATTATGTCTTCTTTTCACGGAATGTGGAGTTTGGCTGGGTTCACCGGAGCTTTAGTTGGACTAGGAATGTTGGCGCTAAATAGTACAACTTATATGCACTTTGTCATTGTGGCTTTCGTTGTTTTACTGTTGGTCACCATCAATTTCAAATATTTAATAAAAGCTAAAGAAAAAGTGCATCCTGAAAAGAAAAAAACATTCAGAAAACCCGATATGTCCTTGGTTTTATTAGGAGTTATTGGTTTTTGCAGTATGGCGAGCGAAGGAATTATGTTCGATTGGAGTGGTGTTTATTTCAAAGATATTGTAAAAGCTCCTGGCTCACTAATTGTTGTTGGTTATACCTCTTTTATGATAATGATGGCTAGCGGACGATTCTTTGGAGATCATTTAATCAACAAATTTGGGCGAAAAACCGTGATGCAAATCAGTGGAGTGATGATTTCTTTTGGTTTGTATATGGCGGTGATTTTCCCCTATATCATTCCGTGTACTATTGCTTTTATGATTGTAGGATTGGGCGTTTCTACCGTTATTCCAACGCTTTACAGTATTGCAGGAAAGCATCCAACAATTCCAACAGGAGAAGCACTAACGGCAGTTTCCAGTGTAAGTTTTCTGGGTTTTTTATTGGGTCCACCCGTTATTGGACATATTTCAGAACTATTTGGTTTACGATATTCATTCGCTTTTATCGGAATGTTCGGAATTTTGATTGCCTTCTTGGTCAAAAGAGTGAAGGCAATGGAATAGATTGCAACGCAATGTCCATAAGTCCCTCACAAATCATTAAATTTGCAACTTATTCAAAGACATGTTAGAAAAAGAAATAATAAATTTTGAAAAAACCGCCATTGTTGGCATTGTAACTCAAAACCAAAGTGAGGATAAACTCAAAGAATATCTAGACGAATTAGAGTTTTTGACTTTCACCGCAGGCGGAGAAGTGGTGAAACGTTTTTGGCAAAAAATGGATAAACCCAATCCCAAAACATTTTTAGGTACTGGGAAAATAGACGAAATCAATCTTTACGTCAAAGAAAATGATATTTCAAGTCTAGTATTCGATGATGAATTGACTCCTTCGCAACAAAAAAATATTTCCAAAATTATAGATTGTAAAATCCTCGATAGAACCAATCTTATCCTTGATATTTTTGCGCAAAGAGCTGAAACTTCCTATGCTAGAACGCAGGTAGAATTGGCGCAATGTATCTATTTGTTACCAAGATTATCGGGTCTTTGGACGCACTTAGAACGTCAAAAAGGGGGAATCGGGATGCGTGGACCGGGAGAAACGGAGATTGAAACCGATAGACGAATTGTTCGGGATCGAATTTCGTTATTGAAAGAAAAAATAAAAGCCATCGACAAACAAATGGGAACCCAAAGAGGCAATCGTGGCGCAATGGTTCGTGTGGCTTTAGTAGGGTATACCAATGTTGGAAAATCGACTTTGATGAATGCCATTGGGAAAAGCGATGTTTTTGTCGAGAACAAACTTTTTGCTACTTTGGACACCACGGTTCGAAAGGTGGTGATTAAAAACCTGCCTTTTTTGCTTTCGGACACGGTTGGATTTATTCGAAAACTGCCGACACAATTGGTCGATTCTTTCAAAAGTACGCTCGATGAGGTTCGCGAAGCGGATTTGTTATTGCACATTGTCGATATTTCGCATCCAGAATTCGAGGATCATATTGCCTCGGTAAACCAAACTTTATTGGATATCAAAGCGAACAACAAACCGGTGATTATGGTTTTCAATAAAATCGATGCTTTCAAGCATTTGACTATTGACGAGGATGATTTAATGACCGAAAAAACACCAAGACATTTCACGCTCGAAGAATGGAAAACCACTTGGATGCATCGTGTGGGCGAAGAAAACGCCTTGTTTATTTCGGCTACCCATAAAGAAAATTTCGAGGAATTCCGCGAACGAGTTTACGAAGCCGTTAGACAAATTCACATCACACGATTTCCTTACAACAAGTTTTTGTATCCTGATTACAAAGATGCTGTGGAGAAAGAAGAAAAAGAATAATTTTTACAAAAAAGCCTGCTCGGATGAACAGGCTTTTTTTGTTATATATTTAATCCCGCAGGAATACTTAATCCTTCACAAA
This sequence comes from Flavobacterium sp., assembly GCF_031423415.1. Classification (GTDB taxonomy): domain Bacteria; phylum Bacteroidota; class Bacteroidia; order Flavobacteriales; family Flavobacteriaceae; genus Flavobacterium. Next base: position 51,014 of record NZ_JANPFL010000129.1, read on the forward strand.
TTTACTCACAAACTTTTCCTCACCCGAAACAGCTTCTATAACGTACATTCCTTTGGCTAAATTACTTACGTTTACTTGGCTAGAATTATTTTGCTCTAAAACTTTCTTGCCTGTTAAATCGGTTATCGTGATTTTATCTGCCCTAACTTGATTAGGAAATTGAAGATTAATTTGATTTTTGGCAGGGTTAGGGTAAACCACTATGTTGTTTTTATCAAAACTAGCAATACTCAAGGTATTCGTGAAATTATAAACTCCAGTAGCAATATTAAAACTGACGTTATAAATACCTGTTGTAGGAATAGTAATATCTCCTTGTCCTCCCATCAATCCTTTGCCAGTAGGAAAAGGGTTGGTTGCTGCGGCTCCCCAATTAATTCTCCAGTCATGGTCAACTCTAAATTTGACTGCTTTTCCTGAGATTAGGCTTACATTATTAAGTGTATAAGTAGTGCCATCAAGGGTAGTCATATTCAAATCATTGGTGAAATTTCCGTTCAGGTAAGCATCACCTATTATTGATACTAATGGTGTTTTAAGAAAAATTCTTTGAATGGTTGGGGTATAGAGACTGTAATCAGCATTTGATGTTTCTCCAAATGTAAGCAGATAAGTTTCATTAGGCATTACCATAGACCAGTTTTCAGAATACGGGCTTTGCATATCCAATCTTTTAAAATCAAGTACGCCTGTAGTTCCAACTCTTGCGGAAAATAGAGAGGAAACTCCATTTGCGTCCATCGCAACACTTCCGCACAATAGTACTTTGTCGTCTGATTGCATCAGCATTTTATCAACATAGTTACCGCCAAAATCATAGGTGTAATTAAAAGAACCTGCTGTGCCATAAGAAGTGTCTACAGTTCCATTGGCATTGATGCGATTCAGTATGGCATTAGTTCCATTTTGAGGACCTGTGGTGTTAATATAAACAATTTTACCGTCAGATTGGGTTTTAGTTTGCCAAGCATCGCCTGGATTGGTGCCGGTATAATAACCGTTGGTGCCAAAAGTAGTATCACTATTTCCTAAACTATCAAATCTTCCTATAAATGGATAATTTACAGCATTAATCGTTTTATAGCCACACAAAACAATTTTACCATTCGCTTGAAAATTCATATGCCTATATTGAGAACTATAAAAACGACTATCGGTGGTTAAAAAAGGAAATTCACTATTATTAAAGGTAGCGTCTAATGTTCCATCGGCTAGATGATAGCGATTTAAATATTGATGTTTCGTGGTTGGATTGGTTTTTAAAGAATAGATATAATTTCCATTAATTTCGCCATAAAGTCCGATGAGTGTCCCGCCTGTTCCAAAACTAGTATCTAAAGTGCCGTTGGCTAAATATTTTCTAAAAAACAATACCGTAGCATTTGAAGCATCTTTGTAGGTGCCCCGAACAAAGAAACTTGAATTACCCGTAAATAAAACCTCAGAAACAGTTTGGATTGTAGTGCTTAAATCAGAAATTTCCAACACACCATTAGTGCCAAATGCAGTGCGTGGTTTTCCATAAAAGTCATAGCGCCCCACATATCCAACTGTTAAACTTGCGGTTTTCTTGTACTGCCCAGCAATTGCAATCTCTCCCGAATAGGCTTCAAAATCTATACAATAGGGATAAGAGTTTTTTTGTGCTGGGGCAAAAACGCTGCCTGAAGTTCCAAAATTTGTGTCTAAAGTACCTGCGGTTTGTGCCTGTATAGTAAGGTTAATTACCAATACAAATAAATAAAATAAAGTTTTTTTCATGGTTTTTTGCTTTTTGGTTTGCTTACTCTAATGAGGATTTTCGGCTGGCTCCTTTTGTTTAGTATTAATCCAGTTCGTCCCGATAGTTATCGGTATGAACCCTGACGGTTTAGCATTATTTACTCCTTTATAAATTTGGTTTGAAACAATTCTTTTCCTGAAATAGCTTGAATGATATACAAACCAATAGCAAGTTTTTCTACATTGACTTGAGTTGTATTTATAGTTTGTTCTAAGATTACTTTTCCTGTTAGGCCAGTTATCCTTATTTTATCTACTGCTACTTGATTTGGAAATTGTAGATTAATTTTATTTTTGGCAGGATTAGGATAAACCGCAATGCTGTTTTTATAAATATTATTTTTATTGGTACTTAATTCCTGTCCTTCAGCAAAGAGGTTGCTTCTCCATAATTCAAAACCATTTACACCATCATTTGCCGAAAAGAAAACACCGCTTCCCATTAAAGTCAGATTATTTGGGTTACTATTTGATAAACCTGGAAATATATCTTTCATTCTAACGGTACTTAATTCGGTACCATTAGTTTTCCAAAGTTCAGTACCTCCATCGTAACCACTTGCTCGAAAATAAGCGGTAGATCCATCTGAAACTATTTCTTCAGGTTTTGTAACATTTTTTAACAGTTTTGTTCCTATACTTGTACCATCTGTTATCCATAATCCGCGAGGATATGAATCATAACCGACACTAAAAATAACCTTACTTCCTAAACTCACAAAATTCTTTGGGTAATCACTGCGAGAATCAATCTCTGCAAACATTTTTGTACCCTTGGCTGTGCCATCACTTTTCCAAGGTTGTCCATAATATGTTCCATCGCTTGCCGAAAAATATAGCTCTCCATTAACGTTCGCTATATTTTCTGGATAACCGCTTCCATATCCTACCTCAATATCTACAACAAGCTCTGTTCCGCCAAGAGTTCCATCCGTTTTCCAGAGCTCATATCCGTGAATTCCATCATTTGCCGTAAAATAAATAGCACCATTAAACTCTGTTAAATATTGAGGGTCGGAACCTTCCGATCCCGGACGAATATCTTTTATCATAAATGTACCTTCTTTACTACCATCACTTACCCAAATTTCATGATTGCTTACCCCGTCATCTGCTACAAAAATTAATAAGTTGTTTAAGGCAATCGTTTTAGTTACTTCAAATTTTCCCCCATTTGAATAATAATTATCCACGTTTATAGTATGAACTTTAACTGTACCTTCTTTAGTACCATCACTCTTCCATAATTCACTACCTTGTGTAGTTCCTTTCATAAAATACAAAGTACCATTTACATTTACCATTAATCTATCTATACCAGGAAGTGAAGATGTTGAAAATGCTGCTACTTCTAAAGTGCCGCCTTCTGTGCCGTCCGACTTATAAAGTGAAGCTCCTTGAACAATGAAATAAGCCCAGCCATTTAATTCTATTAGATTAGAAATCCCACTGCTGTATGCGCCTATTAAAGGATTAGCGTTGGAACCAGGTGAAAGATCTTTTACTAAGTGAGTACCTCCAGGATCTCCATCACTTACCCATAGTTCACGTCCGTTTTCAACATTACTTGCAATAAAAAATAATTTTTGACCAATTAATGTCAATAAACTAGGAAAACTGCTTAAACTTTGATCGTTTATGTTTTTTATTAATGCAGGTGTTTGTTGTGCATTTACATTCCAACCCATAATGACTAATGCAAAAGCTAATAACGTAGTTTTATTTTTCATTATACTTATAATTTAAGTTTTACCTACTCTTGTTCAGAATTTTCGGCTGGCTTCTTTTATTTAGTATTAATCCAGTTCGTCCCGATAGTTATCGGGACGAACTAGGTTGTTTTTTTTTATTCCTTAATAAATTTTCTAGTTTCTTTGTTATCGCCCACAAGAATCTGTAAAACATACATTCCCTTGGCTAGGTTTTGAACATTGAGTTGGTTTGTCTTATTTTGCTCCAACACTTTTTTACCCATCAAATCACTTACTGTAATTTTATCAACTGTGGTATTCGATGCGGTTTTGATGTTTAGGAAATCCTTAGTTGGATTAGGATAGACCGTGATGACTTTGTCAGCGATTTCAACCTTTTCGATACCAAGCGTTATAGCACTTGTATAATTATAAAGGGTTCGGTCGGTAGAGGTGTAGGTAGTTGTTGCTGTATCATACAAATAACCAGTATACCCTAGTGCTTTATTGACAAATGGGGCATCTTCAAAAAGATAATCGAAACCTGTTTTGTCTTTGAATGGGTGTGCGAAACTCGACATCAGTTTAGCGGTGTCGTAGGTATATTCGTTTTTGCTTTGATAGGTGCTGCCATTGTATGAATTATACATTGTTTCTATGGTTTTGTTGCCCGTAGCATCCCATTCGTAGTCGGATTTATTGCCGTCTTGTACCCATAAATTATTGAAAACGTCCCAAGTGGCCGATTTTTGATTTAAGATTTTGTTGTTGGTCGTAAAGGTAAATACTGTTTTGGTTTCATTAACCCATTGTGTTCCATCCCATTTTTCAGTTACATCGGTAGTCACTCTATTATTGGCATTATAGGTCAGTGTTTCGCGGTATTCGTTGTCCCACTGCGTTCCTTTCCAGGTATAGGTCGACGCTGTTTGGGGAAAATTGTTGCCGTTGTAGGCTATTTCTGACTTAGTGCCTATGACCCAATTCAAATTGACCCAATCATAATTTTGTATTAAAGTAACTCTACCATTAGTGTAAGTAAATGTTTGTTTGAATGAATTTTCGAGCTGGTTGGTTGTGGTATTACTTGTTTGATAAATATTTTCTGTAACCTTATTACTAGCATTGTACGTGTAGAAATTTTTGTCGCCAATATTCCAAGAATTAGTACCATTATCCCAATTCAGAGAGGTTTCTAAGGTTAGATTGTTATTGCTATCGTATTCATAATTGCTTCCATTGCCATTTTGCCAATCGCCATTTCCCACGTTATATTGGACGACACTCGATAATAATTTGTTTTGTCCCTGTACCGTAATTGCAAAAACGATTAGTAGCAATGTTGTAATTTTCTTCATGGTATTTGTTTTTTGTCTTGCCTACTCTTGTTTAGGATTTTCGGCTGGCTCCTTTTTAAAAAATAACCTATTCAGTCCCGATAGCAATGGGGATGAGCCCTGACGGTTTAGCATTATTTACTCCTTGACAAATTTTGTTTGGAACTTTTCTTTTCCTGAAAAAACCTGTAAAAAATACATTCCCTTTGCTAGCTTCTCAATGTTTATTGATGTTGTATTTCCGGCACTCTCTACTATTTTTCTACCTGTTAAATCAGTGATTACTATGCCGTCTATTGTTGAATTGTCCTCCACGCTTAAAATAAGAATGGTAGATGTGGGGTTGGGATAAATGTTCACTTTTAATTTGTTACACCTTTCTTCATTTATCCCAAGAGCATTTCCGTTATAACTCCAAAGTTCTCGACCGTTTTGAAAATTAGCCGCACTAAAATACAAGTTGTCTTTATAAATATGCATTGCATAAGGAATGGAGCCGCTACTGCCTTCGAAAATGTTTTTTAACATAACTGTTCCTGCGGCACTACCATCACTTGTCCACAATTCTGTGCCATTTAGATTGTCAGTTGCTGTAAAATACAGTTTATCTTTAAAATTTATAAACGCATTAGGAAATGATGAATTTAATCCAGGATTTATATCTTTTATCATTATAGTTCCTGCGGTTGTACCATCGGTTTTCCATAGTTCAGCTCCACTAACACCATCGTCTGCTCTAAAATAGAGTTGATTTCCTAAGGTGGCTGTTGTAAAATCATCTGGCACCGTGTTAACGTAACCGCCTTTTGTTCCAATATTAATATCCTTTACAATTTCCGTTCCTGCGGTTGTACCGTCGGTTTTCCATAATTCAAAACCTAAAGTGCCGTTAGTAGCAAAAAAGAATAATTGACCATTAACATCCATTAACTTCTGTGGGAATCCATTATTTGTCGAACCTGCAAATATATCTTTTACCAGCATAGTCCCAAAATTTGTTCCATCCGTTTTCCAAAGTTCACGACCAGCAGTATTGCTGCGTGCAGAAAAAAACAATAAATTATTCGAAACAACAAATCCTTCTGGATAGCCAACTTTACTGGAGGGACTAACTAAAACTGTTCCTGCGGTAGATCCATCGGTTTTCCATAATGTTTCTCCAGTATTTGAGCCTGAAAATCCAGCACTAGCTTGAAAATATATTTCGTCATTAAAAACAGTAAAATTTTTAGGATTACCATTTGAACTTCCAGGATAAATATCTTTAACCATGGTCGTTCCATTTGCTGTACCGTCACTCTTCCAAAGTTCAACACCATTGACACCATCATCAGCGGTAAAATATAAATTTCCTTTCAAGGCGATAAAGTTTTGTGGATCGGATCCAAAAGTCCCAGGGTTAATCTCTTTAACCAGCATTGTTCCCTCTGGTGTACCATCGCTTTTCCATAATTCATAAGTATAATTATTTCCGTCTGTGCAGGCTCTAAAAAATAAGGTTCCATTTACATTTGTTAAATTTCTTATAAACGAAGTATTTGTGCCCGGTGCAATATCCTTAACAAGGACAGTTCCATTAGAAGTTCCATCACTTTTCCATAGTTCACTGCCTGCGCTAATAGACCCGTATCCGTCGAAAAAAAACAATCCATTTGAATTACAGAATGGGAAAGGGTAAACTCGAAAAGCATCTGTTGATCCCGGAAAAACATCTTTGAATAATTGTTGGCTATGAACAGTATTGACAACAAAATTTAAAAACAATAGTAGAAGTACTTTTTTTGATAACATTATTTCTATTTTTTAATAAATTTTCACATTTTTTTAAAAATCATAAAGAAAACTAGCCTTTTAATGCTCTTATCTTGAAGGTAAACGTTCCTGAAACAGGTTTGATAACGTCTGGTGTTGCTGGTAAATACATTTTCATTTCATACTTGCATTTTACCCTAAAAACATCATAATTAGCCTCGCTTGACAAATACTTAACTTCGATTACTTGATTGTACTCTGTGGCTGAAAAACCCTCAGAACTAACCAGTTTTTTTGACAAATCATCTAGACTGTTTTCGTTTAATGGTAACTTTTGCGAGAATTGAAACGGTACGTTATTGTCATAAATAGACATTACTTTATGTTTTTTTAAATATTTAGGATTGACAATTTTTGAACTGTATTTGGGATAGGTAAAGCAAAATGTTTCCTTGGTAGATGCCGATGTTGCCGATACACCATAAGTACTATCGTTATAAACCGTTGGAGTAAGATCTAATAGCGTACAATCGATGTTTCGCTCCCAATCAGGAGTTTTGAAAGCCAAGTGCAAATTATCAGAAACTGTTGTGGGATTTGTGGTATCATCCGTCGTTTCACCACCTGAACACGAAAACAATAACATTGTTGCCGAGATAATAGTAAACGTTGCTAAATAATTTTTCATGGTTTTTTGTTTTTGGTTTGCCTACTCTTATCAGGATTTTCGGCTGGCTCCTTTATTGGTTGTTGTAAGTTTTGAAAACTTTGCTTACAAAATGTTGTTTTTATATTTGCCTAATGTAGGTGTTATATTTAACTTAACTGTACATTGTTTTAAAGAATTCACTTTTTGTTTAACATTTTACAAGCAATTAACTATTTTGATACATTTTTAGTGAGATTAATTAAAAACGCTGTTGGCACAAACTGTCTTTATGATTCCCTTTAAGGCTGGTGAAGATATTAATTAAAAAAGGCCGCCAATAATGACGGCCTATTTAGTGGTAAAAATTAAAACTTAGTTACTATTTTTTTATTACTTTGATGGTTTTAGAGCTGTCTTTTGACGTTACTTCCACAAAATAAACCCCTCGTATCAAGTTTGTCATATCAACTTTAACTGAATCTTCATTCAATTTTTTGAAATATACTTGTCGTCCCAAAACATCAGTTACCTTAACACTTGTCAAACCATAAGAATAAGACAAATTCAATTCGTTACTAACAGGATTTGGATAATACGTAAAAGCATTTGCATCAAATTCATTAACGCTTAATGTGACTGTTACCTTCACTGCTATGCTGCTAGCGCTTTCGCAACCGTTTATGGTTTGTGTAGCGTAATAGGTAGTGTTATTAACTAAAACCGTTGTGTTTGGCAGTACGTTTGTTCTTGTACTAGCATCTGATGCTGATGCATACCATTTGATTCCTGAACCTGAAAGCACAATGGTGGTCAATGTTCCCGAAACAAATGTTTGCGTTTCAAGTCCTGTTGGTGCTGCGGTTGTGCCAACTATTACTGTTATTTTCGTTGGATTTCCATCACCACAGGTTGTCGCTTCATTCGAGGCAACAACAGTGTAAACTCCAGCATTAGTCGCCGAGACCGAATTGATGGTAATACTCTGGCCAGTAGCCGTAAAGTTGTTAGGACCCGTCCATTTGTAGGATGTCGCTCCAGTTACATTGCCTGCTGTCAGCTGCAGCGTATTGCCGGGGCATATTGTTGAACTACCTGTTATGGCAGGGGAACCCAATACATTTGAACAAATAGTAAACGTTCTTCGCTCTGCTAATCCCCATTTAGCTGCTTTGTTTTTAACTCTAATAAATACATTGTGAGTGCCCGTTTGCAATGGACTTGTTGCCAGACTAGGGATGTTTAAAGTCAATTCGTTTACGGCAGCTCCTGTATTGATTGCAGTACCAAGTCCTACTCCTGGATCAGTATTAAAGAAGTATTCTGCTGCAATAATAGGTTCTGCAACGGAACTTGCTACCGCTGGTTGTATGTACACCACTCTGCCTTCATACATACCCCATTTGCCCTTTGCATCTTTTGTTCTAACAAACAAATTATGAAATCCAGCAGACAATCCAGTTGTGGCAATAGGCTTGGTTACACTAATCGTATTTCCTGAACTAAATGAAGCTACTGCTGTTCCGCTGCCAACTCCTGGTTCGGTGTCAAAAAAGTATTCGGCAGCAACAACCGGCGAGCTGTTCAAAACTAAAGTTACTGGCTGAACATAAAAAACCCTACCCTCATACAACCCCCAAATACCATCCGCATTTTTTGAACGAATGAATAAGTTGTGAAATCCCGCAGTAAGTGTGGGTAAAGCAATATTGAATGTTTCAGAAACAGAAAGTCCTCCAGCTGTGTTCAAAGCTATCCCTTTACCAACTCCTGGATCGGTATCGATGAAATATTCTACAGCAGCAATGGGGCTTGTTGCTAATTTTACAACATTATTTTTACAATCGGTTTGATTAATTCTAATGTCGATTCCGTTGTCATTACCAATCAACGCTGGATTACTGCTCACCACACGAATGCGATAGCCCGTTCCTGCTGGTGTTGTTAGCGGTAAAATGGCATAGATACTTGTGTTTAAAGGCGATTCCAGCGTTCCAATGTTTAATGGACTGTTAAAAGAACCCGAAGCGTTTGATAATTGAGCTGTAAATGCATTGGCGTCATCATACTTTCCAGTTATAGCAAAATCAACTGTAACCACCGCACCGCCACAAAAATTTTCTCCTTTTACAACGGCGCTGCCTAATGTAGTTGCTGCTGTTATGCCAATTTTTGCAAGAAACGGGTTGAAATTTACTCCATTTAAAGTGGTTGTGCCAAAAGTGGCATTGGTAGAATAATACCCGTTAATATAACAATTTCCAGCGGCATCTACTCCAATCTTGCTACCCGCATCCTGACCACTTTCTCCTGCTTGTTGCAACCAAACGACACTTCCTTTGTTGTCATACTTGGCTACAAATACATCGCTTATACCACTACTGGTATTGCTGATGTTCAAGGTAGAAAAATCGGTATTGTGCTGAAATCTACCTGTTACAAAACAGTTTCCTTGAGCGTCTAAAGCAATTCCATCGCCGTAATCGGCATCTGCACCACTACCATTTTGGGTCCATACTACAACTCCAGCAGCATTGTATTTAGTGCTAAAAATGCTATAGTTTGTTACATCTACATAAGCGCCAGTAACATAGCTGTTTCCAACTCCATCTACAACAATATCATTTCCAAAAGAGTATTCGGGTCTGTTTTTTTGCCATACCAAATTACCTGATGGATCGCATTTACGAACAAAAGCAGATCCGCTTGAAGTAGTCGTTCTATCAAATCCAGTCATGTAAGAATTTCCAAAATTATCAACAGCTATAGCTCGTACCCCGTTTTCATTTGTTGAAATACTACTCGTGCCCCCATCTCGTTTTGTCCATTGAACCGCCCCTGCCGAATTGTATTTAGCATAAAAAATTTGAAGGTAGGCATAATTTTGAAAAAAAGAATAGCCGCCAATATAACAATTTCCAGAGGCATCTACTGCAATACTATTTCCCTGA
>NZ_JANPFL010000130.1:0-4082 GCF_031423415.1 Flavobacterium sp.
AAAACCATTGCAGACTTTCCTAACCTTGCGTCAGCAATCACAAAAAACCAAAGGTGCTCCAAATCTCGCTTTGGCCGATTTTATAGCACCAAAAGATAATGGAGTAACCGATTATATGGGAGCATTTTGTGTAACCACAGGTTTTGGAGTTGATGAATGGGCAGCTGAATTCGAAAAGGATTTAGATGATTATAGTTCGATTATGGTCAAAGCATTGGCAGATCGTTTTGCAGAGGCTTTTGCTGAATATCTTCACGAAAAAATACGTAAAGAGACTTGGGGTTATGCATCAGATGAAAACATAACTGCCGAGGCAATGATTGCAGAGGAGTACAAAGGTATTCGTCCTGCCCCAGGATATCCCGCTTGCCCCGACCATTTAGAAAAACCTACAATCTGGAAATTACTAAATGTAGAACAAAAAATAGGAGTAACCTTGACTGAAAGTATGGCGATGTGGCCCGCTTCATCGGTTTCTGGATATTATTTAGGAAATCCGGAAAGTAAGTATTTTGGACTCGGAAAAATAAAAGAAGACCAAGTCATTGATTACGCCAAAAGAAGAAGTATTTCAACCGATAAGGCAACAAAATGGTTGAACCCGAATATAGCAGATTAATTGATTTATGATTTTTGATTAACGATTTTTGATTTGTTAACTCATAACTCATAACCCATAACTCATAACTTTATAATGAAAGTAACACAACATATAGAAAACGCAAAAGGAAAACCATTATTTTCTTTTGAAATTGTTCCGCCACAAAAAGGAAGTAATATTAAGGATTTGTATGAAAACATAGATCCGTTGATGGAGTTTAAACCGCCATTTATTGATGTAACCACTTCGAGAGAAGAATATGTTTATATTGAGAAAGACGGACTTTTTGACCGTCGGATAACCCGTATGCGTCCTGGAACCGTTGGGATTTGCGCTTCCATCCAACACAAATATGGAATAGATGCTATTCCTCACGTGTTGTGTGGAGGATTCACCAAAGAAGAAACCGAGTACTTATTAGTCGATTGTCACTATTTGGGAATCGATAATTTGATGGCTCTTCGCGGCGATCCTATGAAAGGCGAGAAGTATTTTGAACCGACCAAAGGTGGAAATAATTATGCAGTAGATTTAGTTAAACAAATCAAGGCGATGAACGCCGGACAGTTCTTACACGACACTTTGCCAACTGAAAATGCGCCCGATTTTTGTATAGGAGTTTCAGGTTATCCCGAAAAACATATCGAAGCACCAAGTTTGGAAGCCGATTTGAAAAGACTAAAAGAAAAAGTTGATGCTGGTTCCGATTATATCGTGACACAAATGTTTTTCGACAACCAACGGTATTTCAACTTTGTCGAAGCGGCTCGTGCTATTGGAATTACCGTCCCGATTATTCCGGGAATCAAGCCGGTTGCCGTGAAACGTCATTTGCAAATGTTGCCGCAAGTTTTTTGGTTAGATATGCCTCAAGATTTGATTCATTCTATAGAACAAGCTAAAGATAATGCAGCTGTTCGTCAAGTAGGCGTTGAGTTTGCAGTGCAACAATCAAAAGAATTAATCGAATTTGGCGTGCCTTTTGTCCATTATTACTCAATGGGAAAATCTGATAATATATATCAAATAGCGAGTCAGATTTTTTAGGCTTACATTTTTATGTTAAATGTCAATCTTTAGTCATTTTTCAGAAAATTACAATTACAATTTCATTGTCATAACATTAATTGAGTGAAACTTTGTAAGGTGAAAAAACGATGATAATGCTTTAGATTTGTGTTTGATAACTAGATTGGTTCTATTGTTTTTTTAGAGTTCTTTCATTATTTTTTCTATTCTAATTTTTTTAAATATTACTATGGGCTTTGCAATAAAAATAAACCAGTTTAGAAGGTCTTTAATGAAAGGTATTACAGCGAATGTTGGTAAATCGACTCAAAAACAGCAATTAAATTCAATAGACCCGAACCAAATAAAAAAGGTTTTAATTTCCAGACCAAATCATAGATTAGGAAATCTGCTCTTAATCACACCGCTTGTTCAAGAGGTTACTCAAACTTTCCCTAACTGTAAAATCGATTTATTTGTCAAAGGAAATTTGGCTCCCATTGTTTTCGAAAATTATGAAAACATTGGACAAATAATAAAGCTTCCCAAAAAGCATTTCAAAGAATTGTCCAGCTATTTAAAAGCGTGGATTTTGATTAAAAAAAATCACTATGACCTTGCCATCAATGTTGACAAGGATTCTTCTTCTGGCAGATTGTCAATCCAATTGGCAAACGCAACCTATAAGTTTTTTGGAGAAGTTGACCAAGATGCGCATTCCAAATATGACGATTATAATCATATCGCAAAGTACCCCGTTTATAATTTGAGAAGTTATTTGGCACAACTCGGAATTCCAAATGAGGAACGCCCAGTTCCACCTTTAGTACTCCAATTGAGCGATGCTGAAAAAACCACCGGAAAAGAGATTTTAGATCAATTGGTAAGTTCCGAGAAAAAGACGATTTGCTTATTCACTTTTGCCACAGGCCAAAAATGTTATTCGAAAGAATGGTGGGTAAAGTTTTATGAAAGATTGAAAATCGAGTTTGAAGAGTATCATCTTTTGGAAGTTTTACCAATCGAAAATGTGTCTCAAATTGGGTTTCAAGCGCCTACTTTTTACAGTAAAGATATTCGAGAAATAGCCGCTTTTTTTTCAAATACCGCAGTTTTTATAGGAGCTGATAGTGGAATGATGCACCTTGCAAGTGCTGCTCAAATACCTACTATTGGTTTGTTTTCAGTAACTAGTATTGAAAAATACAAGCCTTATAATGCTAATAGTTATGCTATTCAAACGAATGAATCGCACCTAGAAGATTGGATAAAAATCATACATTCTGCGTTGAAAAATTAAAGAGAAACATTCAGTAAGAAAATCTTACACTTCACTTTCTACTTCGTAATCTCCCTAAAAACCGCTTCCAGATTCTTATTTTTTTGATTCAATTGTAATGTTTTCAAGCCATTGGCATTGGCAAAATCAAAAACTGCGGGACGCATATCTTTGTCGGCATTGAAAGTCAACTCCCAAATCATATCGTGCGTATTTTTATACGAAGTCAGATTTTCGATTTTGGCAATCAATTGTTCTTCGACTTTATAGTCAAATTCCACCTCGATGATTTGCTCTCTGTCCGTGGAAATTAAATTATCTAATTTTTTATCGGCTACAATTTTTCCTTTATCAATAATAATGACGCGGTCACAAATGGCTTCCACTTCTTGCATAATGTGTGTCGAAAGGAAAACAGTTTTATCTTTCCCTACATTTTTAATCACATTTCGAATTTCGATCAATTGGTTGGGGTCTAAACCTGTAGTTGGTTCGTCGAGAATCAAAACGTCGGGATTGTGCAATAAAGCGTTTGCCAATCCGACACGTTGACGATACCCTTTAGATAGTTGCCCTATTTTCTTGTGACTTTCACTGGATAAGCCAGTCAGTTGAATCACTTCTTCGATTCGAGTTTTGGCGACTTTATAAACATCAGCGTTGAAAGCCAAATATTCTCTCACATACAAATCTAAATACAACGGATTGTGCTCTGGCAAATAGCCAATAGATTGTTGTACAGCTTTGGTTTGCGAATTCACATCAAATCCATTTACGGCAGCAGTGCCTTCATCAGCAGCGATATACGTGGTTAATATTTTCATTAAAGTCGATTTTCCAGCACCATTTGGACCCAAAAAACCCACAATTTCTCCTTTTTGAACTGTAAATGAAATGTTGTCCAAAGCTTTTTGAGCTCCATAACTTTTCGATATAGTATTTACTTCTATTGACATCGCTTTTTATTTGTAGCAAAAGTAAACAGAAAATTAATTGTTTTATTTTATATTGAGTTTTTTAAAGTTTTAAATTGTGATAAATTTTATATTTTGAATCATTGTTGTCCGATAAAAGTAAATAAAAAAGAAGCCATAAAAATGGCTTCTCAATTAAAATCGTAATTTGGTTTTGCAAAAGACAAAAAACGATGAGTAAAAGTAATTATTTTTCTAGTAAATCTGTTTTCGGACAGCT
>NZ_JANPFL010000131.1:0-1200 GCF_031423415.1 Flavobacterium sp.
TGATGGATACAATATTTACCAAACTTTTAATCCTCAAATATTACCATCAGATGTGGTTTTAATTTATAGAATGTCTGGACTTATAAATTCTACAACACCTATTTGGCAACAAATACCAAGAACATTGTTTTTGCCTCAAGGTGAATTAGATTACGATTTTGATTTTAGTAAGCAAGATTTTACTATTTATGCTGGAGGCGATTATAATTTGGCTTTAACTCCAAGTTACATTAACAACCAAACCTTTAGAATTGTGATTATTCCGGGTTATTTTTCAGGAAAATCAGCGCAATCAATAAATCATGATGATTACAATGAAGTTATTAAAGCTTATGGTTTAAATGATAAGGTTGTAAAAGTTTTAAACTAAACTTATATTATAATAAAACAACAAAGGCTGTCCGAAAAAGGCAGCCTTTGTTATATATTGACAAATCGATTTACTCAATCTCTGACTCTTTTCCCATTTTTAACGAAACCAAAATTCCTACTAAAAGCGACAACGCTATAAATCCTAACGAAGCCCATTCTGGAATTTCAATCCATTTGTGAATAATCATTTTAACACCCACAAACGATAAAATAGCAATCAAACTATATTCCAAATAACTGAATTTTTCTAACATATTTGAAAGGAAGAAATACATAGATCGCAAACCTAGAATGGCAAATATATTCGAGCTAAATACCAAAAATGGATCGGAAGTAATCGCCAAAATAGCAGGAACACTATCTACCGCAAACAAAACATCCATTACTTCAATAATAATTAAGGCTACAAAAAGCGGTGTGGCGGCTTTTCCTTTATTGGTTTGAATAAAAAACTTTTCTTTATCAGTTTCGGAAGTTATTGGCATTATTTTGCCCAAAGTTTTGTAAACAAATGAATCTTTGGGTTCAAAGTCTTCGTCTTCTTTACTGAAAAGCATTTTTAAAGCCGTAAAAATCAAGAACGCCCCAAAAAGATAAGTTGTCCACGCAAATTTGTTGATAATAATTACTCCAAAAGAAATCATTAAACCTCTAAAAACAATAGCGCCTAATATTCCCCAAAACAAAACACGGTGTTGGTACTTTTGTGGAATTTTAAACGATGCAAAAATAATTGCAATTACAAAAATATTATCCACACTTAACGACAATTCGATTAAATAGCCTGTAATAAACTTAATCATTGCACCCGATTGCGATAGATTTGTA
>NZ_JANPFL010000132.1:0-21851 GCF_031423415.1 Flavobacterium sp.
CAGCTGTCCGAAAACAGATTTACTAGAAAAATAATTACTTTTACTCATCGTTTTTTGTCTTTTGCAAAACCAAATTACGATTTTAATTGAGAAGCCATTTTTATGGCTTCTTTTTTATTTACTTTTATCGGACAACAATGAAACTTAATGAAAGTAAATTGTTAAAAACCACCTGAGATATGTTTTATTTAAAAAACAATGCAAACAGATGGTATTAAATTTATAAACTTTAAATAGTACTATGCTTCAACAGCAACAGCTTCTAATGAAGGTCCAGCAGTAACTAAACGTTTTCCGTCTTCATTACCTGTATATTGCTCAAAATATTTGATATAACGAGCAGATAAATCTTTCGCTTTCTCATCCCATTCCTCTTTATCCGCATAGGTATCTCTTGGGTCTAAAATCCCTTCGCTTACATTTGGTAATGCAGTAGGAAAAGTTAAATTCAAGAAAGGAATAGTTTTAGTTTCCGCCTTATTGATATCGCCATTGATGATGGCATCAATAATAGCTCTTGTGTTTTTCAAAGAAATTCTTTTTCCTGTGCCGTTCCAACCTGTGTTTACAAGATAGGCTGTTGCTTTGTGTTCTTTCATTTTACCGATTAATGTCTTAGAATACATTGTTGGGTGTAATGTTAAGAAAGCTTCACCAAAAGCTGGTGAGAAAGAAGGTTCTGGAGCAGTAATTCCTCTTTCGGTACCCGCTAATTTAGAAGTATATCCACACAAGAAGTGGTATGCCGCTTGATCTTCAGTAAGAACTGAAACTGGAGGCAAAACCCCAAATGCATCAGCTGATAGATAAATGATTTTACTAGCGTGACCTGCTTTTGAAGGCAAAACAATTTTACTAATATTGTATATTGGATAAGAAACTCTAGAGTTTTCAGTTATTGAATGATCATAATAATCAATTTCTCCATACTCATCTACGATAACATTTTCTAACAAAGCGTCTCGTTTGATGGCTCTCCAAATGTCTGGTTCGTTGTTTTGGCTTAAGTCGATAACTTTTGCATAACATCCACCTTCAAAGTTGAAAACGCCATTGTCATCCCAGCCATGTTCGTCATCACCTATTAAATATCTTTTTGGATCAGCAGATAAAGTAGTTTTTCCTGTTCCAGAAAGACCAAAGAAAACAGCAACATCTCCTTCTGGACCTACATTGGCAGAACAGTGCATAGAAGCCATACCTTTAAGAGGTAAGTAATAGTTCATCATGGCGAACATTCCTTTTTTCATTTCGCCACCATACCAAGTCCCACCGATAATTTGAATTTTTTCGGTAAGATTAAACATTACATAGTTTTCAGAATTTAATCCTTGTGCTTTCCAGTTTGGATTAGTTGCTTTAGAAGCATTCATTACAACGAAATCTGGTTCGCCGAAGTTTTCCACCTCGTATATAGAAGGTCTGATAAACATATTAGTTACAAAGTGAGCCTGCCAAGCTACTTCCATTACGAAACGAACTTTAAGTCTGGTGTCGACGTTTGTTCCGCAAAAAGCATCTACTACGTATAATTTGGGAGAGGTAGAAAGTTGCTCTAATGTAAGTGCTTTTAAATCGTCCCAAACTGCTTTTGTTGTTGGATAGTTAGGTGTGCTAATTCCGGATTCTTTATCCCAGCAAATAGTATCTTTAGTTACATCGTCTTTCACTATATATCTATCTTTTGGAGAACGTCCAGTGAAAATTCCTGTTTTAACAGCCACACATCCTGTATCAGTCAACGCTCCTTTTTCGAAACCTTTTCTTTTATGCGATACTTCTGCTTGGAACAATTCTTCATAAGAAGGATTATATGATACCTCGTGATAGCCTGTAATTCCTAAACTGTGTAATTCCTGAATAATTTTAATGTTTTTCATGATTCAATTTTGTTATTTGTGTTATCCTTTAAATTCTTTACCAAAATTAAGAAATTCTCATCCAATAAACCTGATAATTATCATATTTCTAACAAATCTACGAAAACGATTTCTTTATTATCAAGGGTTAGCGGGGTTTTTATATGATAATTATCATAGCAACTAAATTATTTATGACTAAATTTGACAAAGATAAAATTAGCGGCTTATACATCTCACTTACTCAATTATGCTAGACGATTCTCAAAAAATAATCGAAGACAGAAAAGCGCAATCCGTGCTAAACCTATTGACAGAGATTGGAGAAATGATGATTACTAGTGGTTCCCATTCAGCAAGAATTGTAAGAAACTTGGAAAGAATTGCCAAAGGATTAGGATACAATTGCGAATTAGTTTTGACTTACACAGGAATTGTAATTTCCGTACATAAACAAAATAAGTTTAAAGCCCACACTCTCGCTAAGACTATAAAAGGAAAAGGATTAAACTTCGAAACCATTTCTGAAATCAGTATTTTGTCTTGGGATGTTCTTATTAATAAAATTTCAATTCACGAAATTAAATCTATATTAAGACAAATTAAAGATAAGAAAGTGTATTCTGATTTACAATTATATGCCTTAGTTCCTTTCGCAAGTGTCGCTCTTTGTATGTTATTTGATGGAGATTGGCTTCAATCTATACTAGTTTACTTCTCTACTTTATTTGGCTATTACATAAGAAGATCTATGATGCTTAAACATCATAATCATATGGTAGCTTTCTATATTGGCGCCACCATTTCGACTCTTTTTATACACTTTATAGGCGTATTTTTCAATATAAAAGTCAAGGAAGCCTTAGTCGTATCTGTGTTATATCTTATTCCTGGAGCAGTTATGATCAATTCTTTTATTGATTATTTAGAAGGGTATTTCGAATCTGGTACAGCGCGTTTAATTTATAGTTTAATGCTTGTCTTAATGATTTCTTTTGGTTTTTTTACCTCCGCAATGATTTTTGATATACCTGTGGTCAATACATTATTTCTATTTGATTTTTCGCAAGTACAAGCACATATAAAAGAAGCTTTTGAACCGCAAGGTTTCTGGATTGTAGTTTCCAAATTGATTTTTGGAGGTGTTACATCATTAGGATTTGCATTAATGTTCAATACTCCTAAAAGAGCTTTATGGACTGTTTTTATATTAGGAGCTGTTGGCTATTTAATAAAATTTATGTTGCTTACAGAATTAGAAATGAATCTTATTTTATCAATCTTTATCGCTTCAAGTTTTGTAGGGATTTCCGGAATGTACTTTGCGCATAGAACACATACACCGCCAATTATTTTTATGATTCCTGCTGTAATCAATATGATTCCAGGATTGTTAAGTTACGAATTTATGATGGGAATGATTGATTGGATAAGTAATGACAAAGGTCAGAAACCACAAGTTGAAGAAGTAATTCAAACTTTTTCTTATGGCATTTCGACCGTATTTATTCTTTTTGCCCTTGCTTTTGGAGTTGCTTTTCCAGTTGTTGTATTCAAATCCTACAGCGTAAAAGGAAAAGATTTGAACGTTTTGATTAAAAAGTTATTTATTAGGAATAACGAATAAGCTCAATTATTAAACTAATTTTTAAATTGAAATAGTATGTTCGAATGGTTTAGATTTTTATTCAGTCCGACCGATGAACCCGAAATGACGCAGTCATTGATTGTATTATTCTTGGCAATAAGTGTTGGTTTCTTTGTTGGTAAAATTAAATTTGGAAAAATTTCCTTAGGAGTCTCTGCCGTAATGTTTGTTGGTCTTTTTCTTGGTCATCTTGGCTTTACAATGAATGCTGAATTACTCCAATTTGTTCGTGAATTTGGGTTGATATTGTTTGTTTATGGAATTGGAATTCAAGTTGGTCCCACTTTCTTTTCGTCCTTCAAAAAAGAAGGATTAGTTTTTAATGCACTGGGAGTTGGAACTGTATTTTTGGGTGGAATTATTACCTATTTAATTCACATAATTGCAAAAATAAAAGTAGAAAATGCGGTGGGTTTAATGTCGGGTTCTGTGACC
Organism: Flavobacterium sp.; assembly: GCF_031423415.1. Classification (GTDB taxonomy): domain Bacteria; phylum Bacteroidota; class Bacteroidia; order Flavobacteriales; family Flavobacteriaceae; genus Flavobacterium. The sequence goes on from NZ_JANPFL010000132.1 coordinate 3,943, forward strand.
AATACTCCAGGTTTAGGCGCTGCAAAATCGACACTTATTGAAATTCAGAAACAACTGAATCTTCCTATGGATCATTTTTCTGACCCAGCGATTGCCTACGCTATTACTTATCCTATTGGTGTTTTTGGGATTATTATATTGATTATTCTATCTAAAAGTTTTTTAAAAATTGATTTAGCCAAAGAAGAAAATTTACTTCATGAGAAAAATAAAGACTCTGAGAATAAAATCGTTCGTCAAAAATGTAGGGTAAAAAAACCTGAAGTTTTTGGAAAAACAATCAAACAAGTTTTTAAAGAATTCAAAATTGAAGACGTAATCATTTCAAGACAAAAGCATAGCGGAACGACAGTTGTATATTCTCCTTCTTTAGATACAGTTATTAATGACAAAGATGTCTTAATGGTGGTAGCCAAACAAAAAAACATTACACATTTTATTGATGCTGTTGGTAAAGTTTCAACCGATTTATTTATTGAATCTGAAGAAGATGTTACCACAAAAATCATTAGTGTCACAAGAAAAACGGCTACTCACAAAACCTTGGCACAATTGGATTTGTACAATCAGTATGATGTGCGAGTTACCCGCGTTATTCGTTCTGGATTAGAACTTCTGGCACAGCCTTCATTAGAATTGTTTTACGGAGATACATTGATGGTTGTGGGAAATCGACAAGCCATTGCAGAAGCTGAAAAAATTATTGGAAATTCTAAAAAAATACTTTTAGAACCTGATTTTCTTTCTCTTTTTGGAGGTTTAATATTCGGCGTTGTTATTGGCTCTATTCCGTTTTTTATCCCGTCGTTGCCTGTTCCTCTAAAATTAGGATTGGCTGCAGGACCACTTTTAGCCGCTTTATTCATTAGTAGATACGGCGGTGTTGGCGTTATTCACTCGTACATAAATAATGGTGCCATTCACTTTATGAAAGATTTTGGAATTTGTTTATTCTTTGCTGCAGTAGGAATTAAAGCAGGTCACGGTTTTGCCGATAGTTTTATTGAAAATAACGGCTGGATGTGGATTTATTACGGTTGTTATATTACATTTATTCCATTGACGCTTTTAGTACTAATTAGCCGATTTGTTTTTAAACTTAATTTTTATCAAATGGTAGGGATTATGAGCGGTTCTTATACTGATCCAGCAGCCTTGGCTTTTAGTACCAAATATTTAGATTCTGATATTCCTAATCAATCGTATGCTACTGTTTATCCATTGGTAACCATTAGCAGAATTTTAGTTGCCCAATTACTCATCTTGCTTTTTGCGAGTTGATACGCTATTTATTCAATCAAAAGGGACTATTTCACAAATTATGAATAGCATAGGGAAAACGCATTAAAATTGTTTTCATAGTTTTTTTACACAAATTACACGAATTCGCACGAAAAAGACATATTATAAATTTCACAAATCTGCCATTGGCAGATAATATTTGTGTAATATTTAAAATTAATCGTAATAATTTGTGACAATTTGTGAAATTCGTGTCTAAATTTTTGTAATGCGTTTGCTTTAATGAGTAGCCCCTTTTACGTCCCAAAATGATATTTTATTGTATTGAATTATTTTGACCCTATTCTTTCTCGAGGGAACTTGACCAAATAAGATGTGTTATAAAATTAATTAAAAAAAAAACAATCATTTGTGACAGAAAATAAACTTTAAAAATGTATCTTAATTTTTTTATAGTATCTCCTAATTCAATTTCATAAAAACCTTTTCTAATTATGTCAAAATCAAACAACTTTGAGAAAAACGCACTAGAATTACATAATTTAACTAACAAGGAGCTTATAAAGAAGGCTGAAAATTTCTCTAAACAATATTGTGTTGGCAAAGGCGATGATTTTCGTTTAAAAAAATATGAAACCAAAGCCAGTTTTAATTTAGATTCAGATGACAAATCATTCGTAAAAGAAACTTTGCAAATAGGTGTTGATGCTTTGGCAGCAATGCAAGACATTTTGTATGCCCAAGACAAGTGGTCGCTTCTAATAATTTTTCAAGCGATGGATACTGCAGGAAAAGATGGCGCTATCAAGCACGTAATGTCGGGCGTAAATCCTCAAGGATGTCAGGTGACTTCGTTTAAAGCACCAAGTTCAGAAGAATTAGACCACGATTTTTTGTGGCGTTGCCAGCAGCATTTGCCAGAACGCGGACGCATTGGTATCTTTAATCGTTCGTATTATGAAGAAGTATTGATAGTTCGAGTACACGAACAAATGCTGATGAATCAAAAATTGCCCGAAAAATTGATTACAGCAACTATTTGGGAAGACCGTTTTAAAGACATTCGCAATTATGAAAAATATTTGAATAGAAACGGAATAGTTGTTCTTAAATTTTTTCTAAATGTTTCAAAAGAAGAGCAAAAAGAACGTTTCATAGAGCGTATTGATAACCCAGACAAAAACTGGAAATTCAGCGCTGGCGATGTCAAAGAGCGCGAACATTGGGACGAGTATATGCACGCTTACGAAGAAATGATTAAAAATACCTCGACCGAAAAAACGCCTTGGTACGTTATTCCTGCCGATGACAAATACTATGCTCGTATTGCGATTGCTTCTGCAATTATTGCTGCACTTGACGAACTCGACTTGGAATATCCAACGGTAAGTGACGAACAAATTGCAGAATTGCAAGCCATAAAAAAAGTTTTATTGGACGAAGATTCAAGTGACAATAAGTAATGCGTGTGGATTTTAAAATAAAATTTTAAAAATGCAGCCACAATAAAGGTGGTCATCACCTGCTTCCCACAAAAAAGACCCACTTGGCAGCAGGTCTCTCACTATTATGCGTCAACTATCACAGTACTAAACAGGATTTTCTGGTGATTCAGGATCTTCACCTGAGTCCGTATTATAAATCACATAATCATTATACTTTGCCACATTTTTGGATGCCCAAATAGACTGCCCTGTATTGGTATATTTTACTAAAGTAGTGTAAATAGCATTGCCCCCTTCTACCCTACTTTCTTGCTCAATATCTCTATCCGAAATTTTTAAATTCATACTGATCAACTCCTGTTCTAAATCATCTCTTATGGCTTTCAAATTGTTCAACATTGCGGCAGTTAAGCCGTGAGCACCCAAATCGGGAAGCATATCAGTTCCTACTCTAAACACTCTTGATGCTACCACCAGAAACTGTGCATCCGATTGTTTTGATAAAGCCTCGGTACCAAATTTTTTATATTTAGCCGTGTTGTCCTCATATTTCAAAACTACTCTACTCATTACACCACGGATAGCCTCTTGCAGTTGGTTGGCAAGCGCATCTTTAGTACCAGTTGCTTCAGTTTGATCACTTACCAATTCTACATCAGTAACACCCTCACTAAAAAGATTGGTTTTACTTTCCAGTTCATCGACCATTGCGGCAGTAATGCCAAATTCAGTAAATGCTGCTGCATCACGGCGGACAAAAGCAATTTTTGCATTGACGGTGGTTACTAATTTCCCATCCGAGAAATTGTACCCGCGTACTACTTCTTTTTTCTTCATAATTTCATTTTTTTTTTAGTTAATAATATCAAAACTAGTTATTTACAAATACATAAAAAAATAAAATAGTAATTATTTTCTGAAAAAAAATCATCCCTACACCCTCAGTAAACCATTTTTGGCTCTCAGAAGTAGGTTATTAACGCTCCGAAGCAAGTATCACAGTATCAGAAGTAAGAAAAACAGTTTCAGAAGTAAGAATTTAGTCGTCAGATGAGCGTTTGCGACTGTCCGAAGATTGTTTGTAGTAGTCCGAAGACCGTTTGCGGGCATTTTTTGAGCTTCTGAGCACCTCTAGCGTTCTTTTTTGAGCATTTTACCCGTTTCCGACAGCAAAAGCTATTTTTGTAAAAGTAAGTATCGCTTTTTGAATACTCGATGGAGAATGAATGGTACTGCAGCTGTAGTCTTAGAAAATAATAAAGGAGTAACGGATGGAAATCTTTGATAACCTTAGGAATAATTTTATATATTTGGGGAAGAATGGCATTTTATCTACAGAAACTTCAAAACAGAAAATAATAATTATGAATTCTGAAATCAATAGCGAAATAAGCAAACCTAGAAATCCGAAATTAGCTTTTATTTTAGCATTGTTTGGAGCTGGATTTGGTCAAATATATAATGGTCAAATTATAAAAGCAATTATATTTCTAGTCATAGAACTTCTTTTACCTGTCTTTTATGGCTTAACAAAATTAGGAACGTTTTTTGTTGGATTCATTTCTATTTTAGTAATTGGTTTTTTATTTAGAATTTATCTTATTTATGATGCGACTACAAACTCAAAAAAATTAAAAAACTTTGAACCTAAACCATACAATACTTGGTATTATTTTGTTGGAATTATACTTGGAATTTATACAATACTTTGGTTTTATGATACTAATTCAATTGTAGGAGTTAAAAGTTTTAAAATCCCAACAACTTCAAATGAACCAACTATAAAAGTTGGAGACAAACTTATCGCAGATTTAAAAGCTTACGATAATATTAAACCAAATTATGGAGACATTGTGATCTTTCAAAAAAAAGATAGCTTACATCCTTGGATTTATAGAATAGTTGGATTACCAAATGATAGACTTGAAATTCAGAACAATTTTTTAATTATTAATGGAAAAAAATGTAAAACCTCATTTATTAAAGAAACAAAAAGCGAAGAATTTGATGTTAAAGAATATGAAGAAGAACTACCAAATGGTCATAAACATAAAATTTATACATTTAAAAAACCTTTTGAAGATAACGAAAATGGAGAACACGAAATAATAATTCCTAAAAACAGCTATTATTTAATGGGCGACAATCGTGATAACGCAATGGATTCAAGATATATTGGCGTTTTAAAAGAAGACGAAATTAAAGGGAAAGTGGTATTTAGTTATTGGGGGGAAACTAATGACAGAATTAATATTGATTTTAGAAATAAATAAAAATACTCCCAATGGTGTTCGCCTGCGACGATTTCCTTCTAAATTAATTAATCAAATCGTATCGTTTGCAACGCGGTTTATGATCACAATAGCACGCCGCTCACTCTCAAATCCTTTCGTGTGAAATAATGCAATTTCTCACCCCCCGCTCTCCGAAGTGTTCATCAAAAAAAGCAATCTTTCTTATAAGTTGGGATGCTGTGCGAAGTCTCCCGACTTCGTACCCATCCCAATAGGCAATAAACACGATACAAGTATGTATTTGTAGTAAAACAACCGCTCTCCGAAGTGTTCATCAAAAAAAACAATCTTTCTTACAAGTTGGGATGCTGTGCGAAGCCCCGCTCTCCGAAGTGTTCATCAAAAAAAGCAATCTTTCTTATAAGTTGGGATGCTGTGCGAAGTCCCCCGTTCTCCGAAGTGTTCATCAAAAAAAGCAATCTTTCTTATAAGTTGGGATGCTGTGCGAAGTCTCCCGACTTCGTACCCATTCCAATAGGCAATAAACACGATACAAGTATGTATTTGTAGTAATACATCAATATATTTGAATAAAAAAATTATGACTGACGGATATAAAATAAGAGACCAAACGCTACCACATTTTGTAACGGCAACAATTGTTGATTGGGTTGATGTTTTTACAAGAAAAAGCTACAGAGACACAGTTGTGGAATGTCTGGATTTCTGCATTGCAAATAAAGCAATGGTTTTGTATGGGTATGTGATTATGAGCAATCACTTACATATGGTGGTACAATCTGGCGATGGAGAGTTATCGAATTTGTTGCGAGATTTCAAGAAATTTACGGCTTCAAAAATTATCGAAAAGATAAAATCAGAGCCAGAGAGTCGGAGAGAATGGATGTTGGAACGCTTCAAATTGGCAACAAAAAGCCATTCCAGAAACAAAAATTATCAGTTTTGGCAGTATGGCAATCATCCTGAAGAAATTTATGGTAACAAATTTATGTGGTCAAAGTTGGATTATATTCATCTCAATCCTGTTCGCGCAGGTATTGTCGAGAAAGCCTCACAGTATATTTATTCCAGTGCCAGTAATTATGTTTCTGATATAGGCTTGTTAAAAATCGAAAAAGCAGACATTACCATTGTTGATGTTTTGAATTTGAATAATTTTACCAGATATAATGAATATTGAGTTTGACAAAGTTGTAACTGCAAATAGGAATGGGTACGAAGTCGGGAGACTTCGCACAGCATCCTACTAAATAACAGTTACATTTTCGAGAAGACTTCGGAGAGCGGGATAAAATCCCGCCCATTGTAAATCTGCAAAATGTTGGCTGTCGATTTCATGCTTCGTTTAGAATTAGTTGTAATCGTTTTGGGAAAAGTTTGCTTCGTTTACTTTTTGTTGAAAAACGTGGAAAAAAAATAGCGTTATTATTTACTGAAAAACTTCGAAATTCTCCCCATCAAAACTGGCGAAAACCATACTAGGATGTGAATCTTGATGAAATACATTTCCTTTATGGTCTATCCCAATGGCTCCCGCAAAACCATCGTAAGGTTTGAGTTCGTTGAATGTTTTGGTAAAAGCCTCTTGAATTGAAAAGCCATCGGTAACTCGGGTGACAATTTTGGCAGCGGTTGCATTGCTTACAATATCTTCGCCAACACCAGTCAAACTAACGCCACAAAATGCGTTGGCGTAATTCCCCGCAACTGTTGCAGAATCTGATATTCGTCCCGGAATTTCAAAACCTTTTCCGCCTGTTGATGTGGCAACGGCTAGTTTTCCATTGGTATCCAAAGCAACACAACCTACGGTGCCCGTTCCTGATGCTTTGCGTTTTGCTTCGTATTCAGCTCGGCGTTGTGGAATTTCAGTTGAATACTTTTCAAACCCATTTTGTCTGGCAAAATGCGTTGCACCGCTTCCGCCAAGAATTCTATCGTCATACTGCAACAAAACTTCGGCGACTTGAATGGGGTTTTTTACTGCTTCAATATTGATAACGCCGCTCATTTTTTGAGTTGCACCATCCATTAAAGCGGCACTCATTCGGATCTTTCCATCACTTTGAATTTGAGAACCAAAGCCCGCATTAAACAATTCATCATCCTCTAGCAGTGACACAGCATAAACCACTGTTTCTAGCGCAGAATGTGTTTTCAAAAACTCATAAGAATCTTTTACAATTCTTTCTAAAGCCTGTTGTTTCGCTACTTTGGTTTCGTGATTCGTTGATGATTCCGAGAAAAAACCACCGTGGATTATTAGTTTCATTTATTGGGTGTTGGGTGTTGGGTGATGGGATTTTATTGGACTTAAACCAAAAAACCAAAATCTAACACCTGTTTATACGTATTGCGAAGAATGAATGTGCATTTTGAAAGTATCCAAATTGAAAGTGTCAAATTTGCTCATCACATGCGTCACAAGATGATTGATGGATATGGGTTGTCCCAACTCAATTTGGGTTAAATTCGTGTCTTTTATTTCGCGACCATCCACCAGAATAACCAGTCCAGAACCGAGGGCTTCCATTTGTCTCCCCTTCGTAATAAGCAAACCTGTATCTTCTCCAAGTCCTATTCCTAAGACTTTAGGATTTCCAACCACCGCTTGAAATAATCTTCCGATTCTACCTCGCTGCACAAAATGGGTGTCAATAACCACATCGTCTATCAAACCTAAACCGCTGGTGATTTTTACTTCGCCTTTCAATAATGCTTCCGAGCTGCTTCCCTGATATATCATATTATTGGACGCTGCTGCAGCTCCAGCTGAAGTGCCTGCGTAAATGAAATCTTCATTCCTGTATTTTTCCACAAGAATGTCGTGAAATGGAGTGCCACCTAGAATAGAAGTCAATCGCAATTGATCGCCACCTGTAAACATAACCACGTCAGCTGCTTTTAATCTTTCTAGAGTTTCCAGATCATTCGCCTGCTCCCGTCTTACAATATCCAAAACATCAACATTATTTGCTCCCAAATAACTCAACGCTTTGACGTATTCAGGACCAATTTCTTTCGGAATTTTTGATGCTGTCGTCACTACTTCAATGCGAGATAGTTCTTTGAATTTTGACTCGTCAATAATTCTTTTTAAAATTCCAGTTTCAAAAAAATTCAAGTTCTTGGCAGCATTTTTATCGAAATCAGTTTCTGTAAAACTTCCTTTGTCTACCGCACCGCCTATTATTATTAGTTTTCCAAGTATGTTCATTTGGTAAAAATAACCAAAAACATAAAGTGAGCAATTGATGTCTTGTTTTTTTTTAAAATATTTATAACAAAATAAAGTTCATAATTTTAAACCCGATTAATTTTGATAACAAACTTAAAAAATCTAACTTAGTTGAATTATAGTATATTTTTTGAATATAAATTCCAAGCTATTGTTATTGAAATTTAAAAAATGACTATTTTAAAACTCTTTCTAACAATCAATTATCTCAATTATAAACTTTTTTTATGAAAATATTAAAAATTCAAGCGCTTCGTGGTCCGAATATTTGGAGCATTAAAAGAAAAAAATTAATCCAAATGCGTTTGGATTTAGAAGAAATGGAACAATCGCCCACTAATAAAATTGATGGATTTAAAGAACGATTAGAAGCTATGTTCCCTACTATGATTGAGCATCGCTGCTCGGAAGGTTGTCGAGGCGGATTTTTTATGCGCTTGGAAAAAGGAACTTGGATGGGACACGTTATTGAACATATCGCACTCGAAATTCAAACTTTGGCAGGAATGGATACGGGTTTTGGAAGAACAAGAGAAACCAAAACTCCAGGAATCTACAACGTTGTTTTTAGTTATACCGAAGAAAATGTTGGTCTTTTTGCTGCCGAAAGTGCAGTTGCCATCGCCGAAGCATTAATAAAAGGAGTTCCTTATGATTTGGATACCGATTTGCAAAAAATGCGTGAAATCCGAGAACGGGTTCGCCTTGGACCAAGCACCGGAAGCATTGTTGAAGAAGCTGTAAACCGAGATATTCCTTGGATTCGGTTGGGAACAAATTCCTTGGTACAACTGGGTTACGGCGTAAATCAAATGCGTTTTCAAGCTACTATAACGTGCAAAACTAGCAGTATTGCCGTGGATATGGCGTGCAACAAAGAACTTACTAAGAAAATGCTTGATATGGCTTCGATTCCTGTAGCCAGCGGAGATATTTGTGTTGACGAAGAGGATTTAGAAGCCACCATAAAAAAAATTGGCTACCCGATTGTCTTAAAACCATTGGATGGCAATCACGGAAAAGGAGCTTCTATTAATGTAACCAATTGGGAAGATGCTGTTTCTGGATTGGCTTTTGCCAAAAAATACAGCCATCGGATCATCGTAGAAAAATTCATTACCGGTTTCGATTTTAGAGTTTTAGTGATTGATAATAAATTGGTTGCAGCGGCAAAAAGAGTTCCTGCTCATGTTATCGGTAACAACGAAAATACGATTCAAGAATTGATTGACCAAACCAATCTTGATCCACGACGTGGTTATGGTCACGAAAATGTATTGACTCAAATAGATGTCGATCGCGATACCGAAGATTTATTAGAAAAACTAAATTACACTTTGGAAACCATTCCGAAAAATGATGAAATTGTTTATCTCAAATCGACTGCTAATTTAAGTACTGGCGGTACTTCTGTAGACATCACCGATATGATGCATCCAGAAAATATATTTCTTGCCGAAAGAATTTCAAGAGTCATCGGATTAGACATTTGCGGCGTGGATATCATGGCCGAAAATTTGACGCAACCGCTAAAAGAAAATGGAGGCGTCATTCTCGAAGTCAATGCCGCTCCAGGATTTAGGATGCACCTTGCTCCTTCTGAAGGGTTGCCAAGAAATGTGGCCGCACCCGTTATTGATATGCTGTATCCTCCGGGAAAAACCTGCCGCATTCCCATTATTGCGGTTACGGGAACCAATGGAAAAACAACCACTACCCGACTTTTGGCGCATATTGTGAAAAATAATGGCTACAAAGTAGGTTTCACTACATCAGATGGAATTTACATCCAAAACCATATGATGGAAAAGGGAGACACTACTGGTCCATTAAGTGCGGAATATATTTTGAGAGATCCAACCGTTGAATTTGCCGTTTTGGAAACCGCTCGTGGTGGAATTTTGCGCTCTGGTCTTGGCTTCAGCCGTTGTGATATTGGGATAATTACCAATATCCAAGAAGACCATTTGGGAATAAGTGACATTCACACCCTTGATGATTTGGCACGTGTAAAAAGCACTGTGGTAAAAAGTATCAAAAAAGACGGTTGGGCGATTTTGAATGCCGAAGACGAACAGTGCGTAAAAATTGGAGCTGAACTGGATTGTAAGGTTGCCTACTTTAGTATGACCGAAGAAAATCCGTTAATCAAAAAATTATGTGCCGAAGGTAAAATCGTTGCTGTTTATGAAAACGGATTCATTACCATCAAAAAAGGCGAATGGAAAATCAGAATCGAACGTGCCACACATGTTCCATTAACCCTTGGAGGCAAAGCAAAATTTATGATTGCCAATGTGCTTGCAGCCACGTTAGCCAGTTATTTATGGGGGTTCAAAACAGAAGATATTAGCTTGTCCTTGCAAACTTTTATACCGAGTGCGGCACAAACTCCGGGACGAATGAACATTTTTGAGTTTAAAAAATTCAAAGTATTAATTGATTTCGCCCACAATGCTTCAGGGTATAGAGGAGTTGAAGAGTTCTTAAATAGTGTAGAAGCAGCGAAAAAGATTGGAATTATTGCGGGCGTTGGTGATCGTCGTGATGAAGACATAAAAGAATGTGCAAGTATAGCTGCACGAATGTTTGACCACATTATTATTCGTCAGGAAAAATACCTTCGTGGTAGAACAGAAGAAGAAATCATTGCATTAATAATGGAAGGAATTAAAAATTCAGGAAAAAGTATTACTTATGAAATTATTCCCAAGGAAACAGAAGCCATCCGACACGCCATTGCTAGTGCTGAAGATGGAAGTTTTATAACCGCTTTAAGCGATGTGGTAACCAATGCAATCGAAATTGTTCAAGAATATTTGGACAAGGAAAACGAATCTGAAATCAATTAATTTTTTACTTTAAAATTCATAAAAGCCACTTAAAAGTGGCTTTTTTTTAATGTCATTTTCTAATTATAAACTTTTTCTAGACAAAAAAAGGCTTTGACAACAATCCCTTGGTGGGCTTACCCCATCTTCTTTTCTTAAAAATTTGTTCATAACTTTTTGCAATTAACACCTGAAAAATTTTGTTAAAACCGTTTCGTTTTATTTATTTTTACAAGGTTGATTTTGTAAAGAACTTCACGCAAGTAGGTAATACTATTGTAACAAAAAAAAGCCAATGCTGAAACAAGCAAGTAAATTAGTAAAACAAGCAATTATGAAAACAAAAATTACCTTTTTAGCTTTTTTATGTAGCCTATTCTCTTTTGGGCAAGTGGGAACCGTCTTCATAGCGGATGGTATTAACTACAAAATTACGGCAGCAACAACTGTTGAGGTTGGCACAAATCCTACTACCCTTTCAGGAGCTTTTACTATTCCTGAAACTGTACCCTATAATAGTGCAAATTATCAGGTAACGAGTATTGGTAGCTATTCATTTAGCAGTTGTAAAAGTTTAACTGCGGTAAATATCCCCAACTCTGTAACTAATATTGGTAACAATGCATTTGATGGCTGTAGTGGTTTAACCTCGATTACCATCCCTAGCTCGGTTACCAGTATTGGTTCATATTCGTTTCAGGGTTGTAGCGAGTTAACTTCGATTACTATCCCTAACTCGGTGACTAGTATTAGTAGCTATGCATTTTGGAGTTGCATAAATTTGACTTCTGTGACTATGCCCAACTCGGTTACTAATATCGGCAGTAATGCCTTTTCAAATTGCTATAACTTAAAATCGCTTAATATCCCCAATTCGGTTACCAGTATTGGTTCCTACGCGTTTACCTCTTGTCACGGTTTAACGGCATTAACTATACCGAACTCCGTTGAAAGTATTGGTGATTATGCATATAGTAATTGTTCTAATATATCTTCTGTGGCATTCCCCAATTCACTTATCAGTATAGGCACTTATGCATTTGGTGGATGTTCAAGTTTATCTTCGGTAAAAATCCCCAATTCTGTAACGAGTCTAGGCGTTTATGCTTTTTTTCAGTGTATCAGCTTAACTTCGGTTACTATCTCTAACTCGGTAACCAGTATTGGATCCTATGCTTTTGAGCTTTGTTCTAAATTAACTTCTGTCACGGTAGAGTGGACAACACCTTTGTCTATTACCCCAGATGTATTTAATACACTTGATCTTTCTACTAGGAAACTAAATATACCTGCAGGAACTTTAATGGCTTATAAATCTGCCCTGGTCTGGAAAGAATTTGGTACAATTGCTGAACCACCAGTTGTAGGACTTTCTTTTAAAGTAAATGGGATCAATTATTATGTAACAAAAGCAACTTTGCCTTACGAAGCAGAGGTGGGAAGCAATCAATATTTTGCTGGTGTAGCTACTATCCCAACAACGGTATCATCTATTGGAAATTCATTTACAGTAACAGCAATTGCAAACAGTGCATTTTTAAATTGTAGTGGTTTAACAGCGGTTACTATACCCAACACAGTGACTTATATTGGTGATTCTGCTTTTGAGTCTTGTGGTTTTTTAAAAGTGGTTAATGTTCCCACGTCAATAACCAGTATTGGTAATAGTACATTCAAAGATTGTCAGATTTTAACAGCCGTCACAATACCCACTTCAGTAACGACTATAGGCAGAAATGCTTTTCAGGGATGCCTTAAAATAAAGTCGGTAACCATTCCAAACTCGGTAACAAGTATTGGTGATCTTGCATTTTATGGTTGCTGGTCATTAACTTCAGTTATTATCTCCAATGCAGTAAAGAGTATAGGTGTAAGCTTGTTTGCGCATTGCAAAATATTAACTTCTGTTTCAATACCTAGCTCAGTCACTAGCATAGGTTCCAAAGCATTTCAGGGATGCACCAGTTTAACTTCGGTGACTATCCCAAACTCGGTTACTACTATTGGTGAATTAGCCTACGAGATATGCAGTAGTTTAACTTCGGTTACAATACCCAACTCAGTAACTTCTATTGGCATTTATGCGTTTGGTTATTGCTTTAATTTATCTTCAGTAACTGTAAATTGGACAACTCCTTTACCCACTTATCGAGATGTTTTTAATGGATTAAATCTTTCTAAAGTTACTTTAAATGTTCCGCAAGGAACAGAACAAGCCTATAGATCTGCTTTAGTTTGGAGGGATTTTGGTTCATTTGCTACTTTATCAACAAACCAATTTTCCGTAAACACGCCCGTAACATTTTATCCTAACCCCACCCAATCTCAAATTAATTTCACTCAAGAAATCCATACCCTAGAGGTGTACGACATTCTGGGTAAAAAAATAAAATCGTTCCAAAATCCTAGCACCAATTATGATGTTGCTACCCTACAAAAAGGAGTTTATGTCCTAAAAGGAACAACAATGAATGGGAAAAGTATTAATGAAAAATTAGTTAAGGAGTAATACAACAACAACAACAACAACCCAGTCAGGGTTCAAAACCCTAACTGGGTTAAAAGAAATAACAACTGCTGCCATTAGATAAATGACCTAAGGAACACCACTAATGGCGTAAGGAAAGCTAAAACGACGTAAGAAACGATACAAATGACGTAAGGAACGATACAAATGACGTAAGGAACGATACTAATGACCTAAGGAAAGCTAAAACGACCTAAGGAACGATACAAATGACCTAAGGAGCACCACTAATGACCTAAGGAACAATAAAAACAACGGAATGAACACTTAAAAAATACTAACCCTAAAATTTTTAATTATGAAAAATGGAGGCTTTTCAATCAAAATCGAAGAATATGCACCACTAGGAGACATTATTCTTTTCAACTACACCCGCGATTTACCAACAATCGTAACGCGCTACCCAAAACTCAACGAAGCATACAAAGCGAGTTTTGCCACCAAACTAGAAAACATCAAAACCCAAGAAAAAAATCTAGTTAAATCAAAACAAAAAAAAGAGATAACCATAAGCCTTTATGAGGAAGCTGATACACTTGTAGAAGAACTAGTCTTCGTCAAAGACTATATCAAAGACGCAGGACTAGACAACCGCATTGTTACCGCCCTGATCCACGACCTTCGCAGCCGCAACATCGAAGGCGCTTGCGACAAAATAGAAACCCTAAAACAATACATACAAGCCAACCAAGCCCCAATTGTAGAAGAAGGAATGGCGCCCGAATTCCCGACCACACTAGAAGCCCATAAAACTAGCCTCGCACAAAAAAACAAAGACCAAAAAACAATCAGCGACAGCGGTATAGTACTAACCGGAGACAACAACAGCAACTATACCGACCTTTATAACGACATTATAAACATAGCCGACAAAGCCAAAAAAGTCTTCAAAAACACCCCTTTTGAAGACCAATACGTAATTTCAAAAATCCTACAATCCATGCGTTCATCTAACAAAGGTGGCGGTGCAACCACACCAACCTCATAATACCAAAAACGCTTACAAAATAGTCCAAAAAACAAGACTATTTGTCACTCCGTAGGAGTCGCAACGCACGAGAGTCGAGACGCTTTAGGTGCTTACAGCATAAACTTGACAAACGGGGTAGTAAAATTGGATTAAGATATAATAATGTTTTGTATTATGTAACCTTACATAATAACCAAAAAAACCACCAAAAGCAATTTTGGTGGTTTTTTGGTTTGCAAAAACGGAGATGCGCTGCATTTTTTATGTTTTCTGTTTCTTTTTTCTAGCAGCTGGAAACAATACATTATTCAAAATCAATCGATACCCCGGAGAATTAGGGTGCAAATCAAGTACCGTTGCCGGATCGCCTACTCTATGTTGATAATCTTCTGGATCGTGACCACCATAAAAAGTAAACATGCCTTTGCCCTTTTCACCGTGAATATAACGTGCCTCGCCATTGAGTTCGCAGGTTCCCATTATCAGTATATTCGATTTAATAAGTGCAGGATCGAAAGCAGTGGTTTGTCCCATAAATCCTTTTATAAGTTGCGTGTGATTTTGGCACAGCATACTTGGTATTGGATCCCATTTTGCCGAAAATTCCATTAAAGTGAAATAGTCTTTTTGCATAGGAAGCAGTACTCTTTTTTCGGTCATATCAATATTCGAAAATTCATAATGTTCTGGTTTTCGATCTAAAATAAAATCTTTGAATGCAAAAGTATTGGTATAATTTATTTTGGACTGGTAATTCGATTCACTTGCATCACCATCAAACATCGATTCACAAATATCAACTCCGTCGGCAGACAAAGCGATATCAAAACTATCCGTCGCAGAACACATGGCAAACATAAATCCGCCACCAATTACAAAATCTCGGATTTTTTTGGCTACTGCCCCTTTTTCTTGCGACACTTTATTGTAACCCAATTTGGTTGCCAAAATTTCGGAATCTTTTTTTTGTTCGATATACCAAGGCGAATTCCTATTGGAACCAAAAAATTTTCCATATTGTCCTGTAAAGTCCTCGTGATGCAAGTGCAACCAATCGTAAAGTATAAGCTGGTCGCTTAAAACTTCCTCGTCATAAATGGGTGTAAACGGAATTTCAGCATACGTCAAAACTAGTGTTACAGCATCGTCCCAAGGTTGTTTTCCTTTAGGTGTATAAACAGCAATTTTTGGCGCTTTTTCAAGTGCAACCGCCTCCATATTTTGAGAAGGACTGGATATATCCGCTAGAATTTGATTGGTTTCGGCATCACTCAACACTTCAAAACTTACGCCTCGAATTTGGCATTCTTTACGGATTTCGGGAGCATCCGTCAATAAAAAAGAACCTCCACGATAATTGAGTAACCAACTCGCTTTGTATTTTTTTTCGATACACCAATAGGTGATTCCGTAGGCTTTAAGATGGTTTTGCTGTGTAGTTTCATCCATTGGCAATAAAATAGACGAAGCTTTTGCCGAAAATGAAATCAGGATTAGGAAAAGTAATAATAGTTTTTTTAATATCATTTAGATGATTTTATATCAAATATACGAGTTTTTGTTTGGCTCTAACACTAAAAAAAAACGCTAATTAGCAAATTTTAATTTATTTTCTAAAACGGCATTTCATCATCGTCATCGTTATTCAAATTACTACCAAAGGCCTCATTTGGAGATGGAAGATTTTTGGTTTGGAAAGGATTATCATCGTGATTCATCTTGGATGGTAAATCATCGAAATTTCCACCATATTCTTCAATATTATCAAATTTACCAAGGTGTCCAATAAATTTCAAACGAACATTTTCAAGAGAACCATTACGATGTTTGGCAATAATAAATTCTGCTTGCCCAGCCGATGGCGTTTGCTCTTCATCGTCCCACTCGTCTATTTTATAATATTCTGGTCGGTAAATAAACGAAACAATATCAGCATCTTGCTCAATCGCACCCGATTCACGAAGGTCGGACAGTAAGGGTCTTTTGCTTGAACCACGAGTTTCTACAGCACGAGATAATTGAGATAAGGCAATTACGGGAATATTCAATTCCTTTGCCAACGCTTTTAAATTTCGGGAAATGGTTGAAATTTCTTGTTCTCTGTTCCCACCACCTTTTCCGTTTCCGCCTGCCGTCATCAATTGCAAATAATCGACGATGATGATCTTAATTCCGTGCTGTGAAGCCAAACGTCTGGCTTTTGCCCGTAAATCAAATATAGAAAGCGAAGGCGAATCATCAATATAAAGCGGTGCTTTTTCTAAATCTCGTACTTTCACACTCAATTGTTCCCATTCAAATTTTTCTAATTTACCAGTTCTCAATTTCTCCGAAGACAAACCGGTTTCTGAAGAAATCAACCTTGTAATCAATTGCACTGAGGACATCTCTAAGGAAAATAACGCTACAGGATGCCCAGAATCGATTGCAATATTTCGTGCCATCGAAAGTACGAAAGCAGTTTTTCCCATACCAGGTCGAGCAGCGATAATAATCAAATCACTGGGTTGCCAACCTGATGTAATTGCGTCTAGTTTTGTAAAACCTGTTTCTACTCCGCTTAATCCTTTCTGATTTGCAATTTCTTCAATTCTTTTTTTCGCTTGTAAAACTAAACTTTGAGCGGTTTCCGAACTTCGTTTTATATTTCCTTGAGTAACTTCATAAAGTCTTGATTCAGCTTTGTCTAATAAATCAAAAACATCTGTTGTTTCATCATAAGATTCTTCTATAATATCCGAAGAAATACGTATTAAGCTGCGCTGAATAAATTTTTGGAGAATGATTCTGGAGTGAAATTCAATGTGAGCAGAGGATGAAATTTTTTGAGTAAGCTGAATAAGATACAAATCACCTCCAGCCAAGTCTAATTTTGCGTTTTTTCGCAACTGAGCCGAAACTGTTAATAAGTCAATGGGTTGAGTATCTGTAAACAACTGAACGATAGCCTCAAAAATATATTTATGCCCTTCTTTGTAAAAAGCATCAGGTTGTAAAATGTCAATTACTTCATCGACTCCTTTTTTGTCAATCATCATCGCACCAAGTACAGCCTCTTCTAGGTCTATAACTTGAGGTGGCAACTTCCCTTTTTCAAGGTTGATGATCGTTGATTTATCTATTCGAATTGGGTTTATACTTTTGACATTTTCCATAGAGCGAAAGTAAACAAAATTAAAAAAACATTCCTATGGAGTTATTACAAATAATTGTTAATAAACAATCTTTTTTTGTTAATAAGCCAAAAAAAATCCGAAACCATAGACTGCCCCCAAAAAGTTAGACACTATTTGGGGGTATTTTTATGGAAAGAAAAGTCAAGTATGATTATGCATTTAAGCTTGAATGCGTAAAATTAATTTTAGAAAAACATTACTCTTGTAATTATGTTTCTACACAAA
>NZ_JANPFL010000133.1:0-1160 GCF_031423415.1 Flavobacterium sp.
GGTTGTCATTTTTTTGTAATCGCCATCCCAAAGTGGTTTTCCGTCACCATCGATTGCAGATGCAGAATTGTCGTCTGTGCCAATAACTATTGTTCCGTCCCAAGAAACCATTGCAATTCTCTCGGCTTTGTTTTCGAATTGTGTTTCCCAAACTGTAGTGAAATTTCCAGATTTTTTCGAGCTTCCTTTCTTTTTGATAGGTTCTTCTTTTTTAGATGAAGTTGCTACTTCTGATTTTTTAGAATCGTCAGTTTTCGATTCTGTTTTTTCGTCACTTTTAACAGCACTAGAAACCTTGTCTTTCATTTTTTTGAAAAATCCGCCAAGTCCAGATTTTTTTTCCTCGGCTTTTGGTTCTTCTGCGACCACTTTTGGCTCTTCGGCTTTTGTTGGTTCTTGCTTAACTTCTGCAACAACTGGTGCGGCAACAACTTCGGTTTTTGCAACAACTAATGGTTTTTTAGCAGTTTTTTTGGTTTGGGCATTCAATGGTATAAAACCCAAAACGCAAACAGATAGGATTAATAGGGATGATTTTTTCATAATATTTAGTTTTAATAATTTCTTATTATTTTATATTACAAATCTGCGGTAATTTTAAACACAAAAAAATACGACATTTGTCGTATTTTTTTGTGTTAGCGATTAAACCTTTTTATACATTTATGGTCTTATAATTAAGTTAACAATTAAAATCAAGATTATGAACAGTAAAAAAATCATTACAGGAATGCTATTAATTGGAGTTTCTGTGTTTTCAAACGCACAAAATCAGGCACAACGTATTAAACAAGGTGTTAAAAGTGGCGAAATTACAAAATCAGAACGAGTGCAAATTGCGAAGCAAAGACAAGATGTTAAACAAGCTACAGCCGTAGCAAAAGCTGATGGTGTTGTAACAAAAGAGGAGAAAAAAATAATTGTTGCTGAAAAAAAGCAAGCTTCAAAAACTATTTATAGAAAAAAACACAATTCTAAAGATAGAAATTAAGTTTCTAAAAAGCGGTCTTAACTATTTTATAAGACCGCTTTTTTTATATCAATATCTCAATCTTTGTTCCGTTTTCGTTAGATTGCAAATCGAATTTTCCGTTAATTTCTAAGATGCGTTTTTTCATATTGTTCAAGCCGTTGCCTTTTTCGATTTCGTCGATGTCAAA
>NZ_JANPFL010000134.1:0-27669 GCF_031423415.1 Flavobacterium sp.
GTACAATTTTAAGCTCCGATTCAACCAAATCAAGGAACAAATTGTTTTTTGGCTTAATTATTTGTTCAACTTCTATCCTGAAAATAATATTCCTATTTTTGTGGAAATTAAAAATAGCTCTTTTTAAGGGTTGACTAGTTATGGTATGTTTATTTATTCTCACTATTTGTCTGGCTGTAGGCGTCTGAATCAATTTGCTCTTATACTTTGAGACGCTTTCAGCGTGACAAATAGAATCAAAGATTAGTCAAAGGAAAAAAAGATGTATAAGATTGTTTTTTCCTCCCATAGACTTGATGCTACCTGAACACTCAAAAACTGAACACTGAACACTACATTCCCGTTCTAATCGCTTCAACAGGATCTAAATTAGAAGCAGCAATTGCAGGAAGAATTCCTGATATTAAACCAATAATGGCGGCAAGTCCAGTTCCTAAAAGAATATTACCCATTCCTAAAATAAATTCAAACTCTAATGTTTTAGTTAGAATCATAGCTATAATCCAAACCAAAAACAACCCTATAATCCCCCCTATTACCGAAAGAATAATCGCTTCAAACAAGAATTGAAACAAAATAAATCGGTTTTTGGCACCAAGAGATTTTTGGATTCCAATTAGATTGGTTCTTTCTTTAACAGAAACAAACATAATATTGGCAATTCCAAAACCGCCGACAAGCAACGAAAATCCACTAATAACCCATCCAACCATATTCATTTGAGAAATAATTCCATCGATAAAATCAGTAAATCCTGAGAAAACATTGATGAAGAAATTATCAATTTCTCCTGATTTTACGCCACGAAAAGCGCGAAGTTTTTGGGAGATTTCAGCTTTATAGGCATCCATATCGACTCCTTTTTCGGGCTTGAAAATGATTACATTAATCAATCCCTTATTATTGTCACCAAATCTTTGTCGAACAAAATTGACAGGAATAAAGGCAGAGCTGTCATTGTTGTCAAACATTCCTGCACCTTGTTTTTTCAAAACTCCTATAACCGTAAACCGTTGCCCATACATTCTGATTTTTTTACCAATGGGTTCTGCGTCTTCAAACAAAGATTTTGCAATATCATTACCAATAACAGCAACTGGAGCTGCAGAATTAGCTTCTGACTCAGTATAAAATCTTCCTTCCTCAAATTCTAGTCCTTGTATATCGATAAACTCGTGCGAAACGGGTACTACATTAACATCAGTTACGGTATTTGATCCATATTTAATCGATTCACTTTTGGTAAATATTTGGTAACCCATCTGATCTGTATTGGTCATTGCACCTTTCATATAAAGGTATTCATCGTATTTTACATTCGGGAATTGTTCTCTCTTCCACATTGGAATTTCCGAAGGGCCAAAAGACATTTTCATTAAATAAATGGTGTTTTTATCTAAAGAACTCAAATCCTTGGTGATTTTTCTGTCCAATGAATCAACGGCAGCAAGCACGGCTATAATTGAAAAAATCCCAATGGTAACACCGAGTAAAGACAGTAAAGTACGCAGTTTGTTGTTTCGTAAAGCATTCATAGCAAAACGGAAACTCTCAGATAATAATCGAAAATAAACTAGCATAAAACGGTGTTTAATGTTATTGTAAAATTCCAAAAATTTTATTCATAATCCTAATGGAAAATCAACAACTCATAGGTGTCGTTTTTTAAAATATTGTTACAGAAATACATTTGAATTTTATCTTCAAAAAAACTACTTTTGCAGCACAAATCTTTAACTACGCGATGAGCACAACAAAAACAACCCGAGGGCAAAGCCCGAACGGAGCAAAGCTAATTCAATCCGCATTAATTTCCGTATTTTCAAAGGAGGGTTTGGAACCCATAATTAAGAAATTAAACGGGCAAAATGTAATCTTTTATTCAACTGGTGGAACAGAAGAATTTATCAAAAGTCTAGGCATTCCAGTAGTTCCTGTTGAAGATGTTACCTCTTATCCATCAATTCTTGGCGGAAGAGTAAAAACCTTGCACCCAAAAGTTTTTGGAGGAATTTTGAATCGTCAAGACAACGAAAGCGATGTGCAACAAATGAAGGAATACGATATTCCTCAAATTGATTTAGTTATTGTTGACTTGTATCCTTTCGAAAAAACGGTTGCTTCTTGCGCTAGTGAAAGTGATATTATCGAAAAAATAGATATTGGTGGTATTTCGTTAATTCGTGCTGCCGCAAAAAACTTCAAGGATACGGTAATCGTTCCTTCGGTAAATGAATATAGTTTGCTTTTGGATTTGATTAGCAAACAAAATGGCGCAACAACATTGGAAAACAGAAAACTTTTTGCTACAAAAGCATTTCACGTTTCTTCTCATTACGATACTGCAATTTTCAATTATTTCAATAGTGACGAAACTATTTTCAAAACCAGTATTGCTGACGGTCAAATTTTGAGATACGGAGAAAATCCACATCAAAAAGGATTTTTCTTTGGGGATTTTGATGCCATGTTTAATAAAGTTCACGGAAAAGAATTGTCCTATAATAATTTATTGGATGTTGATGCAGCAGTAAATTTGATTAATGAATTCAAAAATGACGGACCGACGTTTGCCATTTTGAAACACAATAACGCTTGCGGATTATCAACAAGACCAACCATTAGCGAAGCCTACAATGTAGCTTTGGCTTGCGATCCTACTTCTGCTTTTGGCGGTGTTTTGATTGCTAATTCAAAAATTGATGTAGCAACAGCTATAGAAATCAACAAGTTATTCTGCGAAGTGGTAATCGCTCCAAGTTATGACGAAGCTGCCCTTGCTATTTTACAAGAAAAGAAAAACAGAATCATCTTGATTCAAAACGAAGTAGCTTTACCACAAAAACAAGTGCGAACTTGCCTGAACGGAATTTTGGTTCAAGAAAGAAACAACATCACAGATACTAAAGAAGACTTAAAAACCGTTACGACTACAGCACCAACCGCACAAGAAGTAGCCGATTTGATTTTTGCTTCTAAAGTGTGTAAAAACACCAAATCGAACACGATTGTATTTGCAAAAAACGGCACTTTGATTTCTTCTGGAACAGGACAAACCTCAAGAGTAGATGCCTTGTTGCAAGCAATTGAAAAAGCGAAAACTTTTGGATTTAGCCTAAAAGGAGCATCGATGGCAAGTGACGCTTTTTTCCCTTTTCCAGACTGTGTTGAAATTGCAAAGAATGCTGGAATAACAGCCGTAATTCAGCCTGGAGGATCCATAAAAGATCAATTAAGTATTGATTATTGTAACGAAAATAAAGTTGCAATGGTATTTACAGGAACGCGTCATTTCAAGCATTAATTTGTTTAGCTTTGTACATTATTTTTTTATAAATTTTTATACCCTAATAAACGTATGGGATTTTTTGATTTCATGACCGAGGATATTGCGATAGACCTTGGTACCGCAAACACTTTAATCATTCACA
The DNA here is from genome assembly GCF_031423415.1 of Flavobacterium sp. Classification (GTDB taxonomy): domain Bacteria; phylum Bacteroidota; class Bacteroidia; order Flavobacteriales; family Flavobacteriaceae; genus Flavobacterium. The sequence continues at coordinate 3,432 of NZ_JANPFL010000134.1, forward strand.
ATGATAAAGTTGTTATTGATAGCCCTTCGATTGTTGCTCGTGATAGAGTGTCAGGAAAAATCATTGCTGTTGGTAAAGAAGCCAACATGATGCAAGGGAAAACTCATGAAAACATTAAAACGATAAGACCATTGAAAGATGGTGTAATTGCTGATTTTGATGCTTCCGAAAAAATGATAAGCATGCTTATAAAAAGCATTCCCGCTTTGAAAAAAAGAATGTTTACTCCAGCTTTAAGAATGGTGGTTTGTATCCCTTCTGGAATTACTGAAGTGGAAATGAGAGCGGTAAAAGAATCGTGTGAACGCGTAAATGGTAAAGAAGTCTATTTGATTCACGAACCTATGGCAGCAGCAATTGGTATTGGAATTGACATTATGCAGCCTAAAGGAAACATGATTGTAGATATAGGTGGTGGAACAACAGAAATTGCCGTAATCGCTTTGGGTGGAATTGTTTGCGACAAATCGGTTAAAATTGCGGGTGACGTTTTCACCAATGACATCGTGTATTATATGCGTACTCAACACAACCTTTTTGTTGGAGAAAGTACTGCCGAAAAAATAAAAATTCAAGTGGGTGCCGCTATCGAAGATTTAGAAACTCCCCCAGAAGATATGTCTGTTCAAGGACGAGACTTATTGACGGGGAAGCCAAAACAAGTGTCGGTTTCTTACCGAGAAATTGCAAAAGCATTAGACAAATCGATTCAACGAGTGGAAGATGCTGTTATGGAAACTTTATCTCAAACCCCACCAGAATTGGCGGCGGATATTTACAACACTGGTATTTATCTTGCTGGTGGAGGATCGATGTTGAGAGGTCTTGACAAAAGAATTTCACAAAAGACAGATTTACCTGTTTATATCGCCGAAGATCCTTTAAGAGCTGTGGTTCGAGGAACAGGAATGGCGCTTAAAAATCTTGCTCGATTTAAAAGCGTTTTAATAAAATAAAAAATGTTAGTTTAGGGTGACTAGTTTAAATTTTCAACATACATTATACCGCTAAGAAATGCAGCAAATATTTAATTTTATTTATAAAAACAGTAATCGTTTGCTGTTTTTGCTGCTTTTAGGCATTTCACTTTCACTTTCAATTCAATCCCATTCCTATCATCGAAGTAAGATGATTAGTTCTGCAAATTTTGTAAGTGGTACTGTGTATGAAAAAATAAATAATGTCCGTGAATATTTTAATTTAAGAACTCAAAACGATGCGCTTGCTCAAGAAAATGCCAAGTTAAGAAGCCTACTTTTCAATACCAAAGACACCTCTGCAATTCCAAAACTAGACAGCCTGAAAGGAATAAAACCTGATGACATTATCGTTTCGAAAGTAATTCACAATACGTTTAACACTCACGAAAATTATTTAACTATAAATTCCGGCAGTTTTCAAGGAGTGAAATCCGACATGGGAGTCATCAACAGTTTAGGGATTGTTGGGATAATTGACAATACTTCGAGCAATTATTCGACTGTGATAAGTATTTTAAATATTAAATCTCAAATCAATGCCAAACTTAAAAAATCAAATCATTTTGGTTCTTTGGGATGGGACGGTAAAAGCACTGGATTTGTACAATTGACGGATGTGCCGAGATTAGCAAGTATACGAAAGGGAGACACTATTGTAACGGGTGGGCAATCAGTAATATTTCCAGAGAATATCAATATCGGAACAATTGATAGAATAAAAATAGACAATCAAACCCATTATTATACCATAGAGGTTAAATTATTTAATGATATGACTAATTTGGGTCACGTTTATATCATCAAAAGTAAAAGCCGAGACGAAATTATCAATTTAGAAAAAAAGGAAGAAAAAGATGAATAGTACTTTATTCGTAAATATTTTTCGTTTTATACTGCTATTGGCTGTTCAAATTATTATTTTCAATAATATGAACTTTTTGGGCTACATCAGTCCTTATCCTTATATTCTTTTTATTATTTTATACCCAGTAAACGGCAACAAATCAGGACTAGTAGCAGCAAGTTTTTTTCTTGGGCTTTGTATGGATATGTTCAGTAACTCTGGAGGATTTCATACAGCTGCTTGTGTAATTTTGGCTTATTATAGACCGTATCTTTTTAAATTTGCGTTTGGTTTAAGCTACGAATACCAAACCATAAAACTCAATGATGTTTTAACGCCCGAAAGATTTACTTTTATATTGTTATCAGTACTAATACACCATATAATTCTTTTTGCTTTAGAAGCGTTTAAATTCATCTTAATCTTAGACATTTTACTTCGAACTGTATTGAGTTCTGTCTTTACTTTAATCATTTGCATTATTATAATATATCTTACTAAGCCAAATAGACGATGAGAAAAGTGTTGCTTCCTACAATGATTATTATTGCAGCTTCTTTACTGTTATTGCGCCTTTTTTACTTACAAGTTATCAACGATTCCTTCAAATTGAAGTCAGATAATAATGCCATAAAAATTCAGTATGACTATCCTGAAAGAGGGTATATTTACGATCGAAATGGGAAATTGATGGTTGCTAACCAGCCATCTTATGATATTATGGTTATTCCTAGAGATGTAAAAAATTTAGATACCATTGAGTTTTGCCAATTATTAGCTATTACTCCAGCCGATTTTATTACTAAAATAGCCAAAGCTAAAGTCTATAGTCCACGATTACCTTCCTTATTTTTGGCGCAATTGAATAAAAGTGAATTTGCTGCATTTCAGGAAAAAATCCGAAAATTTGAAGGTTTTTATTTTCAAAAACGTTCCTTGAGAGATTATCAAGTCAATTTTGGGGCCAACGTTTTTGGGGGTATCACACAAGTCAACGATAAATTGATTGAGAAAAACCCCTATTATAACAGTGGTGATTTAATTGGAAAACAAGGTGTTGAAGAAAGTTATGAAGAAACTTTACGCGGTATTAAAGGCGTGAAATACATTCAAAAAGACAAATACAATCGCGAAATCGGTTCGTTCAAAGAAGGAAAATACGATACGATTGCCGTGCAAGGAGAAGACATCAATCTTACGATTGATATGGAACTTCAAAAATATGGAGAGGAATTAATGATTAATAAAAGGGGCGGAATCGTTGCTATTGAACCCAAAACGGGGGAAATATTAGCTTTAGTAACGGCGCCAAATTATGATCCAGCAATTTTAGTAGGACGTCAGCGTTCTAAAAATTATACTTTGTTGTATCGCGATTCTATTGCAAAACCACTTTATGACAGGGGACTCTTGGCAGAATATCCTCCTGGTTCCCCCTTTAAAATATTGACTGGACTAGTAGGCCTTCAAGAAAATATAATAGATACTCATACTACATTTATGTGTAATCACGGTTTTGCTTACGCTCCTGGACGATTCCAGAGATGCCATTGCGGTGGCGGTTCTCGTGATCTTAATATTGGAGTGTATAAATCCTGTAATGCCTATTTTTCTAATGTTTATTTGCGAACCATTGGTAAGTATAAAAACACTCCTTATGCAGTAGATGTTTGGAGTAATCACGTAAAAAGTTTTGGACTTGGTCAATTTATGGGCTATGATTTGCCAACAGGAAAGAAAGGAAAAATTCCCAATTCAAAAACCTATAAAAAAATATATCCTGGTTGGGGATATAGCGGTAAAACGATTATTTCCAATGCTATTGGTCAAGGAGAAGTATTATTGACTCCTATTCAATTGGCCAATATGATGGCTACTGTCGCTAACGAAGGCTATTATTACACGCCTCATATCATCAAAAAAATTGAAGGTGAAAAAATAGATAAAAAATACACTACTAAACACGTTACAACAATAGACAAAAGTCATTTTAAACCTATGATTAATGGGTTGTTTGATGTTTACAATTTTGGGACTGCCGCTGGTTTACGAGTGGACGGAATTGAGATTTGTGGAAAAACAGGAACCGCCGAGAACTTTGCGAAAATAAATGGAAAAAGAACTCAGCTAGAAGACCACTCGATTTTTGTTGCTTTTGCACCAAAAGATAATCCGAAAATTGCGATTGCTATTCTAGTCGAAAATGGAGGATTTGGTTCCGTAATTGCTGGGCCAATTGCCAGTTTAATGATTGAGAAGTACCTTAGAGGAAAAATTACAAGAACCGACTTAGAAAAAAGAACTTTGGAAAGAAGTTTGCAAGACAGATATGCCAAGTTAGGTGGGCTTTCAGACGTGGTTAAAAAAGAAATGAGAATAAAGGATTCTATAACGAAAAGCAAAATACCAGTACCAAAAGTAAAAATTGATACTACTAAAAAAATTAATTAGTACCCAATGAAAAATCAAAGTTTAACCAACAACATCGACTGGATATGCATTGCAATTTACATTGTATTAGTGCTAATGGGTTGGTTGAACATTTATTCCTCCTCGTTATCATCTATGGAAGGAACTGCAGAAAAGCAATTTTTATTTATACTACTAACCATCCCACTAATTTTTATTGTTCTTTATGTTGACGGAAAGTTCTATGAAAAATATTCTAGTGTAATTTATGGAATTTCATTATTGTCATTGTTAGGTTTGTTTGCCTTCGGGAAAACCATTGCTGGTCAGCGTTGCTGGTATGGTTTCGGAAGTTTTACACTTCAGCCCTCAGAGTTCGCCAAAGCAGCAACAGCACTAGCATTGGCAAAATACTTGAGTGATTCACAAATCAATTTAAAAGATGTCAATCGCCAAATTCAAGCATTGGCGATCGTATTTTTGCCAGTAATGCTCATTTTACCTCAACCTGATCCTGGAAGCGCACTGATTTACACTATATTTTTAATTGTTTTATATCGTGAAGGCTTGCCAGCATGGTATTTATGGACTGGATTTTGCGCCATATTATTATTTGTATTCACACTTGTTTTAGAACCTCAATATGTTATTCTACTAGCGTTAGCAACCATAGCATTTATTCATTTTAAGTCTAGGTTGGGCGATAGAAATATTGTGTTTAGCAGCATTCTTTTTGCATTAGTTTCTGGTTTTGTTCTGTCCGTAAATTATGTCTTTACGCACGTTTTCAAGCAACATCACCGCGATCGATTTAATATTTTGCTTGGGAAATCAGTCGATATGAAAGGCATTGGATACAATACCAATCAATCTGAAATTGCTATTGGCTCTGGTGGATGGTTTGGAAAAGGCTTTCTTGAAGGCACACAAACTAAAGGAGGATTTGTACCTGAGCAACACACCGATTATATTTTTACCACAGTTGGCGAAGAATGGGGTTTCTTAGGCTCTCTTCTTGTAGTTGCACTATTTGTTGGTTTATTTCTTAGAATAATTTACCTCGCTGAAAGACAAAAAACAAAATTTAGCCGTGTATATGGCTATTGTGTGGCAGCTATTTTATTCATCCACTTTTTTGTAAATATCGCTATGGTTTTGGGTATTTTTCCAACGATTGGAGTGCCATTACCTTTCTTTTCGTACGGTGGTTCAGGACTTTGGGGTTTCACCATTTTGCTGTTTATTTTTATAAAAATGGACGCCAATAAAGTGAATGAGTGGTAGCCTTTGAAGATGATCCCAAGGCTTACAATCACTTCTGTCTCCAAACTGTTTTCAGTTTTTATCTTTCAATTCGATAACAGTCAATTGGGTCATTTTTCGAAATTATGCAAAATCGTTTGCGGCCAAAATAAACATTTATACAGCTGATTAAAAGTCAAAAATTGTAATTTAGCACAAAATAAAAAACGCTACAGCTATTCACGAAGAATTTCTGTAGCGTTTTAGATGTAAAAGAAGTTATAATTTATACCGATTATGTATTCAATATAGTCCAATAAAACTGGACTATTTTCATACTATATCGGCATTATACAAATTCTCTTTGGACTATTTTAAAAATGTGGTTGGTATTATTTACTACTATGATTTAACCAATTTTTTATTTTTTAAAGCTTCCGAAACACTTTTTTTAACTACTGGTTTGGCTTGCAAATCATCTAGTATATTCAAGGCTTCTTCTACGTAAATATCTTTAGTTAAACTTTCGTGCCATCTTTCTCTTTTTTCTTTAAGAGAAGCGTCTGTTTTCATAGCTTCAGCTTCCAAAGGCAATGAAGAAAATTTTAAATGATAATTATAATCTACAATTGATTTGTATTTTTTATTGGTTTCTTCAATGGCTTTCTGATTCTTTTTGAATTCCTCTAATTTTAAACTATAATCATATTCTTTACTTCTTTGGTCAATCCATTTGGCATTTTCTTCAATTAATTTGAATTGGTGATTTTGAGCGATTCTGTTTTTACTATCCGCAATGGCTTTATTAAATTTTGCGTTGTTAGTCCAAATAGTGTATTGTGCAGCGTCTATTTTATCCCAAGGCATTGCATTATCCACATCGCGTTCTCCCATTTTTAAATAGGCATATCTATCTGGCATAACAACATCACTACTTACGCCTTCCAATTGGGTTGAACCTCCATTTATTCGATAAAATTTTTGCGTAGTTGTTTTTAATGCACCTAAATCACCTTTATCGCTACTTCGTACAAACTGATTCAAATCAATCACATTTTGAACGGTTCCTTTTCCATAGGTTTGTTTGCTTCCAATGATAATTCCTCTTTTATAATCCTGAATGGCTGCCGCTAAAATCTCAGAGGCCGAAGCCGAAAAGCTATTGACCATAATCACTAATGGTCCGTCCCATTCGATTTTTTTATCTTTATCAAACAGCACTTCTTTTTGTCTTCCGGCCGATTTAATTTGAACAATTGGCCCTTGCTCGATAAATAATCCCGCAATATCTACTACAGTCGAAAGAGAACCTCCACCATCATCACGTACGTCAAGCACAATTCCGTTGACGCCTGCTTTTTTCAAAGATTCTACCTCAGCGGCAACATCTTTTCCAGCATCACGGCCGTCTTTGTTTTCAAAATCAATATAGAATTTTGGCAAATAAATTACGCCATATTTTACCCCATTTCGTTCTACAACACTCGATTTGGCATAGGTTTCTTCTATTTCTACAATGTCCCTAATAATGGATATTGTTTTAATGGAACCATCTACTTTTTTCACAGTCAAACGAACTTCAGAACCTTTGGCTCCTTTGATTTTTTTGACAACATCATTTAATCTCATCCCGACAATGTCAACAGGTTCTTTGTTTCCTTGAGCCACTTTAATTATGACATCTCCTGATTCGAGCTGTTTTCCTCTCCAAGCTGGACCTCCAGAAATAAGTTCTGTGATTTCGGTAAAGTCGTTTTTCTTTTGAAGACGAGCACCAATGCCTTCGAATTTGCCGCTAATGCTTACATCAAAGCTCTCTTTCTGTTCAGGTGGGAAATAATTAGTATGAGGATCGAATCTAGCAGTTATGGCATTAATATAGATAGAAAACCATTCGTCTCTAGTTAATTCTTCCATAAATCCAAAATATTCGTCTAATGATTTCAACGAACTTTCTCGAGTAATTTTCTCTAATTCTTCGAGAGATTTTGGTTTGTCGTCTATAGATTTGTCGTTTTGTGATTTTTCTAAACCACTAACAAATTCGCCAGGTTTTAGTTCCTCATCAGCCTTTTTGACATCATTTTCAACAATTCCTTTTTCTTTATTTTCTTGTATTTTTAATCGGTCAGTCAAAGATGAAAGTGTAGATAACTTAATTTGTTTTCGCCATCTTTCTTTTAACTCTTGCGCATTTTTTGCGTAAGGAGCTTTTTCGTAATCTGTATTGAATGTTTCATCAACAGAATAATTGAAACGTGTACTTAAAATATTTTTGTAATATTCTTTTCCTTCGCCCATTCTTTTCATTAGGCGATTGTAAGTAAGGTTAAAAAAAGTTAGGTCTTTGTTCAGTAATTGATCATCAAGAAGTGTTTCGTATTTCGAAAATTCGTCGATATCCGATTGCAAGAAAAACCGCTTGGATGGATCTAAGCCTTCAAGATAATCTTTATAAATTCCTTTGGAAAAAGTGTCATCGATTTTAGCCGGATTATAATGGCCTTTTTCAATAACAAAGGTCAATAATTCCAATAGCATTTTGTCTTTTTCTGGGTCAGCACTCTTAAATGAATTAATTTTGAATGCAAATAATGTCACCGAAAGTAACACTACAGCTATGAGGATTTTATAATTTCTTTTCATAAAGTTGATAATTGTATCCATAAATATTTAAAATTCAAATTACGGTAAAAACTGTGCCAACAAAAACAAAATGGTCTATAAATTTTTGTTAAAGATATAAAATTGTTAATTTTTTTTAGTTGAAGTCACGTAAGAGATTAATTTTGTTTCTTTGTTTACAAACAAGACCGACATTCATTGCAAAATAATAAAAAAATCAATCGTGAAAAAAGATAGCCCTTTAATTTTAGTTACTAATGATGATGGAATTTCGGCGCCAGGAATTCGTGCGTTGATTTCCGTTATGGCCGAAATTGGGACCGTGGTCGTTGTCGCTCCTGACAGTCCTCAGAGTGCCACAGGTCATTCGATTACCATAAACAATACTTTGTTTATCAATAAAATTTCTAAGGAAAAGGATGTTATTCAAGAATACAGCACTTCCGGAACTCCTGTAGATTGTGTCAAATTAGCTACTAACGAAATCCTGAAAAGAAAACCAGATTTGTGTGTTTCGGGTATCAATCACGGTTCTAATTCTTCTATAAATGTCATTTATTCTGGAACGATGAGTGCCGCTGTTGAAGCTGGAATCGAAGGAATTCCTGCTATTGGTTTTTCGCTTTTGGATTATGATTGGAATGCAAATTTTGAACCAATTAAATCATTTATTAAGACCATAACCTTAGAAGTTTTAGAAAAAGGACTTCCTGAAAGTGTGGTTTTGAATGTAAATTTCCCCAAATTAGAAGAAAAAGATATCAAAGGAATAAAAATTTGTCGTCAGGCGAAAGCGCTTTGGAAAGAAAAATTCGATAAACGAAAAACACCTCAGGGCAGAGATTATTACTGGCTCACAGGAGAATTTGTAAACGAAGATCAAGGCGAAGATACGGATGAATGGGCTCTTGCCAATGGCTATATTTCAGTAGTTCCTGTTCAATTTGATTTAACTGCACATCACGCAATACAACAACTCAACAATTTTGAATGGAATGGATAAAAAGCATATATTAATTGGTTTTGCAATAGGAATAGTAACTTGCGTTTTTGGGATTTTTCTCTTCATCACTTTTTTTACAGATTTCGATTTTTTGATTGGAATTCAAAGCATGAAATCGGATGGAAAATTGGGAAAATTAATTACTTTGGGAGCAATTCTTGATTTGGTTGCTTTTGGTGTTTTGCTAAAAATGAATAAGGAATTTATGGCTCGTGGGGTGGTTTTGGCAGTAATTTGCATTGCTATTTTTACGATCTTAGCGTAAATCTTGAATAAAAAATCGTTTGCATAAATGGTCTGTCAATTTATCGTGAAGTTATTTTAATTACAAAACAGTTACCAAAATGATAACTGTTTCAAATCTAAGATATTTTTTTTCTAAATTAACTTCCACACATTTCGCAATCGTCCGGCCCAGCATTTTTTGCCATTTCGATCATTGCTCTGTATTCTTCGGCAGTCATTTCTACACTATTGGCTGCTACTTCAACAACAGGAAGTGGCTCCGCTTTTTTGTCATTATTCAAAGTGAATTTTATAGCATCAACTGCTGATTTTGTTCTCAAATAATACATTCCAGTTTTTAATCCAGATTGCCAAGCATAGAAGTGCATCGAAGTCAATTTAGAGTAATTGGCGTTTTGCATAAACAAGTTCAATGATTGCGATTGATCTACAAAATAACCACGATGACGGGACATATCAATAATATCTTTCATTGACATTTCCCAAACGGTTTTGTACAATTCCTTCAAGTCTTGCGGAATTTCCAAGTCCTGAACTGAACCATTATTGCGCATCAACTCTTGCTTCAAGGTTTCGTTCCAAAGGCCACGTTCTACCAAATCATTCAATAAATGTTTGTTGACTACAATAAATTCTCCCGACAAAACGCGTCTGGTGTAAATATTAGAAGTGTAAGGTTCAAACGCTTCGTTGTTTCCTAAAATTTGTGAAGTCGAAGCGGTTGGCATTGGCGCCACTAACAATGAGTTTCTAACCCCATTTTTCATAACTTCTTTTCTTAGCGAGGACCAATCCCAACGACCAGAAAGTTCTTCGTCTTTCATTCCCCAAAGGTTGTGTTGAAATTCTCCTTGAGATATTGGCGAACCTTTAAAGGTAGAATAAGGTCCTTCTTCTTTTGCCATTTCCATCGAAGCGGTTACTGCTGCGAAATATAAGGTTTCAAAAATTTCCTGATTTAATTTTTTGGCTTCGTCACTCGTAAAAGGCAACCGCAACATAATAAAAGCATCAGCGAGACCTTGTACACCTAGACCAATTGGACGATGACGCATATTGGAATTTTCGGCTTCAATTACAGGATAATAATTTCGGTCGATAACTTTGTTTAAGTTTCTCGTTACTCTTTTGGTCACTGTAAACAACAATTCGTGATTGAATTTGTTGTTTTCTACAAACATTGGCAACGAAAGGGAAGCCAAATTACAAACAGCAATTTCGTCACTTGATGTATATTCCATAATCTCGGTGCACAAATTCGATGAACGAATGGTGCCTAGATTTTTCTGATTCGATTTTCGGTTTGCTGCATCTTTGTACAACATATAAGGCGTTCCAGTTTCAATTTGCGATTCTAGAATTTTCTCCCACAATTCGTGCGCTTTGATGGTTTTTCTTCCTTTGCCCGCTTTTTCGTAATCGGTGTACATTTTTTCAAATTCTTCGCCGTGAACGTCATACAAACCAGGACATTCGTTAGGACACATTAGCGTCCAATCGCCATTTTCTTGTACTCTTTTCATAAACAAATCCGAAGTCCACATTGCAAAAAATAAATCTCTGGCGCGCATTTCTTCTTTTCCAGTATTTTTTTTCAAATCCAAGAATTCGAAAATATCAGCGTGCCAAGTTTCGATGTAAATCGCAAAACTTCCTTTACGTTTTCCACCTCCTTGATCCACATAACGAGCCGTATCATTGAAAACTCTCAACATCGGTACAATTCCGTTTGAAGTTCCGTTGGTGCCTCGTATATAAGAACCCGTTGCACGAACGTTATGAATTGAAAGTCCAACTCCACCAGCTGATTGCGATATTTTTGCGGTGTTTTTTAAGGTATCGTAAATTCCGTCAATGCTGTCGTCTTTCATAGCAAGAAGGAAACAAGAAGACATTTGGGGTTTTGGAGTTCCAGCATTGAATAAGGTTGGCGTGGCGTGAGTAAAGAATTTTTTCGACATTAAGTCGTAGGTTTCTATCACCGATTCCAAATCACCTAAGTGAATTCCAACCGAAACACGCATCAACATATGTTGCGGACGCTCTACGATTTTCCCATTTATTCTCAACAAATACGAGCGTTCCAAAGTTTTGAAACCAAAATAATCGTAGTTAAAATCTCTGTTGTATATAATGTGCGAATCTAAAAATTCAGCGTTGGCCATAATCACTTTATGCACTTCTTCGGAAAGTAATGGCGCTTCAAGATTTGTTCTAGGATTTACATAATGATACATTTCGTTCATCGTTTCCGAGAAAGATTTTTTGGTATTGGAATGTAAATTCGAAATCGCAATTCGAGCTGCAAGTTGAGCATAATCAGGATGTGCAATGGTCATAGAAGCAGCAGTTTCGGCAGCAAGATTGTCTAATTCTGAGGTTGAAACACCATCGTACAATCCTTCTATCACTCGCATCGCCACCTTTACTGGTTCGACTAAACCATTAAGTCCGTAACATAGTTTTTTAATTCTATCCGTGATCTTGTCAAACATTACAGGCTCTTTGTGGCCATCTCTTTTTACTACGTACATAATTTTTCTTTTTTGTGAAATAGACAATCCCTTCTCTATTTCGGGGTATTTGTGATTGATTTTGGGAAGCTAATCCCGGTGTTTAATGTGTTTTTTGCCACTATGAAATAAAGCTGCAAAGTTTTTTTGCGTAGGCATTTGTAGCTAAATTTTAGCTTCATTTCGGATTTGGGCTGTTTTTTTATTTTCTTAGTGGCTTAGTGCCTTCGTGGCAATCATTTAAAAATCGGCATCGAAGCTAATTTTTTGAGCATCAATATCTGTATTCATAACTCCTGATTTTTGATATTCGCCTACTTTCTTTTCAAAGAAGTTGGTTTTTCCTTGAAGCGAAATCATATCCATAAAATCAAAAGGGTTTGCGGTGTTGTATTCTCTTTTACAACCCAATTCTACCAATAATCTGTCGGTTACAAACTCTAAATATTGAGTCATTAAAACCGCGTTCATTCCAATCAAACTAACAGGAATCGATTCTGTAATAAATTCTCTTTCGATATCTAGAGCTTCAACGATAATTTCTCGGATTCGTGCTTTTGAAACTTTATGTTTTAAATGATGATTGTGTAAATGCACAGCAAAATCACAATGAACACCTTCGTCACGAGAAATTAATTCATTCGAAAAGGTTAAACCTGGCATCAAACCGCGTTTTTTCAACCAAAAAATAGAACAAAAACTTCCTGAGAAGAAAATACCTTCAACGGCTGCAAAAGCGATTAATCTTTCGGCAAACGAATCCGATTCAATCCACTTCAAAGCCCATTGGGCTTTCTTTTGGATGGCTGGAAATCTCTCGATAGCATTGAATAATTCGTCTTTCTCAGCTTCGTCTTTCACATAAGTGTCAATCAATAATGAATACGTTTCGCTATGAATGTTTTCCATCATGATTTGGAAACCATAAAAGAATTTTGCTTCTGCATATTGCACTTCGTTGACAAAATTTTGAGCTAAATTCTCGTTTACAATTCCATCTGAAGCGGCAAAAAAGGCAAGAATATGTTTTACAAAATACTTTTCGTCCTCACTTAATTTGTTGTTCCAATCATTTAAATCTTGAGCCAAATCAATTTCTTCGGCAGTCCAAATACTGGCCTCTGTTTTTTTGTAAAACTCCCATATATCGTGGTGTTTGATAGGAAAAATCACAAATCGATTTTTATTTTCTTGTAAGATTGGTTCAAGTATTGCCATTGTTATTTTTGTTTTTGTGAAATTTTAACGAAATATTATACTTTTCGTAGACCACAAAGATTGTGAATTCTGACGGTTTTAAAAAGTCAAACTTATTCACAATCGGGAAGAGTTTTTAACAAAAGGAAGTGATTTCAATATTTTTCATACAAATTATAATACATTGAAATTCAGTGCTATAAAAATTAAAAAACAGCCTTAGATACTGTAAAATATAGGATTTATTTATTTATGAAATTGAAAAAATTTTTTTTTTGAAGTTATTTTTTTAATTCACTGGCGACTTTTTCGAGTTCTAAATACCAGCCCTCTCCAAATCTTCTAATGAGTGCTTCTTTAACAAATTTATAAATTGGGACTTCGAGTGCTGCACCTAAAGAACAGGCGTCATCGCAAATTTCCCATTTATCATAATTCACAGCGAAAAATTCGGTGAAATCTTTGACACGAATAGGGTATAAGTGGCAAGAAACGGGTTTTTTGAACAGCACTTCACCTTGATTATACGCTTGTTCGATCCCGCAAAGTGCTGTTTTGCCATCATAAATGACGTAAGCGCAATCCTTATTATCAATTAAAGGGGTTTCGAGATCGCCATCGGTGCCTTTTGTCCAAGTGCCTTGGGCTTCGATGGCCGCAATGCCTTCTTTGCGTAGAAATGGTTTAATTTTTGGATAGATTTCTTCTAAAATCTTTGTTTCGGCTTCGTTTAATGGTGCTCCAGCATCGCCACCAACGCAGCAAGCGCCTTTGCAGGCGGATAAGTTGCAAACAAATTCTTTTTCGAGAATGTCTTCTGAGACAATCGTTTTTCCTAGTTGAAACATTTTATTGGTGTGAAACAGTAATTTTGTGAGTAGATTTTTGATTATTAAAATCCGACAAATTTACTATATATATTCCCGCTGGAAGTTTATCTACAGCAATTTTTGTAATGTTTTGCGCATTTTCTTTTTTTACTAAAACACCATTCATATTATAAACTGTCGCTTCTATGATAGGAGCGGAAAATGAGTTAATGTTTATAAATGATTTGGCAGGATTTGGATACATTGTAACGTTATCAATTTTGTTAAAATTGGAAGTGCTTAAATTGTTCAAAGAATAAACAAGTCCTATCGTTGACGGATTTTGTCCTCCTGAGGAATAATAGCCAATGATTTTATTTGGCAAACCGTTAATTTCATTTATTTGTAAATTTCGAACATATTGGGCATCTAGCAAAACATCCCCATTCTCATTGATTACTCTGCTGGAGATTTCAGAACCTTCAGCAAGAAGTCCTGTTTGGTATGAATATGAAAATTCAATTAGAGCATCTGTATTTACTTTAGTTTCTGAAAGATAATTTATCGAATTAACTCCAGCGTAAACATCCGTAAGATTGATCGTTTTCCATAGCGTGTGATTGCTGTTGTATATTTTTAATTGTTTATTCAAAGGTTTGAAATCCGTAAAATATTTTTCATCACTATTTTCTAATTTAATTCTTGACACCGAGCTTTCATAAGTTTTTTCCAAAGTAAGAGAAGGTAAATTGTAAATGTTTGTATTATACATATAGAAATCAATCGGTAGTTCAACAACAAGTTTATCAGCAAGTCCTTTTATTGTATTTATCACCAGTTTTTGTGAATTAGGCACGGTTAAAAGTTCTAGGTTATTTTCATTGATAATTTTGGATGAATAAGTAATATGGCTATTAACTGTTTCTTGTATCGTATAACCAATTTCTAAAAGTGCATCAGGTTTAATTTTAGTTTCTGAAACAAAATCAATATCAGTATAAATGGCATTAGTTGGTTTTTGCAAATTCACGGTTTTCCATAGACTGTGATTGGCATTGTAAATTTTAGCATTGTTATTTGTTTTATCGAGTGAATAATATTTTTCACCAGAATTTTCTAGTTTAATTCTTTTTATATTTCCATCAGAATAATTGTTTTCTAAAGTAAGTTGGGGGATTGAATACACTTTACTAATGACATTCTTTATAGTATTTTCTGTAATCAATTTATCGGGAAGCCCATCAATTTCACTCAACGAGGCTCCATAAGCATTAGGAATTGTCAATAAAGTGGTTCCATTTTCGGAAATAATTTTAGTTTCATAAGAAAAAGAGCTCTCATTGTAATATCCAAAAATGATTTCTAAATTGGCATCTGGATTTATTTTAGCTTCCGATACGTGAAAGACGTTGGTTATGGTAAATGGATTTGGTATCGGAGCTGGCAACACGATGGTTTTCCATAAAGTGTGGTCGCTGTTGTAAAAAATCAACTCATTCGTAGCTCGTTTTAATTCATAATATTTCTCTCCAGAATATTCAAGTTTAATTCTAGTGACAGCACTGTTGTTATAGATATGTTCTAATGTTATTTGTGCAAAGGAGTTGAAAACGATAAAAAATAGAAGAAAGTGTAGAGTTGTTTTCATATGTAAATTTTTGCTAAATATACAATTAAATGCAAAACAATAATATTAATTGATTGTTAACAGAACCATAAATACAACGTCAAATTTATGTTTAACACTTTGAATGTATTACTTTTGCGCCATAAATTATATCGAATATGGAATTAGATTTTAAAGAAATAGCAACAGTAGCAATGGTGCTTTTTGCCGTTATTGATATCGTGGGAACTGTTCCTATTGTAGTAGATTTGAGAGCTAAACACGGTCATATTGAATCAGAGAAAGCATCGCTTGTAGCTGGAATGATTATGATTGTTTTTCTTTTTATTGGAGAAGAATTTTTAAGTTTAATTGGCATCGACGTTCATTCTTTTGCAGTTGCTGGTTCGTTTGTCTTGTTCTTTTTGGCACTTGAAATGATTTTAGGAATTCGCATTTACCGTGATGAAGCTTCAAGTTCAGCTTCAATTGTCCCAATTGCTTTTCCGTTAATTGCAGGAGCAGGAACGATGACTACATTATTGTCTTTGAAAGCGCAGTACCAAACTGTAAATATTCTTATCGCCATAGTTTTGAATATTATCGTGGTGTACATCGTATTGAAATCGTCGGCAAAAATCGAAAAAATGTTAGGAAAAAATGGTTTGGGAGTCATCAGAAAAGCTTTTGGAGTGGTTCTTTTGGCTATAGCTGTTAAATTATTTGCTGGTAATGTTAAAGATTTGTTCCTGTAAATTAAATTTTTATAAATTTACCCATCATTTTACAATAACATAAAATTTAAAAGATGAAACTTTTCACTAACATATTGGTCGTTTTGGCAATTGGGCTAATTATTTTTAATATTAGTTTACTTGACTTCAAACATCCTCTAGAGGGAAACAGCATGATTGCTTTTATTGGAATTGCTGCGTCTTTTTGTGCTATTTTGATTCTATTGATATTTAGAATGTCAAAAAGCATTGAAGAAAAAATGAACGATAAATTTTAAATGTTCGATTTGTTAATTATTGGCGGTGGCGTTTCTGGAATTTCTTGCGCTTTAGTTTTAGGTTCAGCCAAAAACAAACCTTTTGTAACCGAAAAGACCATTGGAATTATTGCTCATCAGAAGAATTCTAATCTACAAGAAGCAGTTATTAATAATGCCTACGGAATTCCTGCTGGAAAATTGGGAACCGATTTACTAGCTGAGAGTATTCAGCATTTATCAGAAAGCTATCCTCATATTGTCCAGATTCCCAATGAGAAAGTCCTTAAAATCGAAGGCGAATGTCCCGAATTTACAATTACTACGAATAAAAATACTTATAAATCAAAAATGATTGTGCTAGCGATTGGAGCAGCCAATACTTTTGCCATCGAAGGGTTGATGCAATACGTTGAACCGAATAAAAAAACACCTGTCGAAAAACAAAGAATTCAGCTCAAAAATGCTGATTATATTGTGGTTGAAGCAATTTATGTTATTGGTACTCTCGCTGGTTTAAGAAGTCAGGTTTCAATTGCTGCAGGAAGCGGAGCTGCTGTTGCAACGGATATTCTTACGTCATGGAATGGTGGAATTCCGACACAATCACACGATAGTATCAAGAAATAATCTTAAAAAAATACATTTCATTTTTTTATTTTCTCTCCAAGATTTCCTTTTTTATTACGTTAACCTCTTTTATCAGTAATGGAAAAGCGGGCTCAACCATAGATCCGTGATCAAAACCTTCTAATTTAAAAATTGTAGTACGCTTGTGGCCTGCAAGTTTCATCATTCGCCACATATAGGCATTTTCTTCATAACGTCCCAGCAGTTCCATTTCAGGATCTCCAGTGATAAGCACCAAAGGCGGTGCGTCTGAACGAACAAAATAAAGTGGTGCATATTCGTCAATCAATGGTTGTGTTTCTTTAATTCCCATTTCTTTACGAATGGTAAAATGGGTGATGGTTTGTCCACTAAAAGAGATATTCCCAGCGATACGATTGGCGTCAATTTCATATTTGGCCAAATATTTTTTGTTGAGTCCCACCATCATTGTTAAATAGGCTCCTGCAGAATGTCCCGACAAAAAAATCAAATCAGTTCTGCCACCATAATTCTCAATATGCTGAAATGTCCAAGCAATTGCTGCTGCGGCATCTTCTATGCAAAGAGCAGCTTTTACTTTCGGCGAAAGCCGGTACTCGACTCCAACAACTGCAAAGCCCTTTTCTAACAAGGCTTGTGGAATTTCTTTGGTGCCACCCGTAAGTCCGCCACCGTGAAACCAAATAATTGTCGCAAAGTTTTTAGAATTTCTGGGATAATAAATATCTAAAGAACATTGAGAATCTGTGTATTTATCACTTTTGTTAACCGTGTCAGGGTAATAATGTATGGCTTTCTCGATAGTATATTGCTGTTGGGCACTGACAGAAAATGAAGTGGTCAATAACAATAAAAATATAATTTTTTTCATCCTTTTTATAATTTAATCGCTGTTCAATCTTATATTTAAAATCAAATCTGACTCGATTTCAAATTGGTCTATTTCAAAACTTTGTCAATCATAGCATCCTCTTCCAATACAATTTCATAAAACTTATTTTCACTGAATAACTGACGGGCAAATTCTGCTGCCAAATAAAGTTTTACTAGTGATTTGTTTTTGTCTAAATTGATCTTTATTCCGTTTTTGAAAAGGTATTTTTGAAAAGCAATGAAATACAAATCTGCGCCATTCATTTTAGCTTTAAATTGTTCGAAAGTCAATCCTTTAAAAACGTTTCGGTTGTAATCTAATTGTTCAAAAACAAATTGGCCCAGAACTCCAGTTTGCAATAAATAAGAAGTGTGTTCTTTGCTAGATTCCAATTCAAGAGGAACGAAAACATCAGGCACGATGCCACCACCACCATAGACAATTTTTCCTTTTGGAGTTTTGAATTTGGGCGTATTAGGTGTTTTTATACTGTCTTTATAATACAATTCTCCACTATCAAAACGCAGTTCGGCTTCTTTCAAATAATCTTCGTTGCCTTTTGAATAAGGTTTTTGTATGGAACGCCCCGTTGGCGTATAGTACCTAGCAATCGTCAGTCGAACCGCTGATCCATCCTCAAAATCCATTTCTCGTTGTACCAATCCTTTCCCAAAAGAACGACGACCTACAATTGTTCCTCTATCATTATCTTGAATGGCTCCTGCCAATATTTCGCTAGCGGACGCACTGTTTTCGTTGATCAATACAAATAGTTTTCCGCTTTCGAAACTACCGGTTTTCGTTGCTATTGTTTTTTCGATTTTTCCGTTTTTGTCCTTTGTAAATACAATTAATTGTTTGTCTGCCAGCAATTCATCTGCAATAGCCACAGCTTGTTCTAAATAGCCGCCGCCGTTGTCCCGAAGGTCGATCACAAGTGATTTTATGCCTTTTTCTTTTAATTTAGTCAAGCCTATTTTGAATTCATCAAAAGTGCTTTCGGCAAAGCGATTGATTTTGATATAACCTGTCGTGGGGTTCAAAAGCAGAGCAGCATCAACACTTTTTATGGGAATAATGCCTCGCTTAATTTTAATATTTAATTTTTTGTTCTCCGTTTTTCTATAAACGGTGACTAAAATTTCAGATCCTTCTTTTCCCTTTAGCTTAGAAAATAGACTGTCTGTAGGGAGTTTTCGGCCAAATAATTTTGTTTTATCGGCATACAAAATTCGGTCACCTGATTGAATTCCCGCTTTTTCCGAAGGTCCGTTTTCGACGGGCTTGATAATAGCTAAAGAATCTTTATACATATAGAAATTCACACCGATTCCCATAAACTCACCTCGCATACTTTCGGCAACTTGTGCTTGCTCACTGGGCGGAATATAGACCGAATGTGGATCCAATTGTCCCAAAATATTCTCGATGGCTCGATTGGTAATGGTATCAGCATTTACTTTATCGACATATTCGTTGTCTATAAAATCAAGTAATTTGTTGAGCTTGTTTTTCGAACTGTTTTTGGCCAAAAACTGACTTTGACCCGGAAAATTGAGCCATCCTCCTAGAAGTATTCCAAAGGCTAAGGCCCCGAAAATAAGTATTGGAAAGTATTTTGGGTTAATTTTCATATTGGTAAAATTTGATTTTTTAGCGGTCCTATATGGTATGCTTCGCCAGTTCGTCCGCCACGGCGGACTCGGGTCGCCTTTTATTTATCGGTGTTTGTTTGCAGCAAACTCGTTGTTAGTGGAGATTTCATATTGAGATTTAAAATAATTTAATTCAATGGGATGTCTCCTACAGTATATTCCCATTGGTTTTTGGGATGTTTGTTAGAAATTAAAGCTATTACCGGAATGGTAAAGCCCGAAGAAATCATACCCAATCCTACTATTGTCAATCCTCCACCAACAGCTGTTACTCCAGTACCTCCAAGTATAAGAATAACGCCTAAGGTACATACTATTGGAGCAGTAATGGTTGCTGTCAGCGACTTTCTTTTAATTTTCTCAATTGAAGATAAAGTAATTAATGTGTTATTTATTGAAATAGTATTGTTGTCAATAATTGAAAATCTTCCATAAAAACATTTGCCGTCAGTTGTAACTACTTTTATTCTTTTGTGTTCCATTAAAAAATCTGATTTTTCAGCATTTTTATTTTGCAATAGAATTCCCTTTTCTTGCGCAATGACAGCAAAAAACGGCAATAGTAAAAATAGAGAAAATATAATTGCTTTCATCTTAGCTTATTTATTCTAATTCTTCAATTTGTTCTGCAATTACACCGGCTTTAACGAGAAAATCCAGTCCTGATGTGTCTTTATATACAATTTGATAGACCACTCTTTTTATTCCAGCTTGGTGAATTAATTTACTACATTCTCTACATGGCGAAAGGGTAATATATAGTGTGGCACCTTCGCAAGTTTGGGTCGATTTTGCTACTTTAAGAATGGCATTTGCTTCAGCGTGAAGAACATACCAGTTAGTTATTCCTGCCTCGTCTTCACAGCAATTTTCAAAACCCGATGGCGTTCCGTTGTATCCGTCTGAAATAATCATTTTATCTCGAACGATTATTGCACCAACTTGTTTGCGTTTGCAATAAGACAAATTACCCCATTCTTTGGCAATTCGAAGATAGGCCTTGTCATATTTATTTAATTTTTTATTTTCCATTTTTTTATTTATCTATTCCAGATTTCGCTTGAAATAATCATTGGTAAAACTACGCCAATTACAAAAGACGACATTGCTAAGGTCCAATCGCGTTTTGAAAATCGGAAGAAAGTTTGGACAATATACGAAAGTATCAACACAATAAAAACTACAATGATTTGCGAAGTTTCGATTCCTAATGAAAACTCCGATAAAGACAATACTTGTGATTGTGGAGAATCATTCACTACGGTTTTAAAATAGGCTGCAAAACTTAATCCGTGAATCATTCCGAAAAACAGAGTTACAAACCCTATAACGCTTATACTTTCTTGTTTTGAAGATTTTCCCGCAGTGAATAGATTAAAAAAAGCAATAATTAGAATTGTTGTTGGAATTAAAAATGTAACTAAATTAATTTTAATAATCATCACTCCAGAAACCGATAGCAGTAATGCTGCAGTATGACCAATGGTAAAAATAGTTACTAAAAGCAACAGTCTTTTCCAGTCTTTAAAGGCATAAGGAATAGTTAATGCTATTAAAAATAAAATGTGGTCATAAGCAGACAGGTCTAGAATATGCCTCAAGCCTTTTTCGAAAAAAATCCAAAATTCTGACATGGTAAACAAGTTTAAATATTAGGGGTTGTCAAACTTACAATTTATTTTGAAATTAGTTTTATTTGATGCTATGAAATGCCTTTTTTGAGCTCTACATTTTTAACAATAGGAGTTAAATATTAACAAAAATATTGGCATTTGATAGTTGAAAAATATCGAAATATGTTGTAACTTTAGTTGACCATTTAAAATCTATTATTATGTCAATAGCACAATTATTTGATAGCGAATTCAAACACCGTGTAAAAGGTCGATTTTCTGCCGCAGTTCGTATTGTATGCAGATGGGGGGAAGTTTGATCCCGATGAAAAAAAGTTTTTAGACAAATTGGCTGTAAAACTGGATATTTCTGATGAAGAATATAAAGAAATTTTAGCCAATCCATTAAAATATCCTCTTAATCCGCCCTATTTATATGTGGAAAGATTAGAGAATTTGTATAATATTTCTAGAGTAGTTCACCATGACCATCATCTGGGCGATAAGCAAGAAACACTTTTAAGAAAATTTGCTGTAGCCCTTGGATTTACAATCGGCAATGTAAACTACATCGTCAATAAAGCATTAGCACTGATAGATAAAAAAGTAGATTTAGATACTTTTATTTATGAAATGCAAAATATGAACCGATAAAATTTTTCAAAATTGGGTATTTTTACTCTATCTAGTAACATATATCCAACCCGATTTGACAATTCCATTTTTATTTTCGGCTACATAATAGTAGGTGCCGTCAGCTAAGAATTCTCCTTTTTTATTTTTACCATCCCATTGGTTTGAATAATTTTGAAAATCATTTACTTCTACACCATATCTATTATAAATACGGAGTTTTGCTATATCACAACCCGTAAGGTCGAAAGTGTCATTAAAAGTATCGTTATTTGGAGTAATTAAATTTGGTATTAAACAAACAGAATTTACGGTCACTTTTTTACTAAACACGCAACCATTGGAATCTAAAACAGTGATGGTGTATTCACCAGGATTTAGGTTTGAATAGGTCGTATTTGACGTAAATGAACTATTATTGATGCTATAGGTATATGGTTCTAAACCACTTGTCACGCCGGTAATTTCAATAATCCCATCAGGTTGCTCATTAATAACATCCGTAGTTTTTAATGTAATCGAAGTTGGAGATTGATAAACTGTTACACTTAAGCTCGCTGTCAATCCGCACTGGCCTGCATCAGGCGTAAAAATATAATTTCCCGATAAAGTATTGCTAACAGAAGCAGGATTCCAGGTTCCAATAACGCCATTAGTTGATGTAAGTGGTAAAACTGGACTTGTTTCACCCGAACATAATGGACTTATTTCTGCAAAAATTGGAGTTACATTGGGGCGGACCTCAACAGTTAAATTAGTAGAAGTTGCACATTGCCCTTCGGTTGGTGTAAATGTATAAGTTCCTGACAGAGTATTGCTTATTGTAGCAGGATTCCAGGTTCCTGTAATAGAATTATCAGATGTTAATGGCAGAACAGGAGGAACTGCGTCCGAGCAAATTGGAGCAATAGATGTAAAAGTAGGAGTAATAATTTCATTTACGGTTACATTTAAAGTTGTACTTGTAGCACATTGTCCTGCATCGGGCGTAAAAACATAATCGGCCGAAGCGGTATTGCTAACAATTGTAGGATTCCAACTGCCTATAATCCCATTTGTAGAGGTTGAAGGTAATAGCGGAGCGGTTGCATTTGCACAAATGGACGAAACGACGTCAAATAATGGTGTAATCGCATTTACATTGATCGTTAATGTAATTGTAGCTGCGCAAATACCCGCAGAGGGAGTAAAAGTGTAAATTTCAGAAACCGTATTACTAACGGTTGACGGATTCCAAGTCCCTGTAATTCCATTCGTTGAAGTTAGCGGTAAACTAGGTGGGGTTGAATTATAGCAAACATCTGCAATTGGGTCAAACAATGGAATTGTTTTAGGAATAATTGTTACATCTAAAGTTGTTGTAGACGCACATTGGTCAGCATTTGGTATAAATGTATAAGTGGCAGAATCTGTATTACTAACCGTTGTCGGGCTCCAAGTTCCTACAACTGAATTATTTGAAGTCGTTGGAAGAATTGGGCTTTCTAGACCTGAACAAAATGGTGCAATTGTTGTGAAAGTTGGTGTTATAATCGGATTGACCACAATGGTCATTGTCGTAGTCGCTGTTGTTGGTGCGCATTGTCCAGCATCTGGTGTAAAAGTATACGTTGCAGTTGCGGTAGTATCTAATACCGGCGACCAAGTTCCAGTAACTCCATTATTAGAAGTGGATGGCAAAGGAGCCAAAGTTTGACCAAAGCAAATTGAATCTACTTGCGTAAATAGCGCTTCAAGCGGATTGACGATAATTGTCATTGTAGCAGGATTTACAGTACATTGTCCAGCGTCTGGCGTAAAAGTATAAGTAGTAGTTGCGGTATTATTTGGTGCTGGCGACCAAGTACCAGTCACTCCATTGTTAGAAGTAGTTGGTAAAGGATCCAAGGTTTCACCCGAACAAATTGGTGCTACTTGCGTAAATAGTGCTTCAATCGGATTGACGACAATGGTCATTGTAGCAGGATTTACAGTACATTGTCCAGCATCTGGTGTGAAAGTATAAGTTGTAGTTACGGTATTATCTAACAATGGAGACCAAGTTCCCGTCACTCCATTGTTAGAAGTGGTTGGCAAGGGAGCCAAAGTCTCACCCGAACAGATTGGTGCTACTTGCGTAAATAGTGCTTCAATCGGATTGACGATAATTGTCATTGTAGCAGGATTTACAGTACATTGTCCAGTATCTGGGGTAAAAGTATAGGTTGTAGTTACGATATTATCTAATATCGGCGACCAAGTTCCCGTCACTCCATTGTTTGAAGTGGTTGATAAAGGAGCCAAGGTCTCACCCGCACAAATTGGTGCTACTTGCGTAAATAGTGCTGGACCAGTTATGAAGCCGTTTGCCGTCCAAATTCCACAGTACGAGGGGCCGCTCGACCTT
>NZ_JANPFL010000135.1:0-1430 GCF_031423415.1 Flavobacterium sp.
TATCCAAAAGATAAAATTATTGGAAATTTGTGATAATAAACAAACCATTATTAATTAAATAGTTATGAGCAATTGTAACTATTTTTTTGTAATTTTACGTATTAAAAAATAAAAAATCCCCAAAACCATTTTATAAAAAAATTATAATCATTAATGTTATGAAAAACTTATTATATTTATTTTTTGGGTTGATTTCGAGTTTTGGGTTTTCTCAAACAATTGCACTTCAAAGTTTTGCCACTGGTTTTTCTAATCCAGTCGAAATTGCTCATCCAACAAACGATTCGAGATTATTTATTGTCGAACAAACTGGAAAAATTAAAATTCTAAACGCCAACGGAACCACAAATCCAATTCCGTTTTTAGATGTAGCAACTTTAATAACAACCGCTGGTGGCGAACAAGGATTGTTAGGTTTGGCTTTTTCGCCAGATTATGCGACCAATGGTTATTTTTTTATTAATTATACAAGAACCAATGGCGACACAGTTATTGCCAGATATCGAGTTTCGTCAGATATTAATATTGCAACATCAGCAGCCGATGCAATTGTTCTAATAATCGATCAGCCTTATTCTAACCATAATGGTGGCTGTATTAAATTTGGTCCTGATGGTTTTTTATATATAGGTATGGGCGATGGCGGCAGCGGTGGCGACCCTCAAAATCGTTCTCAAAACGTTAACGAAAATCTAGGTAAAATGCTAAGAATTGATGTTACGGTTGGCATAAATCCAGCTCCGTATCTAAATCCGTCGACCAATCCTTATGTTGGAATTGATGGCAATGACGAGATTTGGGCAATCGGACTACGAAATCCTTGGAAATTTTCTTTCAATAGATTGAATGGCGATTTATGGATTGCTGATGTTGGTCAAAATCAATTCGAAGAAGTAAATAAAGTAGCAAGTCCGTTGCCAAATAATTTAAATTTTGGTTGGCGATGTAAAGAAGGAAATTCAAATTATGACACCACTATTGGTTGTACAGGTTTGACTTTGACTGCTCCAATAGTTGCTGTAAACCATAATATTGGTTCTTGCTCAATAACTGGCGGTTATGTTTACACTGGAAGTTTATATCCAAATCTTGTTGGAAAATATTTATTTACAGATTTTTGTAACCCGAAAATTGGAATAATTTCAAGCACAAATACATTAACTTATTCAACAGAATTTGTTAACAATGCATTTTCGACTTTTGGTGAAGACAAAAATGGCGAATTATATATTGCAGATTTAAATTCAGGAACAATTTTTAAAATTACAGACACTTTATTAGCAACAAATACTTTCGAATCTTCAAGTTTTAAGGTTTATCCAAATCCGACTAAAAATGAAGTTTTTATTGAAAGTTCAGATGCTAATTATCCAACCGAAATAAAGATTTTTGACATTAACGGAAAATTATTATTGAATCAAAAAACCGAA
>NZ_JANPFL010000136.1:0-29542 GCF_031423415.1 Flavobacterium sp.
AATGAATTTTATCATCTCTTTTATTTGCTGATATTTATCGACTGATTTAGTCTTTTTTTGATGATAATAAAAATTACTTCGTGCCATATTGGTTTGATTTAAAAGTAAATTCAAATCAAATTTATGCCTTAATTCCATTATGGCTTGCGCTTTTTGGCTTTCTCTTCTGCTTGAATCAAGGCGTGCAACTTTTTTAGCAATTCATTTTCACATCTTAGAGCTTCATTCTCTAAAAGAAGCTCATCTTCTCTTGTAAGTGGCTTGTCGGATTTTCTCTTTTTTCGTTTATTGATGTTCATAGATGTTGGTCTGCCTCTAGTTTTAGGTTGTAATCCTTCTAGACCAAAATTAGCAAAATCTTTCTTCCATTTTACAATAATACTTGTATCGGGGATATTAAATTTTATACTTGTTTCGCCCAAAGACAATAAATCTTTGTCAATTGCTTTTAATACTTTCAATTTAAAATCTAACGAATAACTTTGATTCTTTCTTGGTAACAAACTAATGGCTCCATACTCCTTATAAAATCCAACCCATTTACGAATATTAGATCTACTTAAACCTTTTTGAGCGGAAACATAATTACAAGAATAATGTTTCTCTACTACTAATTTTACACATTCAAGTTTAAATGTGTAATCATACTTGACTTTTCTTTCCATAAAAATACCCCCAAATAGTGTCTAACTTTTTGGGGGCAGTCTAAAATTTCGGGATTTTTTTGTGACTTCGGCAGGGTTCGAACCTGCAACCTTCAGAGCCGAAATCTGAAATTCTATCCAGTTGAACTACGAAGCCAATATTTAATTACGAATTTCAAATTATGAATTATATGAACGTAATTCGTAATTTGAAATTCCTAATTATTTAAACTAAAAGTTTCTTAACGATTGTCGAAATAGTTTTCCCTTCAGCAGTTCCGCCCAATTGTGCTGAGGCGATTCCCATTACTTTTCCCATAGAAGCAATGCCTGATGCGCCAGTTTCTGCAATGATTTTTGCAATTACTGCTTCTACTTCAGCTTCACTCATTTGTGCTGGAAGGAATTTTTCGATAACGGCAATTTGAGCCAATTCTGGTTCAGCAAGATCCATACGGTTTTGTTCTGTAAAAATTTTGGCGCTGTCCTTTCGGGTTTTTACCAATTTTTGAAGTAATTTAATTTCGTCGGCTTCAGAGATTTCTTCTTTTGATCCTGTTGCGGTTTGCGCTAAAAGAATTTCAGATTTGATCGCTCTTAAAGCCTCTAATGCTAAAGTATCTTTGGCTCTCATGGCGGTTTTGATATCCTCCATTATTTGTGTTGATAAGCTCATAATGATTTATGATTTGCTACGCCAGTTTGCTGACGCTCGGGTTAGATTTTAGATTGCAGTCCCCAAGCTTCGGGATCAGATTTCAGATTTTTAAAAACCAAAAGTCTCTCTAACAATCGGAGCACAAATTTATAGTATTTTAATGGAATTAGCAACTGCTTCTAATGGTGTTCCTTATTAAAAATGCAAAAAATAACCCGAAAATTGATTCAATTTTCGGGTTAGGTAACTTTGGTTTGATTTAGTTAGTCAACATTATCGTGTAGGAAAGAATTGTTTGATCTCAATTGCAGGTCGTCATTGCTGTCTGTACCTAATGAAATTCTTGAATTCATTCCCGACATTTGTCCTTTTGAAAGTTCTATGTTTTGTCTTTTATAAGCAGGTACTCTTTCTAATTCGTCCACTTTTGAAATAGAATTATGGAATTTATAATTAAATTCTTTTAATTTTTTTCTTCTTTCATCAGTTCTTAATTTCATTGATTCCTGAATTGTCATATCCATCGGAGAAATGTTTTCGAAAGTAACAGTTCCGTTTTCAACGACATCAATCTTTTTCATGGTGATGTTTAACTCTTCTGGAATTATTTCTTCAACTGCCGCTGCTGCAGGCTTTGAGTCTAACAATGCATTTTCCACTTCAGTATATTCTTCAAGAGTATAGCGTATGATTCCATTTTCGGTCAATTCAGTTACTGGGACAAATTGAGTAGGTTCATTTACTTTAATATCTCTTGTTTCATTACTTAATTCAAATAAAGTTCTAGTTTCTTCCTTTTTTACAGGTTCAGACTTAAAAAGAGGTAAGTCGAATGATAAAGTAGCTTGTTCTTCCTTCTGGTATATTTTTGCTTCAACGACTTCTATCTGTTTAACTTCTGCTGATGACACGACAAAATCCAGGTCTTTAATAGGTGAAATAATTTCGAATGTCACGTCTAAATTTCTAATAAACTCATTCATACCCATGAGTTCCTCACTTTTAAGAATAACTTTTGCAGGTTCTTCAACAACTTCTTGTTCTTCTTCTAAAAGTTCAAAAACAATTCTGTCTTCAGTTTTAGCAGCAGGTGTTTCTGTTTCGTAGTTAAAGGCAGTAACTGATTTTTTTGTCAAATCGTACTCGTTTTTTTGATCGTCACCAAGCGTATGTATGATTTTAGCGGGTTCAACATTTACAATTTCGCGTTGTTGTTCGATATCAAAACCGGTTGCAATTATGGTTATAGATATTGAATCTCCTAGAGTCTCATCCTCACCAACACCCATAATAATATTGGCATTGTGCCCGGCTTCATTTTGGATATAATCGTTGATTTCTCCAATTTCATCAATTGTGATTTCGTCTGCACCAGAAACGATGAGCAATAGTACGTTTTTGGCTCCAGTAATTTTATTGTCGTTTAATAGGGGAGAATCTAAAGCTGAAATTATACCTTCTTTGGCTCTATTTACACCGGTAGAAACTGCTGATCCCATAATCGCTGTTCCACTATTGGCCAAAACTGTTTTGGCGTCTTTTAAATCTATATTTTGGGTATAGTGGTGTGTGATTACTTCTGCAATGCCTCTTGAGGCTGTTGCCAAAACTTCATCGGCTTTAGAAAATCCGGCTTTGAAACCTAAATTTCCATATACTTCTCTAAGTTTATTGTTATTGATTACAATCAATGAATCAACTTGTTTGCGCAGTTTGTTAATACCAATCTGCGCTTGTTCTAGTCGAACTTTTCCTTCGAATGAAAACGGCAATGTTACGATTCCCACTGTTAAGATATCTCTTTCTTTCGCCAATTGAGCAATTACTGGCGCTGCACCTGTACCTGTTCCTCCGCCCATCCCAGCGGTGATAAAAACCATTTTGGTGTTGCTATCAAGCATTTTTTCTATTTCAGCAATACTTTCAATAGCTGATTGTTGTCCTACGTCAGGATTTGCTCCCGCACCAAGTCCTTCAGTCAAGTTAACGCCTAACTGAATTTTATTAGGAACTGAACTGTTGTCTAAAGCTTGAGAATCGGTATTGCAAACGATAAAATCTACGCCTCTAATTCCTTGTTTGAACATATGGTTTATAGCATTACTACCGCCTCCACCAACACCTATAACTTTTATTACATTTGATTGGTTTTTTGGTAAATCAAACGAAATACTGCCAAATTCTGAGTTGCTCATCATCTTATGGTTTTTATTATTTTTATTATTTTAAATTTTTCTTTATTCTGCGTTGTCTAAGAATTCTTTAATTTTTCCTAAGTAGCCACTTAAGTCAAAAAAGATTTTTTTGCTTGAAGTTGTTGCAAGTGGAGGTGTTATTTTATCTTCTATATCATCTTTTATAATCTCCTCTTCAATAATTTCAACTTTTGGTAGTCGAACGGTTTTAGATTCGGTGTTTTGTTCTAATCTGACAGCGCTTTGTGTTTTGTTTTCAATACTATTCATCACCAGGCCTACTGCAGTCGCATACAGTGGGCAGGATATTTCTTCGTCAGAATTTCCAGCTAAGTGTTCGTTTGGATAACCAATTCTGGTGTCGATTCCTGTAATATATTCAACTAATTGTTTGATGTGATTTAATTGAGCTCCACCACCGGTTAAAACTATTCCAGCAATCAACTTTTTTCTTGGATCATCGTGTCCGTACTCTTTTATTTCTGTAAAAACTTGTTCGATTATCTCTACAACACGAGCGTGAATTATTTTTGACAAATTCTTTAGCGAAATTTCTTTTGGCTCTCTTCCTCTTAAACCTGGAATTGAAACGATTTCATTGTCTTTATTTTCACCGGGCCAAGCTGAACCGAATTTAACCTTCAATAATTCAGCTTGTTTTTCAATAATAGAACATCCTTCTTTAATATCATCGGTGATTACATTTCCACCGAAAGGGATTACGGCTGTATGACGAATAATGCCATCTTTGAAAATCGCTAAATCTGTTGTTCCTCCTCCGATATCGATTAATGCGACACCTGCTTCTTTTTCTTCTTGGCTTAAAACCGCATTTGCCGATGCAAGTGGTTCTAAAGTTAAGCCAGAGAGTTCAATATTGGCACTTTGAATGCATCTTGCAACATTTCTTATTGAGGATGCTTGGCCTACCACAACGTGAAAACTCGATTCTAATCTGCCGCCATACATTCCTATAGGCTCTTTGATATCGGATTGTCCGTCGATTTTGTATTCTTGTGGCAAAACGTGTATAATTTCTTCGCCAGGTAACATCGCTAATTTGTTGACTTGGTCTATCAAAAGTTGAATGTCATTTCCGGCAATTACTTCCTCTGAATTTTTTCTTATGATATAATCACTATGTTGAATACTGCGAATATGTTGCCCTGCAATTCCTACAACCACATTATTTATTTTGTAACCTGATTTGTTTTCTGCTTCAAGTACTGCTTGCTGAATGGATTGAATGGTTTGCGTGATATTGTTAACAACACCTCTAGCTACACCAAGACTTTTGGATTTTCCAACGCCAAGAATTTCTAGTTTTCCGTACTCATTTTTTTTGCCTATCATTACAACTATTTTGGTTGTCCCAATATCAAGACCTACTGCAATATTCTCTTTTTCCATTTTCTATTTTTTAGTACATATCACTTGCTGCGCAAATCTCAAGTCGATGGTTTTATATTTATATAACGAACTATCTAAAATTGCTTTTTGAAAAAAAACTTTATAATTATTGAGTTTGGCGTTCATTCTTAACGTTCCACCAAAATCTATTTGATAACTATAATTTCTGTTCAATAATATTAAGCTTCCGTTTGGCATAATCTGAACACCAATGATGTTTTTTTTCAAAAACTCATCGTCGTGCATAATACGAAATAATTTGGCTAATTTTTCGTTGTTTTTTTTATTTATTACTCCTGAAACCAGTGGAACTCTAGCTGTATAATTCGCCGATAATGGCATCTTATTTCCTTTATAATCAATGTAGAAAGAATTGTCTCCATCAAAAACTCTAGCAACTGGAGTTTTTTGTTTCACTACTGCTTTCATTACCCCATCAATACTCACAAACACATCAGATTTTTCTATCATTTCGTGTGAGTTTAGCCTTTTTTCCAATCTGTTCAAATCTAATTTATCTTTACCTATACTTTTAGCGTCTTTATTATTTTCTATTAACAATTTATTAACCGTTTCTTGACTCACATATGGCTCGTCATTTCCCACAAAAACGACAGTAGATTTTAACAATTTTCTCTTATTATTGCGATCCGATGTAAACGAATACAAAAAAATAACTAATGAAAACATCAGTATTAATCGAATATTTGTCCAATTAAAGTTTTTCATTTAACGCTTTTTTAATTGTTGATACCATTTCGCCAATATCTCCTGCACCAATTGTTACTATAACGGTTGCTTGACTTGCTAAAATTGTTGGAATCAATTCCTTTTTTGAAACTAATTTCTTACTAGAATTATCGATTTTATCCAGCAACCAATTTGAAGTAATGCCTTCCATTGGCAATTCTCGTGCGGGATAAATATCTAACAAAATTAGTTCATCAAAAGCAGCTAAACTTTTGGCAAAATCTTCGGCAAAATCTTTAGTTCTACTAAACAAATGGGGTTGAAAAATAGCTAAAACTTTTTGGTTTGGATACAATTCTCTAACCGCTTGATGTACTGCATTGATCTCGGTTGGATGATGTGCATAATCATCAACATAAATTAATTTTTCACTTTTAATTTGATACGAAAATCGTCGTTTTATTCCTTTAAATGAACGCAGAGCACTAGCAATGTCTTCAGTTGGGATGCCGAAAGTTTTTGCCATTGCTAATGCCATTAGCGCATTCATTAAATTGTGTTGTCCTGGCAAACCAAATTCTATATTTTTTAAAGTTTCGGTTGGAGTTTTTACATCAAAAACATATTGACTGTTTATTATTCTAATGTTAAAAGCAGAGAAATCAGCAGTTTCATTTACAGCACAAGTAAGGCCTTTGATAGAAAGTTCATTTGTTATGAAAAGTTTGCTTTTGTCTTCTATTTTATCAGCAAATTCTCTGAAAGATTCGTCAATGGATTCTTTGTCACCATAAATATCTAAATGGTCTGCATCCATTGATGTTACGCAGGCAATATCGGGATGCAAATGCAAAAAGGAACGGTCAAATTCATCTGCTTCAACAACGGTTATTGTTTTGCCATTTCCAATTAAATTTGAATTATAATTTTCGACAATTCCGCCAACAAATGCCGTTACATCGGCGCCACTTTGGAATAAAATGTGTCCTAAAATACTACACGTTGTTGTTTTTCCGTGTGTTCCTGCGACAGCAAAACAAAAAGTGTCTTTTGTAATAATTCCCAAAACTTCGGCTCTTTTTTTTAATTCATAATTTCTTTCAAGAAAATAATTCCATTGCGAATGTGTTTTTGGTACAGCTGGCGTTACAATTACTAGGGTATTTTCTACATAATAATCATTAGGAATTAAATCTATTTTATCCTCAAAATGAATAGCAATTCCAATCTGTTGCAAGTCTGCAGTTAATTCGGTTTCGGTTTTGTCATAACCAGATACATTCTTGCCGATGACTTTGAAATAGCGCGCCAAAGCGCTCATTCCGATTCCTCCGATTCCTATAAAATAGACGTTTTGTATTTGGTTTAGATTCATATTTAATTATAATTTCAATGGCAATTTCAATTTTCAATTTCAATTTTCAAAAACTGCGATTGCTATTGTATTTTTTTATTAGACACATAATTTTTTTTGCTTCCAGACTCCGTTTATGCCGCTCCAGACTCTATTTGTAACATTCCAGACTTCATTTATATCGTTCCAGACGCTGTTTTAAACTTCCTTACGCCATTTATGCTATTCCTTAGGCCGTTTATGTTGTTCCTTACGTCATTTATGTTGTTCCTTACGTCATTTTAGTCTTCCTTACGTCGTTTATGGTCTTCCTTACGTCATTTGTGTTGTTCCTTAAGCCGTTTATGCTATTCCTTACGTCGTTTTAGCTTTCCTTACGTCGTTTGTGTGATTCCTTACGTCATTTATGTTCTTCCTTAAGCTATTTTAGCATTCCTTAAGTCGTTTGTACGATTCCTTAAGTCGTTTTAGCCTTCATTAAGACATTTATGCTCTTCATTAAGCGGTTTATGTTGTTCATTTAGACATTTATTTTTAATTCCTAATTCCTAATTCGTAATTTTTAATCTTTAATTTTTAATCAAAGAAACGATTTCGTCTACAATTTGTTTTGTGGCATTTGGCAAAGCCAGTTGTTTGATGTTGTTGCTTAACTGTTCTTGTTTTCCAATGTCTTTCAATAAGGCTTCAAAAACGATGCTGAACTGTGTTTCCAATTCGGGTTCCTTAAGCATTAAAGCTCCTTTCTTATCGACAATTGATTTTGCATTTTTGGTTTGATGATCTTCGGCAACATTAGGAGACGGAATAAAAATCACGGGTTTACCCACAATACACAATTCTGAAACTGATGATGCACCAGCTCGTGAAATCACTATATCGGTGGCCGCATAAACCAAATCCATTCTATCAATGAACGCTAAAACCTGCACATTATTCGAATTGTATTTTTTATAATCTTCAAAATATAATTTTCCACATTGCCAGATTACCTGAACATTTAGCGCATTCAAATGATTCAATTCTTTTTCAATTAGTTGGTTTACTCTTCTTGCGCCAAGGCTTCCGCCAAGAACCAACAATGTTTTTTTATTGGGGTCTAAATTGAAATACTGAATAGCTTCTGTTTTTTTGTTTTCGATGTCGATTAGATCTTGACGAACTGGATTTCCGGTCAAAATCATTTTTTCTTTTGGAAAAAACCGCTCTAGATTTTCGTAGGCGACACAAATTTTATTGGCTTTCTTGCTCAATATTTTATTTGTAATACCTGGATAGGAATTTTGTTCCTGAATCACCGTTGGAATATGCAACATATTAGCCATTTGTAGTAAAGGTCCTGAAGCAAAGCCACCAGTTCCTATGACTACATTGGGTTTGAATTTTTTAATGATGGCTCTAGATTTCCATAAACTATCAATTAATTTGAATGGAAACATTGCGTTTTGTAGGGTCAATTTTCGTTGTAAACCAGCAATCCAAAGTCCTTCGATTTTGTATCCTGATTGAGGAACTTTTTGCATTTCCATTTTATCTTTGGCACCCACAAAAAGGAATTCTGCATCGGGAAAACGAGATTTTAGTTCATTGGCAATCGCAACGGCTGGGTAGATATGTCCACCAGTTCCGCCACCACTTAATATGAATTTTAAATTTTCCATTTTTCCTAAATAATTATTTTCAACCAATCAAGTTCTTATTTATTCAGCACAGCATTTATTGGATTATTGGCTTTATCTTCTATAGAATAGTTTTCATCGGCAGCCATTTCTGCTTCATTTTCTTCTTCTAGTTGCTTGTCAATCAATTTTTGTAAAGCCGCTTCTCTTCTTGCTTTATCGCTTATTTCCTGTGCAATTTCTTCTTCTTTTTTAGTGACATTGATGATAATTCCAAGAGCAATACATGACATCCAAATTGAACTTCCTCCGCTGCTTATTAAAGGTAAAGTTTGTCCTGTTACAGGTAATAATTCTACTGCAACTGCCATGTTAATCATCGCTTGGAAAATCATTGGAAATCCTAATCCGACAACTAAAAGTTGTCCAAAAGGAGAGTTGGCTTTATGAGCTGCTATTACGAATCTAAAAAACAATAGTAAATATAAAAGCAATATTCCGAGACCACCTATTAATCCCCATTCTTCGACAATAATGGCATATATAAAATCAGATGAGGATTGTGGTAAAAAGTGTTTTTGCACGCTTTTTCCAGGACCTAATCCATAAATTCCGCCCGACGCAATGGCAATTTTAGCTTTTTCTATTTGATAATCATCTTCTCCAGGCTTGTCAGTGCTGAAGTTTTCAATTCTACTTTGCCACGTATTGACTCTACTAAACAAATTGGAATCTGGAAACACTTTTGACATTCCGTAAAAAAGGATTAATGCTGCAAATCCAGTTCC
This sequence comes from Flavobacterium sp., assembly GCF_031423415.1. Taxonomy (GTDB): domain Bacteria; phylum Bacteroidota; class Bacteroidia; order Flavobacteriales; family Flavobacteriaceae; genus Flavobacterium. Next base: position 9,359 of record NZ_JANPFL010000136.1, read on the forward strand.
AATGATTAAACCTAAATATTTCAAAGGATATTTTCCAACGAAAGTGATCATTACTACCATAGAAAAAATTAATGCTGTGGTAGAGAAATTGGCAGGCAGAATTAAGCCTAAAGTGATAAAAACCGGAATCCAAAGTTCTATAACTGACGTCTGAAAGGTTATTGGTTCGTCATTTTTTTTCGATAAATACCGCGCTACAAATACAAATAATACTATAGCTGCTAACGTCGATGTTTGAAATGAAACTCCAATAAAGGGTAACTGTATCCATCGACTTGCGTTCGCACCAGCGATTACTGTCCCTTTTATTAAAGTATAGCCTAACAATAACCAAACTATTGGTAAAGCAATTTTTGAAAGTCCTCGATAATAATGAAACGGTACTTTATGAACCCAATAAATGATGATAAGTCCAATAAAAATATGAGCTAAATGTTTTAGTAAATAACTTACGGTATTTCCTGTTCCTTGCCCAATGTATGCCAAATTACTACTCGCACTAAAAACAGGCATAAACGAAAACAAAGCTAATAAAGACACGAATGTCCATATTACTCTGTCTCCTTTAAGATTGTTTACTAGTTCTTTCATTTTAGGTTATGGGTTTCGGGTTTTGGGTTTAGGACCTATCATCTTAAACCTAGTGCCTTTTTTTATAAATGTTTTACAGCTTGCTTAAATTGATTTCCTCTATCTTCATAATTTTCGAATAAATCGAAGCTGGCACAAGCAGGAGATAATAAAACCGTATCTCCTTTTTCTGATAATCTTTGAGACATTTTTACAGCATCTTCCATAGTATTGACTTCAATCATCATATCGACGACGTTGCCAAAAACTTCTATTATTTTTTTGTTGTCCACTCCCAAACAAATAATTGCTTTTACTTTTTCACGAACCAACCACATCAATTCGTTATAATCATTTCCTTTGTCAACACCACCTACAATCCAAACTGTTGGTGTGTTCACGCTGTCTAATGCAAAGAAAGTGGCGTTTACATTAGTGGCCTTCGAATCGTTGATGTATTGTACATTTTGAATTTTAAGTACTTTTTCTAAACGGTGTTCCACTCCTTGAAAATTGGATAGGCTTTCTCTAATTGTTGCATTTCTAATTTTCATCAATTTTGCTACAGAAGTTGCTGCCATTGCATTTTTCATATTATGCTTGCCTTCAAGTGCCATAGTTTCGGTTTCCATTCTGAATTCTTCCTCGTTGATGATGTTTACTTCCATTGTTTTTTCTTTTATAAAGGCTCCCAGTTCGAATGTTTTTGTTAGCGAAAAAGGAATTAATTGTGCTTTTGTTTTATTGTTTTTTAACCATTCTACGATAGCTTCGTCATCGTCATCGTAAATGAGGAAATCTTCCGCAGTTTGGTTCATTATTATTCTAAATTTTGATGCAATGTAATTTTCATATTTGTAATCGTAACGGTCTAAATGATCTGGACTGATGTTAGTAATTATCGCAATATGTGGTTTGTAATTTATAATTCCGTCCAACTGGAAACTACTGATTTCTAGCACGTAACTATCGTATTGATCATCGGCAACTTGCCAAGCAAAACTCTTTCCGATGTTGCCTCCTATACCCACATTCAGTCCTGCTGATTTTAGCAAATGATAGGTCAACATTGTCGTCGTAGTTTTTCCATTACTTCCTGTAATTCCTATTGTGATTGCTTTTGTGAATGGCGCAGCAAACTCAATTTCTGAAATGACTGGAATCCCTTTTTCGACAAGTTTATTAACTATTGCTGATTTTTTTTCAGGAATTCCGGGGCTTTTCATCACCACGTCGGCATTTAAAATAAGTTCTTCCGTATGCTTTTCCTCTTCCCAAGCAATGCCATTATCGATAAGAACTTCTTTGTATTTTCCTTTTATTTTTCCGTAATCAGACACAAAAACATCATATCCTTTTTTCTTGCCCAGAATAGCTGTTCCAATTCCGCTTTCGCCACCACCAAGGATTACTAATCTCATTATCTTAATTTTAAAGTAACTATTGATACGATGGCGAGTAATATTGCAACAATCCAAAATCGGGTTACAATTTTACTTTCGTGATAGCCTTTCTTTTGATAATGATGATGCAAAGGCGCCATCAGAAATATTCGTCGGCCTGCACCAAAACGTTTTTTGGTGTATTTGAAATAAGCTACTTGCAATACGACGGAGAAATTTTCAGCCAAGAATATCCCGCATAATAAAGGGATTAGCAATTCTTTTCTAACGGCGATAGCCAATACTGCAATCACACCACCAATAGTTAAGCTTCCTGTATCTCCCATAAATACAGATGCCGGATAGGAATTGTACCACAGAAATCCAATTAATGCCCCTACAAATGCCGAAATAAATACCGTCATTTCGCCCGAATAGGGGATGTACATAATGTTCAAATAATTCGAAAAAATAATATTCCCTGAAACGAAGGTGAAAATCCCTAATGCCAGCACCGAGACGGCTGATGTTCCAGCTGCTAAACCGTCGATACCATCGGTTAAATTTGCTCCGTTTGAAACTGCAGTGATAATAAAAATCACCATAGGAATAAATATTAACCACGCCCATTTTTCATAACCATCTCCCATCCAAGATAATGCTTCGGCATAGTCAAATTCATTGTTTTTTACAAATGGAATCGTCGTTGCTGTAGATTTTTCATAAACAGGTGCTGGTTTAATTTCGTTTACTGATACTTCTTGTAGAACATTACTCTTTGCGGTTTCAGTTCTTATGGTTACATCTGGGTTAAAATAAAGTACTGAACCCACAATTAAACCCAATCCGACCTGACCAAAAACTTTGAATATTCCTTTTAGACCTTCTTTATCTTTTTTGAAAATTTTGATGTAATCATCTATAAAACCAATGATTCCCATCCACAAAGTAGTTACAATCAGCAATATGATGTAAATATTATGAAGTTTTGCTAAAAGAAATACTGGAATTAACGTCGCAAAAATGATAATTAGCCCACCCATTGTTGGGGTTCCTGCTTTTTCTTTTTGACCTTCTAATCCTAGTTCTCGAACGGATTCTCCAATTTGTTGTTTCCTCAAAAAGCCAATTACTCGTTTTCCATATATGGTGGACAAGAGCAAAGAAAGGATGAAAGCCAATGCTGATCTAAATGTGATATATTGAAAAACTCCTGTTCCAGGAATATCCATAGTTTTGTTTAAATATTCGAATAAATAGTATAGCATATTTTTTAATTTTAGATTGCAGATTTCAGATTTCAGATTTCAGAAAAATCGTTAATTTTCATTCTTAAATCATTGTTATTTATTTAATTGGTCTAACAGTTCTTTTACAATCTTCATATCGTCAAAATCGTGACGGACACCTTGGATTTCCTGGTAAGTTTCGTGTCCTTTTCCTGCAATTAGAATAATATCGTTGGGCTGAGCAAGTTGACACGCTGTTTTAATCGCTTGCTTTCTATCGGTTATTGATAATGATTTTTTGAAATTTTGAGGACCGATACCTTGCTCCATTTCGTTAATAATAACCTCTGGATCTTCATTTCGGGGATTGTCTGCTGTTAAGATGGTTTTGTCACTCAATTCAGCTGCTATATTTGCCATTATTGGTCGTTTGGCTTTGTCTCTGTTTCCTCCACAGCCCACCACGGTTATCAATTGTTCGTTTTTAGTTCGAATATCATTAATTGTTTTTAGTACATTTTCCAATGCGTCTGGCGTATGTGCATAATCTACAATTGCAGTAATATTTGAATTGGAAACAATAAATTGGAAGCGACCTGAAACACTTTCTAAATCGGATAATAATCGAAGTACTTCCAGACTTTCCAATCCTAATTCGATTGCTGTTCCATAAATGGCTAATAAATTATAAGCGTTGAAAGTTCCGATTAGTTTTACCCAAACTTCATTACCGTTAATTTTCAGTAGCAAACCTGATAATTGATTTTCGAGAATTTGTGCTTTATAATCGGCATAAGATTTTAGGGCATAAGTCAATTTTTTGGCAGAGGTGTTTTGTAGCATTACTTGACCGTTTTTATCGTCAATGTTCGATAATACGAAAGCCGTTTTTGGTAAATGGTCAAAAAACGATTTTTTTACATCTCGATATGCTGCAAAAGTGGGGTGGTAATCCAAATGATCGTGAGACAAATTAGTAAAAATCCCGCCTATAAATTGCAATGCTTCGGTGCGTTGTTGATGAATCCCGTGGGAACTTACTTCCATAAAACAGTATTCCACACCAGCGTCAACCATTTCTTTTAAATAGTGATTTATTGTTAATGAATCTGGCGTGGTGTGTGTTGCCTTATATTCTAAATCATCAACCAATATTTTTACTGTTGACAATAATCCCACTTTGAAACCTGCTTTTTTAAATAATTGGAACAATAGAGATGCAATTGTGGTTTTCCCATTTGTTCCCGTTATACCAACTAATTTTAAGCTTTGTGAAGGATTTTCAAAATAATTTGCAGCCATAAAAGCTAATGCTTTATTGGTATCTTTTACTTGAATATAAGTAATTCGAGGTGTTAAAATTTCTGGTAAAATATCGCAAACTATGGCAATAGCACCATTACGAATCGCCGTTTCAATAAAATCGTGACCGTTTGAAATCGTTCCCCGAATTGCTACAAAAGCATCATTTTCGGCAATTTTTCTAGAATCAAATTCTATTTTATTAATAGCAGTATCTGTCGAACCCTTTACGGCTTCGATGGCTACTTTGTATATGATTTCTTTTAAAATAATCACGATAATTCTAATGTTATAGTTGTGTTTTTATCTAATGGTTCGCCGGCTTGAATAGATTGTCTTTTGACTTTTCCAACACCAATTATTTTTACTTTCAATCCAAGATTTCCAAATAAGGCTACCGCATCCATTCCTGCCATTCCTTTTACGTTTGGAATAATTGACCTTTCTTCTTTTTGCGCTTTAGCATAGTAAGAATCATAGTCTTTTTCTTGTTTCAATATTTTCTTGTTGATGTTGTTTATCTCATTTGTTGAAGGCGCATCGGTAAAAATCTTTTGTGCAATTCGTTTAAAAACTGGGCCTGCAACATCTGCTCCATAATAATTATTGTTCACTGTACTGGGTTTATGAACCACCACAATACAGGAATATTTAGGGTTTTCTGCGGGAAAATAGCCTACGAATGAAGAAGCGTAATATTTTTCGGAGCCGCCATTTTTCGCATAATTTACTTGCGCAGTTCCCGTTTTTCCTGCCATTGAAAAATCTTTAGAATAGAGCCCTTTTCCAGTTCCTTTTTTGACAACATTTTTTAGAACTGCTTTTAGTTTCAAGATGGTTTCCGTAGAGCATACCTTCGGATTTAGAACCACTGTATTGTATTTTTTTATGGTTTTATCCCATTGTTTTATTTCGGAAACAAGTTGCGGTTTGACCATTTTTCCGTCATTGGCTACGGCATTATAAAAAGTAAGAGTCTGCATTGGGGTAAGAGAAACACCGTATCCAAACGCCATCCAAGGAAGTGAAAGATTCGACCAATTTTTGTCGTCGGGTTGCGGTATAAATGGTTTGCCTTCTCCCTGAAATTCTAAGCCTAACTTTTTGTTCAACCCAATCGCATTAATGTGATTTACAAATTGGCTTGGATCGGTTTTGTAATTATTATAGACCGCCTGAACCATTACAGTGTTTGACGAAACTTCAAATCCCCTTGCTAATGAGATTTTGCCGTACCCGCCTTCATGCGAATCTCTTACCGATTTTCCAGAATATTTAATAACTCCACCATAAGTATTGAAAACGGCACTTGTATCTATTTTTTTGTCTTCCAAAAGAATCATTAAATCCACCAATTTAAAGGTAGAACCAGGTTCATGTGATTCCGCAAAAGCGTAATTTGTGGTTTCAAAATAAGTACCATTATTTTGTCTTCCTAAATTCGAAATCGCTTTTACATTTCCGGTTTTTGTTTCCATTACCACAACGCATCCGTGATCTGCTTGATATAATTCTAATTGCTTTAGCAAAGCGTGATGTGCAATATCCTGAATGTAAACATCGATTGTAGAGAGTACGTCATAGCCGTCTTGAGGATCAACTTGGTTTACATCACTGATAGGTTTCCATTGTCCTTTAGCAATTTTTTGTTTTAAGATTTTGCCATCTTTACCGTCTAGATATTTTCTGTAAGCCCATTCAATTCCTTTTCCGTTTACCGTTCCGTTAGGATTTGTTCTTTCATATCCAATAGTTCTTTCGGCTATTTCGCCAATGGGGTGTTCTCTAACAGTTTCCTGTTCGATTATAATTCCTCCTTTATAGGCTCCTAATTTAAATAAGGGGAAACTTTTTATTTGTACAAACTCGGTATAACTCAAATCACGAGCCACTAAATAATATCTGTTTTTGTTTGCTCTCGCTTTTCGTAATTCGTTTAAATAGAAACCACTTGGTTTCCTCAAAAGAAGTGCTAACGAATCGGATAATGGTTTTACATTTTTGATAAAATCTTCTGATTTTGGTGCAACGGCGTCAAAACGTATTTCGTAATTTGGAATTGAAGTTGCCAAAAGACTTCCATCTGCAGAATAAATATTCCCCTTATTAGCAGGAATAACAAAATTCTTCACTGTTCTGTCTTTGGCTAATTTTCTATAATAATCTCCTTCGACCCATTGTATATTGGTCAATTTTATAGCAATAGCCAATGCCATCAAAAAAATGATGACCGCTACCAGATAAATTCTGTAAGAACTATTTTTATCTTCTATTGCCATAAGTTTTGAAAGAAATTTTTCTTTACTATTGTTTTTTTTACTCTTATTTTTGTTGGAGGAACTGCCGATGGGAAAATTTGTCTTTCTACCATCTTTTCAGAAACAGTCGACTCCATTTTTAATTTCATTAATTGAGAACGCCTGTCTACAAATTCTGAACGAAGTTCTTTTACTTGGTTATTCAATTTGGCTATCTCAAACACTTTTTGTTCAAAACGCTGTGTGTTTGCAATCATTATTATAGCAAGAACAATCAAAAAAACGATGAATCTCCAGCTTTTTATAGCATCATCTTCAATGAGAAACCGTGCTTTTAATATGTTGTAAACTCCAGTTTTCATTTTTTCTCGGCTATTCTTAATTTGGCACTTCTTGCTCTGTTGTTGATTTTTATTTCAGCATTATTAGGAACAATTAACTTGTCAATGATTTTGAAGGGAACTGAGTAATTTCCGAAAAAATCGCGCTCTGGCTCTCCTTCAAACATTCCGTTTTTAATATATCTTTTTACCAATCGGTCTTCTAACGAATGATAGGAAATGACGCTAAGTCTTCCGCCGGGATTTAAAATCTCTAATGATTGTTCTAGAAATTCTTTCAAAACATCCATTTCCTGATTGACTTCAATTCGGATGGCTTGATAAATTTGTGCCAACACTTTATTTCGGACTTTTTCAGGTAAATATTTTGCCAAAACATCTTTCAGTTCATTTGTGGTACTAATAGGTTGATATTCTCTAGCTTCAATGATTGTTCGTGACAAAGCTGGTGCATTTTTTAATTCTCCATAATCCAAAAACACTCTTTTCAGGTTGGCATCATCATATTCATTGACCACTCGATAGGCATTTAAATCATTTTTTTGACTCATTCTCATATCCAATTCAGCATCAAAACGAGTGGAAAAACCTCTTTCGGCAACATCAAATTGATGCGATGAGACACCTAAATCGGCCAAAATCCCATCGACACTTTTCACGCCGTAAAACCGCAAAAACCTTTTTATGAATCTAAAATTTTCATTGATCAGGGAAAATCTTTCGTCACGAATAGTATTGGCTAAAGCATCTTCATCTTGATCAAAGGCAAACAATTTTCCGTCTGGACCTAATCGACTTAGAATTTCTCTTGAATGTCCGCCACCACCAAAAGTAACGTCAACATAAACGCCGTCGGGTTTAATGTTCAAACCATCTACCGATGTTTGAAGCAAAACTGGATTATGATATTCCATTGTCGTCATTTGTGTTTCCCATTACCTCTTCGGCTAAATCTGCAAAATCTACATCTTCACCACTAATCGATTTTTCATATAAATCTTTATCCCAAATCTCCACAATATTCACCGCAGACGAAAACACGACCTCTTTTAAAATGCTTGCAAATACTACTAAGTCTCTTGGAACTAATAATCTTCCTAAGGCATCGATTTCAACCACTTTCACACCAGCTGTAAACCGGCGAATGAAGTCATTGTTTTTCTTAACGAATCGATTGAGTTTGTTGATTTTTTGCATCATTAAATCCCATTCTTCCATTGGATACAATTCTAAACAGGGTTGAAATACGGAACGCTTTAAAACAAAACCGTTTTGTAGAGATGAACCCAATTGCTTTTTTAAAGGCGCAGGCAGAAGTAGCCTTCCTTTGGCATCAACTCTGCACTCGTATGTTCCGACAATTGTATTCAAGATGAAATTTTTGAATGATGTAGAGCAAAAATATAAAATTTATTACCACAATTTACCACAATTTACCACTTTGTTAATAAGTTTTACCACTTCTCACTAAAAACGACTAGTTTTGAGTGAATCAGTGCATTAGCCGTTTTTCAATACTTTGTTGAGAATTATTGATTTGCAGAAACGATTCCTTTGTAAAAATGTAAACACATCATTTTAAATTGCATTTTGAAAGAACTAAAATTTAAAATTATAAAAACGAAATCGATATAGTTATTAACAATTTCTATAAATTAAAATGCATAAAATTTAATTTCAAAAATTCTTTTTAATTTTTAAATCCTATCTTTGTTGAAATTGAAAAATCGCGATAAATCGTATGGAAAAACACTATAAAAAAGATGGTAAATACAGCTATTATGAGGCTGGTGAAGGAACTCCAATTGTTGTTTTACATGGTTTAATGGGCGGTTTGAGCAATTTTGATGCTGTAGCCAGTCATTTTTCTGAGAAAGGCTATAAAATTGTAATACCCGATTTGCCAATTTACACTCAAAGTATTTTGAAAACTAATGTGAAAGCTTTTGCAAGATACGTGAAGGATTTTATTACTTTCAAAGGATTTGACAGAGTGATTTTATTGGGGAATTCACTCGGGGGACATATCGCTTTGTACCACACAAAGATGTACCCTGAAAAAGTGGCTGGTCTTGTACTAACCGGTAGTTCAGGACTTTATGAAAGCGCTATGGGTGACAGTTACCCTAAAAGAGGTGATTATGAATACATAAAAAAGAAAGCTCAAGATGTTTTTTATGATCCAAAGATGGCTACTAAAGAACTTGTTGACGAAGTATATGCGTCGGTAAACGATAGAATAAAACTGATAAAAACGTTGACCATTGCTAAAAGTGCTATACGCCATAATATGGCGAAAGATTTGCCAAAAATGCATGTTCAAACTTGCTTGATTTGGGGAAGAAACGATTTTGTTACGCCGCCTTCAGTTGCCGAAGAGTTTAACGAATTATTACCCAATGCGACATTATATTGGATAGACAAATGCGGTCATGCAGCAATGATGGAACGTCCCGATGAGTTCAATCGTTTGCTTGAAGGCTGGCTTTCTCATACTCATTTAAAAGCACACTAAGTTTTTAGCTTATGAAAATTAACACCGCTGAATTTATTGTCAGCAACTCTGAAGTTGACAAATGCCCGAAAGACTTTTTGCCAGAATATGCTTTTATTGGCCGATCGAATGTTGGGAAATCATCATTGATTAATATGCTGACCAATCATAAAAATTTAGCAAAAACTTCAGGAAGACCAGGAAAAACACAATTGATAAATCATTTCAAAATTAACAACAATTGGTTTTTGGTCGATTTGCCTGGTTATGGTTATGCCAAAGTTTCGAAGAAAACAAAGTCTGTATTTCAGCAGTTTATCACCGATTATTTCGAGACAAGAGAACAACTTGTTTGTGCATTTGTGCTGATTGACATTCGGCACGAAGCACAAAATATCGACATCGAATTTATGGCGTATATGGGCGAAAGTGAAATTCCGTTTTGCATTATTTTTACAAAAGCAGATAAAATCAGTAAAGTAAAAATAGATTCTCATATCGCTGCTTATAAAAAGCAAATGTTTGCCAATAATTGGGCGGAAATGCCTCAGTATTTTGTTACTTCCGCAACCGAATCTACAGGAAAAGAGGAAGTTTTAAGTTATATTGAGGAAGTAAATCAAGAGGTTTTTAAGAACAATAGTGAGTTTTAAAATTAAATTCCAAATACAAAGAATCCCAAATTCCAATCATTACAATAGGAATTTGGGATTATTAATTTAGATTTTTTTATTTTTTCAATTCCAATTTCTCTGCAAAATAATCGCAAAAATCTTGCATTGTAGCAGACATCTTTTCGTCGCCTGTCGCTCTTTGAAAAGTTTCGGTCATCGAAAGCAAGGTTTGATGAAAAAAGATTTTCATATCATCAACAGCCATATCTTTTGTCCACAATTCGATACATTTTGTCGATTTTTCGTCACTGTTCCAAACCGAGAGCATAAATGCTTTTGCATCTTCAAGTTCTACTCCGCCTTCAACCGCAGCCCACGACAATTTTTCTGGAACTCGGTTTTCATCTAATTGGACATTAATCTTAATTTGGGATGTATTGTTATTCGCCATTTTTTTTAGGTTTGTATTTAGATTCTTCAAATAGTTCTTTTGCATTCATTTTTAGCATTGTTTCTAGCGGCACATCGTTATTATTCATATAAGATCGCACCATTTGCCATCCTATCCAAGTGCCGACTCTTCCTGGAGATTCATTGTCAGTTTCGAGATAAAATTTAGAAAATGGAGCCGTATTTATAAAGCGATTACTCAGTTTTGAATCGTCGCTATACAGCAATTCGTTTTCCAGAAAATACCTCCACATATAGCCTTCGTTTTCTTCGCACCATTTATTTTGTTCAGGTGTATATCCTATTTTGTCCCCATCAGAATAGTCAGGCAGCAGTAAATCTTTTAGATATAATTGTTTTCCAAAATAGATCATCTGACTCAGTAAAGACGAATCTCTGACTGGAGCTATTTTTTGTGCAGAAAAACTCGAAACTACATCCGGAAGGATTTGTTTTTGTTCGAAATTTTGTTTCAAATAGTTGGGGAATTGATAAAATTTATGGTTTTTGCCCAAATACAATTCTAGAGAAATAATCAATAAACTATCAGTGTAAATGACCTTATTATTATAATCCATTTCCGAAATTACTGTGATTACTTTTGGAGTTTTGTTTTCAGGAAAATAAAATTTTATATGTTTAAAAAGGGTGTTTAGGTCTTTTTGTACAGGGTCAAAATTGGAATATTGTTTTTGCACTTCGGAATATAATTCTCGCCATAGTGGATCTTTCATTTTATTGAGCCATACGCTGTCTTTGTTTTCTGATGGAAAAAAAAACGGAAATTGTTTCTTTAGTTGACCTAAATCTTTTGGCCCAGTTTCAAAAAACAGTTTATCAAAGCGTTCTACTTTGATTTCTAGGGGAATTTCTTCAACAGCTTTTTCGACTTTCGATTTTTTGTCGCAAGAAGCCAAAGCGATTATTAATACAAATAATATAAAAATTCTTCTCATTTTATTTTTTTTAGCCCCGACAGCAGTGGAAATCCTTTTACTTTTTTCTTTAAAAAGTAAAAGATTACAGCGGATAGCGGGAATAGCTCCCGAAAATTATTATTTTTGCAAATATACAATACCTACATTTTAAAAACCCAAACTATTATGTCTAAAATAAGTACACTACAGGTCGAAAAAGTAAATACTCATATTGTCAATTGGTTAAAAACCTATGCTGAAAACGCAAAAGTAAATGGTTTTGTTGTGGGGATTTCTGGCGGAGTCGATTCGGCAGTTACCTCGACGCTTTGTGCACAAACTGGTTTGCCAACTTTGTGTGTTGAAATGCCTATTCATCAAGCGGCAAGTCACGTAAGTCGTGGCCGCGAGCATATTGAACAATTGAAAAAAAGATTTCCAAACGTTTCTAATATTGAAGCCGATTTGACTCCATTTTTTGAAACTTTTAAAACTATTGTTCCTATTGTTTCCGATTTAGACAAAGTGAATTTGTCTTTAGCCAATACTCGAGCTCGTATGCGAATGACCACTTTGTATTATTTTGCTGGAATTCATGGTTATCTAGTTGCTGGTACAGGAAATAAAGTGGAAGATTTTGGAGTTGGTTTTTATACTAAATACGGTGATGGAGGAGTAGATTTAAGTCCGATTGCAGATTTAATGAAATCGGATGTGTATGCTTTGGGAAAATATTTGCAAATTCCAAACTCTATTTTAGAAGCATCACCAACTGATGGATTATTTGGTGATGACAGAACAGATGAAGACCAGTTAGGCGCGAGTTATGATGAATTAGAGTGGGCTATGCTGGAAGATGAAAAGGGAAAAATTAGTGAAAATTTTTCAGGAAGGGAAAAAATCGTCTTCGATATTTATAAAAAATTGAATGCCACAAACCAGCATAAAATGATTGAAATTCCAGTTTGTTTTATTCCAAACGATATTAAGTAGTATTTTTCTAATATTTTTTGCGAGTTTAATAAATTTTTTTATTAATTTTACTAATTATTAAAATATAGGCAATTTTAAAAAATAATATTATGATAAAAGTTTGTTTAGCAAATAACCATCCGGTTGTGCATTTCGGGGTAAAATCGTATTTCAAAGATCACGATAGTATCTCAATAGTTGCCAATGTAGGCAATTTTTTAATGGTAAGAGATATTCTCCTCACGAAGGAGATTGATGTCTTGATTTTAGATCTTGAATTAGAGGGTCTTTCTAGTATTTTTGAAGTTAAAAATCTACTGAAAAATTTTCCGAAAACAAAAATAATTATATTTAGTGATCTTTCAGAGCAAATTTATGCGCCAAACGCGATAAAGGCGGGTGTTGCTGGATTTGTTTCGCAAAAAGAAAAACTGGAAACTTTAGGTCAGGCAATTATAAAAGTCAATCAAGGTAAAATCATCATTGATGAAACGGTAAAGAAAAATATGGCTCTAATTGCCAAACAAACCAAAAGTGAGCGTTTGTATCGTAAACTTTCTAATCGTGAAGTAGAGGTTTTGCGTTATTTGAGTGACGGTAAGAAAAACAATGAGGTTGCCAAAATTTTGGGTCTCAACGAAAAAACAATAAGTACTTACAAACTAAGACTATTGCAAAAATTAAACGTTACTAATTTAGTAGATTTGGTCAACAAAGCAAAAACTCTAGAAATAGTTTAATTGTAGCGCGACATTACCCTTCCTAGTTTTTTCGAAAAAGAATTGATTAGTTTAGAATAATCCATCGCCATAGATAACGGCTCAATGTTATCAGAATCAGGTTCTGATGATATTGAGCTCTTTATTTCTTCTATGATTCGATCGACCAAATACCATCTTAAAGTAAGGATAGTTTCAGAAACATATTGATTTATGGTTTGGTCTTTTGTTTTGGGAAAAATATTTTGTCCTTCCCAATTATGCAATACTACTTTTTCGTCCGCCATCAAAATATCGGTTACTTCTTGAGCAAAGTCAGGGTGTAAATGCATTAAATAGTGTTCGATGCTAAAGTTTTCGTTTTGATTAAAATAAGTTATCAATTCGTTATAAATATTTCTAAACAAAGGATTTGCGAGTTCGACTTCGTCTTCTTGTAAACTCAAATAAATTCGTTGAAATACTTTGTACTCTTTTTTTTCAATTACATCTTCGATTTCCCCAGCTTCATTTGTTTTCAGAAGAACGTCTTCAAATTCCTCCGTTTTATTTCCGTACAACAAAAGAATTTCAATAATTTTTCTTTCTAAACCATAAAGAATATCAACTTTTTGAATCTGAATGGGCGATTCGTTTTTGACAACTTCAAAGGCTTTTTGTCCCGAAGCTTCGGGATTTTTTTGTTTTTTTCCAAGTTCAGAAATGTCTTTTTGAACCAATTGTGCCAAAGTGCTCACCAAAACTTGTTCCGAAATATCCATAATTCGGGAACATTCCTGAATATAGATTTCGCGCTGAATTCTGTCTGGAATTTTAGAAATACTCACCACCATATCCCGAATCAAATCGGCTTTTTTTATCGGATCGTTTTTCGCCTCATTCATTAACAAGGAGGCTTTGAACTGGATAAAATCTTTGGAATTTTCATTTAAATAGTTGACCAATGCTTCATATGGTGTTTTCTTGGCAAAACTATCAGGATCTTCTCCATCAGGAAAAGCGCACACTTTTACGTTCATTCCTTCCTCCAGAATCAAGTCGATTCCACGAACGGAAGCACGCAATCCAGCAGCATCACCGTCAAAAAGTACAGTAATATTTTTCGTCAGTCTGTTGATTAATCGGATTTGGTCTGGTGTCAAAGCTGTTCCTGAAGAAGCCACAACATTTTCTATACCAGCTTGATTGAACTGAATTACATCAGTATACCCTTCGACTAAATAGCAGTTGTTTTCTTTGGCAATGGCTTGTTTGGCTTGAAAAATTCCATACAATACTTTACTCTTGTGGTAAATTTCACTTTCGGGTGAATTGAGGTATTTTGCCGCTTTTTTGTCATTGGTCAAAATTCTTCCTCCAAAACCTAGAATCCTTCCCGACATACTTTGAATGGGAAACATCACTCTTCCTTTGAATCGGTCGAAAGGTCTATCCTCTTTCGGAATTGTTAAACCAGTGCTTTCTAGAAACTCTAATTTATAGCCTTTTCCTAAAGCTTCTTTGGTAAAAGCATCCCAAGTTTCGGGTGAATAACCAAGCGCAAATTTCTTTATTGTTTCGCTAGTAAAACCTCGTTCTTTGAAATACGAAAGGCCAATGGCTTTGCCTTCTTCGGAATGTAAAAGGGTGTTGTGAAAATAATCTTTGGCAAATTCAGAAACCAAATACATACTTTCGCGAACATCGGTATTGGCTTTTTCTTCATCGGTTTGTTCGGTTTCTTCGATTTCGATATTGTATTTTTTGGCCAGATATCGAATGGCTTCTGGATAGGTAAAATGAGAATGTTCCATCAAGAAAGCCACCGCATTGCCGCCTTTTCCTGAGCTGAAATCTTTCCAAATTCCTTTGGCTGGTGACACCATAAATGAGGGAGAACGCTCGTCTGAGAAGGGACTCAATCCTTTAAAGTTGCTTCCAGCTCGTTTTAATTGTACAAAATCGCCAATAACTTCCTCAACGCGGGCAGTTTCGAAAACGGTATCTATGGTGTTTTTTGAAATCAATTTGTTTAATCTTCTGTGGTAAAAAGTCAAAGATACAAAGATTTCACGCATATACTAAAATATTAAAATCCGTTTGTACATTGGATTAAAAATGGAAGCTATTTGGTGTAGCATCGATTTTGTTTTTTAGAAGAACCTTTGATTTTATTGGCTTGGAGATTGTTTTTTGGAAATGGAGAACAAAATATGCAAAAGGAGACTGTTTTTTCTCAAAAGGAGACTGAAATATGCAAAAGGAGGTCGTTTGTTTTGAAATGGAGATTGTTTTTTTTGAAATGGAGATTGAAATATGCGAATGGAGATTGTTTTTTTTGAAATGGAGACTGTTTTTTTTGAAAAGGAGGATATGAGTAAACAAAGGGAGGACTTTTATTGGGAAATGGCTACTGTACTTTGATGGATTGGTTTTGTGATTAAAGAAAATGTTGGTTTTGATGACAGAAAAGTGATTTTGAATGATGTTATTCTGTTTTGATGTTTTGGAAAGGTGCCCTTTATTATTTTATTGCTCCCCGTTTGATTGCGAAGTACTGAGAACAACATAGTGCCGATTTTTTACCATATAAGGCATGTAAGAACATTTAAGTTTTTGATTGTGCCGCTTTTGCCATAAGTGATAAGATAAAATGTTGCACTGTTGCAATGCGACACTAATTGATTCCTTCTACTTAGAAGCTTTGTGTAGATTTTTTTGCCACAGATTTCAGGGATTTAAAGGATTTGCTTCGTGTGTTCGCTATCGCTTGAGTCAAGGTTTTTTAGAGATTTTTGCGGATTTTTGACTTGAATGGATTCTAAAAAAGCTTTTGGTCTATTAGTTTTGGTGTTCGGCTCCGAGGTAGGATATTAGCCTTTACTGATTTTAGAAAAAAGAGGGATTTATTTTATTAAAAATGTTGTAGTTTATTTTTATATTTTTTACTTTAGCTGTTAGTTAACTAAAGGTTAGCTTTTTAAGCAATAGATAAACCTATAAATTTTAAAATTATGAGTAAAGAGTATTCGTTTTTGAAAGAAGAGTATGTTCCGGGTGCTTTGTTTATTAAAACAAGTTTTATTAGAGACCGGGAAGAATTGGTAACTAGATTTGCGGAGTATACTCCGGAATATGTAGTTGGGTATGAAGCTCAAATTAGTACTGTTAAGGAGATTCAGCGGACTTTGGTGCTGACGGATGAGCAGAAGCAGGCGACTGTGAATTTGTATCGTAAGGCTGATAGTTTGAATGTTGAGTTTAATTTTGTGGCTAGTTATTTTAAGAAGTGTACACTGGATACTAAAATTTTGAGTGAGGTAAAAAAGGATTTGACTCGTAGGAATATTGAGGGTGCTACCGATAAAATTGCTAGTATTATTCAATTGATCGAAGCTAATGCAATTGCTTTAATAAGCAAGGGTATGGCTGCAAATTTTGGGTCGACTTTAGCTGCTGATAGGGATTATTTGGAGCAACAGAATGTGTTGCAGAATCAGGTTAAAAATAAGGTTTCGGATTTGTATACTGCAAACAAAGCGGAGTACGATGCTTTGTATGATTATATTGCTGAGATTGCGAATGATGGGAAAATTATGTACAAGGGCACACCGAAAGCGAAGGAATATACTATTGGTAAAATTATTGAGCGTATGCGCTCGGGGAATGGTGGAGCTAGTGATGCAGCTACTCCTACTGCTTAAAATTGAAACCGCCGAATGGCGGTTTTTTTGTTTTTTATGTGTACAAAGAGGCACAAAGATGGGCACTGAGGTTTGGGGTGTTTTGTTTTTTCTACTTCACTTTGAAGTGATTGATTAATAGGCAGTACGCTAGTGGTTGAATTTATTTTTGCTTGTGGTACGCAAGTATTTAAATGCGGATTTAAAAATTTTATTTTAATACAGTGCAAGTTGTTCTTATTCTTTTATCATCAATTAGTTCATTAAGCTGTTTTTTTACATCATAAAATGAAGTTCTTAAACCACAATGACAAAGTTCCACTAATGGATCTTTATCTAAAATATTCTCATACAAGTCTTGCAGACTAGGTGCGTACTTAAGATTTGCATATTCTGAATAAGTCATTTTCAGGAATGCAACGTTTACACTAATTCCTCTATTGTCAAGTACATAACCTTCATTTAAAATTACAGGAAGCTGATAAGTGCTTCCTGTAAGTAAGTCATTTGGATGAGGGTACGACAGTATTGTTTTTTTATCGTCTGATAATAAAATAGGAACTAAATTGTTATAATCTCCTTTTGTCTTGTAAACTAAAACAGGTGGGTTTGCAAACATATTTGGTTCAATCATTTCATCACTCCTATTTTGCACAGTTCTGTTTTTTGTTGCACAACTTAAACATATTGACAATGCTAAAATTAAAAGGATTAGTTTCATTTAGAAATAATTATTTTTTTGGTTGCAATTTCATTAGCTGTATGAAATTGTAAAAAATAGGTGCCTTCTGAAAAATTACTGACTGGCAGATTAAAGATATTAGATTTATTGTCAATATCATAAGTAAAAATCTTTTGCCCTTGAATGTTTACTAAATCAATCGTGTTAAGCTTTCCAACAAAGTTGTTCGTATTTATTGTTACAAAATCTGTAGCTGGTATGGGATAGACTTTGATACTGTTTGCAAACTCATTTTGATTAATGCCAAGTGCTACTGTTCTTGCTATATTAAGATTCAATAAGTAACTTCCCGCATTTCCTTGAAAGTAAGGAGCGGTTTTTAAATATATTGTTCCACCATTATTTTTTGTAATATTTCCTGGAATAACATCATCATAAGCTTCAGACCAAGTTATGCCATCGGTAGAGTAAGAAAACAATGCGTCTAAAGTATAGGTTTTACCATCATCGCTACTGTAACTATCTTGCAATCTTGGTATAATTGTATAGTTATACCCGTTTGGCAATTGCAACTTATAATAATCTACATCTGTACCAATATGAGCATTAGAACCAACTGTATTTACAGTTGCGGTATTGCCAGAAAAAGTTAGTGGTAAACTATAAGATTTTACAAAAGTGTCGTTATCTTCATAAACATCTGCCAAGAATGGCGCTTTAATAACAGTAACATTTATTGGATTTAAAAATGTTGAAGTTGAACCTGTTAATTCCCAATCACCAGTTGAGCTTTTGTGTTGCAGCGCAATTAGATAAGAGCCAGGATTTGCTGTAATTGCGGATGTAAATTTCAAATAGGGTGCATTATATGTATAATCAGTAGGCAACCCGCTTGACTCATTATAAGTCCCGATATCCTGCACAAACGTTCCATCAAGATTATATAATCCTACTTTATATTGACCAATGAATGTTGCAGTGCCACTATTTAAAATATTCAGATTTACTGATGCATTTAGACCTTGTGTTAAAGTTGTACTTGGCGAGACCACCATTGCCGAGTTTAATTTTACGGAGTTAGGATTAACCACTGAAATTTTAGTGAAATTAGAAAAACTACCGCTATTTTGAACAATTTTCCAATCTCCCCCAGTCGCTTTAAAATAAAGGCCTAAAGTATATGTTCCTGGCAACATTGAAAACAATCCTGCATTAGAAAACACAAGATTATTAGTGTAGGTATTGCCTCCTGGTAAACTGTAATTAGTTTTTGTTTCTACATAATCAACAAAATTGTTATTACTATCAAAAATGGCAACTGTATAATCACCTGCAAAAGTATTTGTACCATTATTTTTTATATTTGTTGAAACTGAAAAAAGATTACCATAATTGATCGTTGTAGCGGACGGTGTTAGATTGTTATTTAAAGCTAAATTGAATGTAATTGCAGAAGAAGGTGGTTCAATACCAATAATAGCTTGATGCCCGCTGTTATATCCTCCTGAACCACCACCCGTTCCAAGACCGTCAGGATTTAAAGCGTTAATTCGAAAATAACCATCGTACCTTCCAGCCCAACCCCAATTAAAATGTATGAAATCAGAATTATCAAATCCATCGGCAGCAAAACAATGACCTCCCCCTGCACCAAAACCAGCATATATAATTGGCCTGCCTCCATTAAATTCCATTTTTAACAAATTAAGCCACTGTGTATCATTATAATTTACTCTTTGAACACCTTGAAGAGTATTTTTGTAACCAAAATAAGTTTTTAAGGCATATTCGGAACAATTGGTTAAAGGACTTTGAGAAGAAATAACATAAGCGCTACTGCCTCCTGTAGATCCAATACCATAACCCATATCAACACTTACACCGACATCATACATAAGTTTAGCTACAGCAGTATTAGTACTGTTTACTGAATTTGGCATAGAACTCCACTGATACGTTGTGTTACCATAATTAGCGGATAAAGTTCCATATTTACTATGATTATAAGAATGAAAGCCACTACCTGTGGCGGGGTAATTCCAATACTTCATAACCTGTGCCATTGCTGTTGCAACACAACCCGTAACGGTTTGTTCATTTGCTTGTGCATCAATAGGACATAACGCATTATAATAGGGAGATTGATCCCATTTTGTTTTTATTAATGGGGCAACACCCAACATTATTTTTGAAGTATCATTACTTTTGAATTGAGAAGTCGTGTTTACAGAATTTCCGTTTTTTAATCTTTTCCAATTTTCTTTAATATCAGTTGTTGGTTGAATACTTTGTTCAATAATACTTTGAATTTCATTTTTATAGCCTTCAATCCATTTTGCTACATTTTGCGGTACATTATTTGGGTCAAAATTACCCTCGGTAGAATATCCTAAAATAGGAGTTACAGTATCGTCGGCAGCTACAATAACAAAGCCATTACTATTAACATTAAAAACCATTGTTGTCCGATAAAAACTTGAAAAGCTACTATTTATAAGCATTTCAACTGTTTTGCTTGTTTTTTAGTGTTCTTTGTAGAACTCAATATTTGAAATTTAGAAAAATATTTTTTCAAATATTGAAGTTTTAAGA
>NZ_JANPFL010000137.1:0-35817 GCF_031423415.1 Flavobacterium sp.
TAAAAGAAATCAACTGTCCGAAAACAGATTTTGTCGAAAAATAGCTATTTTTGTCCATCGTAATTTATGTTTTGCAATACAAAAATACGATTCTTTGAAAGAAGCCATTAATTTGGCTTCTTTTTTATCGGACAATAATGGTTTAAAACTATAAAAAATAAATGATTATGAAAGACTTATAATCTTAATAACATTTCAACTGATAATAAACTTCTATTCACAAACTAATTCTAAAATTATAAGATTAAGTAACGCAAAGAGTTTACAGGTAAGTGCAGGATACGCATCATTTATTATATTGTTTACTTTGAGAATCTAATTCAATTTTTATATTTAGCAATAGTTTTAATCCATATTGCCTAATCACAATGAAGCACCTGCTACTAATCCTAATTACATCTCTAATTACCAGCTCTTTTACTGCGAAGCGGGTGACTTGGACTGCCTTAGGCGACTCCATTACGTATCTGAACGAACACCCTAAAGAAACTAGAAACCGGATAACAAAAGGGTATATGACCCGGGTTGTTGAAAAATTACCTCAAATCAGCTATATTAATAAGGGATACAATGGCTGGACGGCTAGCCGTGTTGCCGGCGAAATTAATAACCTTGGAATCATGTCTTCTGATGTTTATACAATTTTTTTAGGAACAAATGACTGGTGGAGTGAGGTACCCCTTGGAACATGGAACGATTACGTTGAAAACACAGGAAATGGAACTTTTTATGGCTCTTATAAGATTATAGTCAACAAGTTACATAATCTGAATAAATCTGCAAAAATTGTACTTATTACTCCAATGCAGCGCGGCGATTTTATTTACATCGCTGATAAGAAAAATAATGCCTGGGGATCGTATAAATTAAAAAACGGTCAGTCACTGGCAGCTTTCGCCGAAGCAATTGGAATCATTGGAAAACACGAGAAAATGCGGGTAGTTGATTTATACAACCACAGCGGTATTACCCTTGATAATGTAGTGAAATTTAAACGGGTAAAAGATGAATCCACAGCTCAGTATGTAAATCTTACTTATCCGGAATACATCGAAAAACCCTTTAATCCTTACACGGATGAATATCCGTATCCGCCGGAAGCAGTTGAAATGACCTATGATGGATTACATCCTTCAGATCAGGGATATGAAATTATTGCGGGAATGTTGGTACAGGTTTTTAAAAAAATAAAATTGAATTAGTCGCACATAAAGTTAACCCATTATTAAAAAACGATAAAATGAATAAAATTATTTTCCTTTTCACCATAGCTGCAACTCTTGTGCTAGGCAGCTGTTCTAAAAAAATAGTCAAAACATCATTTTCCCCATTGAAGGAAGGGTTTCTAAATCCGCCTGATTCTGCCAAACCCGGAGTTTACTGGTATTTTATGGATGGAAACATTTCGAAAGAAGCCATTACAGCTGACTTGGAATCAATGAAAAAAGTGGGTATCGGCAATGTTTTGTTTCTTGAAGTTAATGTGGGCATTCCACGTGGGAATGTTGAATTTATGAGCGAAGAATGGATGAATCTGTTTACCCATATTGTCCGTGAATCAGAGCGCTTAGGAATTACCATAACCCTAGGAGTTGGTCCCGGCTGGACTGGCAGCGGTGGTCCTTGGGTAACAGGAGAAAAATCGATGAAACATTTGGTTTATAGTTCCGTGCAAGTTTCAGGAAGCGAAAACAAACCTATTATTCTTCCCACACCTGCGCCTCTGAAACCTTTTTTTGGAGAAAAGGCTTTCACACCCGAACTCAAACAAAAACGGCTTGACTACTATGAAGATGTTAGTGTCCTAGCATTTCCAACTCCGGCAGCGGATTTCAAAATAAGTAATCTTACAGAGAAAGCTTTGTATTATAGACGTGCATTTACTTCAGATAAAAATGTAAAACCATTTATTCCATCGCTGGCCAATTATTCTGAGCCAAATATTCTTGCAACTATTTCACTTGATAAAATTATTGATGTAACACAGTATTTGAAACCTGACGGTACATTGGATTGGAAAGCGCCTGTGGGAAATTGGACCATTATGCGTTTTGGCAGCAGAAACAACGGATCTCTAACCCGTCCAGCTCCGTTGCCAGGAGTGGGTTTTGAAGCCGACAAAATGGATACCATCGCCATTGATGAGCACATGTCAAATTTCACTGGCAAGTTGTTTGAAAAAATGGGTATACCCGATAAAAACAAACAAGGCGGATTAAAAATGTTGCATATGGACAGCTGGGAGATGGGAGCCCAAAACTGGACTTTGAAGCTTCGGGAAGAGTTTAAAAAACGTAGAGGCTACGACCCGCTTCCTTTTTACCCGGTTTATTCGGGTCTAGTAGTTGAAAGTCTTGAAAAAAGCGAACGGTTTTTATGGGATTTGCGACTGACTTCGCAGGAACTAGTTGTTGAAAACCACGCAATGCATCTAAAAAAGTACGCAAAAAAATACAATCTTGGCTTTTCCATTGAGCCCTACGATTTGAATCCTACCGCCGATATGGAACTAGGCGCCGTGGCTGATGTGCCAATGTGCGAATTCTGGAGCAAAGGTTATGGATTCAATTCTTCGTTTAGTGTTATTCAAGCAGCATCCATTGCTCACATTGATGGAAAAAAAGTGGTTGCTGCTGAGGCGTTTACAGCTGAACGTGATGCCTGGAAACAATATCCAGGTTCAATGAAAGAACAAGGCGACTGGGCATTTGCTGGCGGGGTTAATAAGTTTGTTTACCATACCTATCAGCATCAGGTTTTGTCTGATAATCTCAAGCCCGGAATGACTATGGGACCTTATGGCGTGCATCACGACCGCAGCCAAACTTGGTGGCCTATGGTCGACGCTTACCATCAATATATTTCTCGTTGCCAATACATTTTGCAACAAGGACAAACAGTAGCTGACATTCTATATCTTACTCCTGAGGGAGCACCTCAGGTATTCATTGCACCGGGTTCGTCCTTAAATAAAGGAGTTACACCTGACAAATCGGTGGTTTTAACTAACGGAAAAGAAGTACTACCAAGTAAAACAAAAGACGACGTTCTTCCCGACCGTAAAGGCTATAACTTTGATGGCTGCGCGCCCTCTCAATTATTGAAAGCTTCAGTCGTTGATGGCAAAATAGTATTCCCGTCAGGAGCATCTTATTACATTCTCGTTTTGCCAAAAACGGAAACTATGACACCAGCTTTACTCACTAAGATTGAATCATTGGTAAAAGATGGTGCTGTTATCATTGGAAATCCATTTCAAAAATCACCCAGTTTAGTGAATTATCCAGAATGTGACAAACAAGTTGCCGCAATCTCATCGTCAATTTGGGGAGAAACAGTTGCTCCTTCGCAAATTTCAAAACGATTAGTAGGAAAAGGGAAGGTTTATTGGGGAGGTGATTTCTCCAACATAAAAATGCCTGAATTGTACCCAAATTATGATGCCACGGCTTCAATACTCCGTGAAATTGGTGTTGCTGAAGATTTTCCATCAAATGGAGCTTTACGTTATACGCACCAATTGATTCCATCCAGAGATATTTATTTTGTTTCAAATAAAACCAGCGACACTTTAACTACAAACTGTTCATTCAGGGTAAATAAAGGAACACCCGAATTGTGGAATCCAATGACTGGAGAAACAAGAGCACTACCTGATTTTGAAATTAAAAAAGGTCAAATTGAAATACCACTGCAATTTGAACCGTTCGAAAGTTATTTTATAGTTTTCAATCACGATAAAAATGCCACAAAATCCAATGTAGCTGAGTTTAAAAATTTCTCTCAACCAAAGGTTTTATCTGAAATCAACAGTCCTTGGAATGTAGCTTTCGACCCAAAATGGGGTGGCCCTGAGAATGTTCTTTTCGACAAACTTATGGACTGGACTTTAAGACCTGAGGAAGGTATAAAATATTATTCAGGAATTGCAAAATATCAAAGTACATTCACGCTGCCTGAAAACAGTATTGCTGATAAAAACACTGATTTATTTATAGATTTGGGAGAAGTGAACAATATGGCGCGCATTTTTGTAAATGGAAAAGATATGGGTGTTGTATGGACTGCGCCCTTCCGAATAAAAATCACCGATGCTATTGTCGCAGGCGAAAACAAGATTGATATTGAAGTAGCAAACCTTTGGCCCAACCGTTTGATTGGTGATGAAAAGTTACCAGACGATGGGATTAAAGACAAACAATGGCCAGATTGGCTAATAAACGGAAAACCAAGAACATCAGGGCGGTACACATTTACAACATTCAAACATTATAAGGCCGATTCTCCTTTGTTGAAATCAGGATTGATAGGGCCAGTGAAAATAATTACTGTAAAAAAAACAAAATAACTTTGAAGAAAATTCATTTTTTATCTATTCTGCTTATTACCCAATGGTTTCAGGCACAAAATCTCAGCAATATTGATAATCAGACTGCAACCACAAACAAAGCGAGCAGGTTGTACCTGGAACTCGTGAAGACCGAGCCGGTTCCGGTCATTGGCTCTCAGCATCAAGATGTAAAGGATATACCCGCCGGATTTGAGGCAGGCACCACCGTGAAGGTAAAAATAAAAGGAAAATCCTCCTACCACATGGTCACAACGACTATGGAAACTTTCGGTCCCACACGATGGGCGGATATGCGAACCGAACACTGGATATCAGAAGACGGCAATCAATGGAGACGGCACAAAATACTGTTCCGTCCAGGCATCAATGCAGTGACGGGAATGTGGGAGTTGACAGGAAGTCCTTTCTTCTTTTTCGATGAAAAGGCAAATCGCTGGTTTGTTTATTTCAATTTCATGTCCTATGACCGCAGACGCTCTTGGGATACTCCTACGCTGCTTCGCAGGGCAGGGGCAAAAACGAAAGGACTGGCGGGAATTAATGGTGAGTTCAACTACCCCGGCGAGATTGTTGCACCCAGCGGCATCGCCCATCCCACCGATGCCGCGGCATCTAGTATCAGTCCGCCTTTCCAAGCAGCAGACGGCAAATGGTATGCGTTCCTGGGCGGTGGTCCCAAGCGTTTTAATGCTACATCGGGAAAATGGTGGGTATTAATCGTAAAAGCAAAAGGTCCGGAAGGTCCGTTTATTTACATGCCGGAGCACGCCCCTGAGCCGTTCATGGAACCGACTGGTTTTGTGGAAAACCCCTTAATCACTTGCATTAAAGGGCCTGTCACTGGCAAGGAATACTGGGCGGTCATCTTCGATTTCCTGCAGCCTGAAGTAACGACTAAAAAAAACTCCCAGCTTGGCTTCAGTTGTTCCACAGACGGTTTAACCTGGCCTGTAAAAAACGCTCAGCTAATTGACATGGACAAAGGGCTGCCGGCAGAAACTGACCCGTGGTGGCGTATAATCAGGGTTCCTCATCAACTTATCGACGAGGGAAATGGTCTCTATTCCTGCTTTTTCTCTGCTTACGACAAACAAGGTGAATTTCAAAGCATTGGCAAGGCAATTTTCAGGGTGAAAGAAATTGTTGAATAATCTAGATAAAAATTAAGAACGGTACACTTTTATAACATACAAACATTACAATGTCGATTTAACCTTATTAAAATCAGGTTTAATAGACCCAATTAATATCATAAATTTAAAAAAAAACTAAATGATGATGAAAAAATTCCTAATTTTATTCGCTGTTCTTATTACTTATTGGTCTAATGCTCAAATTGCTGATTCGGCTTCCTATTTAAGTGATTTGAAATCACAAATGCAAATAAAATGGCCAAAAAACAAAACTATTAATATTTTGTTTCACGGACATAGTGTTCCTTCAGGTTACTTTAAAACACCAATTGTAAATACACTACAAGCTTATCCTAACCTGACGCTAAAAAAACTGAAGGAAATCTATCCGTTCGCAGTTATCAACATAATCGTTACTGCAATTGGTGGAGAAAATTCAGTTAAGGGAGCGAAACGTTTTGAACGGGATGTATTGATTCATAAACCTGATATAATAATGATTGATTATGGTTTAAATGACCGTGGCGTTGGATTACAAAAAGCATATTCCGCATGGAATGCTATGATCAAACAGGCAAAAGAACAAGGCATAAAAGTCATTTTGTTGACACCTTCGCCAGACCAAACTGTTAATTTTGCTAATCCTGAAAATGAGTTGAAAAGGCACGCCAATCAGATTTGTAAGATTGCCATTGAAAATCAAATCGGATTGGTGGACAGTTACAAAGCTTTCGAATTTCTATATCCCGACAAATTACAACTCGAAAAATATATGTCTCAAGTGAATCATCCAAATGAGCTGGGACACGAATTGATTGCTAACGAATTAATAAAATGGTTTAAATAATTGCATAATATGACTAAAGTAGGATTATTTGGAATTGGGCTCGATACGTATTGGCCACAATTCGAGGGATTGCTAGACAATCTGAACAAGTATCAAGAACAGATTAAAAATCGCATTGCGGGATATGGTGTTGAGGTTGCCAATGCTGGAATGGTTGACAGCCCGACGAAAGCGCGCGAAGCAGCGGATTACCTTAAATCGCAGGATGTAGAAATTGTATTTCTTTATGTTTCCACCTATGCGCTGTCGTCAACTGTTTTACCTGTTGCACAAAAGTTGAAAGTCCCGGTGGTGATCCTGAACCTTCAACCAGTTGCACAACTTGATTATGAAGCATTCAACAATTTGGGCGACCGGGGCAAAATGACGGGTGTCTGGCTCGAACATTGCCAATCCTGCTCGGTACCAGAAATAGCAAACGTTTTTAACCGTTCGGGCATTCAATACGATTTTGTGACTGGACATCTTCAAGATGATGATGCCTGGGCAGAAATAAAAGATTGGGTAGATGCGGCCCGAGTTGCTGCTGCTATGCGCAACAATCGACTGGGTGTTTTGGGGCATTATTATGGTGGAATGCTCGATGTTTACACCGATATTACAAAGCAATCAGCGGTATTTGGAACACATATCGAGCTTCTCGAAATGTGTGAGCTTAAAAAATACCGAGATGAGGTTACCGATGCAGAAGTTCAGGCTAAGATCCAAGAATTTAATACTGCTTTTGATGTTGCTTCTGAATGCGAAATCTATGAAATTGAGCGTGCTGCACGTACTTCAGTGGCCTTGGATATGCTAATTAATAAACGCAATCTGGGTTCGCTGGCATATTACTATGAAGGCGAATCAGGCAATGACTACGAAAACATAGTGACTTCAGTAATTGCCGGAAACACTTTGCTTACAGGCAAAAACATTCCAATTGCAGGCGAGTGCGAAGTAAAAAATGCTCAGGCTATGAAAATTATGGCTGAATTTGGTGCTGGGGGCTCTTTCTCGGAATTTTACCTGATGGATTTCAAGGATGACATTGTAATGCTTGGTCACGACGGTCCTGCACATTCATTGATTGCAGAAGGTCGAGTGAAACTTGTTCCGTTATCAGTTTATCACGGTAAGCCCGGCAAAGGACTATCAATTCAGATGAGTGTAAAGCACGGACCAGTTACGTTATTGTCTGTAGTGGAACGAAATGACAAGATATTTTTATTAGTTGCCGAAGGAGACTCGGTAACTGGACCAGTACTTGAAATTGGCAATACTAATAGTCGCTACCGTTTTTCAGTAGGAGCCAAAAAATTTATGAATGATTGGTCAAAACAAGGGCCAGCGCACCATTGTGCCATTGGTGTTGGACATATTGCGACTAAAATCGAAAAACTTGGTCAAATATTAGGGATTGAGGTGGTGAAAATTTGTTAAAATACACTATATTTTATCACGAAGATACTCTCTTGATTAAAATACTATTCGTGGTAATTGAAAGTTGTACAAACATTTTAAAGGCAAGATATAAAAAAGGTTGTCATTCAAAAGAATAGTCAAACAACATTTTCGAGCTGATTATAAGAGTCAGCATACCAACGAAAAAAAGCAAAACTTAAAGCATTCTCAACATAAGATTTAACGATTCAAACTGACTAGTCAATTGCAAAAACCACAATTAAAATAGTCCTCCGTTATACGTAGTAATAAGTATATTGGGTTATAGCTTTTTAACGAAAATACTTAAAGAGAATTTCTGTCAATAAAATTAAAAGGTACTTTATATTTCCCCTTTTCTTTATTTAAAATCATACGCGCTGCGGTTTCCCCCATTATCTTAAAATCTGTCGACATTACTGTAATCCCCAGTAATTCTTTTAAAGGTGTTTCGTTATATGAAATAATACCAATATCCTTACCTAAAATAAATTCTTGATCCCTAATTTGTTTTACTAAACTAACTAAATCTGATTCTTCAATCGTGATAAATAAATCTCCTCTTTTAAGAATAATATCAATATATGTTTCACTAATAATTTCGAAATTTATCGATTTTTCAACGCAAAATTTTCTAAACCCATACATTATTCTTCTAGGGACAGGGTATACCGATTTATCCTTGTAAATTAGTATCAATTTTTGGTACTTTACAATCTTGCTATACCCCTCTAATAATGCATTATAAATATCATTTTCAAAATCTTGATAAATCTCAACAATTTTACCTTCTAAATTAAGCTTAATATTATCTAAAATAATAAGTTTTTCTTCTGGTATTTTTTTAATAGTATCAATAACTGAATCAGTATAACTAATATGTTTCAAATCCTCAGTTTTAAAATGCGTCATAATAACAAAATAATCGTATGCCGATTTATGCTTTTCCATCAAATATAAAAAAGTAGTTTCGTCACAATAATAATTATAAAGATCGGTATTAACATTTATTCCTATAGCATCAATAAAGGCATTATAAATTAGCAATTTATAGGAGCTGAATTTATTAACTAGAAAAAAAATATTTATTTTAGAGGGTAATTTTGTTTGAGCTATATAAAAGCCTTTTCCCTTTGTTGAGATAATTATTTCTCGCTCTTTCAAAATACTATAAGCCTTTTCAACAGTATCTCTAGAGAGATAAAACTCCTCACTAAACATATTTATTGATGGGATTTTTTGATCTGTTTTAAAATTTCCTGCTGTAATATTAAAAATAATTGAATCTACAATCTGTTGATATTTAGGTACTCGTGAGTTTTCATCAATTTTAATAAATTTAAAAATATTCATTGTATTTAGTAGTTTAGGCGTTAAATTGATAAAACCATTTTACAATTATCGTACTTGTTGCCAAAGTAAATATAATTTATTAAAAAAAATATTTTAAAATTAATATTTAGGATTTATATCCCAAAATTTTCAAAATGTTCTAACTAGGAGAAACAAAAACGCTTTCTAGAGTTGTCCAAACTTTTAATCATAAAAAGAGTTCCCTTGATATAGAAGCATTACATTTGGATAAAACTACACATAGTGCAGTCGTACAAATAGGCTCTGCCATCAGCAGAGTGTGCGATTTAATGAAGTAAGAAGGATTAACACCACCTGAATTTAATACCGATGGACTGTTCACAGTAATTTCCAGAAATCCCTTTTATTTCGAAATGTGGCGGAATAAGTGGGTAAATAATTTATCCGAAAAACAAATTATAATTTTAAAAGCCTTGCATAAAAATTTAGGAGTAAAAAAATCTACTTTACAGCAATTGACTGATTTTACTAGCAGTGCCATCGATAATAATTTAGAAGTACTTAAAAAAGAAGGATTAGTAGAGCGTGAACGTACAAAAGGTCGTGTTTAGATTTTATATCACATTAATCCAAAAGTGGGTGAATAAATATATATATTTTTATCCATTATCTCATTCAACTGCACATAAACCGTCTCTATTCTATGAATTCCTATAGCCACTTTTTGTTTGCTTCATTTCACTAATTCCCTTTTTTATAATGAGAACATTCTTGTCGTGCTATAGTGACAAGGACGTTTTACACTTCGATTGGTATTGCAGACCAACGCTCGAAAAAAATTGCTGTCACGGTTTTTGCACAAAAACACGTACACTGCGCAACTCGCGCCAGTAATTTTTTCCCCAAAGCTGTTTTAAATAAGTAAGCAGTATAATTTCTTTAAACATTTGTACATTCAACTCCTAAAAAAACGATCCACTATCGCTTAAAAACTAGGATGGGAATAGTAACTGAGAAATGAAATGAGAAGTATTTGCATTGATTTTATAAAAATTAGTTACCGCCAGATTACAAAATAAATTTTGCTAAAAATAAACCAGAAAAACAAAATCTGTCACTAGATTTTTAATAAAGTGATCAAAAAAAATTAGAGCTTTTTTCTCTGCAGAAGCCTTAAATCCGCCTCAAAAAAGTTCGATATTGCTCCTCTCTGCTCCACTGTAGTACCAATAACCTTTAAAGAAATTTAGAGGTTATTTTTTTATTCAAAAGTTCCAAATCTGACTTGAAAAAGTTCGATATTGCTCCTCTCTGTTCCACAATTCTATTCTAAAATAGAACTAAACACCCGTAAATCGTAGGATTTATGGGCGTTTTTGTTTTCAACACTTGCAAAAAAAAACGACTAAATCAGATTCGTGAAGGTGTAAATTTTAATCTTAGCCATACGGAATAAAATTCCTGATAACGATAGGGTTTTTCAACAAACTTGAAAAAGATAATAGTAGAAACCTTTAAAAGCTACAAAAAAATTAAAATTAAGTATATGAATTAAGTATTAATACGTATGTTTGCGTAATAATACTTAATTTATATAGTATGATAAAAGTTATAGTAGTTGGAAACGGTATGGTAGGTTATAAGTTTTGCGAAAAATTTATATCAAAATCAGGTCAAGAAAAATACCAAATCACAGTTTTTGGGGAAGAGCCAAGACGCGCTTATGATAGAGTTCACTTGAGCGAATACTTTGGAGGTAAGTCCGCTGATGACTTGTCTATGAGTACATTATCTTGGTATCAAGAAAATAATATTGTACTCAATATTTCGGAATTGGTTGTCGGATTAGACAAAGAAAATAAAACCATTACTACACATCTTGGTACTATACTTAATTATGACTACTTAGTTTTAGCCACAGGTTCTTCGGCTTTTGTGCCACCCATAAAAGGGTCGGAAAAAGAAGGTGTTTTTGTCTACAGAACCATCGAGGATCTAGACGCAATGATGTCTTATGCTAAAAAAATCAAACAAAATGGAGCTACTGATGCCGCTGTTTTAGGTGGCGGCTTGTTAGGTCTTGAGGCAGCAAATGCTGTTTTAGGAATGGGATTGAATCCTCACGTGGTCGAATTTGCTCCACGATTAATGCCTAGACAGTTGGATAAAGGAGCTAGTGATATGCTTCAATCTAAAATCGAAGAGCTTAATATCGGGATTCATCTCAATAAAGCGACGCAATATATAGAAGGCGAACACAGCATTAAAGGAATGATGTTTGCCAATGATGAATTATTAAAAGTCGATATGCTAGTAATCTCGGCTGGGATAAAACCGCGTGACGAATTAGGCAGAATTGCTGGCCTTGCGGTAGGAGAACGTGGCGGAATTGTGGTGAATAACAAAATGCAAACCTCTGATCAGGCCATATATGCTATTGGTGAAGTAGCGTTGTACAACCAAATGATTTATGGACTTGTAGCTCCTGGTTACGAAATGGCCGATGTGGCAGCGGAGCAAATTTTAGGTAACGAAAAAACGATGAGAGAAACCATCGATATGTCTACTCAATTGAAATTAATCGGTGTCGAGGTCGCGAGTTTTGGAGATCCTTTCATAGAAAACAACGAAGTTGTTGCTATTGTTTATGAAAATAAATTTAGTGGCATTTACAAAAGAATCAATGTTACCAAAGATGGAAAAAAACTTTTAGGCGGCATTTTGGTTGGCGATTCCTCAGATTATAATGGCTTGTTCCAAATTTATAGTAATGCTATGGCGTTGCCACCCAATCCCGAAGATTTAATATTAGGCTCTCGAGGTGGCGACAGTTCGACTATGGGAAGCGCATTGGATTTGCCAGATACTGCCGTAATTTGTTCTTGCGAAAATGTTACCAAAGGTTCTATTTGCTGCTCTATTACCGATGGAACTTGCGAAACTTTGTCGGATATAGTAAAACTTACCAAAGCTACTTCAGGCTGTGGCGGTTGTAAACCAATGGTCGTCGATCTAGTAAAAGCCACTCAAAAATCACTAGGGAAAGAAGTAAAAGATGTAGTATGTGAGCATTTTGGGTATTCTCGTCAAGAATTATATGATATTATAAAAATCAACAAATTTACCAATCACAATGAGGTTTTAGGGACTATTGGAAAAGGCGATGGCTGCGAGGTTTGTAAGCCTGTGCTTTCCTCTATTTTCTCTAGTATTTACAACGATACTGCTAATAAACACGTGACTGCTCAGGATTCAAATGATAGATTTTTGGCCAATATTCAACGTAATGGAACTTACTCTGTTGTACCAAGAATGGCTGGTGGAGAAGTTACTGCCGAAAAATTAATCGCCATTGGTGAAGTGGCCAAAGAGTACAATTTATACACTAAAATTACTGGTGCGCAACGTGTCGATTTGTTTGGAGCAGAATTAAATGATTTGCCCGCCATTTGGAAAAAATTAATCGACAATGGCTTCGAAAGTGGTCACGCTTACGGGAAATCATTACGAGCCGTAAAAAGTTGTGTAGGTAATGCTTGGTGTCGCTACGGAATGGACGATAGTACTTCATTGGCTATCGAATTAGAAAATCGCTACAGAGGCATTCGTTCTCCGCATAAATTAAAAGGTGGCGTTTCTGCCTGTATCAGAGAATGTGCCGAGGCGAGAGGAAAAGATTTTGGAGTAATTGCCGTTGAAGGTGGATGGAATCTTTACATCTGCGGAAATGGTGGTGCCAATCCGAAACACGCTGTTCTTTTGGCAGAACAAATAAGTAAAGAAACGGTCATTAAATATATGGATCGCTTCCTAATGTATTACATCCAAACTGCTGGCCCGTTAATAAGAACTTCGACTTGGTTAGAAAAACTAGAAGGTGGAATCGAATACTTAAAAAATGTTGTTATCAACGATAGCCTTGGAATCAACGGAACTCTTGAAGCAGAAATGCAAAAATTGGTAGATACTTTTGAATGTGAGTGGAAACAAGCCATTGAAGACCCTGAAATGATGAAACGTTTCAGCCATTTTACCAATTCAGAGGAACGCGATGATACTTTAGAATACATTCCTCTCAGAGGTCAAAAAATGCCTTCAGCCTGGTAATATCAACTATTGAAAAATTCTTCCATCAACTTCAATAAACAGAATTTGAGCTTTTTCATGCCTAAATTTACTAAGTTGAAGTGATGGAATTTTAAAAACTAAAATTATGCAAGATATTTTAAATCAATACGAAACGGTTCATTTTAACGATGTAAATGTTTGGTTCAAAGCCGGAAAAACTACCGATTTTCCTACCGAAGGTGGAGGTTGTATTAAATATAAAAACAAGCAAATTGCAGTGATTAATTTCTCGCGCAGAAACGAATGGTATGCCTGCCAAAACGTTTGTCCTCATAAAATGGAAATGGTTCTTTCAAGAGGAATGATTGGTTCTGCTGACGAAATTCCTAAAATTGCTTGCCCAATGCACAAAAAAACTTTTTCACTTACAGACGGTTCTAACCTGAATGGCGAAGAATATTCAATTGCTACTTATCCTATAAAAGTGGTGGACGGCGAAGTATTCGTTGGCTTTTTGGAATAAATGTGTATCTTTGAATTTGAAGATACTCATTAGTTGTAATTTAATGTGTACTTTTTTAAACACATAGAAACATAGTTTTTTTTTATTTTTTGCAAGACGCTTCACTTCATATAGTGAATCATAGGTGTCACTATGTGAATCCAGGAATTGGTCTATCAAACTCTTTTTTCTATGATTCTATGTGTTTAATTTTTTAGAGATTCTAAAATTTCTACGAATTGTAACAAACGGGATAATAAATTAAATTACAATGACACCATTTCAGAACGCCAGTACTTGGATAGATGCCGAAAATGCACAAGATCCAAACAGCGAAATATACCAATCTAATAGTTATCCAAAGGAACTTCTATATTCCAATCGAATGTATGAAAGGCTGATGGATTTTTATCCAAATGCTTCAGAAGAAGTTCAAATTGCGTCCAAAGCACAACACATTTGCCGTTGGAAAATGCCACGAGAATCTTATCCGATGGATCGCGTGGGATATTTAAAATGGCGTGAAGAATTAAAGAAATTTCACGCTCAAACTACTGCCACAATTTTAGAAAAAGCAGGTTATCCTCTACCATTTATTGATAGAGTTTCTTTTCTAATCGAAAAAAAATTACTAAAAAAAGACGCCGAAACCCAACTCCTTGAAGACGTCATTTGTCTGGTATTTCTTGAATACTACTTTGATGATTTTGCACAAAAACACGACCGAGAGAAAATGAAAAATATCATTCTTAAAACGTGGAATAAAATGTCTGAAAACGGGCATCAAGAAGCCTTGAAAATCATTTTTAGCGAAGCGAATTTGCAGTTGATACAAGAGTCTCTTGGAATGTAATACTTTAAATAAATGACTGAAAGCGCCTTAGCCTCTGCCAATATCTCTTTCAAAAACCTCAGGAGATTGTATATTTTCGCTTTGTTGACCATAGCGATTACTGTGTTGGTAAGTCAGTTAGTCATTCAATACAACCTGACAAGTCAATTAAGTGATTCCAAAATTATTAATATTTCTGGAAAACAAAGAATGCTCAGTCAAAAACTGACTAAAGAAATTTTGATTTTGAATTTCATTTCCGATGCCAAAAACAACAAAAAAGAAATTGATCAGGCAATTGAAATCATCAAACTTTGGAAATTCAACCACAATGCATTAGAAAATGGTAATGATAGTTTGGGTTTTCCAAAGATAAAAAGCCAAAAACTTTCGGATTTATTTAAGGCTATTAAACCCAATTTCAATACTATCGTAAAAGCTGCAACCGTTTTTTTGCACAATAAAAAACTAGGAATTCAGGAAAAAGAAAACCAGAAATTAGTTGAAATTATTCTAAAAAATCAAGGGGTTTTTCTGGAGAAAATGAATGAAATTGTAGGTCAATACGATACCGAAGCACTCGAAAAAGTAACTTTGCAGAGCAAAACTGAATATGCAATTTTAGGATTTACCTTATTGGTCTTGCTACTGGAATTTATTTTTATTTTCAAACCTACCAATAAAAAAGTGGAGCAACTCATTTCAAAACTTTTGTCTTCAGAGAAAAAAGCTTTAAAATTAGCACACGACACCGAAGTGATTAGCGAGGCAAAAGAAAATTCAGTTAAAGAATTGAAATCGCTGAATTATGCCATGGAAAACACCCTTTTGTATTGCAGGGTTGCTCCCAATGGATCGATTATTCATATTGGAGAAAAATTTTCGAAATTATTACAATATAATCCGTTTCTTTCAGATAAAACATTTGCCCAAGCCCTGACACCAATAGAAAAAGAACAAAATTTTCTAAATCAGATTATTCTGGAAAAACAACGAATTGGCTGGCAAGGCGAGATAAATATTACCACCCGAAACGAACAATCTATTTGGCTGGATTTGGCAATGGTTCCGGTGACTATCAAGAAAGATGAATCGGAGTTGTTGATCATTTGTTTTGATATCACCGAACGAAAAAAAGCCGAACAAGAAATCGAACGATTGAACAATGAAAACTTCAACGATAAAGTAAATCAGCAAAAAATTATTTCGAGCAAGATTATCGAAAACCAAGAAAACGAGCAAAACCGTATTGCTAAAGAGATTCACGACGGGATTGGACAAATGCTAACGGGATTGAAATTTAGTCTCGAAAGCATTAATTTGGAAGACAAAGAAAAGTCGGTACAAAAAATAGAATACCTCAAAAAATTATCTTTAGACATCATCAAAGGCGTTCGTACAGCGACTTTCAATTTGATGCCACCCGAATTGAGCGACCACGGAATTGTTTCATCTTTGACAAAATTGACACAAGAATTATCAAAACTAACGGGAAAAGAAATTCTGTTTTACAACAAAACCGATTTTGATCAACGCTTGGATTCATTGGTCGAAATAAACATTTATCGGTTGACGCAAGAAGCTATCAATAATGCTTTGAAGTATGCTAATTCTTCGCATATCATCGTACAACTATCACATAGTGCTACACTTTTGAGTATTATAATCGATGACAATGGGAAAGGTTTTGACATTGCATCAGTTGAAAAAAAGCGAAATAGCGAATCCGGAATGGGATTACTTTTTATGAAAGAAAGAATTCAATACATCAACGGCCGAGTGTTTTTTAGTTCTGTTCCTAACGAAGGAACCCGAATTACCTTTAATATTCCGATTTAACGGTTTATTGTTTATTTATTGTTTGTGGTTTTGTTCAAGATTGTTTAAGATTGTTTACATTTTGAGGTACAAATCGAGTTGTGTATCTTCCAAACTTCCATCTTCCAACTGTTTTTTTGTTTAATGAAAATTACGTACATTAGCATCACTTTTTAAGTTTTTATACTTAAAACTTCAATTCAAAATTAAGTAGATTATGAGTAATCCCATTAGAGTTGTTCTAGCAGATGATCACGTTTTTGTACGAGATGGCATCAAATCAATATTAGAAAACGAAACTAATATAGAAGTAGTTGGCGAAGCCACCGATGGTTTAGAAGCTTTAAAGTCAGTCGAAATCAATCAACCCGATTTGTTAATTTTGGATATTCGAATGCCCAATATGACTGGTATTGAAGTAGTCGAAAAACTGCGAAGTCAAAACAATTTGGTAAAAATTGTTATGCTCTCGATGCACGAATCCGAAGAATATGTGTTGAAATCAATCAAGGCAGGTGCTGATGGATATTTACTGAAAGGCTCTAGCAAAGAAGAATTTTTAAAAGCATTGAACACAGTTTCGGACGGGGGGAAATATTTTAGTGGTGATATTTCATCGATATTGATTGGTCAGCTAACTCTTCCGACCACTTTTTCAGAAACAAAACATTTGGTTAATGATGAAATGATAATTACCAAAAGAGAAAAAGAAATACTTACTTTGTTGTTATCAGGAAAAGGAAATAAAGAAATTGCAGAAGCTTTAGATATTAGTAAACGAACTGCAGAAGTGCATCGCTTCAATTTGATGAAAAAAATGAAAGTCAAAAATTTGATAGAACTTTCAAATAAAGCTTCGGAGTTTTCATTGTTATAAGATTAAATCCCAAATTCTCTTTATAATTTGTTTATTAAATTTACGTAAGTACTAAAATTACGTAAAAATACTTATTTTTTATTAAAACCTGTGTTTTGGCAGTTTTTAATCTATTTAAAAGATATATTTTTGCCCTATTAATAAGTAATATACTTAAAACAATGTATAGATACTTAATTTACAAATAGAGCAAAAACAATTAATCTTAAAAAAATGAGTTCAATTTCAACCAATCAACCGCTTACTAGTTTAAACATTTTTAGTGGCAAAGGCGTTCAAATGCGCACCTTTCACATTACTTGGTTAACGTTTTTCTTTTGCTTTTTTGCCTGGTTTGGTATGGCATCACTTATGCCAATTGCGAAAGAACAATTGCATCTTACCAAAGATCAGTTGGGTAATATTCAAATCGCCTCAGTTTCGGCAACTATTATCGCTAGACTTTTAATAGGAAGACTGGTAGATAAATTTGGCCCTAGATTAGTGTACACGTGGCTTTTGGTCATTTGTTCGGTGCCTGTATTATTAATAGGAACATCGCAATCGTATGAAAGTTTTTTGTTTTTTAGATTGGCCATAGGTGTTATTGGGGCTTCTTTTGTAATTACACAATTTCATACGTCGGTAATGTTTGCACCAGCTATCAAGGGCACTGCAAATGCTACTGCAGGAGGTTTCGGGAACGCTGGCGCGGGACTAGCCAATATTACAATGCCGCTAATAGCTGCTGGATTTGTAGGACTAGGGGTTTGTACTCACGAGGATAGTTGGAGATACGCTATGATTGTTCCTGGAGTATTATTATTAGTTTTTGCCTTTTTATATGTAAGATATACCAAAGATTTACCCAACGGAAATTACAAAGAACTTGGAATTACAAACCAAAGCAAAGAGAACACTTTTATGATTGCTGTAAAAGATTATCGTACTTGGGTTTTAACTGTTGCCTATGCCGCTTGTTTTGGAGTTGAAATCACTATTGATAATTTTGCGCCTATTTATTTTGTAGATACTTTTGGTGCAAGTTTAAAAACAGCAGGTATCTGCGCGGGGATATTTGGTATGATCAATATTTTTGCTAGACCTTTGGGCGGAATAGTTGCAGACAAAGTTGGAAAAATTTATGGTTTCTCGGGCAAAAATCTATTGCTTGCACTTTTGCTAATTCTGGAAGGTATTGGAATTATTTTCTTTGCATTAACGGATGAATTAGGTGTTGCTATCTTTTTAATGTTTTTGTTTGGCATGAGTTTAAAAATGGCAAACGGAGCTACCTATAGTCTTGTTCCATTTATTAACCCAAAAGCAATAGGAAGCGTTGCTGGAATTGTAGGAGCGGGTGGAAATATTGGAGCAATGCTAATCGCTTTCTTGTTCAAAGCCAAAGCGGTTAAAATAACTAAAGATGTGATTGATGAATCTGGAGTTTCAACAACCAAGGATTTAATAGATTATACTAATGCGTTTTATATCTTAGGAATAATCATTTTGATTACTGGAGTGCTTGTTTTGATTGCGAAATTTGCAATAAAAGATACTAAAGATAGTCCGGCAGATTCGATTTAACAGAATCAATTCCCTGCAAATAAAGTTTAGCCTTTGATTCATTTCAAAGGCTTTTTTGAGTTATATGATAATTATTGCACCAATTTCTGCATTCTAATATCAATTTCTCTATCAATATACGTCCATTCTTCTGTCTTTCGTAAAGTGTACAAAAGTTCCTCGAACGCATCTGCATCATTGGGAGCATATTCGAACCATGTTAAAAAATCAAAAGGTTCTCCAATGTCTCGCGAATGGAATAACTTCCTAGCAATCGCCGGTAGGTACTTCATTCCGGTATGTGTATGTTGGGATTTGCTTTCCATTATTTTCCGGCGTTCATCTTGCGCTAGATTCCACCAAGCTTCCGATTTCCGAATTGGAATAAAGGCTGCAAGAGTTGCATTAGGTCTTCCCAAATCTTCTTGAATGGCAACTAATTTGTCCTTTTCTTCTTTCTCTGTGTATCTTAAATTACTTACGATTCCTTTAAGAGTCCAAATTCCTGATGTCGTTGGAACTAGATTGCTAGCTATTTTTGTTAGATGTGATACTGTTGGTATGAGATTACCTTTAATTGTTGTGGTTGATGTTACTTTCCATTCACCAGAATCATTACCGATAAAATCAAAAATTGTATTTATCATAGTATTTTATTTAAAATTATTTTCAATTAAAAATAGAAATCCCTGCAATGCATCAACATAGCAGGAATTCTTATCAACCAAACTAAATTCAAACTAACTTTTATACACCACGCCCATATCTTCAATAGAAAATTCTTCGGTAAGTAGGTGTAATAATTTATCTCTCAATTCAATATATTCTGGAGTTTTTACAATCTCAATTTTGTTTCTTGGCCTTTTCAAATGAACATCTACGATTTCTCTAATGGTCGAAGCTGGACCATCGTTTAAAACTACAATTCTGTCCGATAAAAACAAGGCTTCTTCGATGTCGTGGGTAATCAAGATAATGGTTTTGTCGCGATTGTTGAGATTCCAAAGTTTCAACACTTCTAGTTGCATCGAACTTTTCGTAAAAGCATCCAAAGCACCAAATGGTTCATCCAACAATAATACTCCCGGATTTATAGCAAAAGCTCTTGCAATAGCAACACGTTGTTTCATTCCGCCCGATAATTGTCCAGGTAATTTATCGCGGTGCGACAATAAATTAACCATTTTTAAATTATAATCCACGATTTCGTGTTTTTCTTTTTTGGAACAATCCATAACCGAATCTACCGCTTGAAAAATGTTTTCGTGAACTGACAACCAAGGCAAAAGTGAATAGTTTTGAAAAACAATTCCTCTGTCTGGACCTGGTCCTTTTATTGCTTTTCCGTCTAATACAACTGTTCCTCCTGTTGGCGTAAGCATTCCTGAAATGGCATTCATAATAGTCGATTTTCCGCAACCTGAATGCCCAATTATAGATATAATTTCTCCTTTTTTTATAGAAAGATTAATGTCCTTTACTGCAATATATTTCCCTTTAGGAGTTGGAAAAGAGATTTCTAAATCTTTGATTTCTAAATAGCTCATTTTGTTTTTTGTTTAAATTGTTAGGAGATGGAAGTTGGAAGTTGGAAGCACGAAGTTGGATGCAAGGAATTCTCCTCTTCTTCCCACTTCTCACTTCTGACTTCCCACTTTTTTAATAGGCTACTTTGTTCTCAATAAAAGTGAATATTCTGTCGAAAAGTAGTCCAACGATGCCAATGATGATAATAGCTGATATCACTTTTTCAAGACTTAAAGCGTTCCAACTGTCCCAAACAAAAAATCCAATTCCAGCACCACCAGAAAGCATTTCGCCAGCAACAATAACCAACCAAGCCACACTAATACTCAAACGTAAACCTGTAATAATATGCGGCAAACTGTAAGGAATCAATATTTTAGTTAAATACCTCATTTTAGAAAAACCAAAAGCCTTCGCCACATTTTTATGATCTTGAGGAATAGATGCCACTCCAAAAGAAGTGTTGATTAGTGTTGACCACAATGATGTAATAAAAACGATAAATATTGTTGCCATTCCGGTATCTTTAAAAACAACCAAACCAATAGGAAACCAAGCCAAGGGTGAAACAGGTTTCAATAATTGTACAATTGGATAAAAAATTTGTTTGCAAATAGTGCTTGCTCCCATCAAAATTCCGATCGGAATTGCGATTAAAGACCCTAGTAAAAATCCAAAAAATACCGTTTTTATGGAGTTGAACAATTGCAAACCAATTCCTTTATCGTTAGGACCATAATCATAAAAAGGATCACTCAACATTTCTTTTAAAACGGTTAAAGTAGCAACTGGACCGGGCAGTGCATCTTTTGTGTAAAGGCTTAATAAACTCCAAAAACCTCCGAAAGCGATTAAGCCAATCATTGCAAAAAGGACTGATTTTGATTTTTCAAGAATGGTGTTTAATGCCATTTTTAACCTTACATTTTCTTCGAAGATATTTTTTTTGATAGTCGTTGAAATAGTATCTTCTGATTCAATGGCGTCTATCGTTAAGGTGTTTTTATCAGACATTGTTATATAATTTAGTTTAGTTTAATTTGGTATTTATAATCTAGAATTTATTGGATTTTTAGTATTCTTATTCCCTCTTCAAAAAAGAGGGATAAGAATGGTATTTAAGAGTTATTTCTTAACTACTTTCAAGTAAGCAGCTGGATTATTAGGGTCAAAAACGGTTTTGTCCATAGTGAGAGAAAACGGTTTCATGTCGTCAGTAGGTACTTTTACATTCATACTTTTCGCTACTTCTTCATATAAATCTTGAAGAATCAATTTATCAGCTATTGCTTTGTAATCTGGTGCTTCTTTCAAATATCCGAATCGAACATATTGTGCCATCGCCCATATTGCGTGCGATTTACGTGGGTAATTTACCATTCCACCTTTGTAAAACAACATATAATCGTTGTCGTAAATTTCTGTCCCTTGGTTGCATCCCAAATCATAGTTTCCCATCAATCTATTTTCGATAACCTCTGCAGGAGCATTTACATAAGGTGCTTTACCAATAATTGATGCTGCTTTTTTACGATTACCAGGAACATCTAGCCATTTGCAAGCTTCCATAACAGCTTTCATTACTTTTACCAAATCAGCTTTGTGTTTAGCGCTAAAATCTTTATTAACTACCAGTGCTTTTTCTGGATGATCTTTCCAAATATCTTGGGTAGCTACTTGCGTAAATCCAATACCTTGTTTTACTGCAACTCCGCCCCAAGGTTCTCCTACACAATAGCCATCCATGTTCCCTACTTTCATATTGGCCACCATTTGCGGAGGAGGAATTGTGATTATTT
Source organism: Flavobacterium sp. (assembly GCF_031423415.1). Classification (GTDB taxonomy): domain Bacteria; phylum Bacteroidota; class Bacteroidia; order Flavobacteriales; family Flavobacteriaceae; genus Flavobacterium. Next base: position 22,036 of record NZ_JANPFL010000137.1, read on the forward strand.
TTACTGCTTTTTGGTTCAATCCTGCAACTGACATCCAGTTGCGCAACCATAAATCATGAGTTCCTCCAGGGAAAGTCATAGCGAAAGTCACTTCCTTTTCTGCTTTTAATTTAGCAGCAACCACAGGTGTTACTTTATTCATTTGTTTGAAACCTACTTTACCACAAAAGTCATTTGAAAGGGTTATGGCTTGACCATTTACATTCAACATCATAGCAATTTTCATTTCGGATCCAGCCTTACCTCCTACTCCAGTGTAAACTGAAAACGGCATCGAGTATAAGCAGTGTGCTCCGTCTAATTCGCCTGTTAAAATCTTGTCACGAACGTTCGCCCAAGAAGATTCTTTGGTTACAATTACTTCGACGCCATATTTTTTGAACAATCCCAATTCTTTTGCCATTACAATTGGAGAACAATCCGTTAATGGAATAAACCCTAATTTTACTGGTTCTTGGGCTGAAATTGTACTAAACATAGTACTCAACGCTACTAAGAAAATCATTAAAGAATTTGTTAGTGTGGCTCGTTGTGTTTTAATTTTTTTCATTGTATTGAATTTAGTCTTTTAAAATTTATTGTTTTTTAGTAGATAAAAAATCAGGCTTAATCAATAAAGTTACATAAGCCCATTGTGGTGTAAGATTGGCATTTGTAACATTTTTTACTTGAGCAGAAGCCATTGTATTCGTTGCTTTCATATAAGAATAACCTGCCTCAATATTGATTAATTTCGTGAAATTGTAAGATAATTTCAAGTCTAATTCAGTTCCTAAATTTTTATCTTGTACACCTCCACCAGTCATCGCCACTTTATTTGCTGCATCAAATCGGTGCAAATCGGCAAAAAGTTGTAATTTATCTGTAGTGTTATATTTTGCTTTCAAGAAATAATTCATTAATCCTTGTCTTCCAAATCCATTCGCTACATAGAAGTAGTCCATGTATCCCCAAAACTTGTGAGGCGTTCCATACAACGGGTCAAACTGATTAATTGTTGATGTAGCTGTAGCCGTTTTTGTTCCATCTGTTCCCGAGAGAAAATCTAGTCCAGCGCCTACAAAAAGTTTGCGACTTGCTTGATAAGTACCTGTTGCACATGCTAAATGAGCACTTAACTCTCTACCATCTTTATCTTTGCCCGCTTGGTAATAGTAGCTACCGGTAAAGTTGATTTTTCTAGTTGGATTGACGTTGTAAAAAATTCCAGTTGTGTTTCTGCTCCACACACCTTCTACTGGAGTTTTTACTAAAGTAGCACCGGCACCAGTTGAAGTATATTTATTAAAATCATCTTTAAAGAACAAAAAAGATACATCTCCAAAATATAATTTTTTTGCTATGTAAGCATATTGAAACGATTTGTACATGGTACCAATAGCATTGGATCCAGCAGGATATGTACCCGCGGCTGGCACACCGTCGTATATTGTACCAACTGGTTTTTCAGTATTTTGATTAAAAGCAACCCCAAAGTCGGCGATCCAACTTTTATTAGCATATTTCAAAACGATTGCATCGTGTGATCTCGCTTGTTGTAACCAATCTAAACTTCCTAATACTTTTTGATCATCGTAAGAAATTTCTTGACGACCTATTTTTAAAGATAAATTTTTGATTTTACTGATGGTGTCATTCAAAATTACTTCACCCCAAGCTTCGTGCATTTTTAAACCAGCGAAAGGATCTGTAGTACTTCTGTTAAGAGATGATCTATCTTGTCCCCAAACCCTCACATCTTGCAAAGCCATAAAAGTTTTAAAACGATACCCAGTATAACCAGCATTTAATCTAGTTCTTTGTGAGATATGAAGCGCTGCTTCTTGACCTTTTTGTTGTAAAGTCCCAAAACCATCTCGGAATTCAGTTCGTGGTTTGATTTGTCCCGTAAGTGTAAATTGTGCTTTGGCCTCGTTATAACTAAAAATTGCAATTGCAGCAACACCTAAAACTGCGGATTTTGACATTTTAACTGTCACAAGCATTTTTTTTCTGAGATTTGAAATTCTCTCTAATTTGTTTTCAATTGTTTGCATAATGATTTGTTTTAATTAGTATGAAGCAAATGTACGTACGTATTAATACTTACTATATGAATTTGCACATATAAAAACACTTTTTTAGTACGTTTAAATGCTGAATTATACCATACATTTTTATGTCTTTTAGCAGTAAATTAGTATAAAGCCAACTATACCACGGCGTTAAATACTAAGTGAATTACGTAGAATGTTTAAAATCCACCTAAATTGTGAACGAGATTTATAAATTCAGTTGCTTAAACGTATCGATTTAAGAAGACTATTTGTGCTCAATTATTTCAGCACGCATTTTTTCGATATTTAATAAACCTATTTTTTTACCAACCGTTTTTAGGAGTAGTTCTTTTTTCAAGCTCGAAAGTACTCGAATGACCTGTTCCTCGGTGGTTCCAGCAAAATCAGCAATGTCACGTCTTGATAATTCGACATCAATAACGCCATTCGATTGACCAAATTTTCTATGTATGTATAGTAAGGTATCAATTACACGTTCACGCACATTCATTTGGGCAATTTTTCGAATATTATTCTCGCTTTTATTTAATTCTTCGGCATAAAACAACATCAAATCAAAGGTGAATTCGGGAACGTTTTTAAGAATATCCAGCATATCTTCATTGCTAAAATTACACAAGATAGTATCCTCCAAAGCCGAAGCGCCGATAAGACAACGTTTGCTTGTTGCAAAACCACGGAAACCCACAACATCACCATTTGTAGTGAGTCGGACAATTTGTTCTCTTCCGTAAATACCTGTTTTTACAGTCTTTACTTTCCCTTGATAAACAAAATATAAACCTTGAGTTGGCGCACCTTCAATGATAAATTGTTGCGATTTTTTGCAAACAAAACTGTTCTTTTTTTCAATGTACTGCTTCATTTTTTCCAAATGAAGATGTTTTTTGATGAAACAATTTTCATTCAAACAGCTGTCACAAATTGGTGTTTCTTTCTTCATAATGTGATGGAATTAGGAACAAATAGATTCTATTCAATATTTATTTTGTCAAACGTATAAAATATTTTTCGTTTTATACGTATTAATACGTAAAAATACTTATTTTTACATTTTTAAAAGATATATGCTAGGTTTTTCAATTTATAAAGAATTTCAATAATGCAAAATTCAGAAATTAAAACCACCTGTTCCTATTGTGGCGTAGGCTGTGGAATTGTTGTAACCAATGATGCTAAAAATGGCGTGTCACTAAAAGGTGATGTCGACCATCCTGTAAATCGAGGAATGCTGTGTTCGAAAGGAATGAATTTACATTATGTGGTAAACGATATTTCAGATAGGATTTTATATCCGGAAATGCGTTGGAGCAAATCACATCCCAAAGAAAGAGTGAGTTGGGATGCCGCTTTGGATCGTGCCGCCGCAGTTTTTTCTTCCATTATCAAAAAACACGGACCAGATAGCGTTGGTTTTTATGTTTCTGGACAATGTCTTACTGAGGAATATTATTTAGTAAATAAACTGGTCAAAGGATTTCTAAAAACCAATAATATAGACACCAATTCCAGATTGTGTATGAGTTCGGCAGTGGTGGGCTACAAAAAAACCTTTGGCGAAGATAGTGTTCCAATTGCGTATGACGACATCGAATTGGCCGATACTTTCCTGATCACAGGCGCTAATCCTGCTTGGTGTCATCCAATTCTTTTTAGAAGATTGGAGCTGCACAAAGAAAAAAACCCAAAAATAAAAATTATCGTAATCGATCCACGACGAACAGATTCGGCAGCTTTAGCCGACTTGCATTTGCAAATTATTCCGGGAACCGATATTATTGTGTATCAGGCTATTGCAAAACGTTTGATCGAAAAAGGATATACAGACAACGATTTTATTAAAAACAATACCGAAAATTTCAAAGCATACAAAGATTTGGTGCTTTCGAGTTCTTTTGAAAAAGCATCAAAGCTTTGCGGAATTTCTGTAAAAGACATCAAATTGGCAGCAGAAATTATAGGGAAAGCCAAAGGATTTATTTCGCTTTGGGCAATGGGTCTCAACCAAAGTGCTATTGGAGTAGATAAAAATACCGCGCTACTCAACCTTTCTTTGGTTACTGGACAAGTAGGAAAACCGGGTTCAGGACCGTTTTCTTTAACGGGTCAACCCAACGCAATGGGCGGCAGAGAAGTAGGTGGTTTGGCCAATTTATTAGCCGTTCACAAAGAATTAAATAATCCGATTCATCGCAAAGAAGTCGCCGAATTTTGGGGCGTGAATGAAATTTCTGAAAAACCAGGATTAACAGCAACCGAAATGTTCGATGCTTTAGAATCTGGAAAAATGAAAGCGATTTGGATTATTTGTACCAATCCGATGGTGAGTTTACCCGATTCTCGTAGGGTAGAAAAGGCATTACAAAATGCCAAATTTGTAGTTGTTCAAGATATTTCACATAATTCGGACACTTCAAAATTTGCCGATTTGTTGTTGCCAGCTGCAGGTTGGTTGGAGAAAGACGGAACAATGACCAATTCCGAAAGACGAATTTCCTATCTTCCAAAAGGAATTAATGCACCGGGAGAAGCACTTTCGGATGTAGAAATTTTGACACGTTTTGCACAGAAAATGAAATTCAATGGGTTTAATTTCAATACCACCGAAGAGGTCTACAAGGAATATTGCTTGATGACGAAAGGAACTAAAATGGATATTTCCTTTTTGAATTACAATCGACTTAAAAACGAAGGTACTTTTCAATGGCCGGTTCCCGATTATGGACATCCCGGAACACCACGATTATTCACCGATAAAAAATTCTATACGCCTTCTCAAAAAGCAATTTTCAATATTCCAACTTCGATAGAAAATACATCGGAACAACCCAATGCACAATTTCCATTTATTCTAACCACTGGTCGAATTCGAGATCAATGGCATACGATGACCAAAACTGGAAAAGTGTCGCGATTGATGACGCATATTCCAAGTCCGATGCTCGAAATAAATCCGATTGACGCCTATAAATCGGCTATTCATACCGGAGATATTGTCGTGGTAACGAGCAAAAACGGCACCGTTAGAGTCAAAGCAAAAGTGACCGATAGCATCAAAGAAGGTGTGGTTTTCTTGCCGATGCATTGGGGAAAACAATTGGAAAACGACTTGAATCGTACCAATAATTTGACCAACACCGTTATTGACCCGATTTCAAAAGAACCCGATTTTAAATTCACAACTGTTTCTTTAGCAAAATATGTAAAACCATTCGAGAAAATTGCCGTAGTTGGTGCAGGAGCTGCTGCATTTCGATTCATACAAAACTACCGCGAAATCAACACGAGCGATGAAATAATTGTGTTTTCGAATGAAGAAAATCCATTTTATAACAGGGTTTTACTTCCGGAATATATGACTGGCGAATTTAGTTGGGAACAACTTAAGAAAATAAAAGAAGAAGCTTTGACTAAGTTGAATATTACGTTGAAATCGAATGTGGCTATCGATGCTGTCAACACACAAGAAAAAACAATTTTGGATAATCAAGGCAAACTGCACACATTTGATTCCTTGATATTGGCCACAGGAAGTCGTCCGTTTATCCCTGAAAATGCGCAATTGCATTTGCCGGGACGATTCACGATGCGAAAAAAGAGCGACGCCGATCGATTGAAAGACTATTTGGATAATACCAATTTACCAACCGAAGAGCAACATATTGTTATAGTTGGCGGCGGTTTGCTAGGCTTAGAATTGGCCGCAGCCTTGAAACATAAAAAAGTAAAAATCACTATCATTCAGCGCGCTTCTCGATTAATGGAGCGTCAATTGGATAGAATTTCGTCAAAATTATTGGCTGAGGAAGTACAACTTCGGGACATTCAAATTTATTTTGACAACGAAGTCAGTACCGTTTTTGAAACTGATAATCCAAATGAATTAGAAATTGCTTTGAAAAGTGGAAAAATCATTACTGCCAATGCCATTGTTTATACCATTGGAACACTTCCAAATATAGAAATTGCCAAAGAGTCCGGCCTTTTGTGTGGTCGTGGCGTGAAGGTCAATCAGTATTTGCAATCTTCCGACCCAAGTGTTTTTGCCATTGGTGAAATCGCCGAATTCAACAATCAATTGTTCGGAATTACTTCTGCTGCCGAGGAACAAGCCGATGTTTTGGCCAATTATTTGGCGGGCGACATCAGTAGTTTTTATAAAGGATCGGTTTTGATGAATATCTTGAAATTAGAAGACATCAATCTCTGTAGCATTGGTCAAGTTGAAATTCCCGAAAATGACGACTCTTATGAGGAAATTGTTTTTGCCGATTTAAGACAACGTTATTACAAAAAATGTATCGTCAAAAATGATTTGTTGGTGGGTGCCATTTTAATGGGCGATAAAAATGAGTTTGCCGAATTTAAAACCCTTATCGAAAGCAAAATAGAACTTGCCGACAAACGAAATTTATTACTCAGAGGAAGCTCAAATGCCAAACCTATTTTAGGAAAACTCGTTTGCTCGTGTAGCCAAGTTGGCAGTGGTAATCTGGAAGAAGCGATTAAAAGCGGCGTGACCAATTTCACTGAATTGTGCAAAACCACAGGCGCAGGATTGGGTTGTGGTAGTTGCAAAACCGAAGTGAAGGATATATTAGCAAAATGCATATGATAAGTCATCAGTGTTCAGTTTTTAGTGATCAGTTAACAACTGAAATCTAAAATCTAAAATCTTAACTCTAAAATCTAAAATGAAAAACACACGATTAATAGTAAAAGGAGGCGTGATTTCGCCAGGCGAATTGCGTGAGATTGTCAATATGAGTTTGAATCAAGGGCTGCAAGCCATTTCGTTTGGTTCGAGACAAGACATCATATTTCCGGATGGATTATTGGCTATCGAAAAAGAAGAAATGGACAAACACCATTTTGTTTTTCCTGACGAAAAAAGTGGCAACAACATTGTTTCGTCTTATGTTTCGACCGATATTTTTGCGAATACATCTTGGCTGACCGGAAATAAATTTCTGTATATTCTGGAGCAATTTAAGGAACAACCCAAATTAAAAGTCAATATTACCGACCCAAAACAACAGTTAGTTCCATTGTTTACAGGACATATTAATTTTGTGGCGTCGCATCACGAGGATTATTGGTTTATGTACATTCGTTTGCCAAAATGGGAAAAAATGGAAATGTATCCTGTGCTGATTTACAGTTGGAATATTGCCGAAGTGTATTATGCTATCGAAAAAATCTTGATAGAAGAACCCGATACTGTGGATATGATTTTTCAATTGGTTAATGACTCTTTGGACACTAATAATCGAACTATTGACCAACCTTTGCAATTACCATTTTACCCATTTCCGTATTATGAGGGAATGAATAAATTGGGAATCGACCAGTATTGGTTGGGATTGTATTGGAGAAATAACCTGTACGATTTAGAATTTCTAAAAGAAATGTGCGATTTGTGTTTTGATTGCAAAATTGGGAAAATTTGTATCACGCCTTGGAAATCCTTCATTATAAAAGGGATTCCACGAGAAAGAAAATTAGATTGGGAAAAATTCTTGGGCAAAAAAGGGATCAATGTGCGTCACTCGCTATTGGAACTCAATTGGCATTTGCCAGTGGCTACCGAATGGGCTTTAAACCTGAAAACATTTTTGGTTAGGACTTTAGACCAATATGACGTGAGTACTTATGGTCTTACTTTTGGAATTTCAGAATACAATCGCGATGGACATTATTTTACGTCTATTGTAGTCGAAAAAAATGAAACGCCAAAAGCCTTGGAGTCCATCAAAATTAGAGCGACTTATAATGTGTTGTATGCCAAAAATTTTAACCCGAATACCGAGGAATATATTGTCCTAGCGCAAGATGTGGACAAGCAGGAATTGCCAACAATTTTGATTGAATTGAGTAAGAAATATTTCGAAGAATTGGGAAATACTGTTCTCGAAGTAAACACAATTTCAACTAAAAAAGAAATTCAAGAAACCGACATTCATCAATGTTCAGAATGTTTGACACTTTACAATTCAGAATATGGCGATGTTACTCAAGGAATTGAAAAAGGGGTGCTGTTCCAAGATTTACCCAACGATTATTGTTGTTCACTATGCGAATCGCCTAAAAGTAATTTTTTTAATTATCTAGAAAAAGTATAATTTCACAGTTTTAAATGATTTTTTTGTGAACGAGTAAGTAAAAATTTTAAACCACATAGTTTTAATTTTAATGAACATAGAAAAATAGCGATTTAAAGGTTACATAGAAAAATTCATTTTTGCACATAGTCTATGAAGACTATGAAAAAGCAAAGCGTTCTAAAAAATAATGGACTATGTTTTTACAATAAAATCTATGTGGTTAAGAAGTTTCAAGAAAACATTTGTTTATGCAGATAAAATCAACTAATAATGTAAAAAATTGAATTCCAAAACCCAACGATGAACACTATTTTCAAAACGGTAAGTTCTTCTCATATTAGTATTTCACAATTGATGTTGCCTTCGCACACTAATTTTAGTGGTAAAATTCACGGCGGTTTCATCTTGTCTTTGCTTGATCAAATTGCGTTTGCTTGTGCCTCCAAATTTTCGGGAAATTATTGTGTAACCGCTTCTGTTGATACGGTCAATTTCTTGAAACCTATTGAAGTTGGCGAACTGGTAACGATGAAAGCCAGCGTCAATTATGTCGGCAAAAGTTCAATGATTATTGGTATTCGAGTCGAGGCTGAAAATATTCAAACGGGTGTTGTCAAACATTGCAATTCTTCTTATTTTACAATGGTTTCTAAAGATAAAGAAGGTAAGAATGCTATGGTCCCAGGTTTAGTACTTTCGAACCCTGACGATGTAAGAAGATTTAAAGCTTGTTTGAAACATATTGCCTTAAAAAAACAAAGAGATTCAGAAAATAACACCACCGATTTTGAATCTATTGAATCTATTTTGAGTTCCAATTTGTATAATGTGAGGGTGGAGGTGTAATAGGTCTGTTAATTGATTTTCGCATAAATCGTACGTCCTAAAACAATCGACCAAAAGGGAAAATTTGATGAAGATAATGATTGACAATTTCAAAAAGATGACCAGCAAAAAATCTTTTATTTAATTATTTGTCCATCTTCCATTTCGATGATGCGATGCGTGCGTTTGGCAAAATCGTTATCGTGGGTAACAATCAAAAGAGATTGTTTGTAAACCTCAGCGAGTTCTTTGAAAACATCAAACACAATTTCTGAGTTTTTCTTATCTAAATTTCCGGTTGGTTCGTCGCCCATAATGATTAATGGATCGTTAATAAAGGCACGAGCAATGGCAACACGCTGTTTTTCGCCGCCTGATAATTTGTTCGGACTTTGCAATGCTTTGTCTTGAATTCCCAACACTTTTAGTTTTTCATACGCTTTGGCCTCTATTTCTTTTGTAGATAATTTTGCCAATTTTAATCCGGGTAACATCACGTTTTGTAAAACCGAAAATTCGTTTAACAAGTAATGAAACTGAAATACAAATCCAATTTTTTCATTGCGAACTATTGCTAATTCTGCATCCAATTTATTTTTCATTGAAACAGAATCAATCATCAAATCGCCATCAAAAGCGGTATCCATTGTAGATAAAATATATAATAAAGTTGATTTCCCGCAACCCGATTTTCCAATGATCGAAGCAAATTCGCCTTTGTTAATAGAGAAATTAATATCCGTCAAAACGGTCACTTCTACAGTTTCGTGAAAAGTTTTTGAGATATTGATGGCTTCAAGAATTTTGGTTTCCATTTTAAAATATATTTACAAACATAAAGTTTATTCTTTTAAACCATTAAGACATTAAGTATCATTACGTGTTATAAATCTAAAATCTGCAATCTAAAATCTAAAATCATTTCCCTCTAATAATTTCAACCGGATCGATTTTGCTAGCTTTCAATGCTGGAAATAATCCTGCAATTGTGGTGGTGAAAAGTGCAAAAATCATACTGATGATGTAATAAATGCTATTAAAATTAATAGGATAGGTTTTTACGGTGGGCAACGAAGCGGTTTCAAAAGGAATGACATCAATTATTGAAGAGAAAATAAACCCAAACAACAATCCAAATAATCCTCCGGCAAAACCAATAATTAATGACAAGGAAATAAATATCCATTTGACATCATTTCCCGAAAAACCAGTGGCTTTTAGAATAGCAATTGTATCCATTTTTTCGTAAATCATCATATTTAGAATATTGTAAATCCCAAAACCTGCAACTAGCAATAAAACCAAACCAACGGCATAAGAAATAATGGTTCTAACTGAACTTCCTGTTTCAAATTGTGCATTTGTGGTTTGATAATCTATGGTATCCGTGTTGTATTTCTCTGAAAATTCTTTGGCAACTTGTGGTGCAGATTGCATATCGAATAATTTTATTTGAATATCAGTGATGTAATTTGCAGGTTCATTCAAGAGTTTTTGAGCAGTTTTGAGCGAGGTATAACTAAACGTATTGTCAATTTCGGCAATGCCAATTTGTGAAATTCCAACTACTTTTAGCATTACTAAATTGCCTCGTGATGAAGTGACATTGATATTATCACCTTTTACTAAAAGCATTTTATCTGCCAAACCTTTACCAATAATGATACTATTATTTTGATACAAATCGGCCACATTTCCGTCAATAATATTTTCTGAAATTTTGAATAATTTTTCTTCTGGTTCAATCTCTATTCCATTGATAACACCAGCAATTTCAATAGTGCCAGAATTAAAAAAAACTGGGGTATTGATCTTGGCCGCTACATCAATAATACGTTTATCTAATTTTAAATCTTCAATGATTTTTTTGCTGTCATAAATAGATTTTCCTCGGTCTTTTGGTTTTATAGAATTGACAAAATTTACATTATTCTTATATTTTGCAGACAAAGAAATAGGTTGATTTTGAGAAGGTTTTACCTCATTATATAATCGAACGTGCGCTGTTTTATTTAGCATTAAGCCATCGAGCAAATCATTTAAACCATTCATAAAACTAACCAAAGCGATAAACATGGCGATACTAAAAGTCACGCCAACGGCAGCTACAATGGTTTGTTTGAGTCGCGCTCGAAGCAAATGAATGGCTATATTTAGGATCAGTTTGTAGTTCATTACTTGGGTTTATAAATCATTTCGTCGGCCTGAAGACCTTCGAGAATTTCTACCTTTTGATAATCGGATAGGCCTATTTTTACTTTTCGTTTTTCATCTTTACCGATTTGAATCGAATCGCCTCTTAACAGATAATCTTTCGGAATGGTTATCGCATTTTTTTTTGTTCGAATGACAATATTGGCTTCGGCTGAAAGATTGGGATACAATTTTTTCGGTGGATTTATAAAATGTGCTTCGATTTTAAATGTTCGTGATTGCTCATTCATTATTGGATAAATTTTATCGACTTTGGCATCAAAAACTTGGTTTTTGTAACTGTCCAATGTGATCAAAACCGATTGATTTAATTTGATACGAGCCATATCATTTTCATCGACTTCGAGTTCCAATAAAAAAGCATTTTTTTGACCAATAATTGCCAATGGAATTTGAGGTGTAATCAATGTTCCTTCTTTAACCAAAACATCGAATAGTTCGCCTGAAAAAGCACTTTTGATTTGAAAATCATTTTGTGTTTTTTGACCAATTTGCAATAAAATGTTGTTTTTATTTTGCTCAAATTTTAATTGGGCTTGGAGTTGTGCCAATTGTTTTTCTGAAGTTTGTAAATTCAATTGTGATGATTTGTATGCCAACGCCACTTTTTCAAAATCGACTTCCGAAATGATATTGTATTCTTTTATGCGATTGTTTCTGTCGTAAAATGATTTGTCCACCAGCAATTTTTCGCGTGCCAGTTGGACTTTGATTTCCATTTCCGAGATTTTATCTTTAATAAAATGGTTGTCATTTTGGCTTAATTGATAGGCCAATCTTGCATTTTCAGTATTCAATTGGGCTTTGTCATTTTCCAATTCAAACAACAATTGTCCATTAGAAATAGTTTGCCCAGCAACCGCATCAATTTTCTTGAGAATACCGCTAACGGTTGAAAAAACGGTGTATTGATTTTCAGATTTTATAATTCCAGAAGCATAAACACTTTCGGTTATAGTTCCAATAGTTGATTGAGTTTCTTCGAGCTTTTTTTTGCAGGAGAAAAATAGAAAAGCAAATAGGATAAAAATTGTGTATTTCATTTTAAAGTTATTTCAATTCGTTCAATAAATCATAATGAAAATCGATTGAAAGTTGTAAAAGTGAATCTTTAAGGAGAACCTGACTAATGTGGGTTTGGGTTGGAGTTTTGTAGTCTATTTTCATCTGAAGGTGTTATTTTTTTTAATGGAAGATGGAATGTCAATGATTAACTTTAATTTAATTAGAAAATTTATCTAATATGATTTTGATTAATTTACTAATGATTTTTCAAAATTTTCACATTCTATTTATGATTTATCAGCGCTATTTTTTGTTCGATACCAGCCTTTTAAAGTTACGAAAAGTCCAATTACAAACAAAATAGTAAGTAATAATTTCGTCGACAATTTTTCGCCAGCTTGGTTTGCAGTTGGAAAGAACATTCTTAACAAACCAAGTATTGCAGTTAACCAACCTATCATTGTTATTAAGATTATCCAACTACGTATCCAATAATTGTGAACTCTAATAATAGCAATCCCTCCAACAAAAAGTAATACCCCATTAAGGTAGGTAACAGTTGGTATGTTACTTTCCCAAATGGACAAATTTATCATTTCCGAGAGTGTCATTAGACTAAGTGTTGGACCAATTATTTGGGCAAGCTGTCGGGAATGGATCATTTATTGTCTTGATTTTATTTTCTCCTTTTTTATAATTTTCGATACACTTTATCAAAAGGTAGTCTCATTCTAGCGCCCCAAACTCCTTGTTCCTCTCTAATTCCGCAGGATACAACCATATTGATTTCGGCGCCATAAGGCAATTTTAGAATGCTTTTCATTTTGCTACTATCAAATCCTTCCATTGGGCAAGTGTCATATTTTTCGTTAGCCATTGCCAACATAAAAGTTTGCGCCGCCAAAGCACAAGTTTTGTGCACCACAACTCTCATATCGTTTTCAGATACTTGGTACACAATGGGTCGGAAAAGGCCAATGATGTTCACTATAATTATTCTGATAATTCCGAAAATCCCAAATAAGCGGAAATATAAAAATGGCATTATCTTACCATAATACGTTTTCCAACTTTTGATTCTTTTTTCTTGTTTCAATTGAGGACTATTTTTTAAGACATTTTGCGTTTCTAAGAGGGTCATTTCTTTAGCTCTTTTTCTGTACAAATCCTGCCTTGTTACAAAAACCACCATTTGTTGCGCAGTCTTTGCAGATTGTTGGTTTAAACAAGCAACGGTTATTTTTTTTAAAATCACTGGATTTGTAATGTGATAAAACTCCCAAAGTTGCATATTGGAACTGTTCGGAGCTAAAGTTGCTAGCTCGATACAATGCTTCACTTTTTCCGTATCAATAGCCTGACTTTTGTAATGTCTTACTGAACGTCTGTAATTTATTATTTCTTCGAAAGTCATTTTTATACCTTTTATTTTATTAAGAATCATTGTTGTCCGATAAAAACTTGAAAAGCTACTATTTATAAGCATTTCAACTGTTTTGCTTGTTTTTTAGTGTTCTTTGTAGAACTCAATATTTGAAATTTAGAAAAATATTTTTTCAAATATTGAAGTTTTAAGA
>NZ_JANPFL010000138.1:0-25241 GCF_031423415.1 Flavobacterium sp.
ACAATTTTAAGCTCCGATTCAACCAAATCAAGGAACAAATTGTTTTTTGGCTTAATTATTTGTTCAACTTCTATCCTGAAAATAATATTCCTATTTTTGTGGAAATTAAAAATAGCTCTTTTTAAGGGTTGACTATTTAGAAATTCTTAATACAACGCTGTGAATCAGAAAGATCTATTTTGATAACAATCAATTTCTTTTTGTACTGAAACTTCAAGTCTCTAATGACTCACATTTGCCACTTCCTCGGGATTGTGTTTGTGCTTAAATAATATCGCAAAAGCGATTGCTATTACCAAAGCATAACCTGCAAAACTCAGCCAGATACTATGCCAATCCCTTAATCCATTATGAGTGAAGAATTTATCAATCGCCCAACCAGAAGTAAAACTACCTAGTACAGCTCCCACTCCGTTAGTCATCATCATAAACAATCCTTGAGCAGAAGATCGGTTTTTAGAATCTGTATTGGTCTCTACAAATAAAGAACCCGAAATATTAAAGAAATCGAATGCCATTCCGTAAACAATACACGACAAGATAATCATCCACAAACCACCTGTTGGATTTCCAAAAGCAAACAAACCAAAACGTAAAACCCAAGCAAACATAGAAATTAGCATCACTTGCTTGATACCAAATCGTTTCAAGAAAAAAGGAATAGCTAGGATAAACAGCGTTTCTGAAATTTGAGAAATAGACATAATTATGGTAGAATATTTTACCACAAAGGAATCGGCGTATTCAGGAACGTTCTTAAATTCATCTAAAAACACATCACCATAAGCATTAGTCAACTGCAAAGCACCGCCCAAAAACATTGAAAAAATAAAGAATAACGCCATTTTATAATTAGCAAAAAGTTTAAAGGATTCTAATCCTAATGTTTCTATGAACGAAGCATTTTCTTTTGTTAATCGTTGTGGCTTGCATTTTGGCAAAGTAAAAGCATAAACACCCAAACTCACTGCTGCAATTCCCGCAATATAAAATTGATACGCTGTTGCTTTATTGCCTGTTAAATTGGTAATCCACATGGCGACAATAAAACCAACAGTTCCCCAAACTCGAATAGGTGGATAATCCTTAATAATGTCTTTATTATTCAATTTGAGAGAAGTAAACGAAATAGAATTACTTAAAGCAATTGTTGGCATATAAAAACACATAGCCAATAACATCACATAAATAAAATTGGTTGGAGTTGCAATTTGTGGAAGACAAAACAAAATAGCTGCATATAAAATATGTAAAATTCCATAGAGCTTTTCTGCATTCATCCATCTGTCGGCAATGATTCCCGTTAAGGTTGGCATAAATAAAGACGCAATTCCCATTGTTCCGAAAACCAAGCCAAATTGTGTTCCATCCCAACTTTTAGTCCCAAACCAAAAATTAGCAATTGTTATCAGCCAAGCACCCCAAACAAAAAACTGAAGAAAACTCATTATTGTGAGCCTATTTTTAATATTCATTGTAATGTATTTAAATTTAAAAAATATTGTAGATTGGGTAAAACTAACAATAATTTGAGAGATTTGAGCAAAATATGGTGATTTTTGCCAAAATTGAATTTAATCCACAAACATTAGGGCGCAAGTCGGTCTATTTTCCAAAAATAATCATCTTGCAGCTGATACCGAATTCTATCGTGCAAACGGTTTGGTCTTCCTTGCCAAAACTCCACCGCTACCGGACGAACTAGGAAACCACCCCAATAGTCAGGTCTTGGAATTTCCTTGCCTTCAAAATCATTTTCCAATTGTTTTAAAGATTGTTCTAAAACACTTCGTGAAGCAATAATCTCACTTTGGTTAGAAACTATCGCTCCTAATTTGCTTCCTGTTGGTCGGGATTCAAAATAACCATCTGAAATATTTTCTGGAATTTTCTCGGCTACTCCTTTTATAATAACTTGGCGTTCGAGTGTCGACCAAAAAAAAGAAAGACATACATTTGGATTCTCGGCAATAGCCCTACCCTTTTCAGAATTATAATTGGTATAAAAAATAAACCCTTCATAAGTAAATTGCTTCAACAACACCACTCTCGACTTCGGAAAACCATCTAAACCGAGTGTCGAAACAGTCATCGCATTCACTTCGTCAACTCCTCCAAAATCCTCTACTTCGTGAAACCATCTGTTGAATAAATTGATTGGATCTTCGGGAATATCAGTTTCCAAAAGTTCATTCTTTTCGTACGATTTTCTATAATTGCTTAAATCTTCCATTTTGATTTTCTTTAGTTGCAAAAATAAGCAAACTTATTCTCATAAAAGACTTTACTACTACTGTATTATTCTGGCTATTTGTCACGCTGTAAGCGTCTCAATTATGTTGCTCTCGCGCTTTGAGACGCTTACAGCGTAACAAACGAAGTAGTTATTATAGTAAATCAAAATTCAAAAGATTTCCCATCATCTGCCAAGAGAACATTCGGAAAAATAGTTTCGGCTTGTTCTTTAAAGAGTTCAATACTTTCATACCGAGTAGAATAATGTCCTAAAACCAATTGTTTAACATTGGCTTTCAGAGCCATTGTTGCAGCTTCTTTTGCAGTG
Organism: Flavobacterium sp.; assembly: GCF_031423415.1. Classification (GTDB taxonomy): domain Bacteria; phylum Bacteroidota; class Bacteroidia; order Flavobacteriales; family Flavobacteriaceae; genus Flavobacterium. The sequence continues at coordinate 2,564 of NZ_JANPFL010000138.1, forward strand.
GAATGCATCGTTTTTCCTGCCAAAGCTTCCTCCGAATCCAAAAAAGTAGATTCGTGATACAAAACATCAACCTCTTTTATAATGGGAATAATGCTTTCATCATATGCGGTATCAGAACAAAATGCATAACTCATTGACGGAACGGGGTCAAATGTCAATTGGTGGTTTTCAATGACTCGACCATCATCTAATGTGATGTCTTTACCGTTTTTGATATTTTGGTAATAACATTTGTCAATGTCGTAGTTTTGAACAGCATTCAAATTCAATTTTCGTTCTCTAAGTTTCTCCTGAAATAAAAACCCATTAGTATAAACCCTATGTTTCAAAGGAATTGTTTTTACGATTACTTTATCGTCTTCAAATACAACTTCACTTTCTTTAGATTCCAATTCGTGAAAAAACAAGCCATACTTTGTCCAAGAATTAGACAATCGCAATTGTAGATTGATGATTTCCTTAATTCCTTTGGGTCCATAAATATGCAAATCAGTAGTTCTGTTCAGCAAGGCAAAAGTAGAAATCAAACCTATCAGTCCAAAAAAATGATCGCCGTGTAAATGCGAAATTAAAACATGATTGATTTTAGAAAACTTGATTTTATTTTTGCGCAATTGCACCTGAGTTCCTTCGCCACAATCAATGAGAAATAATCGATTCCGGATTTCCAAAACCTGTGAAGTAGGATTGGTAAAAGTACGTGGTGTGGCTGCATAACAGCCTAGGATGGTTAGATTCATTAGCAGTGGTCAGTGGTCAGTATTGAGTGGTCAGTTGCATTAATCAGTCATCAGTTGCAACAATCTGAATTGCTTCGCCAGTTCGCTGTCGCTCGGGTCAAAAATCGTTATTCTTCAATCAAAAATCAAAAACCGAGATCTCTCTCGATTTCCTCCATTTCGATAATATCGTGAGCTTCTTGCACAGACCGAACCACTGCAAGTTTGTCTGAAACAGCATTAAAATCTGATTCCGAAGTGACTAAAACAAAAGATTTTTTAGCTTTTTTATGTGTTTTGGAAAGCGGTAAAAAACTTTCAATCGCTTTGATTGATAGCGTTTTATACATTCTAATATCAACAATAATATTGCTTTTTTGAAACGTTTTATATTGGTCCGATAATTTCACAAGAAATGAATCCAAATCACCTTGTGTGTCTTTTAGGATAACGGTTTGCCCTTTTTGTTCTACTTTCATAACGCTAAATATTATAGTAATTCTATTTTAAAAAGAAACTTAATTCTTTAAAATGGATGCAGAATAATAATTATTGAATTTTTGATGCCAATAAATAAATTACTGCCATCCTAATCGCAACTCCATTTTCAACTTGATTCAAAATTACGGATTGTTTGGAGTCGGCCACGTCTGATGTGATTTCTACTCCACGATTGATTGGACCTGGGTGCATAATCACTATCTCTTTATTCAGAGAATCGAACAGGGTTTTGTCCAATCCGTATTGCTGTGCGTATTCTCGAGTGGAAGGGAAAAAATTCACATCCATCCTTTCATTTTGCACTCTGAGCATATTGGCTACATCACACCATTCTAAGGCTTTACGTAAATTAGGTTCGACCGTAACTCCAAGTGATTCAATATACCGTGGAATGAGTGTTTTGGGACCGCAAACTTTCACTTCGGCGCCTTGCATTTGCAAAGCGTAGATATTAGAAAGTGCAACTCTGGAGTGCAAAATGTCACCCACTATTACTACTTTTTTTCCAGCAACTTCACCCAATTTTTCACGAATAGAATAACTGTCCAGCAAAGCCTGTGTTGGATGTTCGTGTGCTCCATCACCAGCATTTACGATACTTGCTTTTACATTTTGTGACAAGAAATGCGCTGCTCCAGGACTGGAATGTCGCATCACCACCATATCGACTTTCATAGCAAGAATATTGTTTACGGTATCAACAAGAGTTTCGCCTTTTTTCACTGATGACTGCGCTGCCGAAAAGCTAATCACGTCAGCCGACAACCTTTTTTGGGCTAGTTCAAAAGAAAGCTTGGTTCGCGTACTGTTTTCGAAAAAGATATTGGCAATAGTAATGTCGCGAAGTGAAGGAACTTTCTTGATGGGACGATTAATAATTTCTTTAAAATGATCGGCAGTTTCAAAAATAAGGTCAATATCTTTCTTGTTGATATATTTAATTCCTAATAAATGATTTACACTTAACTCGCTCATTTTATACTATTTATTAATTAAATAAACGGCATCTTCACCGTCTTGTTCCTTCCAACATACTTTGACCTTCTCGTCATTGATAGCATCCACCTGACGACCGCGATAATCGGGTTGAATAGGCAAATGACGACTAAAACGACGGTCAATAAGCACCAATAATTCAATTTCGGATGGACGTCCAAAGGATTGAATAGCAGTCAATGCCGACCGAATACTCCGACCTGTATATAAAACATCGTCTATAAAAACGACTTTTTTATTTTCGACAATAAAATCAATTTGAGTTTTGTTGGCTTCCAAAGGTTTGTTTGTTCTGCGGAAATCATCTCGAAAGAAAGTGATGTCTAAATAACCCAAAGCAATTTTTGGAATACCATATTCATTTACCAATATCTCTTTTAATCGCTCCGCCAAAAAAGTACCTCGAGGCTGAATACCAATTATAATAGAATCGAAAAAATCAAGATGTTTTTCGATTAATTGACATGCCAAACGATGCAGAATGATATTGACTTCCTTTGAAGTGAGCAATACTTTTTGACTCATAATGAAGTGTGGTTTGGGATACAAATATAAGAATTATGACTTATGAATTATACATTATGAGTTGTGAATTAATAAATAAATTAAATTGCAGTGATTACAACAATTTTTAATGCGTATGGTAAATCCCAAATTATAGTGCAACATTTAATTATTTCACCGTATAATAATTATATAACATTTTTAGAAAATTGTGTAATAAAGCAAATTAGTTCTTAGTCTACTTTTGTTATAGCTACAATTACTTCATATGGAGTGAATTTAATCAATGCAAATGAATACATTATGAAAGAGAAAATACCAAAAATAGTATTGCTTTCAGTGCTATTAGTTTTAGTTTCAAGTTGTTCAATAATAGAACACACATTTAAATCTGGCATAGGCATTATTGCGTTTTTTGCAGCTGTAATTTTGGCTGTATTAGTTTTGGTGATAAAAAAACTTATGGATGGATACAAAATTCTGATGCATTATGACGGTAATTTAAATTTCTAATTTAATTGAACACACTTTATTTCAATCACAACATTTTAATATTGTACGTTATTTTTTGAAAAGCCTCTTTATAAAACTAATAATTCTCTTTTAAAATATATTTTGCGGAGCAATAATTGGGCAGACTATTTATATTCTTCCCTCGATAACAAAATTATATAACATTAATACTAAATTATATAATGAAAACAATTTGCTTTTAAGATAATTTTATAAAAAATACAGTGTCATTAAATACTGTAAATCAAATGTTTAAAACCAAATAATTATGAAAGAAAAAATTGCAGGAATCCTTATGATTTCGTTAGTATTATTGCTAGTTTCTAGCTGCTCAGTTGTCGAAGGCATATTTAAAGCTGGTGTTGGTGTTGGGGTGTTTTTTGTTGTTGTCATTGTAGCTGTTATAGTTTTTGTCATAAGTAGATTCACAAGTAGGAAATAATAAGACACCACAATACTGCTTAAAATGAGGTAGTTACAAAGTCAATTGTTAATAAACTTTCTATAAAATTTATGCAAAATAAAATAACAACCTTAGTCTTATTCGTAATATTAATGTTGCCCACAAGCAGTTATTCAATGCCTGACGCTATATTTCAAATTGGGCTTGGAACTGGAATCTTTGTTGTAATAACTATTTTGGTAATTATCATTTATGTGATAAGTGAAATAAGATCAAAAAAAGACATAAAAGATAAGTCATAAAAAATCCCGCAAGCAGCGGGATTAAGTCTATTCTCTATTTTCTATTCTCTCTTCTAAGAATACATCTTAGTTCGTAATTCTTGTACTGCGTCGTTATCCAAGTATTCATCGAAAGTCATATAGCGATCAATAGCACCATTAGGGGTTAATTCGACAACTCTGCTAGCAACTGTTTGAGAAAACTCATGATCGTGTGTGGTAAAAATCACCGAACCTTTAAAGTTTTTTAAGGAATTATTAAAAGCTGTAATTGACTCTAAATCTAAATGATTCGTAGGTTCGTCAAGCATCAAAACATTAGCACGTTGCATCATCATACGTGACAACATACAACGTACTTTTTCGCCTCCAGACAAAACACGACAAGTTTTTAATGCTTCTTCGCCTGAGAAAATCATTTTACCCAAAAAGCTACGAATATTCACTTCATCACGTTCTTCTTCGGTTTTTACCCATTGACGCAACCAGTCTACTAATGAATCGTCACTCTCAAAGAAAGAATGGTTTTCTAGTGGTAAATACGCTTGCGTTGTGGTCACTCCCCAATCAAAAGTTCCCGAATCTGGTTTCTGATTTCCGTTAAGGATTTCATAGAAAGCGGTTGTGGCGCGAGAATCTTTCGAAAAAAGTACAATTTTATCGCCTTTGGCCATATTCAAATCGACTCCTTTAAACAAAATATCTCCATCAACCGAAGCGCTTAGATTTTGTACATTCAAAATTTGGTCTCCTGCTTCACGCTCTTGATCAAAAATAATCGCTGGATAACGACGGCTAGATGGCTTAATCTCGGAAATATTCAATTTAGAAATCATTTTTTTACGAGAGGTTGCTTGTTTTGATTTGGCCACATTCGCAGAAAAACGACGGATAAATTCTTCTAATTCATGCTTCTTTTCTTCAGCTTTCTTGTTTTGTTGTGCCCGTTGTTTGGCCGCTAATTGACTGGATTCATACCAAAATGTATAATTTCCGGAATAATGATTGATTTTACTAAAATCAATATCGGAAATATGCGTACAAACCGCGTCTAAAAAATGTCTGTCGTGAGAAACCACTATTACGGTATTTTCATAATTGGCTAAGAAATTTTCTAACCAAGCGATGGTTTCAAAATCCAAGTCGTTGGTAGGCTCATCCATTATCAGTAAATCCGGATTTCCGAATAAGGCTTGCGCCAAAAGTACTCGAACCTTTATTTTTCCTTCCAAGTCACCCATCAAAGTATAATGGTTTTCCTCGGTTATTCCCAAATTTGAAAGCATTGAAGCCGCATCAGAATCCGCATTCCAACCATTCATTTCTTCAAATTGTACTTGTAACTCTCCTATTCTATCGGCATTCTCATCGGAATAATCCAAATATAATGCATCCATTTCGGTTTTAATTTTATATAAAACCTTGTTACCCATCATTACAGTTTCTAGGACCGTATGTTCGTCAAACATATTGTGATTTTGATTCAAAACCGACATTCGTTTTCCGGGTTCTAAGTGAATATTTCCCGATGTGGGATCCATATCACCAGAAATTATTTTTAGAAAAGTAGATTTTCCAGCTCCGTTGGCTCCAATAACGCCGTAAATATTTCCGTTGGTAAAAACCGTATTTACTTCGTCAAATAAAATTCGTTTGCCAAACTGAACTGATAAATTATTGATAGATAACATAAATTATATTTATAAAATTTTTGCAAAAGTACAAAAAAATTGACCAATTTAAAATTCAATAGTAATGTAAAGATGAATAGATTTCAATAAAAAAATGCTAATGGTCATTAAAATATTCCACTTTTAAACAAAAAAAAGGACTCGTTTTCACGAATCCTTTTTTTTATTTGAGAACCAATCTAAACTGATTGCTCAGCTTTCTTTTTTGCCTTTTTCTCTTTATAAGCTTCCCAAGTTGCTCCGCCAACCCAATAGGATACGAAACCAACCAAGAAAAACATTAACCAAAATCCTATGGTAAGGACGGTCAAGAAAAGTAAAAAACCTAAATACTGTGTAAAATCAAACATTTTTTCCGGAATTTTTGAATGTAGGCACAAATGTATGTTTAATATTTTTTCTTAGCAATAAATAGTGGATAATATTTTTTATAAACCCAAGTAATTTGTAATTTTAGAAACATTTGAATTCCATTTCTTAAACTATTACAATTGAATTTGTTTAAAAAAGAATTTAATATAAAATCCAAAACAATCCTAAAATGAAGTACAGAATAGAAAAAGACACGATGGGTGAAGTGCAAGTTCCAGTTGATAAATATTGGGGGGCACAAACAGAACGTTCCAGAAATAATTTCAAAATTGGACCGTCAGCATCAATGCCTACAACAATCATTGAAGGTTTTGCTTATCTAAAAAAAGCTGCCGCTTACGCCAATTGCGATTTGGACGTTCTTCCAATCGAAAAACGGGATGCCATTGCAGCTGTTTGCGACGAAATCCTTGGCGGAAAACTAGCAGATGAATTTCCACTCGTGATTTGGCAAACAGGTTCTGGGACACAAAGCAATATGAACGTGAACGAAGTCATAGCCAATCGAGCGCAAGTGTTAAAAGGTTTTGCCATTGGCGAAGGCAAACAATTTATCAAAGCCAATGACGATGTCAATAAATCACAATCTTCCAACGATACTTTCCCAACAGCAATGCACATTGCAGCGTACAAAATGGTGGTGGAAACAACTATTCCTGCGGTCGAAAAATTAAGAGATACGCTTCAAGCAAAAGCTTTAGAATTTAACAATGTGGTAAAAATTGGCCGAACTCATTTAATGGATGCCACGCCTTTGACTTTGGGACAAGAAATTTCGGGTTATGCAGCGCAATTGAATTATGGATTGAAAGCGATCAAAAATACTTTGGCGCATTTATCTGAAATTGCTTTGGGTGGAACTGCCGTTGGAACCGGATTGAACACACCTCTTGGATATGACGTAAAAGTGGCCAAATATATTGCGAAATTTACTGGACATCCTTTTGTAACGGCACCCAACAAATTCGAAGCTTTAGCAGCTCACGATGCCATTGTAGAAACTCACGGTGCTTTGAAACAATTAGCAGTCTCCTTAAACAAAATTGCAAACGATATTCGAATGTTGGCTTCTGGACCGCGCTCAGGAATTGGGGAAATTCATATCCCAGAAAACGAACCAGGTTCCTCAATTATGCCTGGAAAAGTAAACCCAACGCAATGTGAAGCTTTGACCATGGTTTGCGCACAAGTGATGGGAAATGATGTGGCAATTTCTGTTGGAGGAATGCAAGGTCATTATGAATTGAACGTTTTCAAACCAATGATGGCTGCCAACTTTCTCCAATCGGCGCAATTATTAGGCGATGCTTGCCTGTCTTTTGAAGAACATTGTGCCAGCGGAATCGAACCCAATTACAAACGCATCGAAGAATTGGTCAATAATTCTTTGATGTTGGTTACGGCTTTGAATACTAAAATTGGCTATTATAAATCGGCTGAAATTGCTCAAACCGCTCACAGAAACGGAACAACTTTAAAAGAGGAAGCTATTCGATTAGGATATGTTTCTGCCGAAGATTTTGATGCTTGGGTAAAACCTGAGGATATGGTTTGAAATGATCTGGATGACCCTCGGCTAAGCAGAACTTAATAATTTTGGGGTTGGAAACTGAGTTTCTGAGGAGAACTGAACACTTTTGGGGTTGGAAACTACGTTTCTGAGTAGAACAGAACACTTTTGGGGTTGGAAACTGAGTTTCTGAGTTGAACTGAACGCTTTTGGGGTTGGAAACTGAGTTTCTGAGTAGAACTGAGCACTTTTGGCGTTGGAAACTGAATTTCTGAGCAGAAATGAACAATTTTGGGGTTGGAAACTGAATTTCTGAGTTGAACTGAACGCTTTTGGGGTTGGAAACTGAGTTTGTGACTAGAACAGAACTTTTTATTAATGTAGCGGAGTTACAATAATTCAGGTATATTTAAAGGAGTTTGTAAAATAACAAGATAAGGATTGAAAAAAATTATGTTATAAAAAACCTAATAGGTTTTTAAACCTATTAGGATTAACTGTACGACCTGTATTAAATCGAAAGCAATCCAAAAACCTGATGTGCAATTTCGATTTCTTCATTCGTTGGAATGACTAAAATTTTAGCTTTCGATTGTGGTAAATTGATTTCACGGATTGCTGCTGAACGCAAATCATTTTTAGCTTCATCGAGTTCAATCCCAAAATACTCCATATCGGTACAAACTAACTTTCGCATGTACGAAGAATTTTCTCCGATTCCAGCTGTGAAAATAATGGCATCTAAACCGCCCAAAACGGCTACATAAGAACCAATATATTTCTTGATTCGATAGGCATTCATGTGTAAAGCTAATTGACAGTCTTTGTTTCCTTGCTCGGCATTGGATTCAATATCTCGCAAATCACTAAACCCAGTTAAACCAAGCATTCCGCTTTGCTTTTGCAACATTGTATTGACATCTGCCAGAGAATAACCCAATGAGTTAACCATATAAAAGATAACTGATTGATCAACATCACCGCTCCGAGTTCCCATTATCAAACCATTCATTGGGCCAAAACCTAAGGTAGTATCAATACTTTTTCCGTCCTTTATTGCCGCCATACTGCATCCGTTTCCTAAATGTATCGTGATAATTTTGGAACTATTTTGCAAATATTTAATGGCTTTTTCCGAAACATACTTATGACTTGTGCCGTGAAAACCGTAAACTCGAATTTTATTTTCAGTTAAAAGGTAATTGGGTAACGCATATTTATGCGCAACAACCGGAATTGTTTGGTGAAATGCAGTGTCAAAAACAGCAACTTGCTTAGCAGTGTTAAAAATTTCTTCCGCTACAATTATTCCTTCCAAATTGGCAGGATTATGCAATGGCGCCAACTCAAAAAGTTGTTTTATTTTATCTTTTACTTTTTTATCGATGATTGTGGTATCTGAAAAAGCTGCGCCACCATGAACCACACGATGACCAACAGCTTCAATTTCTAGTGTGCTTTTAATCACCCCAACTTTTTCATCCATTAATAAACGAGCGATTTTTTCCAAGCCTATTTTATGATCGGCAATTGGCATTGTTTTTTCTATTTTATCCTTTTTGGTTACATAACTTAAATTGGATGTTTCTAATCCAATTCTGTCAATCATTCCCGAACAAATGACTACTTTAGACGGCATTTCTATTAATTGGTATTTTATGGAAGAACTTCCCGAGTTTATTATTACTATTTTCATTAATATTTTATTAAAAGATTAAAAAATTGAAATATTAAAAGATTAATTTTTAAATCATTAAATATTACAATCTTTAAATTAAAAGCTACAATCCTTGTGCCTGAATAGCTGTAATAACAACCGTGTTTATAATGTCGTCAACGGTGCAGCCTCGGCTTAAATCGTTAACTGGTTTGTTTAATCCTTGCAACATTGGACCAATTGCCAATGCTCCTGTTTCCCTTTGAACGGCTTTGTAAGTGTTATTTCCTGTATTCAAATCAGGGAAAATCAAAACGCTAGCGTGTCCTGCCACTTCAGAATTGGGCATTTTACTTTGTCCAACTTCCAAATCTACTGCGGCATCATATTGAATTGGTCCTTCAATTTTCAAATCAGGGCGTTTACTTTTTACAATTTCTGTGGCTGCTCTAACTTTTTCAACCTCATCCCCTTTTCCTGATGAGCCCGAAGAGTAAGAAAGCATCGCCACTTTGGGTTCAATCCCGAAAGCTAAACTTGAATCTGCCGATGATATAGCAATTTCAGCCAACTGTTCTGCGGTTGGATTTGGATTAATGGCACAATCGCCAAAAATCGAAACGCGATCCTCTAAACACATAAAAAATATTGAAGAAACTACAGAAGAATTGGGTTTAGTTTTAATAAATTGTAACGCAGGTAAAATAGTGTGTTGAGTAGTATGTGCAGCACCAGAAACCATTCCGTCGGCGTGACCTTTGTACACCATCATTGTTCCAAAATACGAGCCGTCTTCCATCAAGTCTTTAGCAATTTCCATAGTCATTTTCTTCTCTTTTCGGAGCTCGTAATAGGTATTCACATAGTCATCATAATTTTTATCTTTTCTTGGATTGATAATCTGAACTTTTGTGAAATCCATATCTAAGCCCAAGTCAGCAACTTTGCTAACAATTTGCTTTCTATCACCAAGAATCGTAATTTCAACAACATCCATCAACAATAATCGAGCAGCCGCAATAAGAATTCTATCGTCGTTCCCTTCTGGTAATACAATATGTTTACGGTATTTTTTGGCTCTTTTTACCAAATTATATTGAAACATTTTTGGAGTCATTCCTTCCACTTCAAATTTTATGAATTTATCGGTTAAGCTGTCGATATCTACATATTTTTCGAAAGTATCTATTGATGTTTGAATTTTTTGTTTGTTATTGGCATAAATTTTAGATTTTATATCGCCAATTCTATTAGTAATTACATAAGTACCTTCATTTACTACAATAATGGGCACTATTGGCGAAAGTCCTTCTATTAATTTAAGAATGGTATCTTCGGGAATAATATTTCCGGTTAAAACAATTCCAGAAATAGAGGGATAATTTTTTGATTCATTAGCTTGTAATGCTCCCAATATAATATCGGCTCTATCACCAGGAGTGATGACTAAACCATCCTGTTTTAGATGCATCAAATAGTTTCGAAGTTGCATAGCACCGACACTAAAACTGGATATTTGATTGTTTAAATAGGCTTCACCAAATAAAACTTTGGCATCTAATTCTTTGACAACTTCCTGAACTGTTATGTTTTTTAAACTAGAAATCAAGGGAATTGCATTTACCAAAACCCCTTCTGGTAAATTCTTTTTAAGTCCCGATTTAATTAATTCCAAATTTTCTACTTGCACTTTATTGGCAATAACAGCCAAAACTTCTACATCTTTTAACTTGAAGGAATGATACGCAAGACAAAGGCTGTCTACTAATTCGTCTAACGATTTTCCGATACCCGATCCTATAATTATTGCTGGAATACCAAGGTTTTTTGCAATCAGCACATTAGTATCCATTTCAATTGCTGTGCCCTCACCTATAAAACTAGTACCTTCAACTAAAACAAAATCAAATTGTTCCTCAATTTTTTTATATTTCTCGATAATCAAATCTATGACTTCTCCGAGTTTTCCTCTGTTTTTCTTTTTTATTAATTTGCTTTTTTTGATGGCATATGCATCATTAAAATCGATGTCTAAACCAAAATGATTGATTACAGTATCAATATGATTGTCTAACTCGCCATCTTCAAAATCTTCGACTATAGGTCTAAAATAACCCACTTTGGCCGTTTTGCCAATAAGCATACTCATTAATCCCAAAGTAACTATTGATTTGCCACTAGTTTCCTCATTTGTAGCTATATATATCGCTTTGTTCATTTTTAAATTCTTTAAATTTATTATAATTAAATTCAACTGTTTTATGCAAAATCTCTTTTTAAACTTTCAAAACCAATGCTGCCTTTTAAAGTAAAAAAGCATTCCTAAAAATATTAAAACCATAAAACCAATCACAGTATAATAACCGTATTCGTATTCCAACTCTGGCATATTTTGAAAATTCATCCCATAAACTCCTGCAATAAAAGTAAGCGGAATAAAAATAGCAGAAACTACCGTTAAGGTTTTCATTATTCCATTCATTTTATGATTTTGTGCTGAAAAATAATAATCTGAAGCGCTATGTAAAGAACTCATATCAGATTCTATTTGTTCTAAAAGTTCCAAACTTTTTTGGTGCAATCGGGCAAAAAAAGTAAAGTTATCCGCTTCAATACCATTAAAAATAATGTCATCTTTTATACTTTTGATGTCATACAAAGAATCTCGTAATGGAATAATAGATCGTTTTAGGAAGTTAAAATTATCTCTATGTTTCTCAATTTTTTCTAAAATTATGGGGTCAGTACTATTTTTAGTTTGATCAATCAAAACCTCTATTTTATCTTCTTCGTTTTCTAAGGTGATGTAGAAATTTTCCATAATAGAATCTAAAAGAATATAAAGCAAATAATCCGCTTTTTTGGATCTGACAATTCCTGAATGAGTTCTAATTCGTTCCCGAATATGCGTAAAAAAATCACTCCTTTTTTCTTGGAAGGAAATCAAAACGCCCTCTTTTATCAAAAAACTAATTTGTTCGGCGCAAATATTATCGGTGTCACCTGAAGGCAACAATGATTTTATATTAAAAAATAAAATGTCTTGCTGTTCTTCAATTTTAGTTCTTCGGGTGGTATTCAAAATATCGGCAAGCATAAAGTTGTCCACTTCAAAATAGTCACTAATCGATTTCAAAAAATTTAAATCATTCAAGCCATGTATATTAAGCCAATTCGTTTTCTGATTATCAATATGTTTTTTTAAATCAGAAACATTAAAGTCAGCAAATTCAGCAAATTTAACATCATCATAAACAAACAGTTGCATTTCTGAATCTGTCCTTTTATGAATTCCAGTATATTCCAAATTGTACGGTTGGGCTTTTCTACCTTTCTTATATTTGATTTTTCTCATCCAATTTTTTTTATGTAGTAATATTACGAAAATCTTTTAAAGTGAAAAATGATATTTGTCATTAGTTTCAAAAAGTACTAGTAAAGCAACATAATTAATCGAAGTTCAAAATTAATTAAAAATAAAAAGCACATTTATGAGATTAATCATTTGATTTTTCTAAAAAAAGTTATTGCAGAATTGTCAAGTAACACAACTAATACAAATGTTTGAATAAAAAAAATTATGTAGAGCAAATCATTATGGAGAAAAATGATATGTATCGTTGTTATAAAACTAACCTCTTGGCAGAGCGCCAGAAGTAGTAATGAAATAATTAGGTGCAGAATAATCGATTTTAAAAAATACTTATTAATCTCTGAACCGATTTCGCCTCGGCGGACGAATAAACGAAGTAATCTGTAGTAAAAAAATAAATTTTTAATAAAAAAGCAGACCTGTAAGCCGGATTCTGTCTCCAATAAATTGGAGCCTTATCATTTATCTAGGCACGCAATTGCTCGCGTGCTCCATCTTTCTACCCTTCGACAACGGGCGAGCACCCTTAAATGCCGATATACTTGAAATTTCACCGCATAGAGTTTACCTGGTTTCACTACAGCATTACCTGTACATACTTTCTGTTGCACTTGTCCTAGAAGACTCTGAAATAAATTCAGAGTCAACCGACGGGCGTTACCCGCTATGCTTCTCTTTGGTGTCCGGACTTTCCTCCCCGATACATCGGGACGATAAGGCGGTCTGCGGTGCAAAAGTATGGATTTTAGAATTTAGATTACCGTTTTTAGATTTTAGATTTTTGATTTCTGCATTGTCATTGAAATTGCAATTAATATTGATTATTTTTTTGGAATTTGGCATTTGCTTTTTGATTTTTCAAAACCTATATTTGCTAACCAATAAAAATCTATGGAACAATTTGTAGTATCGGCTCGAAAATATCGTCCACAAACATTTAATGATGTTGTGGGACAGAAAGCCATTACCAGCACTTTGTTGCACGCCATAGAAAGCAATCACCTTGCTTCTGCCTTATTGTTTACTGGTCCTCGTGGCGTTGGAAAAACAACTTGCGCCCGAATTCTTGCTCGAAAAATTAACCAACCCGGTTATGACGATCCGAACGAAGATTTTGCTTTCAATGTTTTCGAATTGGATGCCGCTTCAAACAATTCTGTGGATGATATCAGGAATTTGATTGACCAAGTTCGGATTCCGCCACAAACCGGACAATATAAAGTGTATATTATTGATGAGGTGCATATGTTGTCTTCGGCAGCCTTTAATGCTTTCCTGAAAACATTGGAAGAACCCCCAAAACACGCCATTTTTATATTGGCTACGACCGAAAAACACAAAATTATTCCGACGATTCTTTCTCGTTGTCAGATATTCGATTTCAAAAGAATTACCGTAAAAGATGCTAAAGAACATCTTGCAGAAGTGGCTTTTAGTCAAGGCGTAAATTGTGAAGACGATGCTTTGCACATTATTGCACAAAAAGCGGATGGTGCTATGCGGGATGCTTTGTCCATTTTTGACCGCGTGGTTTCGTATTGTGGAAATAATTTGACGCGTCAAGCTGTTACCGAAAACTTGAACGTGCTGGATTATGAAACATATATCACAGTAACCGACTTGATTTTAGAAAATAAAATACCGGAATTACTAATCGTTTTTAATGATATTCTAGCCAAAGGATTTGATGCGCATCATTTTGTTTCAGGATTAGCGACGCATTTCAGAGATTTATTGGTTTCGAAAACTCCTTCGACATTATCATTATTGGAAGTGGGCGAACAAGCTCAAATATTGTATGGAATTCAATCTCAAAAAGCTTCTCAAGATTTCTTATTGAAAGGAATTGAAATTGCGAATGACTGTGATTTGAAATATAAGTTGAGCCAAAACCAGCGATTACTTGTTGAACTTTGCTTGATGCAATTAGCCTCTATCACCTTTGATGGAGAAAAAAAAAAGTTGAGTCCTTTATAATTCCACCCACTTATTTTAGGAGAACTGATTATTCGATCGTAGAAGTTGTTAAGGAGGTTGCAGATAGCAGAACGCAGGTTTCAGAAATCAGTTTGCAGAATCCAGAGGTAAAAGCTGAAGTTAAAGAACCAAAAACTTCAGATTTAATTGTTTCAACCGAAACCCAGCCCGAGAGCTACGCTCGAACTGACGAACTGAACCCAAAACCCGTAAACCAAGATCTTTCTGGAGAAACTAAAGTTTCGGCATTATCTCTATCGAGTATTCGTGCCAAAAGAGAATTATTGCAAAACACCCGAGGAATTGTAAAAGAAGAAGTTCGTCTTCCTACTGAAGCTTTCAACGAAACAGATATGTTGTTGCAATGGAACAAATATGCCCAACGGTTGAGCGATAAAGGTCACAAAATAATGGAATCGCTTTTGTTAATTGGAGTCCCAAAATTAGAAGGAACAACTATCACTCACGAACTGCCAAACGATAGTACAAAAATTGAATTTGAATCGGAAAAACTAGAACTATTGGGGTATTTAAGAGGCAAACTTCATAACCATGATATTACTATTGAGGTTATTGTGAATGAAAAAGTAGAAAATAAATTTGCATTTACACCCAAGGATAAATACAATAGATTAAATGAAATAAATCCTAATTTAGAGCTACTGAAGAAGACATTTGATTTGGATATTTAAAATTCTAAATCAAAAGACATTTTAGTTCAAAGATTTTATTTAATAAATAAAAAAACTAAAATTTCAAAATAAAATCTAATTTTTACTGGCACTTAAACATCATTATAAGAAATTTTTAAATGTTTAAAATCTTTCGAATTTTGAATTTTTAACATTGTGATAACAGTGTTTTGAGCACTTTTATCTTTTCATCTAAGCCTTTTTTCTCAATATTATTTATGCTATTTCAAATAAAATCCTATCTAAAATTCCTTTGGCATTCTAAAAACGAACATGCGGTGCATTCTCCATTTGTGTTTACTTTGATTACCAAATGTTTTTACGACAAGAAGCCTAGAACAGAATATGCGGTTTTAAAAAACTATCGAAATTCACTTTTAAAAAGCAAAAAAACAATTGAAGTAATTGATTTTGGTGCTGGTTCCAAAGTCTTCAAATCAAATACTAGGCAAATAAGTAAGATTGCCAAAACCGCAGGAATTAGCCCGAAACGAGCCGAGTTATTGTTTCGAATAACCGATTATTTTCAACCGGAGACTATTTTAGAAATTGGCACTTCATTAGGTTTAGCCACTTGCGCCTTGTCATTGGGAAACCCAAAAGCATCAATTATAACCTTAGAAGGTTGTCCTAATACATCTAATCAATGTCAATTGCAATTGCAAAAATTCAATATCAATAATGTGGAATTAGTATTAACGGAATTTTCATCATACTTCTCCACTTCTAACTTCCAACTTCTAACTTCGAACCTTATTTTTTTCGACGGCAACCATTCGAAAACTGCAACTTTAGAATACTTCGAATTATTATTATCCACTGTAAGGAATGATTCTTTATGGATTTTTGATGATGTTCATTGGTCACAAGATATGGCAGAAGCTTGGGAAATAATAAAAAAACATCCAAAAGTAACTGTAACCATAGATACTTTTCAATGGGGTTTGGTTTTCTTTAGACAAGAACAACTAAAACAGCATTATGTAATTCGTACATAAAAAAAATGACGATCATTGCTGACCGTCATTTTCTTGAATTAATAACTAACCATTTTAATTATTATTCTTTTGCGTCTTTCATTTCTTCAGATTTGGCTCCCATTCTATTCACTTTTATCATAGGTGCAAATTTGAATTTCAATCCAGCAATTTTTCTATTGTCCTCTTTAGTAAGACCTTCTTTTTCAACTGTATTTTTTCTTGAGTCCAATGCTTCATACATCAATTTAATTTCATCCCAATCTTCGCGAGAATAACTATCTTTATTATCCTCAGCTGTATGTATAAAAGTTTGGTAAACATCGTGAATATTTGCTGCATTTACCCAGGCAAAACTCATATCATCACCAATTTTTCCTTCGCCAAACAAGGCATTTCTCAATCTTTGTTTTGAAGTTACAACCGGAGCAACAACAGTTTTAACCACCGTTTTAGTTCTAATAACTTCGTACTTACCTTTACTTGCAATTATTCTTTCCTGTGCTTTCACACTATCCTTCAAGTTAGCTAAATTAGCTTCAGCTTCACTCACTCTTAATTGATAGGCTGCATCAATTCCTTCCCAATTGTTTTGGGCATCTTCCGTTGAAATTTTTTCTATCGAATCGACATAGACAACATAATTATCAACAGCCTTTTGGGCTTTAACTTCTTTTTCGTCTTTGCATGATGCAAATCCTAAGGCAATTAACGTAATGCCAAAAAATAAATTTCTAGTTTTCATAATTTTGATTATTTTAAATTTTATTCAACAAATTTATGTTGAAGTGCATTATTTTCAATTTTAATCCAAAAATTATGCAACAAATTATAATAATTATGATAAATCGCTAAAAAGTGAGTACTTTATATCAATTGCAAACTCCTAAATACACTCTAGAACGTATAAATCTGACTATAAAATGTAACTAATTTAAAAAAAATACTACCTATCAATAATTCAAAAGTCTTTTGTACTTTTAAACCAAAACTTTAATGACTCGCCAAGACAGTCGAGGCGATAAATTGTATATAAAAAATGTCAAATTCATTAATAAAAATTACCAACATCAAACGAGATTTTGCGCTTGGAAATGAAATCGTTTATGTGCTAAAAGGCATTGATTTAGAAATAAAAAAAGGCGAATATGTGGCATTAATGGGGCCTTCTGGTTCAGGAAAATCTACATTGATGAACCTTTTGGGTTGTTTAGACACTCCTACTTCTGGTTCTTACATTCTTAACGGAAAAGACGTGAGTCAAATGCACGATGATGAACTCGCCGATATTCGAAACAAAGAAATTGGCTTTATTTTCCAAACCTTCAACCTTTTGCCTCGAACCACTGCGTTGGATAATGTAGCTTTGCCTATGATTTACGCCGGATATTCAAAATCAGAGCGAAATATTCGTGCCACCGAAGTTTTGAGACAAGTTAATCTTGCTGACAGAATGGACCATCAACCCAATCAATTGTCAGGAGGACAACGCCAGCGTGTAGCCATTGCAAGAGCTCTAGTGAACAAACCTTCTATTATTCTCGCTGATGAACCTACCGGAAATTTGGACAGCAAAACATCCGAAGAAATTATGGTGCTTTTAGAAGAAATTCATAAAAGCGGCAACACTATAATTGTGGTAACCCACGAAGAAGATATTGCAGCGCACGCCAAAAGAATTATTCGTATGCGTGACGGAATGATTGAAAGCGATACTATAAAATAATTTTAAACTGCAGACTTTAGATTTCAGAATGCAAATCTAAAATCTTTAAATTTAATTCCGATTATTGGAACTAAAATCAACATAATGAAAATCTACACAAAAACAGGCGATAAAGGAACAACAGCACTTTTTGGCGGAACGCGAGTTCCCAAAGACCACAATCGCATAGAAAGCTATGGAACAGTTGACGAATTAAATTCCTACATTGGATTAATTCGCGACCAGGAAATGAATCAACATTACAAAAACATTCTCATAGAAATTCAAGATCGTTTGTTCACCGTTGGAGCCATTCTTGCCACTCCGCCTGAAAAAGAAGTAAAGAAAAACGGAGAATTGCGTTTGAAAAAACTGGGGATTGTAGAAAGTGATATCGAATTACTTGAAAACGAAATTGATACAATGGAAGAAGCGCTTCCGCCAATGACTCATTTTGTTTTGCCTGGAGGGCATACAACTGTGTCATATTGTCATATTGCTCGCTGTGTTTGCCGCCGTGCAGAAAGGCTAGCAGTGCATTTAGACCATAATGAACCCATTGCCGAAATCGTGATTATGTACCTAAACCGACTTTCTGACTACCTTTTTGTCTTGGCACGAAAGTTGTCGAATGATTTGAACGCTGAGGAAGTAAAATGGATACCGAGGAAGTAGGATTTCAGATTGAAGATTAACGATTTTTGATTTTAGATGTATTTAAAACATACATTTTTTAAATCAAAAATCGTAAATCCGAAATCAAAACTCAGCAATCTATTACACGTTCTTAACTTTAACAAAAAATAATTCGATTTTTACTTGTATTTTTCAGTAAAAAAATTATTTTTGCACAAAACTAAACAGACATAAGATGTATTGGACATTAGAATTAGCATCCTATCTGAGTGATGCACCGTGGCCTGCTAACAAAGACGAACTTATTGACTACGCTATTAGAGCTGGAGCTCCATTAGAAGTAGTGGAAAACCTTCAATCTATAGAAGATGAAGGGGAGATATATGAGTCAATGGAAGAAATCTGGCCGGATGATCCTACTGACGAAGATTATCTTTGGAACGAGGATGAATATTAAACAAAATATCAAGAAAAAAGTCTCAAAAGAGGCTTTTTTTTTGTTTAAATTTACACACTCTAATTGAGAAAATATCAAAACTAAAATTATTAAAAACAATAATTAAGATTACCATTTGAATAAGTTTCAATTCGTAATTCGTAATTCGTAATTCGTAAATAAAAATGAGTTTCATAAATAGCATAATCAAAGCCTTTGTAGGAGATAAATCTCAAAAAGATGTCAAGGCTTTGCAACCTTATCTAGCGAAAATTAAAACCTTTGAAAGTGGACTAGCTGCGTTGTCAAATGACGAACTGCGGTCAAGAACAGTTTTTTTTAAAGAAAAAATAAAACAAGATCGTTCCGAAAAAGATTCAAAAATTGCATCACTAAAAATAGAAGCAGAAAGCATAGAAGATATTGACAAACGCGAAGATATTTACGTGGCAATTGATGCTTTGGAAAAAGAAGCTTACGAAATTTCGGAAAAAACATTGATGGAAATTCTTCCAGAAGCCTTTGCAGTAGTTAAAGAAACTGCAAGACGATTCAAAGAAAATACTCAAATACAAGTAACTGCAACCGCTAAGGACAGAGAACTTTCGGCTACTAAAACGTACATTACCCTTGATGGCGATAATGCTATTTGGTCTAACTCTTGGAATGCTGCTGGAAAGCAAATTACCTGGGATATGATTCACTATGACGTCCAATTGATTGGCGGAATGGTTTTGCACGAAGGTAAAATTGCCGAAATGCAAACTGGTGAAGGAAAAACATTAGTAGCTACATTACCTCTTTATTTGAATGCTTTAACCGGAAACGGTGTGCATTTAGTGACCGTAAATGATTACTTGGCCAAACGTGATAGTACTTGGAAAGCTCCGCTATTCGAATTTCACGGATTGACTGTAGATTGTATCGACAATCACCAACCCAATTCTGAAGGACGAAAAAAAGCATACGATTCTGATATTACCTACGGAACAAATAACGAATTTGGTTTTGATTATTTACGAGATAATATGGCGCATTCGCCAGACGATTTGGTACAACGCAAACACAATTACGCCATTGTTGATGAGGTCGATTCGGTTTTAATTGATGACGCTAGAACTCCATTGATTATTTCTGGCCCAGTTCCAGAAGGTGATCGTCATGAATTTAATGAGTTGAAACCAAAAATCGAAAATCTGGTAGCGCTTCAAAGACAATTAGCCAACGGATTTTTATCGGAAGCCAAGAAGTTAATTAAGGAAGGCAATACCAAAGATGGTGGATTCTTATTATTGAGAGCACACCGAAGTTTACCAAAAAACAAAGCATTAATCAAGTTTTTGAGTGAGGAAGGAATAAAACAATTGCTTCAAAAAACTGAAAACCAATACATGCAAGACAACAATCGCGAAATGCCAAAAGTGGACGAAGCGTTGTATTTTGTTATTGAAGAAAAAAACAATCAGGTAGAATTGTCTGATAATGGAATTAAATTCCTGTCGGGTGATACGGATAGTAATTTCTTTGTTTTACCAGACATTGGAACTGAAATTGCCATTATTGAAAAGAAAAATCTCGAGAAAGATAAAGAAGCTGAGGAAAAAGAAAAACTATTCCAAGATTTCGGTGTAAAAAGCGAACGTATTCATACTTTGACACAACTTTTAAAAGCGTACACGCTTTTCGAAAAAGATGTCGAATACGTAATTATGGATAACAAAATTATGATTGTCGATGAGCAAACCGGTCGTATAATGGACGGTCGTCGTTATTCTGACGGCTTACACCAAGCGATTGAAGCCAAAGAAAGCGTGAAAATCGAAGATGCAACCCAAACTTTTGCAACAGTAACACTTCAGAATTATTTCAGAATGTACAGCAAACTAGCAGGTATGACTGGAACTGCAGTAACCGAAGCGGGTGAGTTATGGCAAATCTATAAATTGGATGTGGTAGAAATTCCTACGAACAAACCAATGACCAGAAAAGACAAAGAAGATTATATTTACAAAACTACTCGTGAAAAATTCAATGCCGTAATCGAAGATGTTACTGAATTATCGAACGCTGGAAGACCAGTTTTGATTGGTACAACTTCTGTAGAGATTTCGGAATTATTAAGTCGAATGTTGAAAATGCGTGGTATAAACCACAATGTTTTGAATGCAAAAATGCACAAACAAGAAGCGCAAATTGTAGAAGAAGCGGGTAAATCTGGTGTTGTAACTATCGCTACGAATATGGCGGGTCGTGGAACGGACATTAAATTGTCTGCCGAAGTAAAAGCGGCTGGAGGTTTAGCCATTGTGGGTACTGAACGCCATGATTCACGTCGTGTTGACCGCCAGTTGCGTGGTCGTGCCGGTCGTCAAGGAGATCCAGGAAGTTCTCAGTTTTATGTTTCACTAGAAGACAACCTGATGCGTTTGTTTGGTTCAGAAAGAGTGGCCAAAGTAATGGACAGAATGGGATTAGAAGAAGGTGAAGTGATTCAACATTCGATGATGACCAAATCTATAGAAAGAGCTCAGAAAAAAGTCGAGGAAAACAACTTTGGTGTACGTAAACGTTTGTTAGAATATGATGACGTGATGAATGCACAACGTGAAGTGGTGTACAAACGCCGTCGTCACGCTTTGCACGGAGAACGTTTGAAACTAGACATCGCTAATATGTTGTATGACACTTGCGATTTAATCGTAACTGACAATAAAGCAACTAATGATTTTAAGAATTTTGAATTCGAATTGATTCGGTATTTCTCTATCACATCTCCTGTTACTGAAAGCGATTTCACTAAATTGACAGATATTGAATTGACTGCGAAAGTATATAAAGCTGCTTCTCAATTTTATGCTGAAAAAACGGAACGTAGCGCTAGAGAAGCATTTCCTATCATTAGTAATGTATATGAAGACCAAAACAACCAATACGAACGTATTATTGTTCCGTTTACCGATGGAATAAAATCGCTCAATGTGGTTACCGATTTGAAACGCGCCTACGAATCGAAAGGAAATCAACTGATTGCTGATTTTGAGAAAAACATCACTTTGGCCATTGTAGATGAAGCTTGGAAAAAACATTTACGCAAGATGGACGAGTTAAAACAATCGGTTCAGTTAGCGGTTCACGAACAAAAAGATCCTTTGCTTATTTATAAATTCGAAGCGTATAATTTGTTTAGTTCGATGTTGAATGGTGTGAATAAAGAGGTGATTTCGTTCTTGTTTAAAGGCGATTTGCCGCAACAACAAGCTCCAGCGATTCAAGAAGCAAAACAAGTGAAAGTTAAAGAAAATTACAAAACGAGTAAAGACGAAATTGTTTCCAGTGAAAGTGCCAATCGTGAAGCAGGGCAAACACAACAACGTCAGGTTACAGAAACTATAGTTCGCGATGCACCAAAAATTAATCGCAATGATACCGTGACAATTCAAAACGTGGCAAACGGGCAAACACAAGAAATGAAATATAAAAAAGCCGAAAGTTTGATAGCCAACGGAACTTGGGTTTTGGTTCACTAGTAAAATATAGATTTCATTTCAATCCTCAATTGCGAAAGTAGTTGGGGATTATTTTTTAAATTTGATATACTTAGTCATTCCTTAAAAATGAATTAACAATTTGATTGTTAATAACTTGTGATTAAATTCAGTTGAAAACAGTACTTTTAAATCGCCAAAAAGTGTATATTTCGGTATAAAAAAGTGGCAATATGTTAGGCAAAATAAA
>NZ_JANPFL010000139.1:0-1474 GCF_031423415.1 Flavobacterium sp.
CGTTTGGCATTGCTAAATCCAAATGTTTATTACCATGAAGTAAATGTTCCCGAATATCCATTGTTTCATTTTCAACCGTATGAATTGGCTTTGTCAAGCAAATTGGTCGATATGGTGAAGCTGCATAAAATAGAGTTATTGCACGTTCATTATGCCATTCCGCACGCCTATGCAGGCTATATGGCAAAACAAATGCTAAAAGACGAAGGCATCAATATTCCGATGGTTACAACGCTTCATGGCACAGATATTACTTTGGTTGGCAACCATCCGGTTTATAAAACTGCTGTAACTTTTAGTATTAATAAGTCAGATTATGTAACATCGGTTTCGCAAAGCTTAAAAGATGATACTTTGAAATTATTCAATATAAAAAACGATATTGTAGTCATTCCGAACTTTATTGAATTAGATAAAAACGCTAATGATCCAAGAATTCAGTGCTATCGTTCGGTCATTGCCAATGATAATGAACGAATAATTACGCACATTTCGAATTTCAGAAAAGTAAAACGTATTCCAGATATTATTCAGATATTTTATAAAATACAACAAAAAATTCCAGCCAAATTATTGATGGTTGGCGATGGACCAGAAAAACCCAAAGCCGAAAAATTATGTCAAGAATTAGGTCTCGAAAATAAAGTTATTTTTCTAGGAAACAGCAACGAAATTGATAGAATACTTAGTTATTCTGATTTGTTTCTTTTGCCATCAGAAACCGAGAGTTTTGGACTTGCAGCTCTAGAAGCTATGGCTTGGTCGGTACCTGTAATTTCCAGTAATTCTGGCGGTTTACCCGAAGTTAATTTTGATGGTTTTTCGGGTTATTTAAGTAATGTTGGCAATATTGACGAAATGGCAGAAAACGCTCTTAAAATCTTAGAAAATGACCAAATACTCAATAAATTTAAGAAAAATGCACTAGAAGTAGCAAAACAATTTGATATTAAAAATATTTTGCCGTTGTACGAAGATTTATATCAAAAAGCAATAAATATATCTTTATGAGAAATTTAATATTAATCGTAGCAATTGTATTATTAGTTTCGTGCGGAACCAAAAAAGTAGTCTCTAAAAATTTGTTATTCGAAATATTAACACAACAAAAAGATGGTGGTGCAAACATTCAATTTTACGAAATATTGTCGGAAGTTGCAGAAATAAAATTACTTTTAAATGACGAAAATCTAAAAGGCAAAGTTCAAGAAAGCGACATAGAAAAATGCAATTTTGTAATCGTAAATTCGGGTTATAAAAACGAAGGTAACAATAAAATCGAAATAGAATCGGTTACCGAAACAACAGACAAAATAGTTGTAAAAGTTAAAAAAAATGTCACAAATAAAATTATCGATATTGAACTCGGAACTGTTAATCCGTACCTGATTTTGAAAATTAATTCTAAAAAAGAAATAATATTTGAATAAAAAAAATCCTGAATTTCTTCAGGATTTTTTTGATTTTTATTAAA
>NZ_JANPFL010000140.1:0-40610 GCF_031423415.1 Flavobacterium sp.
TTTATTTTGCCTAACATATTGCCACTTTTTTATACCGAAATATACACTTTTTGGCGATTTAAAAGTACTGTTTTCAACTGAATTTAATCACAAGTTATTAACAATCAAATTGTTAATTCATTTTTAAGGAATGACTAAGTAGTTCTAGTTATTCAATAAGTAGTTCTAGTTATTGAATAAGTAGTTCTAGTTACTCAATAAGTAGTTCTAGTTACTTAATAAGTAGTTCTAGATTGTGGGCAACAAGAACCTATAATAACGCAATTGCTGTAGATGATTATCGAGAGTATTTCCTTTAAATTGCAATGTTTACAACTATTTTTGGACTTCTAATCAATTGTTTACGATTGGACAAAGTAGTTGAAAGTAGTATATTTTTGTGCCAAAATGTTAAAGATTTGCAAAATAAATTTGCCAATAAAATTTGTTATTTATTTTTATAGAAGTTTTAAAATAGTAACAATTAAATCATCGAAAAATGGCTAGAAAAAAATTAGAAAAGGTTGGTTCTATTGACATGGCAAAAACACGCTTAGCGTCGATAAAAAGTATTCAAGCAGGAATTGATTTGGGCAACGGCATTACTGCCGCAGCTTATGAAGAACAAATTGCATTAACAGAGGCCAAAGTAGAGGTTTATAACACTGCGTTGAGTAAAGTTGATGATTTGTATAATGATTTTCTGGCTCAGGAAAAAGTACTTAAAGGTTGGAGCACACGTGTGCTTAAAGGTGTTGCTTTTAAGTATACTGATGATAGTTCGGAATATGAAATGGCGGGTGGTGTAAGAAAAAGTGAACGCAAAAGACCAAGCAAGAAACCAAAAGAGTAAAACAACGAAATCCCAATGTTAAGATTGGGATTTTTTTTGTATTTTCGAAAATGATTTCTGAATACAATGTTCTTTGACATACGGTTTTTCGACCTCTTAAACATCTCAAACCACAACTGAAAGGTATGGCATCCGCCCAGCAGGGATGCAGTAGCTTTCAGTTGTGGTTTGATTAAAGATTAGAAAACACGATATTAATAATTCAAATTTACAATGACACCAACGCGTTGTGGTTTGATTAAAGATTAGAAAACACGATATTTTACAAAAACAAATATTAACCCAATAAACTGTTGTGGTTTGATTAAAGATTAGAAAACACGATATTAGTGGATTAGACCAAATGTGGTTTAATGCAGTTGTGGTTTGATTAAAGATTAGAAAACACGATATTCAAAGAGTTTGAAGAACTCGGATGGTATGAGTTGTGGTTTGATTAAAGATTAGAAAACACGATATTTAAAATTTAATACTATATGTTTGCTTCCCCGTTGTGGTTTGATTAAAGATTAGAAAACACGATATTCAGGTAACAAAATACAACTACAACGACCTCGTTGTGGTTTGATTAAAGATTAGAAAACACGATATTAACTATTGGCAATGAAACCGATAGGAACTTGTTGTGGTTTGATTAAAGATTAGAAAACACGATATTATCAATTTTAAACAAGCACATGTACGAACTGTTGTGGTTTGATTAAAGATTAGAAAACACGATATTATAAAGGTACTTATGATGTAATACTGTCTTGTTGTGGTTTGATTAAAGATTAGAAAACACGATATTATACGGACGATACAATTATTGGCTTTTCAAGTTGTGGTTTGATTAAAGATTAGAAAACACGATATTACGCCAGAGTAAAAGCAGTCGATGCAGCCAGTTGTGGTTTGATTAAAGATTAGAAAACACGATATTCGAGTGGGATGAAATCATTGACTATGCCAAGTTGTGGTTTGATTAAAGATTAGAAAACACGATATTAAAAGTGCCAAAATTGCATAAACACGTACAGTTGTGGTTTGATTAAAGATTAGAAAACACGATATTGTAACAGGCAGCACACACGATATGGACTAAGTTGTGGTTTGATTAAAGATTAGAAAACACGATATTCTTTTAAATTTGTACCAAAGGAAGCAGCCGTTGTGGTTTGATTAAAGATTAGAAAACACGATATTAATCAAAAAATAGTATTGTTTAATGGCTACGTTGTGGTTTGATTAAAGATTAGAAAACACGATATTCATTCGCAGAAACATTCCCCGAACCATATCGTTGTGGTTTGATTAAAGATTAGAAAACACGATATTAAATGTGCTTTTAGCAATCATTTCTTCATAGTTGTGGTTTGATTAAAGATTAGAAAACACGATATTTTCAAAGGCATCGTACGATTTACCAGAACCGTTGTGGTTTGATTAAAGATTAGAAAACACGATATTAAAGTAATTTTAATAAACGAAGTGGCAAAGGTTGTGGTTTGATTAAAGATTAGAAAACACGATATTTCGGTGTGTGTGTAATTGAACTTCATAAGGGTTGTGGTTTGATTAAAGATTAGAAAACACGATATTAGTTGGCTTGTGACCTTCTAATAATCAAGAGAATAAAGAAGAATATCGTAAAATAAAATGCTCCTTTTTAGCACGTGATAGGCTAGATTGGAGCATTTTTTTGTTTCTAAAGATTTTCCCGAAAATAAAATTAGATTTTAAAAATCATTACATTTGTAAAAACAATGAATATGAGAGTAGTTATTGATACTAAAGACGAATATAAAAGTATGTTGCAGGAAATCGCGACAGCCATAAAAGCAAAAATTACTTTTGAAGATAAAGAGGTTGATTTTTGGGAAGAACTTCCGGAGCACGTAAAAGCCGGTATTCTAGAGAGTCAGGAACAATTCAAGCAAGGAAAATTTTCTACACATGAGGAAGTTATGTCTAAATATAAAACCAAATACAACTTATGAAAGTGGTTTGGTCAGAAAACGCTGAAACCACTTTTGATGTAATTGTACTTTATATTGAAGCAAAATTTGGTGTTATTTCTGCTAAAAAGTTTATTGCAAAAGTAGATTCGGTAATTCATTCTATTTCTACTCAACCTTATATTTATAAAAGTTCTAATTTTAATAATAAAGTTAGAAAAGCTACTATTAGCAAGCAATGTTCCTTATTTTATGAAATAAATCAAGAAACTATTCAGTTGTCTTATTTTTGGGATAATCGCCAAGAACCACTTTTTTAAAACAACTCCAATTGTGTTGGTGCATCCACAGCATCTTGCTTGGCTTTGCCCAAATAATTAATAATCATCCCAAATTGCTTATCGGTAATCCGTAAAACACTTACTTTTCCTAAAGGAGGAACGAGTTTGTTAATTCGTTTTTCGTGTACATCAGCACTTTCGCCACTAGCACAATGACGAATATAAACCGAATATTGCATCATCGAGAAACCATCTTTGAGGAGATTTCCCCGAAACTGCGAAGCATTCCGTCGATCCTTTTTGGTTTCTGTAGGCAAATCAAAAAACACAAACAACCACATTATTCGGTAGGCGTTAAGTTCCATAATTGGGGGTATTTGATTTTCTTTCTACTTCCCATAAAGCATTGTTGCAAGGAACTAGCTGTTTTTTGCAAGGCTACCATCAACGGACTTTTTTCGTCTTTGAAATATACTGTTCTTGTTAATACTTGCAAAAGTTCCGATTTTATTTTGGTGTTCAGTTCTTGTTCTTCATAATTTTTCATAATTTCAAAAACTTTTTCATCAATCAAGGGTCGAAAGGGTTCCATAATATCATCGGCAAGGGCAAAAGCATTGTATTTGCTTTTGTGATGAATGCCTAAAGTGTTCAACAATCCGCTTCCTGATAAAGCTCTCGCGGTTGCGGCTCTAAGAATAGCATAGCCATAATTGAGAAAATTATTGGGGTAATCGCCAAAACGTTCTCGTTTGAAATGGATGTCATAAGTATCAAAAAAGGTTTTCCAATATTGAGCAGCTGCCACACCTTCCATATTAGCGGTATCGCCGCTCAAAACTTTGCTCGCCAAAAAATCAAAGCTGTTTTTGTTTTGTGTAATTTTTGCCAAAAGAATTCCTTGATTGGTTATTTTCTCGACGATAGTTTGTTGCCACAATTGTTTTTTTAGCGGTATAGAGGCTTCAATTTGGTTTTTGAAAACCTCTTGTTGAATATGGTGGCTGTTGAGGTTGAGAAACATCCCGTTAGGCAAATGATTTTTGCCACAAATAATTACCGAAGTATTGTTTTCTACCAACAAATTCATTGCAGGTATACTAAGATAAATTTCTTGATTATCTAGAACTAAAAACCCAATATCTTCAATGGGAATAGTGCTTTCTCGGATTTCAGATTTGATTACAAGTTGTAAGTTTTTTGCCGTAATCGAAGTTTTATTCTCTATTAAAATGGATTTCTTTATCATAGTTGCTATGTTTGTTAGTTATGATTGTCTTGAAGTTATGAATATTAAAATTAATTGAATTCTTGACGAGAAACTTCTTTTGCCTTTACGACGTTTAAATTTTAGACTTAATAAACTTAAGCATAAATAATTACAAATAGAAATAAAAAAAAAGAACTCTAAACCAGAAGGCGAAGAGTTCTTTTTAAAATTGTACCATTCAAATAATATCAAGAATTGCTGCTGTTCCAATCAATGGTTCTGGAAAAATACATAACGGCAGCAAGAATGGCAAACAATCCTATGCTTCCCACCAGTAGAGCGTAGTTTTCTAATTGGATTATGACATACAGAAAAGTGTATAATGAGCTAAGGGAAGCGGCAATAAAGAGCGGGAATTTTCGATTTTTTAAAATCGCAACCGAGTACAACGTTATTAACGCAATAACAGCAATTCCTGCAATGATGTATGCTTTCATAAAACTACTATGTTCGGTAATCGAAATCAGTAAGGTGTAAAACATAATCAACGCTAGTCCAATCATCGAATATTGAAAAATATGAATCTTGATTTTGCTTATAGATTGTATCAAAAAGAAAATCAAAAACGTCAAACCAATCACCAGAAAACCATACTTTGAGGCACGTTCGTTTTGCTGGTATTGGTTTACCGGAATGACAAAATCAACGCCAAAAGCATACTGTCTTAAATCAGGCAAATTATCGAAGGTTTGTTGCGAAAATGCTCTGTTGATGTGAAGAATTTTCCAATTGGCCACAAATCCAGTAGCCGAGATTTGTTTTGTTTTGTCGTCTGGAAGGAAATTGCCGGTAAAACTCGGCGAAGCCCAATTGGATTCCATATGTATTTGAGTAGTTTTCCCGATGGGAACCATTTTTATTTGTTGGCTTCCGTTGTACGTGATTTCGAAACGGAAGGCAGTTTTTCCTTCGGTTAGGATTTTGTTTAAATCAATGTAGCTTGTTTCCAAAGCTTCGGTGCTGTCTTTTGAAGTTGAATCGTAAACGGGTTCAAAGGTAAAATTTGCCTTTCCAAAATTGATTTTCACCTCGTCTTTGATGCTTTTTAGATTGGTCGTCTTGATTATAATGGTGGCTTTATTCCATTGAATGTTTTCGTTTGCAATTTCTTTGCTACTAAAATCGGGATGGATGTAATTGCCTTCAAATGCCATTTTCGAACTAAAAACCACCGATTCATAATTGTTTCTGTTCAAAACTTTGGTGGTTACATTCGACTTGGCTTTGAGTTCTTCAGGGAAAAAGTAGGCAAAGTTGGTGTAGGCCGTTCTTTGCTTTACTGTTTCTTTTGTTTTTTCGTTAATCGAAACGGTTTCTTCATAGACAGTGTACGGTACTTTCAAAATTGGACCATAAAGGAAGACACTTTCGCCCCATTTATCGTTGATTTCGGTGATGACTTCTTCTTGTCGTTGCGACCTTTCGGCGATTAAATTTTTTACAAATTCGAGTGGAATCAGTAAAAATAGTGTGAGCAAACCTACCATAATCATTTTGGCAGTGTTGGATTGAAAGAAACTTGTTGCGGGTTGTTTTTCGGGTGTTTCCATTTGTTTTGAATTTTAGAAGATTGAGATAAATAGTTGTTGTTGAAATTGAAATTGTTATTAATATTTAATAATCATAAAGTACTTTGTATTTCAAAGTAAATAAATAAAAAAATAGTTTTATCTTTTTTGTATTAATTTTTCAAGAGCTGTAATATGATCTTGAAAGGCGCTTCTGCCTTCCTTGGTGGCTCTGTAACTGGTGTTTGGTTTTTTGCCTATGAATTGTTTTTCAATTGCGATATAATTTTCTAGCTCCAAGGCCTTGGTGTGGCTCGCGAGATTTCCATCGGTTACGCCCAAAAGCTCTTTCAGCGTGCTGAAATCGGCAGATTCATTGACCATCAAAACCGACATAATTCCCAGTCGTATTCGATGATCGAACGCTTTGTTTATATTTTGGATGATGTTTTTCAAAATTAGTTTCTATCGTATTTATAATACATTATCGAACCGTAAAGAATATGACAAACACCGAAACCCAATGCCCAAAAGAACAATCCATAGCCTAAAAACCAAGTGGAAAGCAAGCCCAGAAGTATCATTGTAATTCCTAAATATCGAACATCACCAAGGGTATATTTGCTAGCATTTACGCAGGCCAACCCGTAAAAAAGGAGTGTAAGCGGAGCTACTAATCCCAATATTTCTTTTTCAATTAAAAATAAAATAAAAGTACCACCAGTCAATAATGGAATCAGAAAATTAATTACCAATCGTTTAGAAGCTGAATTCCAAACGTTATCATTACTTTTTTTAGCTTTTCTACTACTTAAAACGATACCTGTTCCCAGCGATAATACGATAACGCTCGCCGCAATTGTAAAAAGCTTTATTAGCATCGTTTGGGTGACAATCAAATCGCTATAATTATTTAATGTTGCGGTGTCAAAATAAATTATTTTATAGGCGAGTCCAGCGCCAATGAGGCAATACAATCCTGCCAAAATTCCCGAAAGTCCGCTCAAAGAAATGAATCGAGACGATCTATTCATTAAATTTTTAATTTCAGAAATGTCGTTAAGGTATTTTTCGTTTTCCATCTTTAAAGTACTTTGAAGTGCAAAGTAAATGATATTATTTCAATTGAGCACTATTTTTTAATTATTTTTAAAAATTAAATTAGCAATCGAAATTGTCCTCTAACATTTGGAAAAGTAAAGCAGTAGTATCGGCTGGTAGGGATCTGAATGTAAAACAATGAATTAGCTTGCCGATACTCAGGAGGAATTTAATTTTTCGCTCTGGATGCCAAAATTTGCGATGCGTTATTTCTAAAGGAATGAGTGATTTTTTAAACTTTCCAAATCAAATAATTCGTTTATCTTCGTTTCTTTTTTTCCGAAGCTTATTTACAATTTACCTAACCCATTACAATGGCAGCAATTTTCGAATTTCCACAAAATACAATCCTCGAAGACGACTTGGTTTTACTTCGTCCTTTACTGGAATCTGATGTAGAAAATTTATTGGAAATGGCCATCAACGAACCTGAAACTTGGGAATATTCGTTAGTTCGAGCCAACGGAAAAGAAAATCTTACTCATTATATTCAATTGGCTTTAAAAGCAAAAGCGAACAAAACAGAATTTCCTTTCATCGTGTTTGACAAGAAGTCAGGGAAATATGCCGGAAGTACTCGTTTTTATGACATTAATTTACCTTTTAAAACGCTGCAATTGGGCTACACTTGGTACGGAAAAGATTTTCGGGGAACGGGATTAAACAAACATTGTAAATTTCTACTCTTGCAATTTGCCTTTGAAACCCTTGGAATGGAACGTTTGGAATTTCGCGCTGACAACAACAACCAGCGCAGTATTGCAGCAATGAAAAGTATCGGTTGCAAAGTCGAAGGTGTTTTGCGAAATCATATGCCAACCTTTGGCAGCGAGGTACGACGAGACAGTATTATTTTGAGTATTCTTCGCAACGAATGGTTCGATGAGGTGAAAGACAATTTAAAAGCGAAATTGTGACCGCATACAGTCCAATTACCAAAAGTCGACTAGCTCCTTTATTTTTTTAACTCCGTATACAATCCACACTGCATTATGGGCACCTTCGTTATCAGCAAACGATTTGATGATCGTTATAAATTTGTATTTACCTCCCGAAAAGGAAAAACTATTTTCACCAGTACTTCCTATGAACTCAGAATGGAATGTGAAGATATTATTTCGGCAATTCAGGCCAACATCGAAAAGTACATTTACGTGAAAGCTCGGGCTGCCAACGGAAAGTACTTTTTCAAAATGATGCTCGACAAAACGGTAATCGCAACAAGCCGAAAATACACTACACCATTATTGCTCGAGAAAGGTATTGACGAAATCATTCGCACCTCTGTAAAATCGGATGTTTTGGATTTTACTATGAATGAATTTGTGTTTCCTGATTAGATTTAAATTATTTTTTTTGGTATTGCAAGTGCAGATCCCTTAAGGTTTGTATCAATAAAAGAATCTCCTTCAGGAGATTCTTTATAAAGCGGTATGTAGAATTAAATCCTAAAAATTCCTCCAAAAGAAACAATGGTTTCAGCGAAGAAAAAATATTGCGATGCGTGATCTGAGGCACTTTTTGTGGTACGAATATCGGACATATTGATGTAGCCACCTTTCACATCGCCTTCTATGGTGAAATATTTAAAAATGGTAAAGTTGATCCCTGCTTTAAGCGAAGTTCCATATCCTGAAATATGAAAATCATCGTGTCTTTCTTTTCCCATCAATGAAGCATCAGTTTTTGGGTATAATAATCCAATCCCAAAGCCTTCGTTGATATTTACTTGAAATTTATCAGTATTTTTTATGCCAAACCAACTCGAAATATCATCTTGTCTTGCAAATTCGGTATATATATAATTCAAACCATCGGTATGCTCGAACATTAAGAATTCTTCGGTCATTACAGTAGGTGTATTCACGTAAACTCCATTAAATGGTGGATTTCCATCAATAACGCCCGTTACATTTGCAGTTTGATTTTGGGTCATTACATATTTCATGTGGTCTTCACCAATGGATATGGAGTATTTATCGGTTATGAAATAGCCCAATTTAAAATTAGTTTGAGGAGTTGTCATTCTCCGAGGTAAAATGTAATCAATATCCCATCCTTTTGGTTTATCGTGAGCGACAGCATTTTGAACAACGAAGTTGTAATCAGCTCCCACAAAATGAATGTCTGAATGGGAAAAAACCGCTCTGTTTCCTCCCCAAGCAAGGGTGAACTTAGCTTTGTTGTGGGCGGTATATCTTTCTTTTTTGATGGTGTCATTCTGTGCAAAAGTCATGAACGAAAAACACAAAAAGAAAAACGCTAGGTATAAAGTAGCTTTTTTCAAAGTGTTAGTCTTTAGCTTAAAATTGGTTTATGGTTTTTCTGATGGCGACTAATTTGGTCATTAAGGCTTCAAAATAATCTAAGTGCAACATATTGGCACCATCGCTTTTGGCATTAGCTGGGTCGAAATGAGTTTCAATGAAAATTCCGTCCACACCCACAGCGATTCCAGCTTTGGCAATGGTTTCAATCATATCTGGTCTTCCTCCAGTAACGCCAGCAGTTTGGTTGGGTTGTTGCAAGGAATGTGTCACGTCAAGAACGGTAGTTGCATAGTGCTGCATTGTGGGAATTCCTCGAAAATCGACAATCATATCTTGGTAACCAAACATGGTTCCCCTATCGGTCACCATCACGTTTTGATTGCTGCAATCCAAAACTTTTTGAACGGCATGTTTCATACTTTCGGGACTCATAAATTGTCCCTTTTTGAGGTTCACTACTTTTCCGGTATTGGCAGCAGCCACGACCAAATCAGTTTGACGAACTAAGAAAGCGGGAATTTGCAAAACATCAACATATTCGGCAGCCATAACTGCATCTTCATTGGTGTGAATATCGGTCACGGTAGGAACTCCAAAAGTTTCGGAAACTTTCCGAAGAATTTGCAAGGCTTTTACATCTCCAATTCCAGAAAAACTGTCAATTCTTGACCGATTGGCTTTTTTGAAAGAGCCTTTGAAAACGAAAGGAATTTCTAATTTATCAGTAATTCCAATTAATTTTTCGGCAATTCGCATCGCCATTTCTTCTCCTTCAATGGCGCAAGGACCGGCTAAAAGAAAGAAGTTACCGCTATCGGTATGTTTTATTTGCGAAATATTGTGTATGTTCATAGGATGATTTTTCGTGGCAAAGATAGTTAGGATTTGTTGCATTGGATTAATTATTTTTCAATCTTAATCCAAACGGAACCATTAAAACACCCTTTTCGAAAATGTTTAAATATAAAATTACAGGCGATTTTTGACCTTCCCATTTTAATTCGTAGGCATCTAATAATCCGACTCCCATTTCGCTTCTTTTTGTTGGAAACGGACAGCAGCTTTCTAGTTTGGTATAGGTTATTTTTTCACCTTTTGGTCCAGCCAAAGCATTCAAAAAGCGTTGCTGATTCATAGTTACATTGCGAGTGTTTTCAAAAAATATATTAATAGGATAATCTTTGTCATAACCGTATTTTCTATCGTTACTGAATTCCGAAATATAAAAGGTATTGTTGTTAACTAGTTGAAGATTTGGGGCATTATTATCAATGTTTTTTATGGTCGATTTTGTACTGGTACAGGATGTAATGCTAATAAATAGTGCTATAAAAGAAATTATTTTTTTCATGATTTTTATAATATGATTTTAAGGATTAAATAGCGATACAATCGCAATCTAATTTATCAACAAATTTAATCGGTATTGCCAGCATAAACAACAATTATGCCTTAATTATTCCCCTTATAAAATTAGAATTGTTATTTTCGCAGTTAAAAGTACTATTATGGAAATATTATTTCAAACTTGGCCTTGGTATGTTTCGGGTTTTTTGATAGGAATAGTGATGCTTAGCCTGATTTATTTTGGAAAGACTTTCGGAATGTCTTCTAATTTGAGCACTTTGTGTTCGATGACAGGGTTGGGCAAAAAAGTTAGCTTTTTCGATTTTGATTGGAAAGCGCAGCGTTGGAATTTATTGGTAGTTTTAGGAGCAATGTTGGGTGGTTTTGTTGCAGTTCATTTCATGAGTGATGCATCAAATGCGGCTATCAATCCTAAAACAATCGAACAACTGGCACAATTAGGCATCGATGCTCCCAACGGAAAATTATTACCCGATGCGTTATTTGCGAACGACATTTTTCAGTCTCCCAAAAAGATTTTGATATTGCTAATTGGCGGTATTTTGATTGGTTTTGGAACACGATATGCCAGCGGATGCACTTCTGGACACGCTATTTATGGTTTGAGTAGTTTGCAAATCCCTTCTCTAAAAGCCGTAATTGGATTTTTTATTGGAGGATTGATTATGGCGCATTTCATTTTACCCTTAATTTTTTAGATATGAAAGCATTAAAATATATACTAGTTGGTTTTGTTTTCGGGATTGTATTAACAAAATCCGAAGCGGTTTCTTGGTATCGAATTTATGAAATGTTTCTATTTCAGTCGTTTCACATGTACGGAATCATAATGGTTGCTATTGTCACTGGAGTTATTGGAATCCAAATTATAAAAAGGAAAAACATCAAAGACATTAAAGGTTTGCCTATAGAAATTATTGAAAAAGAACCTGGTTCTACTCGGTTTTGGGTTGGTGGAATTTTCTTTGGGTTGGGTTGGGCTTTGGTTGGTTCTTGTCCTGGACCGATATTTATATTGCTTGGTGCTGGATTTTTACCTATGGTTTTGGTGCTGTTCGGAGCACTTTTCGGAACTTTTTTATACGGATTGTTGAGGGATAAATTGCCGCATTAAATCCTCACCCCAACCCTCTCCAAAGGAGAGGGAGCAAGATTCGGATTAAAATAATAGTATAATTTAAATAAAAAAAGCAGGATTTTCTTTTTAGAAAATCCTGCTTTTTTTATTCGATACCTTGAAAAATTCTATACTATTTCAGCGCTCAGTCCAGCTTCTAATAATTGACTGCATTGTGGTTTTAATTTTTCTAAGATTCCTGTTTTTACGGTGCATTTTCCGTTATAATGTACTATCAAAGAACATTGCTCCGCCTGTTCTGGAGTATGGTTACAAACTCGAATCAAGGTTTCGATGACATGGTCAAAAGTGTTCACATCGTCATTATACACAATGATTTCGTTGTTTATTCTAGTTGCTTCTTTCAGGCTAACTCGTTCTCTTACCTTTTCTTTGGTACTCATTTTTAGATAATTTGTAGGTTGTAAATAAAAATAGTTCTAAAATTATTTAATTTTTTCAAAAATACAAAATGTGAAATTTTGTGCAGTTTCAAAAGGTGTTGTGTGATCTTCAGTAATGCATTTTAATTTCTTGAAGCTGTTTGAAAATTGTTTTTCCAACTCCATTTCACTGTATTGCTTGATGTCTAATCCGCTGCATTTTTTTGGGCCATTTTCTGAAAAAGTGCCTATTATTAGAAAATTAGTAACCCATTTTTCAGCAAGTTCAACATAAGTTTTTATTTGTTCAGGTCTTGTCAAAAAATGAAATGTAGCGCGGTCGTGCCAAATATCGTACCTAGTTTCTGGTTTGAATTCAGTTATATCAGAAACAATCCAGTTCACTTTTTCTGAATCATCACCCAATCTTTTTTTCGCTCTTTTTAATGCTTTTTCAGCAATATCCAAAACGCTTATGTTTTCATAGCCTTCTTCTAGTAAAAAATCAACAAGTTTGCTGTCGCCACCACCAATGTCTATGATTTTTGCTGTTTTATCTAAATGAGTTTCACGAATAAAATCAATCGAAGTTTTTGGATTTTTCTGTGTCCAACTAACTTCGTTGGGCTGTTTGGTTTGGTAAACTGTTTCCCAATGATTTTTTCTGTCGGTTTCCATCTATCAGTTTTTCGAATACTAATTTACATATTTTAAGGATACCCAATTGTTTCTTTCGAACTTTTTAACATAAGTTAATCCTTTTTCAGTGCAAGAAGCATCAATAAACGGAATGTCTTCAGTATAAAAACCGCTTAATAATAGCGTTCCTTTCGGATTTAAGCAATCTACATACGATTGCATATCGTTCAACAAAATATTTCGGTTGATATTGGCTATAACCAAATCATATTTTTTACCATTCAACAAAGCCGCATCGCCTTCGTAAACTGTTATTTGTTTGCAATTATTGCGTTCAGCATTTTCTATAGAATTCAAATAGCACCAGTTGTCAATGTCAATGGCATCAATAGGTTGAGCGCCTTTCATTTCTGCCAAAATCGCCAAAATCGCTGTGCCGCAACCCATATCCAAGGTTTTCATTCCGGTAACATCCATTTCTAATAAATGCTGAATCATCATATGTGTGGTTTCGTGATGACCGGTTCCGAAACTCATTTTAGGTTCTATTACAATATCAAATTCGGCATTCGTTTTTGGGTGAAAAGGAGCACGAACGTGGCATTTTCTATCGACATCGATAGGTTCGAAATTCTTTTCCCATTCTTCATTCCAGTTGACTTGGTCGATTTCTTCTACTTTGTAGGATATGGTAAATTCAGGCGATTTTAGAATGAACAAATCGTCAAGGATATACTCATTCCAAAGGTCTTTTTGAATGTAAGCAACGATGCCCAAGTCACTGTCGATGAAGCTTTCGAAAGGCAGTTCACCCAGTTCGGCAATCAAAATTTCAGAACCTAGTTCTTTGGGTTCCACTGTGAAATGATAGCCTAAATATATATTTGACATAAAAGTTGTTTTTTGCAAAGGTAGTATTTCTCTTTTTATCGATTAGTGTAAAACAAAAAAATAGGATTGAATTCGATCAACCCTATTTTTCAACTAAAAAACCGAAAAAATTTAATTTTAATGAATAGCCGATTTATAGTTCTACTAATTCACCGTAGTTGGCTATTTTGCAAATGATATGAAAATCGATGTCTATCCAGTCGCTTACTTTTATCATTCCCATCATTTTGGTTTCAGGAATAAGTCCAAAATCTTTTATGCTCAATGTTTTGCTGCCATTTATGGCATATATATCTCCATTGCTAACAAACGTAATTGGAATGGAATAAAATCTTGTTTTACCAGTAATTGTGATGTTAATCAATGCTACTCCGCTATATGTTTTTCCTTTATCGGAGAGTGGTTCTAAGTCTAAATAGTTAAGTTCGACTTGCAAAATAGGGTAGGTATCCGATTTTAATAACTTTAAAAAGTCTTTTAAAGCCATAGCATTGTTAGAAGCAAAGTTTTTGACCACGACCGAAAGTTGGTTTTGGCTTACATATATTTTGTTTTGTTTTTGCGTCGTTACCACCGACAACTTGCTTCCAGAAAGTTGATCTCCATTTTGATATATCTTGAAAGACAAAATATTTGTTGATCCTTTGATAGTCAATGAACTGTTTTTTTGTATTTCTGCAGAAACTAAACTTTGTGCTTTTACAGATAGAGAAATTATGAAACTTAATGCCAGTAAACTAATTAGCTTTTTCATAATACAAAAAATTATAACATTTTTAAATTAAAACTGGCAAGCACTAGTCTTGCCAGTTTCTAACAAAAATAATCTAGAAACTAATAGTAGCTTCAAACACTAAACCTTTAAAATTACCACCATAAAAGTTGTTTGCATTTCCAGTAGGCACGTTTCCTGCAAATTGTGTGTAATTTTTATAGTTTTGACTAACATAATCTAATTTTGCTAAAATATTTTTAGTCATAAACCAACCCAAGCTTGATTCAACTCTATTTACGGTAACTTCTTTCGCATCTGCATTAGATAGTTTTCCAGATACCGTATTGTATTTTCCTGCTATATAGAATTGTTCATTTTTTCCAAATCGGTAAACAACGTCTCCAGCATATTGGTTAGCAGTACGTTTATCATCAACACCTACTTTATCTCCACCTGAGGTTAATTCGACAGTTCCAAAGAATTCAAAACCTTTGTATTTTACAAATGGGTTGAACATAAGTGAAGTAGCCCAATTTTTGAAACCAGGGTTGAATGTTGCTTCTGGTGTAGAAGTTGAATTGTAATTACCAGCAACTGCAACACCGTTATTAGTGTAAGCATTATTGTTCAATACACCCCAAAAACCAAATCCTGATCTATTAGAAGAGTATAAGTTTGAGTTCCCTAAGTTTGCACTGTGGTAGTAAGAACCTGTAAGTCTTACTCTCAAATCTTGGTCGATTTGTTTGTCGTAACCTAATTTAGCCAAGATTGTAGGACTAACTACTGTATTTGGATTTGGAGTAGCAGGAGAAACAGTAGGATAAACAACTTCTTTGATACCTTGATTCAGATTTCCATTAGTAACACCTATCATACTAACTAATCCGCTTCTGTTGTAATACACTTCCATACCTAAATCAGTAATGAATGCATTCATAATGTTGTTTCCAACAAATGCATTTCTCATAGTGCTACCATTGTCAGAGGCTCTAAAGTGAGCATCACCAAAGTTATTCTCCATTTGTCCAATTTTGATTGTAGCGTATTTCATAATGTCTGCAAGGAAGTCTTTCTTGATGAAGTCTAACTTGTCAATTTGTAAATATCCGCCTCTTGCATACGTTTCATTGTGGTGTCTTGAAGCTAGATAAATATCAAGATTTACTCTTACACCTTCAAACAATTGGGCTCCTATGGTCATATCAGCTGAAGGAAGGGTGAAATTATTTTCATTATTCATTAATTGATATCCAACAATTTTTGAAGGTAGAGCAAAAGTTGAAGGTTGGTCGTTAAACGAATTTATTGCTTGGTAATTCATATTGAATGCAGCCCCTAAGTCAATGCTAAGACCTTTAAATTCCGCACTGTCTTTTTTGATATCAAATTGGTTGATACCTCTTTGATCACGCGGTATCTGGTTTTGTATATGCCCAAAAGAAGTTTGAGCATTTGCAACGCTGCCTAAACCTATAGCAGCTACTAGTAAAAGAATTGTTTTTTTCATTTTGATTAAAATTAGTTGTTTATAATATGTAGTTTATTGATTAATTATTGGTATTATCCTTTGAAAGTCACGTCGAATTTAATCGTAACTGCATCACCTGTTTTCATTGTGCCTAACATAGCTGTCGGTGGTTTCATTTTGAAGTCAGTCATTTTTAATGGAACACTTCCTTTAAGTTGGTAATCTCCTGATTTTGTAATTTTTCCAACAGTTTTAATGCTGATTTTTCTTATTGCTCCAGCAAAGGATAGATTACCGGTTAATGTGATTTCAGAATCGTTATCTGATAATTTTGATTGTGATATTTCTGTCAACTGAAAAACTATGTACGGATTTTTTTTGAAATCAAAGGCATCATAAGTTTTTCCATCCATAATCCCGTTTCCGCTTTTTAACGATTTAACTTCGATTTTTATAAGTATGGCATTAATTTGTTTGTAACCGTTTAATCCTAATTCTCCAGTAATATTGGTTGCTTTCATATCCCAATCGTGTACATTTGATGTTCCGTGTACATTAATTGAAGCAATGAGCGGTATAATTGGACAACTTTGTGCTTTTAGGATACTAGGAGTCGATACTATGATACTTATTAGAAGGATCATAAAAGATCTTGAAAATTTTGATGTAGTCATTTTGTTTGTATTTAATTATTATTGATGCTTAAATTTTTAGGGCTACTTTTTTGTTCCTCAAATTCGGCTTAATAAAATGTAACTTTTTTCTATGACAAAATTATGTCGATATGTCAAGAGTTAAAATGATAATTATCATATTTTAGTGATTTTTTAAAATTGCACATGCATTTTTGATATATATTTAATAAATTATGAAATTATTTAAAATATTCGCCATACGGTAACTATCCTTTTTTTTGAAAGATATCTGTGTGTTTTTGTTAAAGACCTTGATATAAACAATGTTATTGTTGCAGTATTTGTAAAGTAGACCTCGTTTACCTCAAATTTTGATAATGGCTTATTGTTAGGAAAAGCTTAATTTTAGCTTGATAATGATAATCAAGCTAAAACGGTTTCTTGGCCAATTAGACGATTATATAAATTTATATCGCAAAAATTTACAAAATCAGATGGATAATTTTACTTTTGCATCACAACACACTCCATTATGTACAAACAAATTATTCGACCAATACTTTTTTGCTTTGACCCCGAGAAAGTGCATTATTTCACGTTTTCACTCATTCGATTAGTATCTAAAATCCCGGGAATTCCAGCTCTTTTTAGATTGATTTATGATGTTAATGACAGGAGGTTAGAGACTGAAGTTTTCGGATTGAAGTTCAAAAACCCTGTTGGATTAGGAGCTGGTTTCGATAAAGACGCGTCTTTATATAACGAGTTGTCCAGTTTTGGTTTTGGATTTATAGAAATAGGAACACTTACGCCAAAAGCACAAGAAGGAAATCCGAAAAAGAGAGCTTTTCGTTTAGTTGAAGACAGTGCCATCATCAACCGAATGGGATTTAATAACGGAGGAGTTCAGTTGGCTATAGAAAAACTTAAGAAAAACAAAGACGTATTAATTGGAGGAAACATTGGCAAAAATAAATTGACACCAAACGAAAATGCGGTCGATGATTACCTGATTTGTTTTAATGCTTTATACGACTATGTCAATTATTTTGTTGTAAACGTGAGTTCCCCAAACACGCCAAACCTTCGTGAACTTCAAGAAAAAGAGCCGCTGACTAAGTTGTTGCAAACGTTGCAAAACGAAAATTTGGCTAAGCCAAAACCAAAACCAATACTTTTAAAAATTGCTCCAGATTTAACAGATTCCCAATTATTAGATATTATAGATATTGTCAAAGAAACTAAAATCGCTGGAGTTATTGCCACCAATACTACGTTATCTCGTGAAGGATTACAATCCGAGAATAAACAAGAAATGGGTGGAATGTCCGGAAAACCATTAGCCAAAAGATCAACTGAAGTCATCCGATTTTTGTCTCAAAAAAGTAACAAAGCCTTCCCGATTATTGGAGTAGGAGGAATTCATTCAGCCGAAGATGCTATCGAAAAATTGGAAGCTGGAGCCAGTTTAATCCAATTGTATACTGGTTTTATTTATGAAGGGCCAGCATTAGTTAAAGCAATCAACAAGAAAATTGTAGAGAAACGTATCAAATAGTAAGCTATTATTTTGACGAAAGGGCAGTCTCAAACAAGTTGAATACCAAATTGCGATTTGCCTTTCGTCAGAATACTAAATAGTACTTTTGAATTTTCAAAAATTCTAAATATATTGGTTAATTATATTCTCAAACAATTCTTGTTTGCCACTTTGTAAAGTCAATTCCCCATTTTCTTTGGCAATTTCGTACAAAGCTTTCAAATCTAATTTCCCTTCTTCGAATTCTTTTCCTTTTCCAGCATCGA
Organism: Flavobacterium sp.; assembly: GCF_031423415.1. GTDB lineage: Bacteria > Bacteroidota > Bacteroidia > Flavobacteriales > Flavobacteriaceae > Flavobacterium. The sequence continues at coordinate 18,225 of NZ_JANPFL010000140.1, forward strand.
ATGAAATGTATCTTTCTGTTCGTAATTTGTTGTAAGCTGATGAAGTGATGATTTTATCCGCAGTCAACAAGGCTCTTGCAAAAGTATCCGCTCCGCCAATGTGAGCGTGGGAAACATCTTCCATATCGGTAGAATTTCTTCTAATTTTGGCATCAAAATTAACGCCTCCACCTTGTAATCCACCTGCTTTTAAGAATACCAACATAGCTTCGGTCGTTTCTTGAATGTTATTTGGAAATTGATCGGTATCCCATCCGTTTTGATAATCGCCACGGTTGGCGTCTAAACTTCCTAACATTCCAGCTTTAGAAGCCACTTCCATTTCGTGTTGAAAAGTGTGTTGCGCTAATGTAGCGTGGTTGACTTCGATATTCATTTTGAAATCTTTCTCTAATCCATATTGTCGTAAAAATCCAATGGCGGTAGCACAATCAAAATCATATTGATGTTTCATTGGTTCCATTGGTTTTGGTTCGATGAAGAAATTGCCTTTGAAACCTTGCGCTCTTGCATAATCTCTAGCTTTCGCCAAAAACGTACCCAAATGATCTAATTCTCTTCCCATATCAGTGTTCAGCAAAGACATATAACCTTCACGTCCGCCCCAGAAAACATAATTTTCACCACCTAAAGCAATAGTTGCGTCTAAAGCTAATTTTACTTGTCCACCAGCTCTTGCCACTACATTAAAATCAGGATTGGTAGCTGCACCGTTCATATAACGTGGATTCGAAAAAGCATTTGCGGTTCCCCACAGTAATTTTACGCCAGAAGTTGCTTGTTTTTCTTTCAAATAATCAGTGATAGTTAGGATTCTTTGTTCAGATTCTCCAAAACTGGCTCCTTCTCTAATTAAATCGAAATCGTGGAAACAGTAGTATCCAAATCCTATTTTGGTAATAAATTCGAAAGCGGCGTCTGCTTTGTCTTTAGCAGCTTGCACCGCATCTGAGGATTGATCCCAAGCAAAATTTTGTGTTCCAGGTCCAAATGGATCAGAACCTTGCCCACAGAAAGTATGCCAATATGCGATGGCAAATTTAAAATGCTCACGCATCGTTTTTCCGGCCACCACTTGGTCTGGATTGTAATATTTGAATGCTAATGGATTGTCTGATGCCGCTCCTTCAAATTTAATTTCGCCAATACCTTTAAAGTATTCTTTATTGCCTAAAGTTGCCATATTATAATTATTTATTGATTATTAATTCTAATTCGTTTTTCCATAGTTGATACGCTCCTAAATACGGTTGTTTGTCTTTAAAAGGCTTATACGCCATTACGTAATCATTGTCGATACTATATTTCCCAAAGTTTTCAAAGTCACCTTCGCGAAGTCCTGCTGCTCTTGCTGCGCCAATGGCTCCAGTAGTATTGTAAATTTCTATGTCGTGACCAATAAGTGTTGCCACAGTATTCGAAAATATCTCGGAACGGAATAAATTGTCGTTTCCGGCACGCATTACTTTTACTTCGATACCATCAGATTTCATAATTTCCATTCCATAGACAAATGAAAAGGCAATTCCCTCCAAGGCTGCGCGACAAATATGAGCTTTGCCGTGATTGTTCAAATTGATGTTGACCAATCGGGTGCCAATGTCTTTATTATTCAACATTCGCTCGGCGCCGTTTCCAAAAGGAATTAAACAAACTCCATCTGAACCAACTGGAATAGCCGAGGCAAAATTATTCATCTCTTCATAAGAAGAAACTGAAAGATTGTTGAGCAACCAACGGTATTGAATTCCGGCTCCGTTGATACATAGCAATTTTCCAATTCTTGGTTCATTGCCTTTTTTGTAATTCACGTGAGCAAAATTATTCACTCTCGAACTTTCTTTTACCGACAAACTGTTGGTCATTGCATAAACCACGCCTGATGTTCCACCAGTTGCAGCCACTTCGCCGGGATTGAAAACATTCAGCGAAAGCGCATTGTTGGGTTGGTCACCAGCTCTGTAAAATATTGGTGTACTTTCGGCAAGACCGCTTTCTTCGGCTCCTTTTTTGTCCACTTTAGATTGAATGCAAAAAGTATCAACTAGGTCTGGAACCAATTCATTTGAAATGCCATAATGTTCGAATAAGAAATTGGCAAAACTGTCCTTCTTGAAATCCCACATAATTCCTTCGGATAATCCTGAAATGGTGGTATTGATTACATTGGATAATTTATAAGCAATGTAATCACCTGGCAGCATCAATTTATGAATCTGGTTGTAAATTTCTGGCTCGTTTTCTTTGACCCATTTCAACTTTGAAGCGGTGAAATTTCCGGGAGAATTCAGTAAGTGTTCATTGCATTTTTCTGTGCCAATAGTTGCAAAAGCTTCATTGCCAATTTCAACAGCCCTACTGTCACACCAAATTATGGATTTTCTCAACGGTTGACCTGCTGCATTGACCAAAACCAATCCGTGCATTTGATACGATATTCCTATTCCTTTTATTTGTTCGCTTGAAATATTGAATTGCTGCTTTATTTTGGCAACGGCAGTACAGCAATGTTGCCACCACTCGTCGGGACTTTGCTCTGCCCAGCCATTTTTTAGCGCAAGCATACTCATTTCAGTTTCTGGCACTTGCACGACGCCAATGCTTTTTCCGGTTGCCATTTCGACAATAGCAACCTTGACCGAAGAACTACCTATATCAAAACCAATGTAATACATTTTTTTTTAGAATTAAGACCTTAGCTTATAATGTAAATGTATTGAAAGAATTTGCAGATAAGTTTACCTCAAATTGCTTTGCGCCAATTTTTACTTTTAAAGTTTTTGCTCTGTACGAAGAGTTTACTGTTACCAAAACGATTTTACCTTCAGGAGTTACAAATGCAAGAGAGTCTTCTGTCAATCCTTTGATTTCTAGTTTGGTTGAACCCGGTGTTACAAAATAACTTAGGTGTTTGAAAATGTAAAACTCGGGTGTGTAGGTTACTTTTTTAGTCATTTTATTGATGACAACTTGAGCATTTTGTTTCCAACCCCAAGAGCTTTCGCCCGTGCTGTCTAAAATCATATTCCAATACATATAGGACTTTACGCCTTTATCTAAATAGGATTTTATAGTTCCAAAAGTGCTTTCGGCATCATTCCAGCTAAAATTTCCATCGCCACAAGGGGTTTCGGTTTGCATTAAATTAAGTTCAGGATATTTTTGACCAATTTTATCGATTACATCCAGACCTTCATATTGCACGCCAACGCCCGAGAAATATTTTCTCACATTAGGATTGGACAAAACCGTTTCGAAAACGTCTAAGTCTCTACTGTTGATGGTGCTAAACCAGATTTGTGCAGGATTTTTATCTTTGGCAAACTTTGGACCTAAATATCCTGAAACAAAATCGCGCATTGCAGGAGCTGTCCAACTGCAATTTGGCCATTGATTGTAGGTGTAAGGTTCGTTTTGAAAATGCACAGCAAAAACGTTAATACCTTCTTTTTGGTAAGCCTGTATGAATTTTGAAAGGTAAAGTGCGTAAGCCGTGAGGTATTCTTTCTTTTGTATAAATTGGTCACCCGTTTTTACGGCATTTTCTTCTGTAAGATCATTGAAAGTATTTGGTTTGTTAGCGTAATGTTTGTTGGTCTTCATCCAAGTTGGCGGGCTCCAAGGCGATGCCCAAATTTTTAGATCGGGTCTGAATTTTAAAGCCGCTTTGATGTAAGGAATCAAAATGGTTTTATCCCTTTCGATATTGAAGTTTTTCATTTCAAAATCACCATCGGTTTCATTGAGAGAATACCAATTTACAGCATAATCATTCGCTCCGATTGGCATTCGACAAAGATTGTATTTTAGCCCTTCGTTTGGATCGAAAAATTCCTTGATTACTTTATCTCGTTCTTTGAATGGTAAAGTATTCAAAGCCTGCCAACCCAATTCATTGAAACAACCTCCCCAACCATCAATGGTTTGTTGTTTTTTGTCGGTTAGTATTTCAATGTCAACAGGCGTTGATGCATTGAAGTCATTCAATTTAATAACTTCTTTAGTTTTCCAAGGTTGCTTTTCTGTGCTGGAAATCCAATTTACGTTTTGGGAAAATCCATTTACGGCAGTTAAAATAATAACCGCAAATTTTAATACTGTTGTTTTGTTTTTCATTTTGATCCTATTTTTTAAATATATTTTATTTGAAGCCCTGCTTCATTTTTTTTGCCACAGATTACACAGATTCTCATAAATTTTTTGATTTTTAAAAAAATTACATTAAACTTACGGCTAAACTCTTCTCATAAGGGTGTCGATTTTCTTTACTTCAAATCAATTTTTATCGTTTTTCCTTTATATTTTATTTTCTTGAATGTTGCGCTTTCGTTCGCTCCTAAGCCGTTTGATTCAGTTACAACTACAATGTTAAAAACAATGTCTTTTAAAAATCCAATGTAAGTTCCTTGTCTTTTATTGATTGTTAAGGTTTGGTTTTGTTCGTTATATTCAAATGGGATTAAAGTATATTTTCCAATTTCGTAGTTGTAATTATTTCCCTCGTCTTCATACAGTTCAAACTTGCCATTGGCGCCTTTATAAATCCGAATTTCAAGTGTATCTGCCGGTTTTTCGTTAGCGTATTGCATTAATTTGCCCATCGGAATAATTGAACCCGCTTTTACATAAACGGGAGTACTATTCAATGGCGCATCGGTTGTAATGGTTTGACCACCTTCAAAACGTTTGCCTGTTTTGAAATTATACCACTGAACCCCTTTGGGTAAATAGACTTCCCAATTGGTAACTCCGGGTTTTATAACTGGAGCAATCAAAAACGAGGAGCCAAACATATATTGATAGGCTTGATGGCTTGCAGTTGCATCGTTTTTAAAATCCATTACTAAAGGTCGCATCATTGTAGAGCCGTTTTTGGAAACCTGCCAAGCTTCAGAATAAATGTATGGCAGTAGACGGTATCTCAAATCGAGCAATTCCCTTATGTTTGCTTCAACAACAGGTCCGTTTTTCCAAGCCTCGGTTTCGGTTTGATAACCGTGAATTCTGAAAATCGGATTAAAAACACCATATTGATACCATCGCATTAAAAGCTCATTGTAGTTTTTGTCGGTATATTGTCCAGCGCCGGGACGGAAAAACCCACCAATGTCTGTTGTCCAATAAGGCATTCCAGTAATACTAAAATTAAGTCCGGCAACAATTTGACGTGTAAAACCATCCCAAGTTCCGTTTACATCTCCAGACCAATTGATTGTTCCATAGCGTTGTTGACCAGCAAAAGCTGAACGTGTTAAAATACAAACGCGCTTGTCTTCCGTGGTTTTTCTTTGTCCTTCGTAAACCGCCTGTGAAACAAATAATGGATAAGTTAATCTATAAAAATCACCAGCACCAATATGTAGTTTTTTATTGTGCAAGGCATCGTTTTCAGGTTCGGTTGCGTCTAACCACCACGAATCGACACCAACAGAAAAAAGACCTTGATTCATTGCGTCCCAATGTGCTTGGCGTGCCGCAGGATTGGTAACATCTAGCCAAGGACTGCCTTGAATGAAGTAATTATTGGCAGTATAGCTTTTCCCTACGGCCGATTTTTTGTCCACGTTTTCCCAAACCGAGATACTCAAGCGGGCGTTCAAATCGTGTAATTCTTTCAAAAGTGCGGCGGGATCTGGATAATCTTTTTCGTCAAATTTCATTGCCGACCAACCGTATTTTCCCCAATATTGCCAGTCTTGCACGATAACATCCATTGGCAGTTTTCGTTTGCGAAATTCTTTTACAGTTTCAATTAAATGGTTGCTAGAGGAATATCTTTCGCGACATTGCCAAAATCCGAATGACCATTTAGGCAACATTGGAACATTTCCAGAAAGATTGCGATAGGTGGAAATAATCTCGTCGGCATTCGGACCATAGAAAACCACATAATCCAACATTTTTGAGTGAGGAGAACGAAATGTGGCAAAACCATCTATTAACTTATAAGAAATTTGAGGTTTATTAGTCGATTTGCATAATACTCTGATTTTGTGTTCGCCAGCTTTCAGCATCACTTTTGCACTCGCAGTTGGAGGCAACCAATAATTACTTTGATCAATACAAGCCACATCGTCTATTACAACAAAATGCCGATTCCCCATACCGCCTAAATTGAGCATAACGGAGTACATTCCATCCGCCGTCGTTGTAAATGTTCCGGTGTAAGTATCTTGCGACTGTTCTACTTTTCTGGTGCCCGAAGCTGTAGTTGCATCGACTAAAGTTGGAGTATTTCCTTTATTAACCAGCTGTTTTTCGATTGTAATTTTATCATCGGCAGGATTAAAATCAGTCAAACCATATTGATGCCATAACAAGCCATAGCCTTTGTTGGAATATATAAACGGAATGGCAATTTGAGTGTTCACTTGTATTAACTCTCGAGTAACATCTTTAATATTAAAATGTCCGTCTTGAAACTGACCCAAACCAAGAATTAATTCATCGTCTGCCGACTCAAAACTTTGTTGTGCAGCAACGCAAGCTTCACCCATTACCGAACCTGAAATTAAGGATCTTGTTTTCGGTTTTTCGCTCAAAAAAACTTTACCACTAGAATCAGTGTAAGAGATTGAGCCACTTTCTTTATCTAAAACCACTTTCATTTTTTTGGTGCTTATTTCTAAAGCTTCCGCAGTTTCTCTTACCTTAAATGCAGGAGTTGGCGTTTTGGATGTTAAAATAAGTTCTGGAATTTCAAGGAATATTTCTTTAGTAAATTGCACTCGAATGGCATTTTCTGTTAATGGTCGAAAGCATAATATTCCATCATCAAGAATGATATTGACTCTGTCCGACAATTGATTATAGCTCTTAAAAGACTGTCCTTGAGAGAGCAATGAAACAAGTAGCGCAGTTATTATTAGTTTTAGTTTCATATTTATAATGATTGTCTTAGTATTAACTCTGTTGGTACATAGTGCTGCATTGTTTCGCCCTTGGTAATAAATTCTGCAGCTTTTAAACCTAATGCTTTAAAGTCAGTTGAAACCACCGAAATACCTTTGTAAATAAATTTTGTCATAGGCGTTTCGTTGTACGATAAAAATCCAACATCTTTGCTAGGGTTCAATTTTTTTTCTTGATATAGTCGTTTTGGTTTATGTTTTATTTTAGTTTTTCACTTGTATCGTGATTGTTTGATTTGGTTGAATTAAATATTTTCTTTTGCCAAAAATTTTACTCTCTTGCCATAAACTTGATTTTTGCTGTTTGTTCTCTAATACTACTGATGCTTCTGCAGTCTGTTTTGTTCGGTTGGTTATCTTGAGAGTTGCCCTATGTTCATTTGAAGACATCAATTCTACTTCGAGTTGATCAAAAGCGGTAACTACTTTATTTTCTACATCTACATATATACTTGGCAGTTCAGTTGTAGTTAGCAATAAACTTGTTTCTGCCCAAGTAGAACCTGAAAATATTTCACCAATTCCTTCAAGCCAATCTGTAGTGCTGACTCTTTCATTGATCCAACCCTCCTGCATTCCTTTAATTGGTCGGTCGGGTCGCGACATATATTGGGGAATAGATTGTGTGATGTCATTCAATAAATTCAAATACAAGATATTGTTTGTGGCACGATACAAACGCAAAAAAGCTAGTCCAGAATGTGTGCAAATACCCGGAGAACCGTGCTTGTTTTGAGTGTTGGCAAAAACGGCTCCAGTTGATTTCATATCCATTGCGCCCCAAAGACTTGTTGCAGGAAAAACATAATCATAGGACATCACCCAAGTTGAATATTGATTAGCTGTTTCTGAAGCATAAGTTAACCATTTTTTATCTTTGGTTTCTTCATATAAAACAGCATACGATTCAAGCATTCCATACCAGGATTCACTATCTGGGTTTTGTAAAGCATCACCTGGACCGCCGCAACTAATACCATTAGTCGTAAAATTATCATACATATATTGAGCGGATTGACAGGCAATGTTAAGATATGATTTATCATTAAAATATCTTGATGCAAATACCAAAGCGGCAGGTGCAATAGCGGCACTAGATGAACCTCCAACGGCTATTTCTCCTGTTGTGCTGTCTACAAACTGACCGAATTGTCCGTTTTTTGTCCATAGTTTCACAAATGAATCAGCTACTGTGCGTGTACCATTTTCCCAAACTGGTTCTACGGTAGTTCCTTGAATTTTCATAAGATCAAATTGCTTTATAATATAATAGAGCGCATCGGCACTTTTCCGAATTAAGTGCCAGTTTTTTGACAATGGTTTTCGAGTATCGCCACCAATCCATACATTTCCTTTTTCGCCGCTATCCCAAAAAAAGCCTGACGGTGAAATCCCATTTGGGAAAAGCCAATTGAAATTAGCGATTACATTTTTACGGGTTTGTTCATTTTTAGAAAAAAGTAGTGGATACGTAGAAATCATCCCGCCTACCCAGCCAATTTGCCAGTCTTGAAAATAGTTATTTCTAGGTCCAACGGAATAATAGCCCCATTTTGGAACAAAATTATAATCATTGAATTTTTTTTCAAGTATATCAAAACAAGAAGAGAATGGAATTTGTGGAACAAAACTGGATTTTGGCAAAAGTTCCTGCCGAATTTGAATATATTTATCAAAAAGAACTTGGGTTTTTTCGGCTTTAAAGTGATGCAACCTAAAGGTATATTCTACTTCGTCGGCTTCTTTAAAATCTGCGGGTAAATCGGGGGTTGGTGCTTGGTTATCGCAAAGCCGGTATTGTGTTAACTCTCGCACTAATGGTGAACACAATGAAATCGTGGCATTTTTTCGATTTCGCGATTCCTCAATATTTATACCTAAATCTCCATATTTGTTTTTTTGTGTAGTGGTCAGGAAAAAACCTGTTTTAGAATTTATAGAATGAAAACCAATTGAGGGTGATGCCATGCTTCCACTACGTTCTTGAATATGTGAAACACCATTTGCAATATTCAAACGAGGCACATCAGAAATGACCATAGGTTTATTTTTGCCAATATCTTTAATTTCATTTAGTTTAGGCGAATAAGCGATACGTCTCGAAATAAAGCGATTTCCATTATAAGCCGAGGCGGGTAATAACACATAATTTTCTTTGTTCCAATCGTCAAATTGAAATTCTACCAGTGTTGCAGCAGATTTTTCAAATCCTTTTGTTAAATGAAATGTTACAATGAATTCGGTTGTTTCGGAGTCAATTTCTTTTTCAATTTTATTCACTACCCAAGTTGCTGTATTGGTTTGTATAGTATTTAAATCATTGGCAATGCTTCTGTTTGTTACTTTATTAAAAAGTTCATAATCATATTTTTGAACTACAAAAGCCATCTTTAAATTGTGTTCTGCTTGTGCCATTGCACTATTAGGGTCAATGAGTAAGCTAAAAATAAATAGTAATTTAATGGTGTAAGCTAAGGTTGCTATCTTTATTTTCATTTTTTAATGTGCATAAAATTAAGGAACAAAAGGACTATTTTACAATGAGTCTCTTAAAGTTAATTGTGTTGATACGTAAAACTGTATCGGTTCGCCTTTTGTAATAAATTCGGCGGCTTTTAATCCTAATGCTTTAAAGTCAGTTGAAACCACCGATATTCCTTTGTAAATAAATTTTTTCATCGGCGTTTCATTGTAGGATAAAAATCCAACATCTTTGCCAGGTTCCAGATTTTTTTCTTGACATTGTTCTAAAAATTGCCCCAAAATTCGATCACTAACACTTATATAAGCTATGTTTTTTTTAATATTGAACTCTTTTGGATTGGTAATAATTTTATATTTGAAATTAAAATCGATACAAAATTTTTCGAAAAAAGTAACAGTTTCAATCGGATGATGGGTGAAATTGGGATAAACAAAATGTATTTCCTCATATTTTTTAAAGGATTCAACGGCACCAAGCAACGATTCATAAAAAGACTTTCCAAAATCTTGAAAAACATAATTATTCTTTGGCTTGGAATGAATATTCCAATCAATCAACAAAAGTTTATCGTTTGAAATATTGGTCAACGCAGAAGCCAATTCATTATGATCAAAATTCATTACTACATATTTATAATACTTGCCAACGCTACTATTTATTATGGTCTTGAAATTGTCAATATTGTAATGATGAAATTGTACGTCGACTATAAAATTATCAGGCAAATTATTGATAAATGAATGATATAAAACTTCTTTATAAGCCTTAAACGTGTCTAAAAACAAAAGTACTTTTCGAGTTTCACCCGCTACATAATACCCTTTGTTAGGAACCGACTCAATAACTCTTTGTCCTTTTAAAATCGAATAAGCTTTGAAAACAGTGTCTTTAGAAAGGTTGTTTTCTTTGCAAATACTATTGACCGATGGCAATAAATTGCCCTTGCACAGGAGGTTTTCAGCAATGGCATTAGTAATTGAATTTACTAATTGCTGATACTTCGGAACATCACTTTCAGGGTTAATGGTAAATGCAAAATTCTTTTTATTCATATTATGTACTGTACTGTACTGTTATGCTAAATTAATAATTTTTGAATATAAAAAAAATATAATCGAAAAAAATTAATAATTTTTTTAAGTTTCACTATTTTCAATTGATTTAGACAAACGCTAATGACAAAATACTAGTTTTTATTTTTAGTTTGATTAGTTGTATTTCATACAAATCTATTTTTGATTACTTTTGAATTTCTATGGAAGCAATAAAAATTATAGAATGTCCTCGAGATGCGATGCAAGGAATAAAAGCTTTTATTCCTACGGCAAGAAAAGTGGCGTACATTCAGTCTTTGCTTCGTGTGGGTTTTGACACTATCGATTTTGGAAGTTTTGTTTCGCCCAAAGCCATTCCGCAAATGCAAGACACAGCCGAAGTGTTGGCACAACTTGACCTTTCGCAAACCAGAAGTAAATTACTTGCCATAATTGCCAACACTCAAGGCGCTATAACGGCTAGTCAGCATCAACCCATTCAATATTTAGGATTTCCCTTTTCGATTTCCGAGAATTTCCAGATGCGTAATACGCACAAAACGATTAATGAATCCTTGGTAACTTTACAAGAAATATTAGAAATAGCAGCTAAAAGCAATAAAGAGGTCGTTGCATATCTTTCGATGGGATTTGGAAATCCTTATGGAGATCCTTGGAATGTTGAAATTGTGGGTGATTGGACAGAAAAGCTATCAAATATGGGAGTAAAAATCCTTTCGCTTTCGGATACAGTAGGTAGTTCAACACCAGATGTGATTCAGTATTTGTTTTCGCACTTGATTCCAAAATATCCAAAGATTGAATTTGGGGCTCATTTGCATACCATACCAGACAAATGGTTTGAAAAAATTGACGCCGCTTACAATTCAGGTTGTCGACGTTTTGATGGTGCTATTCAGGGTTTTGGAGGATGTCCAATAGCCAAGGATGTCTTAACGGGTAATATGCCTACCGAGAAATTAGTTTCCTATTTTACTTCTAAAAAAGAAAACACTACAATCAGCGCGATGAGTTTTGAAAGTGCTTATAATGAAAGTTCAAAATTATTCAGAGCATTTCATTAACCTTTTTTTCGCTTCAACACTTTGTAAATTTCTATCCAAAACACCGAAACAAATCCAACCAAAATACTCAAACCAATTTGTGCCAGCGAAATGGATTCAAACATAAAGAATTTAGAAAATACAGGAACCAAAAGCAGCAAACTAGTTAAAAGAACTGTGGTTCCAATGATGATCAATACCAAGTTGTTTTTGTATCGAATGGTGGTAAATATCGAATAGTAGAACGAACGATTGGCCAAGGTCAAGAAAACATTCGAAGCAATTAAAGTCAGAAAAACTATGGTCCGGGTAACGCTTTCCGTGCAATTTTCTTTGATGCAATATTGATACACAAATAAAAGCCCAAGTGTTATTACTAATCCTTGAATAATACTAATTGTTATTTCTTTTAGATTAAAAAAAGTAGTAGTAAGGGGCCGTGGTTTTTGCAGCATCAAATTCGATTCCATGGGTTCATTTTCATAAATGATGGAACAAGTTGGACCCATAATGATCTCGAGAAAAATAATATGTACGGGCGAAAATATATTCGGATAAATCCATCCCAAAACCAATGGAATAAAGACAATCAGAACGATTGGAATGTGAATAGAAATAATGTATTGTATGGCTTTTTTTAGGTTAATGTAGATTTTTCTTCCCATTGCGATGGCGTCAGTCATTTTCGATAGATCATCATCAATCAGAATAAGATTGGCAGCTTGTTTCGCTATTTCAGTTCCTTTTTTGCCCATGGCAATTCCAATATGAGCCGATTTTAATGCTGGTCCATCATTTACTCCATCGCCTGTCATAGCAACAATTTGATTATTGGCTTTTAAAGCTTCAATAATTTTGAGTTTGGCTTCAGGAAACATTCTAGTAAATAGGGTCGTTTCCATCACTTTTTCTTTTAATATGGCGTCATCCATAGACATCAATTCATCGCCATTTAATGTGTTTTCAGGGTTTTGAAATCCAATTTGTTTGGCAATAGTTGAGGTCGTTGCAGCATTGTCACCTGTAACAATTTTTACTTGAATTCCGGCATTATAAAAAGCATCAAGAACTTTTTTGATATTCTCTTTTGGTGGATCATAAAAAGCGACAATTCCTTTAAATACAAAAGTAAATTCCTGCTGTCCTTTTGGAAAATTATTTCCTGAAAATTCGGAAACACCCACTCCCAAAACCCGAAAACCTTCTTTCGACATCGATTCAATAGCAGTATTGATTTTTTCAACCTCTGCTGCAGAAAGTTTTGAGCACGATATGATAGCCTCTGGCGCGCCTTTGGCAGCAATAATTCTAGTTCCTTTTTGGTTTTCAAAAATATGAGTCATCATGGGTGGTTTTCCTCCCAATGGATATTCGTGAATCAATTTGAAATTGGGTCTTTCGTCCGTAATTTTCAGTTTTGAATACGCTTCGTGAAGTGCAATTTCCATTCCATCAAACGGTATCGGTTCGCTAGCCCACATCGATAGACTTAGTAATTCCTGTTCTTGTTCATTCAATTTTTGCTTATTACTACCATTATCATTGCTATTGCCATTGCCATTATCATTTCTTTTATCATTGCCACTGATTGTATCATCTGAAAGTGTATACCATTTGGCCAAACTCATTTTGTTTTGGGTAATAGTTCCTGTTTTGTCGGTGCAAATTACGGTCGCACTACCTAGAGTTTCGACGGTTTTAGTTTGTTTTACGATAATCCCCATTTTCATCAATCGCCAAGCGCCCAATGCCATAAATGTGGTAAATGCCACTGGAATTTCTTCAGGGATTATGCTCATTGCCAAGGTTAGCGCTTTGAGTAAACTGTTTAATATTAGTCTTGAATTATAATAATTCACCGCCCAAACAAGAATGAAAATAATCAAACCTACGAGGGATAATTTTTTTACAAAATTCCCGATTTGAAGTTGTAAAGGTGTTTTTTCTTCCTCGATTGATTCTATACTTTTCCCAATTTTCCCCAGTTGGGTTTGGTTGCCAATGGCAGTAACTTCGCAAATCGCCAAACCACTAGCGGCAATCGTTCCCTGAAAAACTTGGTTGTTTTTGGATTTTTCATTTTTGAAAACCGAAAATGATTCCCCCGTCAAAACAGATTCATTTACCGAAAAATCATTCGATTGAATAATCACACCATCGGCTGGAATAAAAGTACCTTCCTCGGTTTGAATGAAATCGCCCAAAACAATTTCTTCACTTGGAATTTCTATGATTTCACCGTTACGGATGACCTTACTTTTGGGTTGTGATAATTTTTTTAGTTCTTCAATAGCATTTCTACTTTTCGATTCTTGATACAATGAAATGGTAGCAACTAAAACAATTGCCGCCAACATAAAAACACCATTGCTGTATTCTCCTGTAATGAAATAAATGCTGGTAGCCAATAATAGTAGCAAAAACATAGGTTCTTTAATCATCTCAATTAGGGAAGCTAGGAAATGGTTTTTGTACTGATGTTCTAGCGAATTGGAACCGTTTTTTTTTCTTGACTCAATCACTTCTTGGTTAGAAAGTCCTTGCAATGTTGGAGTTGATTTTTCCATTGGAAAATTTTTATTGTTTTTTCATTCCTTAAAGATGAACAAACAAGGTTTATAAAAACCAGAGGTTATGTGTATGGCAATTTAATCATTTATAATCTAAGTATGATGTTGTTTTGCTTAAGATTAACTATATTTGCACGCAATTTAACTACAATACTGAACCAAGTTCAGCATAAACTACAAATTGCAATGATAGCACACAACTCCAAAATTATCGGCGAAGGATTAACTTACGATGATGTATTGTTAGTACCTAATTTTTCGAATGTACTTCCTCGTGAAGTGAGTATCAAATCAAAATTTTCTAGAAACATAATGCTTAATGTTCCCATTGTATCCGCTGCTATGGATACCGTTACCGAAAGTGCAATGGCAATTGCTATGGCTCAAGAAGGTGGAATTGGTGTTTTGCATAAGAATATGTCTATCGAGCAACAAGCTGCCAAGGTTCGAAAAGTAAAACGGGCCGAATCTGGAATGATTATCGATCCTGTGACTTTACCCTTAAATTCTATCGTTGCCGATGCCAAAAAAGCAATGAAAGAATACGGAATTGGCGGTATTCCAATTGTAGATGAAAACAGAGTGCTAAAAGGAATTGTTACCAATCGGGATTTGCGTTTCGAAAAAAATAATGCGCGACCTATCATAGAAGTAATGACTAGCGAAAACTTGGTTACTGTTGCCGAAGGAACTTCTCTTGAACAAGCAGAAGTGGTGTTGCAAGGCTATAAAATCGAGAAACTTCCTGTGGTGAATTCCGATTATAAACTAGTGGGATTAATTACTTTTAGAGATATTACCAAATTGACGCAAAAACCTAACGCTAATAAAGATATTTACGGTCGTTTGTGTGTTGCGGCAGCCATTGGCGTTACAGCCGATGCACTCGAAAGAGCTACTGCACTTATAAATGCCGGTGTCGATGCGATTGTAATTGATACCGCTCACGGTCATACCCAAGGTGTAGTTAATGTGTTGGCAGCAATAAAATCTAAATTTCCAAAAATTGATGTTGTAGTAGGTAATATAGCCACTCCAGAAGCGGCATTATTTCTAGTAGAAAACGGTGCCGATGGTGTAAAAGTGGGTATTGGTCCGGGTTCTATTTGTACCACTCGTGTTATTGCAGGAGTTGGTTTTCCTCAGTTTTCTGCCGTTCTCGAAGTTGCCGAAGCTTTAAAAGGAACCGGAGTTGCTGTCATTGCCGATGGTGGAATTCGATATACAGGAGACATTCCTAAAGCTCTTGCAGCAGGTGCTCATTGTGTGATGTTAGGGTCACTTTTGGCCGGAACTATGGAATCTCCCGGAGAAACTATTATTTTCGAAGGTAGAAAATTCAAATCCTATCGCGGAATGGGTTCTGTAGAAGCAATGGAAGGCGGATCGAAAGACCGTTATTTCCAAGATGTGGAAGACGATGTCAAGAAATTAGTTCCAGAAGGAATTGTGGGTCGCGTGCCTTACAAAGGTGAACTAGAAGAAAGTATGCAGCAATTCATTGGTGGACTTCGTGCAGGAATGGGGTATTGCGGTGCCAAAGATGTTCCAACTTTACAAGACACAGGGCGTTTTGTTCGCATCACTTCTAGCGGAATTACCGAAAGTCATCCTCATAATGTGACGATTACAAAAGAAGCTCCGAATTATTCGAGATAATTTTTTACACTGTGAAATATAAAAAGGTGCAAGATTCGTTTCTTGCATCTTTTTTACTTAATCGTGAACCAAATCAGCTAATAATTTTTTATCTCCCACAATCCACAGGACATCGTCTTTTTCAAGAATAACATAGGATTCTGGATTTAAGATTCGATTGCCTCTTTTTTCAATACCTACAATCATTCCTTTTGTTTTTTCACGCAGTTTAGATTCCTTGATGCTTTTACCTATAAAGGTGTGATTTTTCAATTCAATTTGGCGTAAAACAATATCAGGTTCCTTCATTTCTGGGGAAATATCGGTTTCGTGTTGGTCTAAATATTTTTTAAATTCTTGAACTTGTGTGTCTGTTCCAATAACGCATACTTCATCACCAGGAAAAATTCGTTCATTGGCGTTCGGAATATGAATTGTGATTTCGCCTCTTTTTATGGATACGATATTGATGCCCAATTCTTCCCTAAGTTTTAAGTTTTTTAAAGATTTTCCAGCGATATTCGATTCGATTGCAATATCAAAAACAGCCATGTGTCCGTCCCAAGGGGTTAAATCGCTTCGGCTTCTTTTGGCTTTTGCAATTTCTCGTCCGTTTAAATTGGCCAGAAAATGATTTTCAATTTTATGATACCGAATGTGGAGTCTCTTTTGGAAAATCAAATAAATTACGATAGCAATTACCAATGCAATTAGAGCAATTCTAGGCGAGAAGAATACTTTCAGCAATAATACTATTAAGAAAATGGATAGTAGAATCCTAATAAAGAACAACATAGTTAGTGGGCCACGAGATTTTCGGTCGTGCATCAATTGTTCAACTTCGGAAATAGCAACTCTTCTAAAGGCAAGTGCCCACAAGAAAGGTGCTATAATGCTCAATGTTATCAGAGCGCCGAGAACATTTCCAAAAGGATAATCGTCAACTAAGGGTTCGATGTATCTTGAGGAAAGCAAGATGATGGCCAGAATTATTACAACCAGTACAACCACTTGAATTAAAAACGCATTGATGACAGTTTGCCATAAACTGACTGTTTTTATCGCTTGCGTACTGGCCGAATAGCGTTCGATTCGTTTGGTTAATTTCCGTGGTAAATTTTGGGCTAAATATTCCGAAAATGGCAGTGAATACTTAATCATAAACGGCGTTGTAAATACCGTAACAGCCGAAACTGCTACTACAATTGGATACAAAAAAGAACTTGTTGATTTGAGTGTTACTCCTAAAGTTGCAATGATAAACGAAAATTCCCCAATTTGTGATAAACTCATTCCCGTTCTGATGGCATCTTTCAAAGGTTGTCCCGATAATAATGCTCCCAAAGTGGAACTTATCGATTGCCCAAATATGGTCACAAACGAAAGAATAAGCACTGGAAGAGCGTGTTCATACAAAGCAGCTGGGTCAATTAGCATCCCTACCGAAACAAAAAATACAGCGCCAAATAAATCTTTTACGGGTTTTACCAAATGTTCAATATGTTCTGCTTGGGTCGTTTCAGCAATGATAGAACCCATTATAAAAGCACCCAAAGCGGGCGAAAATCCAACATTGGCTGCAAGCCCAACCATCGTAAGGCATAAGGCTAATGAAATGATCAGCAGCATTTCATCGGTCAATAAATGTTTTGTTTTTTTGAGCACAGTGGGAATGATAAAAATGCCGCCCAAAAACCAAATCACCAGAAAAAACACCAATTTCAAAACTGATAATAACAAGTCCATTCCCGAAAACTGATTGCTTACCGCAATGGTTGATAATAGAACCATCATCAAAATGGCTAAGATATCTTGAACGATTAGCGAACCAATTACAATTCCGGCAAATTTTTGTGTTTTGACTCCTAGTTCATCAAAGGATTTTAAAATAATGGTGGTTGATGAAATTGAAAGAATAACGCCGAGAAAGACACTATCCATTTTAGACCAATCCATCCATTGACCTACCGAATAACCCAAAACACACATCGTAACAATTTGTATACCCGCTGTGATAGAGGCGGTTCCGCCAACTTTCATCAGTTTTTTGAAACTAAATTCTAGACCAAGGCTGAACAATAAGAAGATGACTCCAATCTCTGCCCAAACTTCTACGCTTTTCATTTCTTTAACCGAAGGGAAAAAATCGAAATGGTTTCCTGCCAAAAATCCTGCAATCAAATAGCCTAAAACTAATGGTTGCTTTAATTTTCGGAATATCAAAACAGCAATGCCCGCAGTCATAAGAATCAGCCCTAAGTCGCTGATTAAGGGCTCCAAATGAAGGGAAACTTCGGCTACTTTTTCTGAAGTATTCATAGACGTTTACTTTAGGTTTTCCGTTTCAAATATTGTGGTAATATACAAAAAACCTTTTTGCAAAAAGAAAAAAATATTCAAACTGGCTTTGTCAGAATAAAATACAAGCAGCGAAACTAGTATTCCAACGCATTCAAATCGGATAAGGTGTAAAACTTCATATTATTGCGTTTGATGTATTTGCAAATTAATTCTAAAGTTGCGTTTTTTGTTTGATAATCTCCATTTACATTTTCAACCGTTTTGTGGCTATTGAGAATCAGAATTTTGTCGTGTTTCTTGGCATAATCTAATAATTCCAGAAGATGCGGAATAGTAAAGTGATTGTGTGTATCATCAATGCTAAAGCTAAAAACTAGATTAGATTCGTTGAAGTAGCAGCCTTGTTTTGCCGCTTTTTCTTCGCAAAAAGCTCTTCCTCTGATGATCTTAAATTTTTCTAATAAAGCGGCGTCTAATTTTCGGGTTCTGCCACCATACGGATAGGCAAAAGACGTCACTTTTAGACCGTAAAAGTTCATTAAAATCAACATCGGATTAATTTCCTGATTGATGTATTCATCGATAGTGTTCACTCGGAGAAAATCAACAGCATTGATATGGTTGAGCGTATGACCCGCAATTTCGTGGCCTTCTTTTTGTAATTCTTGAAGCTTTAGAATTTGGTAATGGCGTAAAGTATTGATTTTGGAAACGCAAAAAGTGCCTTTCCAGGCATATTTTTTTAATTTTTGATTTGTAGCAAACCATTCATTTACATAGGCATCGTCAAATGACAAAATCACTCCAGCTCGATACGATTTGACTACAGGTTTGTCTTTTTCGCAAGAGAATAAAATAAAAAAAGTACAAAGCAACATTGTTTTTAGAATAGAATTCTTCATAATTGCTTTGTACTTTTTTTAAGAGTGTCTTTTTATTAAATCCCCAAGAAATTACTAGGTGTAATTTGCATTAATTCAGCTTTAATTTCTGATGAAACATCAAGTGTCTCGATAAATTCGTGAATCGAATCTTTTGTAATGGCTTCATTGGTTCTAGTCAACCCTTTCAAGGCTTCATAAGGATTTGGATAGGCTTCACGACGCAAGATGGTTTGAATTGCTTCGGCAACAACAGCCCAGTTTTTATCTAAATCTTCGTGGAATTTTGGTTCATTCAAAAGGAGTTTGTTCAAGCCTTTCAAAGTAGCTTCAAAAGCGATTAATGTGTGACCTATTGGCACGCCAATATTTCTCAATACAGTACTATCGGTCAAATCGCGTTGCAATCTTGAAACTGGTAATTTTGCCGAAAGATGTTCGAAAATAGCATTCGCAATACCCAAATTTCCTTCTGAATTTTCAAAATCAATCGGGTTTACTTTGTGTGGCATCGCCGAAGAACCAATTTCTCCTGCCTTGATTTTTTGCTTGAAATATTCCATCGAAACATAGGTCCAAATATCTCTGTCCAAATCAATAATGATGGAATTTATTCTTTTCAACGCATCAAAAAAAGCCGCAAAATGATCGTAATGTTCAATTTGCGTAGTAGGGAAGGAGTGATGCAAACCTAGATTTTCTTCCACGAAAGTACCACCAAATTTTCTCCAATCAATTTGTGGATAGGCAACATGATGGGCGTTGTAATTGCCGGTTGCACCACCAAATTTTGCTGCAAAAGGAATGTTGAACAACAAACGCATTTGTTCCTCTAGACGTTCTACAAAAACACCAATTTCTTTGCCCAAACGGGTTGGTGAAGCCGGTTGTCCGTGAGTTCTTGCTAGCATTGGAACAGCCGCCCATTCCATGCTTAAATTTTTCAATTTTGATGTCAAAGAGATTAATGACGGCATATAGACTTTTTCGAAAGCGTCTTTTGTCGAAAGCGGAATCGCAGTATTGTTGATGTCTTGAGAAGTTAATCCAAAGTGAATAAACTCTTTGTATTGTGACAATCCTAATTTTTCGAAAGAGTCCTTGATAAAATATTCCACTGCTTTTACATCGTGGTTGGTCACTTTTTCGGTTTCTTTGATCCAAAGGGCATCTTCAGTAGAAAAGTTTTTATAAATGTTGCGTAAACTTTCGAACACATGCGGGTTTACGGCTGCAAGTTGAGGTAAAGGAATTTCGCAAAGCGCAATAAAGTATTCAATTTCTACCAATACGCGGTATTTGATTAAAGCTTCTTCGGAGAAAAATTTAGAAAGTGAACTTGTTTTGCTTCTGTATCTTCCGTCTATTGGCGATACGGCGTTTAATTCGTTTAATGTAGTCATTGTTGTTGGCTTTTTATAAAGCGCAAAAATAAGCAATAGTGTTCAGTATTCAGTCTTTAGTATTCAGTTTTTTGGATTAAATTGATTTTTGAAATTGCCATTGCCATTGAAATTGCTATTGTAATTTTTTTAGTTCTTTTCGTACGATTTTCATCCCTTCCGAGCCTGTTGCAGCAATAATTTTGATGTCATTTGGTAAGTCGTAAATTTGTGCTGGTTTTGGGTCAATGTAATAAACAGGAATGGTTGGTTTGGCAAAATTCATCAATCCTGCTGCCGGATAAACCTGAAGCGAGGTTCCAATAATAATTAAAATATCGGCTTTTTCGACAAGGAATACCGCTTCTTCCAAAGCGGGAACTTCTTCTCCAAACCAAACGATATGCGGTCGTAATGGGTTTCCTTTATCATCAACATCGCTAGAATTTAAGTCGTTTTCCCAGTCCAAAATGTAGTTTCTGTTTACTGTACTTCTTACTTTCAACAATTCCCCGTGAAGATGAAGCACATTCGAACTTCCGGCTTTTTCATGTAAATTATCTACGTTTTGAGTAATGATATCAACTTCGAATTCCTTTTCTAATTCTGCCAATAGTTGATGTCCAAGATTGGGTAATACCTCGTGCAATTGCTTACGTCTTTGATTGTAAAAAGCGAGTACTAATTCGGGATTTCTTTGCCAACCTTCGGGCGTTGCTACATCCATCACATTATGACCTTCCCAAAGTCCATCGGCATCGCGAAAAGTTTTAATTCCGCTTTCGGCGGAAATCCCCGCTCCGGTTAAGACGACTAGTTTCTTTTTCATAGATTTTAAATGATTTTACCGCAAATTCACAAACGATAAAATTAAATTTAAGATAATTAATTTGCGAATTTGCGGTTTTATTTTTGTTTTTATACAATCTTTTATTGGAAATAAAACTACTCTTTTTTAGTATTTTTACCAAAAATAATTCCGCATTATGATTGACCTTGATTACCTCAATTTCCTAGAAAACATTCTTACTGAAAATAGAAAAGCTAAGTTTTTGAAAGTATTAGAAAACAGAACCAAACATTTTACAATTGTTGTCGAAGATATTTTTCAAATGCACAATGCTAGTGCAGTGATGCGCAGTTGCGAGGTTTTTGGTATTCAGGAATTGAATGTGATTGAAGAGCGTTATGGTAAAAGTATTGATAAGGAAATTGCGATGGGTGCACAAAAGTGGGTTGATATTAAAACGTTTGATAATGTTTCCAATTGTATAGAAACTTTGAAAAATCAAGGTTATCAAATTATTGCTACAACGCCACATGAGAAGGAGTGTTTGTTGGATGATTTCGACATTTCGAAACCTAGCGCTTTGTTTTTTGGAACGGAAAGAGACGGATTGTCAGAGGAAGTTTTGGAAAAAGCCGATGGTTTTATTAAAATTCCGATGGTTGGTTTTACCGAAAGTTTGAATATTTCGGTTTCGGCAGCGATTATCATTCAAAACTTGACAAATCGGTTGCGAGAATCAAATATTAATTGGCATTTATTCGAGGAAGAAATTTTAGAAAAACGCTTGGTTTGGGCGCAAAACTCAATCAAAGACATAAAGAGAATTAAGGCTAGATATTTTTCAAAATTATAGTATATGTTTTTTTTGCACCTCTTTTTTATCGATAAACTACACACGACTTGTTATTTGAAGAGTATTTTTTCCTTTTAACGATTTTTATATTTTATTTTAGACATAGTTTATAAATTTGTAAAATGAATTTTTAAAATAGTTTTAAGTGCATTCTAAAAAAATATTTAGTCCGTCATATCGACAAGATTATCTAGAGGGATTTGCAAATGGTCGAAATCCGTTTTTGGTTATGGATAGCGAAAAAACCAGTGTAGCTTACATTTCTGGGTTTAATTCTGGAAGGATGGATTATGAGGAAATGAATGGCGAAATTTCGACTGGAATTCCTGAGCGAATCGTTACTATTAAAGTTTTAGAAGAATTCCTTTTGGCAGGTTTGCTTGGATTGAGTATTGAGGATACCGCCGCTTATACTTTATATCAGCTAAATGTAATCTCAAAATGGTATCAAAGTGGCATTGAAAAATACGATCCTTA
>NZ_JANPFL010000141.1:0-1103 GCF_031423415.1 Flavobacterium sp.
TTCATGTTTGGCAAGAAGATAACGGTTTTCAGAAAACAATTATTATTAACAAAGCCATAATAAAATCGAATACTGATTATCTAATTTTTACTGATGGAGATTGCATTCCAAGAAAAGACTTTGTAGCCGATCATTTAAAAAATCGTGAAGAAGGTTATTTTCTTTCTGGTGGTTATTTTAAATTGCCCATGAATATCTCGAATTTAATTCAAGAAAACGATGTTATTACCGAAAAATGTTTCGATTTATCGTGGTTAAAATCTAATAAATTAAAAAATAGTTTCAAAAATTTTAAACTCACAAAAAATAAATATTTAGCCAGTTTCTTGAATTGGATAACGCCAACCAAACGCTCTTGGAACGGTCACAACTCGTCAGGTTACAAAAAAGATATTTTAGATATAAATGGTTTCAATCACGACATGCAATATGGTGGTTTAGATCGTGAACTTGGCGAACGATTATTCAACAACGGATTATTGTCAAAACAAATTCGCTATTCTTCTATTTGTTTACATTTAGACCATAAAAGAGGATATGCAACACAGGAAACATGGAAAATCAACAACGATATTAGAGAATTCAACAAAAAAAACAAAGTCACTTTCATTAAAAATGGACTTGATACTCTTTATTAGTTTTCAAATTCCAGTCTCAGTCTTCAGTCTCAGTTTAGCAGTATTATAAATAGAAATTTAACAAAAAAATCCATTTTCGAAAGAAATTGGATTTTTTGATATAAACCTGAAACCTGAATACTAAACCGCTACATCATATTCTCTCAAAGCATCATTCAAACTTGTTTTCAAGTCCGTCGAAGCTTTTCGAGTTCCAATAATCAATGCACAAGGCACCTGAAAATCGCCAGCAGGAAAAGTTTTGGTATAACTTCCAGGAATTACTACCGAACGAGCTGGTACAAAACCTTTCATTTCTATAGGATTTTCTCCAGTAACGTCTATAATTTTGGTCGATGCTGTTAGGCAAACATTTGCACCCAAAACAGCTTCTTTTCCAACACGAACACCTTCTACAACAATGCAACGTGATCCAACAAATGCTCCATCTTCAATAATAACTGGAGCTGCTTGCAAGGGTTCAAG
>NZ_JANPFL010000142.1:0-1321 GCF_031423415.1 Flavobacterium sp.
AAAAACAAGATCGAGTTTTTCCGAATTGGTCAATGGCTTATCATCAATTAAGCGAAAACGACAATATAAATATAGACAAATTGTTGTTTGTCAATAACTTTGTAACACTTTCGGAACTTATAGAAAAACCCACACATGTAACAAGGTTATTTTGGTTAATGGCCAAACAATTGTTACAACAATAAAGTATTTATCGAATGAAGATTTTTGAAACGGTTGTGATTCATAAAATTGTAGGTTTTAACTATATTTAACTGTGTTTATATCCAAATTTATTTTCAACTTATTTTAAAAAATATTGATTTTTAGTTGACGTTGTTTTTTCAAAACTAGGAATATTATAACTTTTCATAAAAATTCTGTAATACTTTTTATTGTTAACTTTTGCAAATTTGTATAACAATTAAAAATACAGAAAACATGAATAAAGCAATTATAATCCTATTAATTTTAGCAGGAACAGTTTTTACATTTTGTAAATCGGCACAACAAAAAGAAAATACCGCAAAAGAAAATGTTGTCGAAGCCAATCAAGATTTAAAAGACACCAAAATTTCAAATGCTAATGAATGGTTAACTTTTAAAACAGAATCGCAAGCCAAAATCGCAGATAACGAAAAGCGTATTGCAGATTTGAAAATAGAAATGAATAAACCAGGAAAAACATTTGATGGAATGTACAGAACCAGAATCGAAAAACTCGAAGCCAAAAATGTTGAATTAAAAACAAAACTTAACAATTACGATGGCAACGAAACCGAATGGAAAACATTTCAAAGCGATTTTAATCGAGACATGAAAGAAATCGGAAACAACATAAAAGATCTATTTAGGTAGAACATTATTTGGGGAGATAATGTGAAAAGCGAGATTTTATTCTCGCTTTTTTTATTTGCCCAATGTATTAAAACCATTTATAATAATTATCAAATTTCAAAACTTTAACATAGACAAAGTCGATTAATAATTAAATAGAAAATCATGCAAAAACAAAAAATAATTGTCATAGGTGGTGGTTTTGCTGGTATTCAATTGGTGCGTCAACTTGACGAACAATTATTCGATGTTTTACTTATTGATAAAATAAACCACCATCAATTTCAGCCACTTTTTTATCAAGTGGCAACTTCTCAACTCGAACCATCTAGTATTTCTTTTCCGCTTAGAAATATTTTTAAAGGCAAAAAAAACCTTCAAATTCGCTTGTCAGAAGTCTTGAATATAGATGAATCAAATAATACAATTTCAACTACAATTGGACATTTTGATTATGATTATTTAGTAATTGCTATTGGTTGCAAAACCAATTTTTTTGGCAATC
>NZ_JANPFL010000143.1:0-1131 GCF_031423415.1 Flavobacterium sp.
CAAATGTATTTCGAGAAATTACAATCCAAAGCTAAAGTGCCAGTTGGCGATTTGTTTCCGAATTTCAATTTGTTTATTTATGGCGGCGTAAATTTCGAACCTTACCGAGCCAAATTCGAAAATATTATTGGCAGAAAAGTAGATTCTATTGAGCTTTTTCCAGCTTCAGAAGGATTTTTTGCTTATCAAGATTCACAATCAGAAAAAGGAATGTTGCTGTTATTGAATTCAGGAATTTTCTACGAATTCATAAAATCTGATGAATTTTTCGCAGAAAACCCAAAACGATATACCATTGGCGAAGTCGAATTGAATGTGAATTATGTTTTAATAATTTCTACAAATGCTGGACTTTGGGCATACAACATTGGCGATACAGTGCAATTCACGTCTTTAAAACCTTATCGCGTTATCGTTTCTGGGCGCATCAAACATTATATTTCGGCATTTGGAGAACACGTTATTGGCAAAGAAGTCGAATGCGCGCTGAAAGAAGCAATGCAAAACACCAATATTGCTATAAATGAGTTTACGGTTGCGCCACAAATTACTCCAAATTCTGGTTTGCCATACCACGAATGGTTTGTAGAATTCGAAAAAGAACCAATTGATATTCAAGAATTTGCATTATCGATTAATAACGAAATGCGCAAGCAAAACATCTATTACGACGACTTGATTGTTGGCAAAGTTTTGCAAGATTTGGTCATTACTAAAGTTGCTAAAAACGGTTTTCAAGATTATATGAAATCTATCGGAAAATTAGGCGGACAAAACAAAGTTCCAAGACTTTCGAATGATCGAAAAATTGTTGATTTGTTGGAGAAAAAATAAAGTTATGATAAAAAGAATATTTGTATTAATTTTTTTATTTATGAACTGCTCCTTATTTTCACAAATAAAAGGGAAAGTCGTCGATGAAAAAAACCAAGCCATTCCGTTTGTGAATATCGCTATCGAGAACGAAAATATTGGAACAACTTCCGAAGAAAATGGCGAATTTATAATTAACGAATCCGATAAAAACAAAAACTTAATTTTTTCGGCTTTAGGTTATGATAAGAAAATAATCAAGGCTTCAGAGAACTTGCAAGTTGTTTTAAAAACATCTGAAATTCAACTTGATGAGGT
>NZ_JANPFL010000144.1:0-1320 GCF_031423415.1 Flavobacterium sp.
AGGTTATCATAAAGAATATTAATAAAATTTAATTTTTTTATATCTTTATCAAATGAAAATCGCCTTAATTCAAGCCAATCTAATTTGGGAAAACCCAGCCGAAAACAGAAAAATTTTCGAGCAAAAAATCAATTCGATTTCCGAAAATATAGATTTAATAGTATTACCCGAAATGTTCAATTCTGGGTTTACTATGAATCCAGAAATAGTTTCCGAAACAATGAATGGAGAAACCATTCAATTACTAAAAAAATTAGCAAACACCAAAAATTGTGCAATTACAGGAAGTTTAGTAATCCTTGAAAACAGTAATTTTTATAACCGAATGGTTTTTGTTTTTCCCGATGCTAATGTTGAATATTATGACAAAAAACATTTGTTTACTCTTGCTGGCGAAGACAAAGTTTATACCTCTGGGAATGAAAAAACGATTGTTGAATTTCGAGATTTTAAAATTTGTTTACAAGTATGTTATGATTTAAGGTTTCCGACATTTGCTAGAAACAAAGAAGATTATGACCTATTGATTTATGTTGCCAATTGGCCAAAAACCAGAGTCAATGCTTGGGATATTCTTTTAAAAGCTCGATCTGTCGAAAATATGTGTTTTACAATTGGAGTAAATAGAGTAGGAACAGACAATAATAATTTAGAATATGTTGGTCATTCGCAAGCAATAGATTTTTTAGGAAATTCTATTATTGAACCACAAAAAACAGAAGGAATTTTTATTGCAAATTTAGACAAAACCGAAATGATATTGACCAGAAATAAACTTACATTTCTTAACGACAGAGATTAAGGAATTTCGAGAACAAGAGCTAAAAAATACTATTACAGCACTTTAAGGTTTAGTGCATAAATATTTAACATCAATAAAAAAGCCTATTTAGACATATCTACCGCTTCGTTAACATCCCAATTTGACCGAACATCAATTTCTTTTGGGTGATAAAACACTTCTTCGGATTGGCGTTTTTCAAGAAAATTCCCTGAATCGAATTCTTGGTTTTTATTGTCGTCATAAATAATTCTCAATGTATATTTCGCAGGTTCAATCAAATTGAATGCTACAGTTGTTGCTTTTTCAGAAAATTCTGTTGCAACAATTTTGCCTGCGGAATCTGTCAATTCGATAATTATTGGAAAACGTTTTACTTTTTCTAATGTTAAAGTCAAATTTCCGTAATCGGTTGTGTTTTTGGTTTCGACTTTATAGGCAAGTGTATCGTTCTTGAAATTTAAATAATCAATCAATGCACCAGGAAAAAGTTTGAATTTGTATTTTTCTAAAGGTTCTTTCTTGAAATCTATTTTTAA
>NZ_JANPFL010000145.1:0-1327 GCF_031423415.1 Flavobacterium sp.
GAATATGATTTAGCAAATTCATTTGTAATTGGTGATAGATTGACTGATGTCGAATTAGCTAAAAATTTGGGTTCAAAAGCCATTTTTATAAATGATAATACCAATTTAGGAACTGGAGAAATATCTGTTAAACGTTCAGAATTAGATTTTTGCATTGCTTTAGAAACCAACGATTGGCAAAAAATTTATGAATTTCTTAAACTCGAAAGTCGATCGGCTTCAATAACAAGAAAAACTAACGAAACAGATATTTTTATCAACCTAAATCTTGATGGAACAGGGAAAAGCAAAATCGAAACAGGTATTGCTTTTTTCGACCATATGTTGGACCAAATTGCACGACACGGACAAATGGATTTAGAAATTTTGGTCAAAGGCGATTTGCAAGTAGATGAGCACCACACGATTGAAGATACCGCAATTGCTCTTGGCGAAGTTTTTGCCAAAGCATTAGGTAACAAATTAGGAATCGAACGTTACGGTTTTTGTTTGCCCATGGACGATTGTTTGGCTCAAGTAGCTATCGATTTTGGAGGTCGAAATTGGCTGGTTTGGGAAACCGAATTCAAACGAGAAATGATCGGACAAATGCCAACCGAAATGTTTTTTCACTTCTTTAAATCGTTTACCGATGGCGCCAAAGCGAACTTAAACATTAAAGCCGAAGGCACCAACGAACATCACAAAATTGAAGCCATTTTCAAAGCATTTGCCAAAGCAATTAAAGTTGCAGTAAAACGCGATGTCGAAAAAATGATTTTACCATCAACAAAAGGAATGCTTTAAAAATTGAAACCAGAAACTAAAATTTGAATTTTAAAAAATGAAGATTGTAATAATAGATTACGGCGCAGGAAACATTCAAAGCATTCAATTTGCTTTACAAAGACTTGGTTTTGAAGGGGTTTTATCCAGTAATATTGAGGAAATTCAATCAGCCGATAAAGTTATTTTCCCCGGAGTAGGCGAGGCGAGTAGTGCCATGAAAAAACTTCGTGAAAGTGGTTTAGACAAAATTATCTCAAGTTTAAAACAACCAGTTTTGGGAATCTGTCTCGGAATGCAACTCATGTGTAATTCTTCGGAAGAAGGAAATACAATCGGATTGAATGTTTTTAATATCGATATTATCAAGTTTACAAATAAAGTAAAAGTGCCACAAATGGGTTGGAATACTATTTATAATCTGAAATCTAAACTGTTTGAAGGAATTTCCGAAAATGAATATATGTATTTAGTTCACAGTTTTTATGCTCCAAAATGCCAAGAAGCAATAGCAATTACAGATTATGAAACCGAATATTCATCAGCATTGCAAAAAGATAAT
>NZ_JANPFL010000146.1:0-1691 GCF_031423415.1 Flavobacterium sp.
TCTCGTTTCTCTAAAGATTTAATTGCCGAAAAAGGCGATGCAACTCCAATTTCTTGGCTACACAGAAGCGAACGTTTCTTCGAAAAACTAGCCACGCCAGATGTTACTGTAGCCGATTTGATTGGCGATGTTGATCCTATAAAAGCATCCAACTTAAAATTATCGTATGCAGACGAAAGAGTAATTCATTTCGGGATGATTCCTCGTGCCAATCGTTGCATATTCGTCATCAATGAATTACCCGATTTACAAGCTAGAATTCAAGTTTCGTTGTTTAATATTTTGCAAGAAGGCGATATTCAGATTCGTGGTTTCAAATTAAGAATGCCACTGGATATGCAATTTGTATTTACCGCAAATCCGGAAGATTATACCAATCGTGGAAGCATTGTAACGCCATTAAAAGATAGAATTGGATCACAAATTTTAACGCATTATCCCGAAACTATCGAAATTGCTCGAACTATAACACACCAAGAATCTAAACTGGACAAAGCGCAATCGGACTTGGTTTATGTACCTAATCTAGCCAAAGATTTATTAGAACAAATAAGTTTTGAAGCCCGTGAAAGTGAATATATTGACAATAAAAGTGGTGTTTCTGCAAGATTAAGTATTACGGCTTACGAAAATTTATTAAGCACAGCTGAACGTCGTGCTTTAAAATCAGGAGCAGACAAAACTACTTTACGATTGTCTGATTTTATGGGAATTATTCCTGCTATTACAGGGAAAGTCGAGTTGGTTTACGAAGGCGAACAAGAAGGTTCGGCACAAGTGGCGCAACATCTTATTGGCGATGCGATTCATACTTTTTTCCCAGCCTATTTTCCTAAAATTGAAAAGCTAGAACGTGCAGATGCAAAAAATGAATATTCTGAATTAGTAGAATGGTTTTTTACCGAAAGCGGTTTCGAATTACTAGATTATTGCACAGATGAGGAATACAAAGCTATTCTAGACGAAGTAAAACCTTTGGAAAATTTGATTCAAAAATACCAACCACAATTGGCTAAGGAAGATCGTTATTTTATGAAAGAATTTATCCTTTGGGCACTTGTAGAATATGATAAATTGAGTAAAGACCGTTTTGAGAATGGCTATCAGTTTAAGGACATTTACGGAAGTTATATTGGTAAATTATAATTTTATGAATTGCGAATTATGAATTTAAAATATTTGATTCATAATTCGTAATTTTTTACTTAAACATATCTTCCATGCCAGGGATCATTGGCATATCTACTTTGGCAACAGCGTCAAGTTCTGCTTGGTTAACTTTTATAGCTTTTTCAATAGCTTTATTCATCACAAGAATAATATAATCTTCAAGTTGTTCTTTGTCTCCTAATAAAGCATCGTCAATTGTTACGCTTTTAACTTGATTATTGGCTGTTAAAGTTACTTTGAATAAACCGTCTGAACTTTGCTCGTCAATTAGTACCGAATCTAGTCTTTTTTTAGTTTCTTCTATTTTTTGTTGAGTATCACGTAGTTTACCCATCATTCCCATTAAATCCATGATAATAGTTTTTTTATTGTTGCAAATTTAATATATTGCGGGCTATAAATGGTATTTTTATTTGTGAAATTAATAGAATAAATTAAGCTTAATTTTATATAGAAAGATATTTACAGATTAACAAGTAAAAATGGAATTCAATATGAAAAACATATTTAAAATAGGTGCT
>NZ_JANPFL010000147.1:0-1199 GCF_031423415.1 Flavobacterium sp.
CACAACGTTTAGAAGCGATTAAGAACCTAATTTTTGGTGAGAATATTGTTCAAATTGATCAAGATTTTCAGGGTTTGAAAGACTTAATCGATAAACGAAAAGAAGAACTCGAAAGTTATATCGAAGATACTCGCAAAGAATTAAATCATACAATCGACAATTTATCGACCGATTTGAATATTCGCTTAACGGATTTAGAAAATTCGATGAACGATAAAACCAACGATTTAAATCACCGAAAAGTCGACCGAAACCTACTCGGAACATTGCTTGTAAGTCTTGGCGAAAAAATGATGAAAGATTATTAGTGAAAATTTACATAAAATTATTTTAACTTTTTTTGCTAAAAAAATTAACATAAAACAAGTAAGATTTGCCACAAAGATACAAAGCCTCGAAGATGGTCGATTTAATTAAAATTTATGTTGTTTTATCGATATTACAAATAAAACTTTGTGTCTTAGCGTATTTGTGGCAAATAGAATTTTTGTAGTCATATATAGTTAAAAAACTTTCAAAAATGACCGATACCGAAAAATTACTCCAACTTAAAGAACTTCTATTGACCGAAGACCGTGATTTTGCGAATGATATTTTGCGAAAACTCGACCTTCTAGAAGAAACTGTTTATGTAAACGAGAATTTATCAGAGAAAGTCAACCCAATTATTGATAGAAAAATCGAAACTCTAATTGATGAAATGCCCGACAAATTGGGTCCAACAATTACTGCTACTTTAAAATCTGAAATAAAAAATTCACAAGATTCAATTGTCGATGCACTTTTTCCGATTATCGGCAAAATGATAAAAAAGTACATTCAGCAAGAAATGAAAACTTTGTCGGACAACATTAATGCACAGGTTCAAAGCACATTTTCTATCAAAAAAATCAAACGAAAAATCAAAGCTTTGTTTTTTGAAATATCCGAAATAGATATTGTAATGAGCGAACTATCGGCTCCTAAATTGCAACAAGTTTTTGTAATCGAAAAAGGTTCTGGTTTGGTAATTGCTAGTTATTCGAAAACCGACCCAAGCGACAATGAACATGCAAAGCAGACAATAGATCAAGACATGATTGCTGGAATGCTAACGGCAATAAAAAGTTTTGTCGAAGATGCTTTTAACGCAGGAAACCAAAGTCTTGAAAATATTGAATATGAACTTTACACGATTCAAATTCAGAATTTTTCTTCTT
>NZ_JANPFL010000148.1:0-77696 GCF_031423415.1 Flavobacterium sp.
CAAACTTAAGATAAATTTAAACCACATAGAATCACTGTTAAAATTGTTAAAAAGATTGTCATAGAAAATACATTTTGCGCATAGTAGCTATGTCAACTATGTAAAAGTGAAGCTTTCTAAAATTATACCTATGTTGCTACACTAAAAACTATGTGGTTAAAAACTCCACAACATTTCCAGTAGAAGCATTTTTTAAATAAAGATGAACACAATAATAATAAAGATTTAAGAGGTGACAATTTGACATTTTTCAAGTTTTGGCAGTACTTTTGTAATCTATAGGACAGAATAAAATGAAGTTTACGAATTTTTTTAAAAACAATACAAGAATGACGACTGAAAACAAGATAAACGACGAAATTGTTGATCAAACCGCAACTGAAAACAATGAAAATGCTATTGATACATTAGACGCTTCAATTGAAGAACGAGTTGAAGAAATATCGAAAGAGGAACAATTATCACAAGATTTAGCCTCTGAAAAGGATAAATTCTTGCGTTTATTTGCCGAATTTGAAAACTTCAAACGCAGAACAGCTAGAGAACGTATAGAGCTGTTTAAAACCGCAAATCAAGATGTTTTACTTGCTTTGTTGCCTGTTTTAGACGATTTTGACAGAGCATTATCTGAGATTAAAAAAACAGACGATAATATTTTGATTCAAGGTGTTGAACTCATTCAAGAAAAATTGAAAAACACTTTAGTTTCTAAAGGATTAGAGCAAGTTGAAGTGAATGCAGGTGACGCTTTTGATGCCGATTTCGCTGAAGCTATCACTCAAATTCCTGCTCCATCGCCTAAGATGAAAGGTAAAATTGTTGATGTAATAGAAAAAGGATACAAATTGGGTGATAAAATTATTCGCTTTCCAAAAGTAGTAATCGGAAACTAACTCCTAAATTCTAACAGTCACCCTTGAGCTTCTTGAGGCACTAATTTTTAATTGAAAATGAAAAAAGATTTTTACGAAATACTAGGCATATCCAAAAATGCCGACGCTGCCGAAATAAAAAAAGCATACCGAAAAAAAGCACTTGAATTTCACCCTGACAAAAATCCAGGAAATGCGGCTGCAGAAGAAAGTTTCAAAGCGGCTGCGGAAGCTTATGAAGTACTCAGTGATCCTCAGAAAAAAGCCAAATACGATCAATATGGTCATCAAGCTTTTGATGGTTCAGGTGGTTTTGGCGGTGGCCACGGCGGAATGAATATGGATGATATTTTCAGTCAATTTGGAGATATTTTTGGAAGTGCTTTTGGTGGAGGAGGTTTCAGTGGCGGTGGCGGACAACGTCGCGTCAAAGGAAGCAATCTTCGCATAAAAGTAAAATTGACTCTTGAAGAAATTGCCAATGGAGTCGAGAAAAAAGTAAAAGTAAAACGAAAAGTTCAAGCTCCAGGAGTTTCCTATAAAACCTGTTCGACTTGTAATGGTCAAGGTCAAGTAATGCGCGTGACCAATACCATTTTAGGAAGAATGCAATCAGCATCGACTTGTCCAACTTGTAGCGGTTCCGGTCAAATATTAGACAAAAAACCTTCAGAAGCCGATTCGCAAGGAATGATTTTAGATGACGAAACGGTTACCATAAAAATTCCAGCTGGTGTCGTTGACGGAATGCAACTTAAAGTTTCCAACAAAGGAAATGATGCACCAGGCAATAGTGTTCCGGGAGATTTAATCGTTGCAATTGAGGAAATCGAACACGAATTTCTAAAGCGCGAAGGCGAGAATTTGCATTACGATTTATACATCAGTTTCTCCGAAGCGGCTCTCGGAATTTCAAAAGATATTTCCGCCATCAACGGAAAAGTAAGAATCAAACTCGACGAAGGCATCCAATCTGGTAAAATTCTGAGATTAAAAGGAAAAGGAATTCCAAATATCAACGGCTATGGAACAGGAGATTTGCTAGTTCACGTTAATGTTTGGACTCCAAAAACACTCAATAAAGAACAAAAACAGTTTTTTGAAAACAATCTCGAAAACGAGAACTTCGCTCCAAATCCTGAAAAAAGTGACAAATCCTTTTTTGAAAAAGTTAAAGATATGTTTTCATAATTTTTAATTATAATGATTTTTCCCATCCTTGTGAAAATAGGGATGGGTTTTTTGTTTTATTTAACACCTTATTACACCCTATTTTTTTACTTTTACCAACCCTAAGCCGAAGGGTAAAACAAATGAAATAAATCAAAAAAGCAGTATGAGTAATATCCTTGAAGTAAACAATGTCGTTAAGAAATACGGAGATTACGTTGCCCTTAATTCTGTTTCACTTACGGTTCCCAAAGGAAGTATTTACGGGCTTTTAGGTCCAAATGGTGCCGGAAAAACATCACTTATCCGAATTATCAATCAAATTACGATGCCTGACAGTGGCAATATTATTTTGGATGGTGAAAAGCTAAGTCCAAAACATATCCAATACATTGGTTATTTGCCCGAAGAACGCGGTTTGTATAAATCGATGAAAGTAGGAGAGCAATGTTTGTATTTAGCACAAATGAAAGGACTTTCGAAAGCCGAAGCCAAAAAACAATTGGAATATTGGTTCGAAAGATTAAGTATTCAAGGTTGGTGGAACAAGAAAATAGAAGAGTTATCTAAAGGAATGGCACAAAAAGTGCAATTTGTGGTTTGCGTAATGCATAAACCCAAATTATTGATTTTTGACGAACCATTCTCAGGTTTCGATCCTGTAAATGCTAATGTGATAAAGCAGGAAATTCTAGAGTTACAAAAACAAGGTTCTACTATTATTTTCTCCACGCATCGCATGGAAAGTGTCGAAGAACTGTGTGATCATATTGCCTTAATTCACAAATCGAACAAGTTAATCGAAGGAAGTTTAGACCAAGTGAAACGAAAATTCCGCACCAATAGTTTTGAAGTGGGTGTTTTATCGGACAATGTCGAAGGACTGATGTATGATTTAACCCAAAAATTCAAAGTGACACAAACGAATTTTAAATCACTCAACAATGAAATAAAACTTGAAGTCCAACTTGGAAATACTATGCCAAACGAACTTTTGAATATACTGACTCAAAGAGGTCAGGTAACCCATTTTATGGAAAAAATTCCTAGCGTCACGGATATTTTCATACAAGCAGTAAGTGCCCCCTAATCCCCGAAGGGTAAAAACAAAGAGATAAATTAAGAAATTGTTATAAAAAATATTATTTTAAACCCTATTTACCCTAGTAGGAATTCCCCCTTCGGGGGTTAGGGGGCTTTCAAATGAGTATCATATCGCTAATTATAAAAAGAGAATTTATTGCCAAAGTCCGCAATAAATCATTCATAGTAATGACCTTTTTGAGTCCGCTACTTTTTGTGGGAATAGCCGTTTTTGTTGGTTATTTGAGTACTATGAAAGCCGACACTAAGCTAATTGCCATTCACGACGAAACGGGTTTATTTGCCAATGAATTTCTCTCCTTGAACAATAAAGACTCAGAATATAAATATTTAGATTTACACGATATCGACATGAGATTTCTAAAAGATAGCATCACCAAAGAGAGTTATGAAGGGTTAATTTACATCCCGAAAGTCAATAATGTTAAGGAATTAGAAAGTAAAATTCAATATGTTTCTAACGACAGTCCCAGTTTATCTTTTTTAGAAAATATTCAAGGTATAATTGCCCAAAAACTCACGAGAGAAAACTATCAAAAAGCAAATTTAGATACGTTAGCTATAAAAAATGCAGCGTCGAAAGTCGCCATTAGTTTGGCCAAAGCTTCAGGAGAGCAAAGCGTCAAAGGCCTTAACGAAATCAAGATTGCTATCGGAGGCGCTTTTGGCTATCTCATTATGATGTTCATTATTATTTACGGCAATATGGTAATGCGAAGCGTTATTGAAGAAAAAACCAATCGCATTGTCGAAATAATCATTTCCTCGGTAAAACCATTTCAATTGATGATGGGAAAAATCATTGGAACTTCATTAGCTGGATTATTGCAATTCTTTATTTGGGCTATTATAGGATTGTCATTGATGCTAGTAGCCTCCTATTTTTTAGGATTAGAAACTTATACGGCACAAAAAATACCTTCTGATGCGATGCAAATAGCACATCAGCAAACGACTAGCACCGCACAAATGTATGTCCAAGAATTATGGCAATTACCCATCGCGACAATTTTAATTAGTTTCGTAATTTATTTCATTGGCGGTTACTTTTTGTACAGCTCATTTTACGCCTCAATTGGGGCTGCAGTAGATAACGAAACCGATTCACAACAGTTTCTTCTACCTATCATTATGCCATTGGTTCTCGCTGTTTATATCGGGTTTTTCACAGTAATCAATGATCCTCACGGAACGGTAGCCACCGTATTCTCGATGATTCCCCTCACCTCGCCTATCGTGATGCTGATGCGAATTCCTTTTGGAGTTCCTTGGTGGCAGCTACTACTTTCCATCTCAATCCTTTTTGGAACATTCTTTTTTGTGGTTTGGTTTGCCTCTAAAATATATCGAGTAGGAATATTAATGTATGGCAAAAAACCAACCTGGAAAGAAATGTACAAATGGTTACAATATTAAATTCCAAAAAATAAATTCCAAATTCCAATAGTTGGATTTTGGAATTTTTAAAATTTGAAAATTACGAAGTATGAGTAAAATATTAATCATAGAAGATGAAGCAGCTATTCGCAGAGTACTTACCAAAATACTTTCCGAAGAGAACGATACGTATATTGTTGAAGATGCCGAAGACGGAGTTCAAGGATTAGAAAAAATAAAAAACAACGACTACGACCTCGTTTTGTGCGACATCAAAATGCCCAAAATGGACGGCGTTGAAGTGCTCGAAGCGGTCAAAAAAATAAAACCCGAAATCCCAATGGTAATGATTTCTGGTCACGGCGATATGGAAACTGCTATTCAAACGATGCGTTTGGGCGCTTTTGATTACATCTCGAAACCGCCCGATTTAAACCGATTATTAAATACCGTTCGTAATGCTTTAGACAGAAAACAACTCGTTGTAGAGAATAAAATTCTGAAGAAAAAAGTTAGCAAAAACTACGAAATGATTGGCGAAAGCGAACCCATCAATCGCATCAAATTGATGATTGAAAAAGTCGCTCAAACCGAAGCTAGAGTTTTGGTTACTGGACCCAACGGAACCGGCAAAGAATTGGTTGCTCATCAATTGCACGAGAAAAGTCAACGAGCGAGTTTTCCGTTAATCGAAGTCAATTGTGCCGCTATTCCGAGTGAATTAATAGAAAGTGAATTGTTTGGTCACGTAAAAGGCGCTTTTACTTCAGCGGTAAAAGATAGAGCAGGGAAATTTGAAGCAGCTGATAAAGGAACGATTTTCTTGGATGAAATTGGCGATATGAGTCTTTCGGCTCAAGCCAAAGTATTACGAGCCTTACAAGAAAACATGATTACCCGAGTGGGTGCCGATAAAGATATTAAAGTGGATGTTCGTGTCATTGCGGCAACCAACAAAGACTTGAAAAAAGAAATTGCCGAAGGTCGATTTCGTGAGGATTTGTATCATCGATTGGCAGTAATTTTGATTAACGTACCTTCGCTAAATGAAAGAAGAGATGATATTCCGCTATTGATTTCCCATTTTACCGAAAAAATCGCTTCTGAACAAGGAAATGCAGTCAAACATTTTTCCAAAGAAGCCATTCAATTATTACAAGAATACGATTGGACAGGAAATATTCGTGAACTCAGAAATGTGGTAGAACGATTGATTATTCTGGGCGGAAATGAAATCTCGGAAAGCGACGTGCAGTTGTTTGCTTCAAAATAAAAAGCCCCCTAGCCCCCGAAGGGGGAATTGAAAACAAGAATTAACAAAAAATAAATATTTTAGATTCTTTAGATTTTCAAATCCTAAATCCTAAATCTAAAATCTAAAATTCGAAAATGAAACTAAAAAAAATAAACGAAAACCTCCAAGAAGCACTCATCGCTAACGGTTTGACCGAAGCTAACGAAATGCAAAAAGAAACCTTTTCAACTCTGAAAAGTGGTGCCGATTGTATTATTATTGCTCCAGATGGAAGCGGAAAAACGACGACAATTGTTATCAATGTAATTCAGAAATTGACTGGAAGCAACGAAGAATCGCCGCGTGCTTTAATTATTGTGGAAGATAAAACCAAAGTTCTAGAAATGGTAGCTCTTTTTGTTCAATACGGAAAGCATTCGGGATTGGAAGTTTATGGCATACACGACAAAGGCGATACGGATTATGATAAAAATTATATTTCTACTGGCATCGATGTTTTGATAGGAACACCTAACAAATTGAACGATTTGTTCAGTACAGCAGGGTACAATGTCAACCGACTGCGAATGTTAATTCTTG
The DNA here is from genome assembly GCF_031423415.1 of Flavobacterium sp. Classification (GTDB taxonomy): domain Bacteria; phylum Bacteroidota; class Bacteroidia; order Flavobacteriales; family Flavobacteriaceae; genus Flavobacterium. Next base: position 6,358 of record NZ_JANPFL010000148.1, read on the forward strand.
ACGATGCCGATACCATACTAAAATTACGTCATGAAACCAAAATTATGCGCATTTCGAATAGCATTGCCAAAACCCAACGCATTATTTTCACAGATGTGCTCACAGAAAGAATCGAAATTCTAGCCGATAAAATGTTGGTAGAACCTTTCGAATTTGATTTTGATGAAGAGGAAGAAGATTTTGACGAGAGCGAAGAAGATCAAGAAGAAGAATAATCGATATTCTACAAAAAACTATTAATTACAAACAACAAACAGCATTATGGGATTAATGAAAGTATTTTCGGGAAGTGAAATTTTAGCAGTTTCGCTTAAAAGTAAAATTGAAGCAATTGGAGTAGAAACAGTCATTCGAGATAACAACCAATCGAATGTGTTTCCTAGTATAGAAAACACAAAGGCAGTCGAGTTGTTCATTCAGGAAACGGACTTTTCAAAAGCCAATCCGGTAATTGAAGAATTCAGGTTGAGTATATAAAATTAGAGGTTAAATAATGAAATATAAAATGCTAGTAGTTGATATGGATGATACCTTGCTAACCGCCGATCACCAAATATCAAATGAAAATGCAACAATGCTTTTGAAAGCTCAGGAAATGGGCGTTTATGTCGTTTTGGCTTCGGGAAGACCAACCTCAGCGATGATTGGATATGCCAAAGAACTGCAATGTGATATTAATAATTCCTTTATGATTTCTTTTAACGGTTCCACAATTACGGACTTGAAAGAAGACAAAGTGCTTTTTGAACATTCCTTGACCAAAGAACAAATTCATTCAATCTACGATTTTAGTCAAGAAAATAATACGCATATTATCACGTATTTAGACGGAAAAATAATCAGCGAGCGACATTCGGAATATATAGATATCGAAAGTACTATCACCGGTTTAGAATTGGTAATTGTACCAAGTTTTAAGGATGCTGTAACTACTTCGGCCGTGAAATGTTTGTTGCTAGAAGAACCCGCTTATCTTAAAACTGTCGAACCTTTGCTAAAAAACGCTATGCCAGATTTAAGCGTTTGTATGTCGAAACCCTTTTTTCTGGAAGCCGCACCTTATGGCGTTCATAAAGGAGCTGCTGTTCAAATTATTGCCGAAAAACTAAGTATTCATCCAAGCGAAATAATCGCCATTGGAAATGCAGAGAACGATTTAACCATGGTGCAATATGCCGGATTGGGCGTTTGGGTTGATAATGTCGATAACGAATTAAGAGAATTTGGTGATGTTATTGTAGCTTCTAATAATGATCACGGTGTTGCCGAAGTGGTACGGAGATTTATTTTGGAATAAAGATTTGTAATTTTTATCAAGTGATTCGAGAATATTTCAAAACACTTAACGATGGTAAAGAGAAAGGATAAAAAGCTAATAAATAATAATTCACCTTTTTTCGATAAAATTAAAAACCATTATTTATGGATACTACTAGTTTTATTTTTAATTTATATTTCAATTAGGAATAATAATAATATCAGTGAATTAAAAATAAACGGAAAACAAGTTACAGGCTATTTGTATGAGGTTAAAGAGGTTGGTTCAAAAGGAACGATTAGAGGATTTTATAAATTTTAATTAAATAATAATATCTATGAAGGATTTTATGACAATGATGAACTAGTTAAATTTGACAGTATTGAAATAATCTATCTTCCTGAAAATCCTGAAAAGAATCAAGCGAAACAATTTGTTGAGGATCATGACTAATTCTCAATAACAAACAAAACCTCAAAGTTTTTAATTTTGAGGTTTTGTTTGTTTAGAGTTTTATGGGAATAAATAAAAATTATTTACCCCACTTACCACCGCCTACGAAAAATCCGATGTGAATTCCTAGATAGGCGTTTTTTGCAGTTCCAACCTTATTACCATCTATATCTTCTAAATCAGAATCTGGAACAATATTATATTCTAAACCCATTCGAAATCCAGCCCATTCAAAACCTCCACGTATTAAACCGCCAAATGCGCCGGATACAGTAGGTGAGTATTTATCTGGCACTGTGCTATTTTCATCCAGTTCAACATTTGCTAGCGAATAATACCCAAAGCCACCGCCAAGATAAGGCGCAAAAGAACTTCCAGACTTATTAAAATAATAATCATAAGTCCCCACATAAGATCCACTAACGGCAACTTTTCCAGAAGCAGCCGCGCCGGCGGAATCTACAGTTATATCTTTAACGATTGCGGCGGCGCCCAGTCGTAAACCAATATTCATATTGTCTTTAATATTATACTTGGGTTCTAAGGAAAACATCGCTCCTCCTCCACCTCCTGAAGGAACAAAACCTAAATCCAAACCAACTCTAAAACCCCCTTTTTTTTGTGCATAGCCGTTAGTAATAACCAAAGCTAAAAGTGCTAACAGAATATTTTTTTTCATAATTTTTACAATTTAAATTAAAAACTAAATTAAAATTAACATATTTTTTTAAAATACCAAGATAATTTATAATAAAATTTTTAAATAAAAGAATCTAATGTTCAAGACATAGCTATACAATCTAGATGAATATTAGTAAAAAATTTCAATTTATTTTTTAAATTATGATTTTAAAATCTTTATTTAGTTAAAGTAGATAAAAATAATTGTTTTGCACAATTTTTAATGACAATTAAATCAATTTATGAAGATGATTTCATAATTTTGTCATAATGATAGATTTTTGATGACTTCAATAGGTGTAGTGATAAAATTGATGGTTATTAAATCTTAATGACAAAACGTAATGTAAATGCCGAACACTGCAATAATAAACTGATAATGAAGTTTTAACAATAATACTAACCAATAAAAATAAAAAAATGAAAAAGCCTATTTTGATTTTCGTATTACTTTTAGCAACATCTTTTAGTGTGCAAGCCCAGTTATTGCAAATTGGCTTAAAAGCTGGAATAAATTACGCTAATGCAACCGGGACAGGCATTACTGTTGACGGTACAAATTACAAAACTGACGCCATAACAAGCTATCACGCAGGATTGATAGCAGAAATTAAACTATTGGACAAATTTGCTATTCAGCCAGAGTTATTATACTCTACTCAAGGAGCAAGTTATAAAATTGGAATAAAAGAATATAAAAATGAATTGGGCTATATTGCTATTCCTGTTTTAGCAAAAATATATTTGAGCAATACTTTTAGCCTCGAATTGGGACCTCAAGCTTCTTTTTTATTGAGCGAAAAAAATGCCTTTGATGCTAAAGACTCGAACACATTTGATTTTGCAGTCAATGCTGGATTGGGTTTTAAAATTACCAAAAGTATCTTCGTACAAGGAAGATATGTTCTCGGATTAACGGAAGTTTCTCAAGATGCAAAAACAAAAAACTCTGTCGTACAAGTTTCAGCAGGTATTATGTTTTAAAAATAAAAAACAATAAATTTTCCAAAACCGTTCTTAATTGGAGCGGTTTTTTTATTTTTACAAAAACATACTTATGAAAATTTGCATCATAAACGGACCTAACCTGAATTTATTAGGAAAACGCGAACCTGAAATTTATGGTTCTCAAACGTTTGAAGAATATCTTGAAATCTTAAAAGGTAAATTTACAAACGTGGAACTGACTTATTTTCAGAGCAATATCGAAGGGGAATTGATTGGCAAAATTCAGGAAAACGGTTTTTCTTATGACGGCATTATTCTCAATGCTGGTGCTTATACTCATACTTCAATTGGTATTGGCGACGCCATAAAAAGCATCACAACTCCTGTAGTCGAAGTGCATATTTCGAATACCTTTTCGCGCGAAAGTTTCCGCCATCAATCATATATTTCGGGAAATGCTAAAGGTGTTATTCTCGGTTTTGGAATGAAAAGCTATGAGTTGGCGATAATGTCGTTTTTGTAGTTTCTTCGCAATTATTCGATGATAACAATAATTCTTTCCAAAACGGGGTTCAAGAAAACGGAGTTATTTTTGATTTGAAAATTTTGAATGTTTTGAAGTAAAAAAAAAGGCAACTTCAATGATAAGAAGGTTCAATATGAATCAAAACGTGTCCTAATTCTGGGATTTCTGCTCGTAAAGTATCTTTTAATAAATGCGATATATCGTGACCTTCTCTCACCGAAATATTAGCGTTGACAATAGCATGCAAATCGACGTGGTATTTCATTCCTGCTTTACGAATAAAACATTTTTCGGTACTTTCAACGCCATTGACTTTAAGAGAAACTTTCCTGATTTCGACAATTAAATCATCATATAAATTTTCATCCATGATTTCTCCCAAAGCGGGTCTGAAAATTTTATAACTATTGTAGAAAATAAATCCTGATGCAAAAAGTGCAGCCAAATCATCGGCCGATTCGTAGCCTTTTCCAAAAAATAAGGCAATAGAAATTCCAATAAATGCGGCAACTGATGTTATTGCATCACTTCGATGATGCCAAGCATCAGCTCTTAAAGAAGAACTATTCGCTTCTTTGCTTCGTTTCATGACCAAACGATATGAATATTCTTTCCATAAAATTATGGCTCCAAGAACAATCAAAGTCCAAGATTCAGGTAATTTATGTGGAACTCCAATATTGGTAATACTTTCGTGAGCAATAATTGTTGCCGAAGTAATCAAAAAACCAACTACCAAAAAAGTGATTAATGGTTCGGCTCGACCGTGGCCGTAAGGATGATTTTCGTCTGCTGGTTTGTTAGAATATTTGATTCCAAATAACACTAAAAAGGAAGAAAAAATATCTGTAGTTGACTCAATGGCATCTGCCGTTAAAGCATAGGAATGACCAAAAAAACCAGCTAAGCCTTTTATTAACGCTAGTAATGCATTGCTTGCAATACTAAAATAAGTTGCCCTAACTGCAGTTTGTTCGTTTGTCATTTGAATTATACTAATAAACCTCAAAGGGTTTAAAAATCTTTGAGGTTTAGCGTTTTTTATTGAATAAAATTAAGCTCTTACAATTTTAGCTCCAATAGCTCTCAATCGTTCGTCAATTCGTTCGTAACCCCTATCAATTTGTTCAATGTTTTGAATAGTACTCGTTCCTTTGGCAGAAAGTGCAGCTATCAATAACGAAATTCCAGCACGTATATCTGGCGAGGACATTGTGGTAGCTTTCAGCTGTGATTTGAAATCGTGACCAATAACAACTGCTCGGTGTGGGTCACACAAAATGATTTTTGCTCCCATATCAATCAATTTATCGACAAAAAACAAACGGCTTTCGAACATTTTTTGATGAATTAAAACATCTCCTTTACATTGGGTTGCTACAACAAGAACAATACTCAATAAATCGGGTGTAAATCCTGGCCAAGGCGCATCTGAAATGGTAAGAATAGAACCATCTATATCGGTTTTTACTTGATATCCTTCTGTGTGCGCCGGAATATATATATCGTCACCTCTTTTTTCTAAAGTAATTCCAAGTTTTCTAAATACATTTGGAATCACTCCCAAGTTTTCCCAACTTACATCTTTAATTGTAATCTCGCTTCTTGTCATCGCTGCCAATCCAATCCAGCTTCCAATTTCAATCATATCTGGCAAAATTCTATGCGTGCAACCGCCCAAACTTTCGACACCTTCGATAGTCAATAAATTGGAGCCAATACCCGAAACTTTAGCTCCCATAGCATTCATCATTTTACACAATTGTTGCAAATAAGGTTCACAAGCGGCGTTGTAAATAGTAGTTGTGCCTCTGGCCAAAACAGCTGCCATAACAATATTAGCAGTTCCTGTAACTGAAGCCTCGTCTAGCAACATATCGGCACCAATTAAACCATCGGTAGCTTCTACTCCATAAAAATGATCTTCTCTGTTGTAACGAAACTTAGCACCAAGATTGATAAAACCCTCAAAGTGAGTGTCTAATCTTCTTCGTCCAATTTTATCGCCACCTGGTTTTGGAATATATCCTTTCCCGAATCGTGCCAAAAGTGGCCCAACAATCATAATAGAACCTCGAAGTGCTCCACCTTCTTTTTTGAAAGCTTCGGTTTCGAGATAGTTTACATTTACGTCATCAGCTTGGAAAGTATAAGAACCCGCTCCATTTTTTTGGATTTTGACCCCTAAATTTCCTAGCAGCGTAATGAGTTTATTAATGTCAATTATATCTGGAATATTATTTATCGTGACCTTTTCGGCTGTTAATAATATTGCACATAATATTTGTAGTGCTTCATTTTTCGCTCCTTGTGGTATGATTTCTCCTTTTAGTGAAATACCGCCTTCAATTTTGAATATTCCCATATTTTTAGGTTATGGGTTATAGGTTAGAAGTTATAAGTTGCCCGCGACAAGCTCATTACTTCGAACTAATAACCGTTTTACAAAGGTTTTCTGTTTTGGTTTTTATTTGTCGGATTTGACTTTCCTGATTTGATGTTTTTGTTACTTTGAATTTTTGGCTGTCCAGCAGGAGTTATTTTATTAGAAACACGCTTATTGGTTCGCAATAAATCGGTGGTGGTCAAAAGTTCCTCTGTGCTTTGTAACATATTCAATTTTCCGCCAGACAATTCGAATAAATGCTCGAAAATTACATCATCTTTCACGGTGTCTTTATTCCAACTCAAATACGATTTTTTCATATGATTGGCAATCACTTTTACCAAGGCATTTTTCATTTCGCCTTCCTCCCATTTGTTGGCAACATCAATCATATATTTAATGTTGTTACCATAATATCGGTATTTTGGGTAGTTCTGTGGGTATTTTAAAACATCCGGTTTCAATTGTAAAACCTCACGAGTTGGCACGGGATATGGTGATTCTACATCCAATTTAAAATCGGACATTATAAAAATTTGATCCCATAATTTGTGTTGAAAATCAGCGACATCACGCAAATGAGGATTCAAACTTCCCATAACCTGTATGATGTATTTTGCAGCTTTGTTGCGCTCTTCACTATCTTCTATAACAGTTGCTTGATCAATCAATTTTTGTAAATGACGACCATATTCTGGAATAATTAGGTGAGTTCGCTCAGCGTTGTATTCCAAATGATGAACGACATCGTTTGCAACTTCTTTTATATATTTTGTGTTCATATTTATAGGGAAATAATACCTTTAATAGTAGATAATTCGATGTATTTATCAATTATTTCTTGAGAATCTTTCATCATAACATCGACAGAAATGCTAGTGAATTTACCTGTTTTGGATTTTTTAGTTTTAATAACTGCTCCCACACAATCAAAAGCTTCTTCTACACGAAGAATGCTTTCTTTTTCTGAAGGCACAATAAATTTGTACAAATAAATGGCTGGCCAAGTAGTACTTAAATCCAACTCCACTTTTAATCTTTCGTAAAATTCTTTGGCTTCTTTTTCTGTATCCATTCTAAAATAAAAATAAGAGCAAATATACAGTTTTGAAATTACATTTTAGAGTTTAGTCCCGAAATTTCGGGAGTAGATTTTAGAATCCGTAGTTTAGAAAATTAAAAATTGTATTTTATAGTGTATCATTTTCGAAAATAAAGAAAGGTATTGCTCCAAATAATGTTTCAGAATTCCGATAACTTTAGGTAAATTTGGACCTTATTTGGAAAAAGTGAGCAAAAAAATTATAGTCATCATTGGCGGACCTGGAACTGGCAAAAGTACTATCATCGATGGATTGATAGAAAAAGGGTTTTGCTGCTATCCAGAAATTTCAAGACAAGTAACATTAGAAGCAAAAAAAGCAGGAATCGAACAATTATTTCTTGAAAACCCATTGCTTTTCAGTGAATTATTATTGGAAGGGAGAAAAAAACAATTCACAAGTGCAGTAGACGAAACGCATAAAATAGTTTTTATCGACCGAGGAATTCCAGATGTTTTGGCTTATATGCACTACATTGGCGACAGTTATCCAGCACATTTTGATTTGGCTTGCCGTGAAAATTTATACACAAAAATCTTTATTCTTCCGCCTTGGGAAGAAATTTATGTGAGTGACGAAGCCCGATATGAAAATTTTGAACAAGCGAAACTCATCCACAATCACCTCGTTGAAACCTATCAAAATTATGGGTACGAACTTATAGAAGTTCCAAAAGACGCGCTTGATAACAGAATTTTATTTATCTTAGACCAAATTTAGTTATTGGTTATGCGTTATGAGTTGTGAGTTATGGGTTGAGAAATCTGCTAAATGCAACTGAATACTAAACACTTGAAAGATGCAGGAAGCATTAGCAATTCTTCAAAAATATTGGAAACACGACAAATTTAGGTCACCTCAAGACGAAATTATCAATTCGGTTTTGGATGGTAAAGACACTTTTGGATTGATGCCTACAGGTGGCGGAAAATCAATCTGTTTTCAGGTTCCCGCCCTAATGAAAGACGGAATTTGTTTGGTCATTTCGCCCTTGGTGGCCTTGATGAAAGACCAAGTGCAACGCTTACAAAACCTCAACATCAAAGCTATTGCGCTGACTGGCGGAATCCAATCGGATGAAATGATTACACTATTAGATAATTGCGAATTTGGGAATTATAAATTCTTGTATTTATCGCCAGAACGTTTGCAGTCGGATTGGATTTTGGAACGAATCAAAAATCTGCCCATCAATTTAATTGCCATAGACGAAGCACATTGTGTCTCGCAATGGGGACACGATTTTCGTCCAGCATATTTGAAAATTGCCAATCTGAAAACCCATTTTCCAAAAGTTCCATTTCTCGCACTTACAGCATCAGCCACGAAGACTGTTCTTGATGATGTCATTCTTCAATTAGGATTAGAAAAACCAGTTATTTTTCAGAAATCTTTTGCCCGACAAAATATTGCCTATATGGTCTTTGAAATAGAAGACAAATTGTATCGAATGGAGCAAATCTTGAAAAAGAATCCGCAGCCTTCTATAATCTATGTCCGAAATAGGAAATCGTGCTCGGATACAGCTTCTCAATTACAATCCATAGGATTCAAAGCTACATTTTATCACGGTGGTTTATCTGTTAAAGAAAAGGAGAAAAACATGAATCTTTGGATGAATGAAGAAGCGCAGATTATTGTTGCCACCAATGCCTTTGGGATGGGAATTGACAAATCGAATGTAAAAACAGTCATTCACATTCATCTTCCAGAAAGTATGGAAAGTTATTATCAGGAAGCTGGTCGTGCTGGTAGAAATGAAGAAAAAGCCTTTGCTGTATTGCTTACAAGTCCATCTGATAAAATTCAAGCGCAAAGCCAGTTTATCAATGTTTTACCCGATAAAATAATTCTCACCCAGATTTACATCAAATTGTGTACCTATTTCCGAATCGCTTATGGCGAAGGAATCAACGAACAATTTTCGTTCAATTTGAATCATTTTTGCCAAAAATATGTATTTCCAACCTTAAAAACTTTCAATGCTATTCAGTTTTTAGACCGTCAAGGAATATTGAGTATGTCACAAGAATATTCCGAGAAAATCACGATGCAATTCATTATTGAATCGAAAGAAGTCATTCGATATATAAGTTTGAATTCTAATGAAGAACCCGTTATTTTGTCCTTACTTCGAACTTATCCAGGGATTTATGAATCGCAAACCGCCATCAATTTATCGTTAATTGCCAAAAAATCGAATTGTAATGAAACGGAGATCCTTGCTGTTTTTGAAAAATTGAAAGGGCTTGAAATCATTGATTATCATAAAAAAAACAATGATGCCACCATTATTTTCAACGAAGTTCGCGAAGACGAAAGAACCATCAATAGAGTTTCGAAGTATTTAGAAACCCAAAACAAACAAAAAGTTGCCCAATTCGAATCGGTTTTGCATTACATCACTGAGAAAAAAGTGTGCAAAAGCAAGTTGATTTTAGAATATTTTGGAGAAAAAACAGCAGCAGATTGTGGAATTTGTTCGAATTGCATTTCCAAAAAAAAGAAATTGGTTGACAGTTCTTCTACGTCCGAAAAAATCATTGGCTTGTTGAAAATTCAAAACTTGAATTCAAGAGAAATTCAGAAACTGACCAAAAATAGCGAAGACGATATTATCTTTGCCCTACAAACTTTATTAGAAAACAATAAAGTTGTCGTAAAACCAAACAATAAATATTCACTAAAATAAGAGGAGATGGCGTAGTTCCTCGCAATGACAATGGAAAAATTACGAATCGTCTTTATGGGAACGCCAGAATTTGCCGTTGGCATTTTGGACACCATAATCAAGAACAACTATACTATAGTAGGTGTTATTACCGCAGCTGATAAACCCGCAGGTCGTGGTCAAAAAATAAAATACTCGGCTGTAAAAGAATATGCTTTGGCTAACAATCTTACTTTATTGCAACCCACAAATCTGAAAGATAAAAGCTTCTTAGAGGAATTAAAATCGTTAAATGCTAATTTGCAAATCGTGGTTGCCTTTAGAATGTTGCCCGAAGTAGTTTGGAACATGCCAAAACGGGGTACTTTCAACCTGCACGCATCCTTATTACCCAATTATCGCGGAGCCGCTCCAATAAACTGGGCAATAATAAATGGTGATACAGAGACTGGAGTAACTACTTTCTTTATTGATGACAAAATAGATACTGGGGCTATGATTCTTAGTTCGGAAATTGAAATTACTCCAAACGAAAATGCTGGTCAGTTACACGATCGATTAATGCGGTTGGGAAGCGCCACTGTTATTGAGACTGTAACATTAATAGAAAAAGGAAATGTAAAAACTACCATCCAAAAAGATGTTCCTGAAATAAAAACAGCTTACAAGCTAAATAAAGAAAATTGCAAAATCGATTGGACAAAATCGGCAAAGGAAATTTATAATCTAATTCGGGGTTTGAGTCCGTATCCATCTGCTTGGTGTTATATTAGTGACAAAAACGAAGAGTGGAATGTAAAAATTCACGCAGCAAATATGTTACTGGAGAATCATAACTATACCATAGGGAACTTAATTTGTTCTAAAAAAGAAATAAAAATCGCAGTGAAAGATGGGTATATTGAGGTAATTAGCATCCAATTTCCTGGAAAAAAGAAGATGAATGTAGGAGAATTATTGAATGGAATGACTTTTTCTGAAAATGCAAAGGCGTATTAAGACCAATAAAACGGGTGTTTTTCACCCATTTAAGAAGATTTTACGTTGGTTTATGAACAAAAAAAACAAGTTATCAACAAAACAAGCTGAAATTAATAAAAACACTTGTAAGGAAACATATTCCTATTAATTTTGTTATTATAAACAAAGTTTTTTTTAACTAATATTTAATAAATAATCATTATGAACAAATCAGAATTAATCGACGCTATCGCTGCTGATGCAGGAATTACAAAAGCTGCTGCAAAACTAGCTTTAGAATCATTTTTAGGAAACGTAGGTAGTACCTTGAAAAAAGGTGGTAGAGTATCTTTAGTAGGTTTCGGATCGTGGTCAGTTTCTGCTAGAGCTGCAAGAGATGGTAGAAACCCTCAAACTGGAAATACTATAAAAATTGCTGCAAAAAATGTAGTGAAATTTAAAGCTGGAGCTGAATTAGAAGGAGCTGTTAATTAAATTTATGCTTTCACTAATATATTAAAACCTTCCATTGGAAGGTTTTTTTTGTACATTATATTGATTAGATTTGTTTGTGCTCTTTTTATACATTAGGAAACAATACGGCTTATGATATCAGAAAAATTAAAAAAGGGAAAACTACTTATTGCAGAGCCTTCAATAATTGGAGATTTGTCATTCAATAGGTCGGTTATTTTATTGGCAGATCATAATAAGAAAGGTTCGGTTGGTTTTATTATGAATAAGCCCTTAAAGTATACAATCAATGATTTGGTACCAGACATAAAAGCCACTTTCAAGATCTACAATGGCGGTCCAGTTGAGCAGGACAATCTCTATTTCATACATAATGTACCTCATCTAATTCCTAATAGTTTAGAAATATCCAACGGCATTTATTGGGGAGGTGAATATGAAATTACGAAAGAGCTCATAAACAATGGCAAGATAAACAAGAATAACATCCGCTTCTTTCTAGGTTACACTGGTTGGGATCAAGACCAACTAGAAACTGAAATGGCTGAAAGTTCTTGGATTATAATCCAAAATAATTACCAAAACAAAATAATTGGAAAATCGGCCGCTCATTTTTGGAAAAAACAAATTATGGAATTGGGCGGAGAATATCTAATTTGGGTCAACGCTCCTGAAAATCCAACCTTCAACTAATCAAGCTATAGCATCATTTAATTTTTGCAACAATAACGCCGAAAAATCTATTGTAAACTCTTTTTTGCGATATTTTGTAATCGGTTGAATTCCTTTAATCACATTCGTAATAAACAACTCGTCGGCTTTTTGAAGTTCAAATGGCGAAATTGCTTCTTCAACTACTTCTAGATTTTCAATAGTTTTTGCCAAACTTAAGATTTGCTTTCTCATAACCCCATTCAAACAACCCTCACTAACAGGCGGTGTTACAAGAGTATTCCCTTTAAGCATAAATAAATTTCCTTGAACAGCCTCAATAACATTTTTGCTATCATTTACTAAGAGACAATTATCCAAACCATTTTCTGTGGCATAAATACTTGCCGCAATATTTAGTAATTTGTTTGTGCTTTTTATTGAAGAAAGTAACTGTTTTGCCACATAAAAATCAGTATATAAATCCACCACATATTCGTTATGAACAATTGAATATACCCTATTTTCAAGATTTTCTATAGCAATCAAAAAAGAAACGGTATTGCTTTGCGGCAAATAATAGCCACCATCATTGCGATACACAGTAATTCTTGCACGAGCAGAATTTTCTAATTTTTTGGCTTTAGCTAAAGTAAGAATTTGTTCTTCTAAATATTCCATTGTAAAATTCATGGGAATTTCCATGCGCACAATTCGCATAGAAGCCATCAATCTAAAATAGTGATCTTCTAGAAAAAGAATTTTGGAATTCACGACCTTAACCGTTTCAAAAACTGCATCGCCGTATAAAAACCCGCGATTATGAACCAATAAATTAGTATCTGACGAGGTAATAGCACCATTAAAATTTATCATAATATCAAAAAAAAGTCCCGATTAAATCAGGACAAATATAAACTATAAATAACAATATTGCTATACCGAACCTATGACGTGTTTGAGATCTGAAATTTGATTTTCCCACAAGAGCTTAGCTTCACTTACTTCGTCAATATCCGCAAAATCAATAACCGTTAAAGAAACGTCTTTCGTAATTTCGTCAACTAAAATATGAAGTTCAAAATAAAATTCAGTATCTTTATTGTTGTCATCGACCCATTTAAATCTCACTTTTTCTCCTGATTTTTTGGAGCAAAGCCTAGCTTTCTCCTCGGAATCATTCCAAATGAAGGTAAAAAACTCTCCACGAGAATTGACATTGTCGGCAAACCACTCTGACAAACCTGACGGTGTTGAAATATATTGGTACAACAATTGGGGCGAAGAGTTTATTGGGAATTCTATTTCGTATCGTATTTTTGTATCCATTAGGCACTATTAATTTTTGTGAAATTTATAGAATATAAAGCCAATAAAAAAGCTTTTTTTAAAATAAATTTTTTTATCAGATTTATGCTTGTAACCTCTAATTTAATTTTTATATTTGCACCCGCATTGAAAGATGGGTTGCACTTAAAAATATGGCGAGATAGCTCAGTCGGTTAGAGCGCAGGATTCATAACCCTGAGGTCCCGAGTTCAAATCTCGGTCTCGCTACTAAAAACTCTAAACAATTTTTGTTTAGAGTTTTTTTTATGGTTATATTTTAACTCCTACTTTTTTACTCTTGTATTTGTGAGATGGCTTTTTTTTCTTGACGTTTTTAGTGTTTTTCTCTAGTAAGACATCATCATCAAATTTGTAATTTTGATTGTTGTTACTGTTGTTGTAAATAGTGGGTTGTTCCTTTTCTGTTTTGGGGTTACAGGAAAGCGACAAGCAACAAAGCAGGAGTAAAGTAACTAGGTTAAGTTTTTTCATTTAGGGTTTAATTTATAGTTAAGAGCAGCTGGTGTACAGTGTTTTCATTTGAATTTTTGATATTCGTTGAAGTTGTTTTTCAGTCAAAAGGCCTTGGTTTTGTAATTCATTAAGTTGTTCGCACAAGGCTTCTGATCTTGCTTTCATATAAGGATATTTGGATAGTGAAATGAGATTTCCTTGTAGCGATTTTTTGTATTGCTTTATATATTCTTTGGTGTAGTTTTCATAATCATCAAGGCATTTGTCCCATTTTTTGTGGTTAGGTATTTGAGGACAATTCTCATTTAGGGTTGTTCTATTTTCTACTGAATTTATTTTAAGGAACTTTTCCATAGTAGTTTTTTTTAAATAATTTCAAAATTATATCCAATAAAAATAACATCCTTACCGGAAACCGTAAAGAGTGAAAATAAATCAATCTACATCAAAATAATACTGACAATATACAAAATCAAAATAATGAGTTTCAATTGCTGGAGCCTTCATTAGAGCAACAAATTCGTCTAAAGACACATCAAAATACTGATGAATAGCTTGGAATTTAAATTCTATTTCGAGTGTTTTAAGGATTTCATCATATCCTACAGAAATGATGTTGCGGTCGTTTACGGTGTAGCGATTCATAGGATGGTATAATTTTTTATCAAATGTAAATGCAATAAAAAGTACATCCTTACGGGAAACCGTAAAGAAGTAAAAAAAAAGAAATTAAATTCAAAAATTTAAGTAACTAATTGTATTTAAGTGAAGTAAAAATTAAAAAGAATTAATAAAAAGCAAAAATAAATTAAAGTAATGTTTAATCTGTTGATTTAATTGTTTTGCTCAGTCACAGTTGAAATCTAATAAAAGTAGCCATTTTTCAAAAAAATATGAATAATTGAATAAATAGTATAATCCGATTATTAAAGTTAATTAATTTAGCCTAAATAACTAATAGTAACAGCACACGATTTGGAATAAAATCAAGTACTATAGGGGGGTTGTTTGGATTATTTTTCAATAATTTATCAAATACATAAGCCTGAGGTCGCGAGTTCAAATCTCGATCTCGCTACAAAAGAATCAAGGACTTAAGAAATCCGTAAGTCCTTTCTTTTTTAAATAAATTTTTGTGTGTGGCTTTTAGAGATGCTTATAACTCCATCATACGAAGTACTAATTGTGACAATCAAAAAATTCTTTTTTCTGCTATTCATATGTTAGTTAACCACTATCAATCCTTTTATTATTAAAAATCCAAAACAAAAATTTTATTCTCTATTGTAGTTTTATAATTACAAATATAAATATATATATGCCTTTTATCGGTAATATATGTACTTTATCGATATTTTATTTTGTTGATATAAATAAATTTTATACGTTTGATACTTTAAATTCACCTAATATGAAAAAAAATACATTTTTGATAGTGTTTATTCTAACCATCTTAAGTCAATCATTATTTGCACAATCAATGAACTATTGGTTGGTAAAAAAAGAATCTCAAGCTTTAAAAACGAGATTAAGAATTGACAAAAAAAACATTCCAAATAAATATAAAGTTTTGTCTTTAGATTTTAAATCACTACAAACAAATTTAAAATCAGCTTCTAAAAGATCTCAAAACAATAAACTGGCAACTACATTGCTTTTGGACTTCCCTACTGAAGATGGTACAATGGAAACTTTTAGTATAGAAAAAACAAGTGTTTTAGCTCCTGAATTGGAGGCAAAATACCCTGAAATTCAATCTTATTACGGAGTAAGTAATAAGAACCCTTTAAATAAAATTTACATTAGTACATCTCCTGCAGGTTTTACTGGGCTTATTACAGGTAACAAAACAATCTATATCGACCCATTTTCTAAAAATGATGTAAGCAACTACATTGTATATGACAGGAAAGACTGTTCACGAAATCCAGACGATGCCTTTGTTTGTAATGCTGTAATGGACGAAGCTTTGAGTAAATCAAAAACTTCGGCAAATGCAAAAACTTCCTCAACTACAGATGGCAACCTAAGAACTTACAGGTTAGCTTTAGCTTGTACATCAGCATACTCTTTGTATTACGGTAACACAATTGCAAATGTCTTGGCCGCTATGAACACCACGATTACACGTGTCAATAGTGTATATAGAAGAGATTTATCGGTTGTTTTTCAACTTGTAGCCAGTAATGATAGGTTAATATATATCAATGGTTTCAACAAAGATGCTTCACCAGACCCAGACCCTTATGACAATTACAATGGTAGTGGAATGTTATCTGTAAACACATCGAACATAACAGGTTTAATTACTGTTGGCGCCTATGATATTGGACACGTTTTTAGTACAGGTGGTGGTGGTGTGGCAAGTCCAGCTCCATGTGGAGCTACAACTAAGGGACGCGGTGTTACCGGAATTGTAACTCCACAGTTCGATCCATTTGACATTGATTATGTTGCTCATGAAATTGGACACCAATTTGGTGCAGCACATACCTATTATAATGCTTGTTTTGGCGCTGCCAAGGATCCTGCAAATGATCAGGATTACGAACCAGGAAGTGGTTCTACAATCATGGCATACGCTGGAATTTGCGCACCTAATGTACAAGATAATAGCGATGCCTATTTTCATGCGAGAAGTATTGAACAAATGACAACTGCAATAGGTGGGCACTCTTGTGTCACTGGAACTTCTACTGGAAACGCTGCACCTGTAGTTGCCGCAATTACAGCTCGTACTATTCCAAAATCTACTCCATTTATTTTAACTGGAAGTGCTACTGATGCCAATACTGCAGATGCTATGACTTACACTTGGGAACAATATGATAACAACGACGGCGGTGTACAACCGCCAACATCAACAAATACGGTTGGGCCAGTTTTTAAATCTTTAATGCCAACTAGCGACCCCACTAGAACTTTTCCTAATCTAGCAGCAATTATAAGCAACACAACCCCAACTTGGGAAGTTTTACCGAGTGTTGCGAGAACCTTAAACTTTAGATTAACTGTTAGAGATAATAGCACGCTAGGCGGAAGAACTGATTACAAAGCAGTAGCAATAACTGTTGGAACTGCAGGCCCATTTCTTGTTTCCACACCAAACGCTGGTACTGAAATTTGGTATGCAGGTGAAACAAAAGCAGTAACTTGGAATGTAGCGAGTACAAATACGGCTACTTATTCAACTACTGTGAATATTAAATTATCTACAGATGGCGGTAATACTTATCCTATAACTTTAGCGACAGGAGTTGCAAATAATGGAACAGCCAACATAACTGTTCCAAATAATGTTGGAAAATTAAATAGAATTAAAGTAGAAGCCGCTGCTAATATTTTCTTCGATATATCCAATGCAAATTTTGAAATTAAATCCGGTAAGTTTGAAATGACTTCAACGGCAAGTACTCAATCTGTTTGTAAACCAACAAATGCTGTTTATACGATTAATTATACTACTGCTCCTACTTTTTCAGAAACAACAACATTTAGTGCAGTTGGCGCTCCAATAGGATCAACCATAACTTTCTCTCCAACAACTAGAAGTACTTCAGGGCCATTTACTATGACCGTCTCAAATACAAGTGGAGTTGCTGCTGGAAATTATCCAATAACCATAAAAGGAACTTCGACAACGGCAAATATTGATTTTCCAGTTTTGTTAAATGTTTTTGATAGTACAATTGGAAACGTAACGCTCACGAGCCCTTCGAATGGAGCAACAAATCAACAAACTTCTTCTTTGCTACAATGGAATCCTTTGGCAAGTGCTTCCTCCTACTTAGTCCAAATTTCTACTAGCCCAACTTTTGCAACTATAACCGAATCGGCTACTGTAACTGGAACTTCCTATCAAACCACCTTATTAGCACAAGGAACTGTAAATTATTGGAGAGTTAAACCCATAAATTCCTGTACAACTGGCTCTTTTTCTGAGGTATATGTATTTCAAATCGCTAGTGATTTATGTAAAACCTATTCCAACGCTACTTTTGAACCAGATGCAGTTTGGGAGATTGGTTCTAATAATGCAGTTAGTGCAAAAATCAATATTCCAGACAATATTGTTATAAGTGATGTAAATTTCTATATGAAGGGTACTCACGCCGCCCTAAGTGATCTTAAAATGCAATTTAGTGGACCGACTGGAATTTTTGCTGAAATTTATAATAGGGATTGTAGTGCAGCTAACTTTGATGTTACTTTTGATGATAGCGGATCTGCGCTGCCTGTTCCATGTTCAGTTACCCTTTCAGGTATAAAACAAGCCAGTCAATCCTTATCTAAATTTAATGGTTCCAGCTCGCTTGGTACATGGACATTATTGGCAACCGATAGAGTTTCAGCAACATCAGGAGGAACATTTACTAATTTTTCGGTTATCATTTGCGGAAAACTTCAAATAGTCAACAACATTGCTGTTTCAAACAATGCATTAGCGCTTTCACAAGGAGCAACTGCTACTATTTCTCAGGCTAAATTAGCAGCAACACAACCCACTGCAACAACATCACAGTTAATTTATACCATTACTCAACTGCCAATAAATGGAACATTGAAATTAAATAATGTCGCGGTAGTCGTAGGTGGTACTTTTACCCAAGCTGACATCAACACTAATTTGTTAAGCTACACCAATAATGGTGGCAGTTCAACTTCTGATACTTTTAAATTTTCAATTAATGGGATTAATTTAGCTCTGTTAGGAGGTCAAACCTTTAATATTAATGTTTGTGGAGCTCCGATTCCCAACGCAGCTAGTTTGACAGCCGTAAATTCACAATGTGCTGCAACACCTGCTGCCCCAACTGCAACCAGCACTTGTTATGGAACAATTACCGGAACAACTGCAACAGTGTTCCCAATCACTACTCAAGGAACTACTGTGGTAACTTGGACTTTCAATGATGGAAACGGACAATCGGTAACTGCTAATCAAAATGTAATTATTGACGATACTATTGCTCCTACTATTCCAACATTAGCCAATGTAACGGCTCAATGTTCTGCAACTCCTATTGCGCCAACAACTACCGATGCTTGTAAAGGAACAATTACTGGAACAACTGCAACGGTTTTTCCAATCACTACTCAAGGAACTACTGCGGTAACTTGGACTTTCAATGATGGAAACGGACAATCTGTAACTGCTAATCAAAATGTAATTATTGACGATACTATTGCTCCTACTATTCCAACATTATCCAATGTAACGGCTCAATGTTCTGCGACTCCTGTTGCTCCAACAACTACTGATGCATGTGCAGGAACAATTACCGGAACAACTGCAACCGTTTTTCCTATAACTACTCAAGGAACAACAGTGGTGACTTGGACTTTTAATGATGGAAACGGACAATCGGTAACTGCTAATCAAAATGTAATTATTGATGAAAGTATCGCTCCTGTTATTCCAATATTGGCCAATGTAACTGCACAATGTGCTGCAACTCCTATTGCGCCAACGACCAATGCGTGTTCAGGAATAATTACGGGAACAACCTTAACAGCATTTCCAATAACTACCCAAGGAACAACTGTTGTAACTTGGACTTTCAATTATGGCAATGCGCAATTTGTAACTGCTAATCAAAATGTAATTATTGATGATACTATTGCTCCTGCTATTCCAACATTAGCCAATGTAACGGCTCAATGTGCTGCGACTCCTGTTGCGCCAACAACTACCGATGCTTGTGCAGGAACAATTACCGGAACAACTGCAACTGTTTTCCCAATCACTACTCAAGGAACAACAGTTGTAACTTGGACTTTCAACGATGGAAACGGACAATCGGTAACTGCTAATCAAAATGTAATTATTGACGATACTATTGCTCCTGCTATTCCAACATTAGACAATGTAACGGCTCAATGTGCCGCGACTCCTGTTGCTCCAACAACTACCGATGCTTGTGCAGGAACAATTACAGGAACAACTGCAACAGTTTTTCCAATAACTACTCAAGGAACAACAGTGGTAACTTGGACTTTTAATGATGGAAACGGACAATCAGTGACTGCTAATCAAAATGTAATTATTGATGATACTATTGCTCCACCTATTCCAACATTAGCGGATGTAACGGCTCAATGTTCTGCGACTCCTGTTGCGCCAACAACTACCGATGCTTGTGCAGGAACAATTACCGGAACAACTGAAACGGTTTTTCCAATCACTACTCAAGGAACAACAGTGGTAACTTGGACTTTCAATGATGGAAACGGACAATCAGTGACTGCTAATCAAAATGTAATTATTGATGATACTATTGCTCCAACTATTCCAACATTAGCGGATGTAACGGCTCAATGTTCTGCGACTCCTGTTGCGCCAACAACTACCGATGCTTGTGTTGGAACAATTACCGGAACAACTGCAACCCTTTTTCCAATAACTACTCAAGGAACTACTGTGGTGACTTGGACTTTTAATGATGGAAACGGACAATCAGTAACTGCTAATCAAAATGTGATTATAAATAATTCGATGTCTGCCGTTATTTCTGGAACTTCAACAACTTGTGCAGGAACTAACGCTAATTTGCTAGTTATAATTGCTGGAGGTGTTGCTCCGTACACAGTAGTTTACACCAATGGAACTAGTAATTTTACAATAAATAACTACACCAGCGGCTCATCAATTGTAGTATCGCCAACCGTTACAACAACTTATTCATTAGTCTCTGTATATAGCGCTGAAGGTTGCTCAAGTGTCAGCAATAGCGGGTCAGCAGTCATTTCTAGCGGAACAACTACTTGGAATGGCAGCATTTGGAGCAACGGAGTTCCAACAAGCATTACCTCAGCAATTATTTCAGGTAATTATAGCGTAGCAACAAACATTACTGCTTGTACTTTAACGATAAATAACAACGCAATTGTAAGCATTCCGTCTGGATATAATGTGACTTTGAATGGTGCATTGACCGTAAGTTCTGGTAGTTTTACCTTGAATAATAATGCCAATTTAATCCAAACATCGAATGTTGCAAATTCTGGAAATATTATTGTAAAACGAAACGGTTCGCCTTTATTGCGACTTGATTATACTTTATGGTCTTCCCCGGTTACAAATAACACAAGTCAGTTTTTACAATCTTTTTCACCTAATACCAGTACCAATAGATTTTATTTCTATGATACCCCGACTAATTTTTTTACTACAATTGCAAATCCATCGACAACTAATTTTAGTTTAGGAAAAGGCTATTTAATAAGAATGCCAAATGATGCTTCTTCAACAATTAGAGAAAATTATCCAGGAATATTTACAGGCGTTCCGAATAATGGAATAATTCCTATTACGATGACAAATCTTGGTGCTGGAAAACGTTTTAATTTGATTGGGAACCCATACCCTTCACCAATTAGTATGACTCAGTTTGTAGCGGACAATAGCACAAAAATTACTGGAACGTTATATTTTTGGAGAAAAACTAATGGCTTAACGAATCCCACGTATTGCACTTGGCTTAATGGAATATTCACTTCCAATGGAGAACCCCAAGTAGTAAATCCAAATGGGATTATTCAAACTGGACAAGGATTTTTTGTTGAAGCATTGAACTCTGCCACAACAGTAACATTCAATAATGGACAGAGAATTGCAAATAATGCAAATCAATTTTTCAAAACCAAAGCAATCGAAAGAAATACTATTTGGTTAAACGCAACAAGTACAACTGGCAATTTTTCACAAATGGCTGTTAGTTATGCTACTGATGCGACGCAGGGTGTAGATGATTTCGACGGAAAATATTATAATGATGGGGCTATTGCATTAAATTCATTTCTTGACAATACCGATTATGTAATTCAAAGTCGTGCCTTACCATTCGATGGAACAGATGAAGTGCCATTGAGTTTCAAAGCTACAAACTCCGGAAATTATACAATAGCTATAGACCACGTTGATGGTTTGTTTTCTGGTAGTCAAGAAATCATTTTAAAAGACAACATCACAGGAAAAGAGACTAATTTAAAAACTGATGGGTATACATTCTCTGCTTTGGCGGGCCTTGACAACTCACGATTTTTGTTGAAATATCAAAAAACATTGGGAATTAATAAACCTACTTTTGACGAAAATAGTTTAGCAGTTTCCAATAAAAATGGAATAATCAATATTAAATCTAAAGGAACCTCTATTGACAATGTTAAACTTTACGATATCAGAGGTCGACTACTATTCGAAAAAGCAAATGTAAATGACATTGAAACTAGTATTGAAAGTTCTAAATATGCCAAACAGGTTTTAATAATTCAAATCACATCTGTTGAACTTAAGGTAGTTAAAAAGAAAATTGCAATTTAAACCATATAGATGTTGTATAAAGTTTGACATAATTTATTAAAATAAAATTATAATCTCTTAACAAGAAATTATCAATTATAGTTTTGAACCAATCTTAACCAAGTCGCAGAAGATGTTATTTATTTCATCAACTCTAAACTTTGTGTAAATAAAACTGCATATAAAAGAAATGAAAAATATTTTTGACAAATTATCTGATTTTTACAATTAGTGATTTCTGAATTCATTTGTCTTATAGTTACTCCAAATATCATTCTACTTCCATTTTCATTTATTCTTTCCCCAAAAAGATTATGTAGAATGTTTTATAATTTATTACGTAATACGATATGTTTTACTGCTTCAAAGCAGCAACATATCGTATTTTTTTTCTTATAAAAATCATAAATTTGTGTATTTTATCGATAAATTATGTATTTAGTCGGTTAAAAATTATTTTTTTTTAATAAAATTTTTTACATTTGAAATGTCAGAAAACAAATCAGAACATAAAAAATTTTAAAAAGATAAAATTTTGCTATTCGATGTTCCATTTGAAATTCTAAAATCTTTAAAAAGCAGTTATTCATCCTTTTACCTTTAAAGACATGAAAAAAATTACATTACTTACAAAATCGTTTCTTACCCTAATTTTTTTATTAATGAGCCTTGTAGGGTTGGCTCAATCTTCACAAACATACAATACCGCTGGCACTTATACTTTCACAGTTCCAACGGGAATAATCAGTATCGACATCGAAGTATGGGGTGCTGGAGGTGCTGGAGGTGGTGCAACTGCAAATAATTCTGCTGGAGGTGGAGGCGCTGGAGGTGGATATGTGAAAAAAGTTGCTATGTCTGTAACTCCTGGATCAACTTATACCGTAACCGTTGGTGCAGGTGGCACAGGAGGCGCAACCAATGGAGGCACAGGAAATGCCTCTTGGTTTGGATCAGCTGCAACTATTTTTGCTATTGGAGGAAATGGTGGGAATTTGGGAAATACAAGTAATACATCTGCAAATGGAGCCTCAGCGTCATCTTCAGGAAATATTGGTTTTACTGCTCCTTTTAGTTATTATGGCGGTGCTGGAGGTAAAGGAACCTCTGGAACCCCTTCGAGTAGTGGTGCTGGTGGCTCTAGTGCGGGAAGAAATGCGAATGGAAATGCCCCCATCGGAATAAACGGAGGAGTTGCGCCTACTGGTGGTGGAAACGGAGCTGTTGGTTCTACTATAAACGGGAACGGTGCGAATGGATTGACTCCCGGTGGTGGAGGGGCTGGAGCTGTACGAAGTAGTACCAAAAACAAATCTGGCGGATTCGGGGCTAGTGGTCAAGTGGTTGTAAGTTGGGCATGTCCTGCATATAGTCTAAATGCTACTCCTACCGTATTGCCAGCGTGTACAACTTTTGCAGCAACTGTAACTGCTAAAGGTACTGCAACCGGTTTGCCAGTTGGAACTTACACCGTTACTTACACTTTATCAGGAGCGAATATCGCTGCTTCAAATACTGCTCAAATGACAGTTTCTACAGCTGGAACTGGCACTTTTAATACAACTGTTTTATCAAATGCAGGAAATACTACTATTACAATCACCAATATTGCGTCCTTAACCTGCGGAAATGTTATAGCAACTAATAATGTGGTAGTGGCAAACGTAGGAGCAACTCCTACCATAACAAGTACAACACCTAACAGCAGAACAGGAACAGGAACTGTTAGTTTAATTGCTGCGTCTTCGGCAGGTAGCGTTAAATGGTATGACAGTGCTATTGGAGGAACTCTTTTGATAACCAATACCAATTATACAACTCCATCTATTTCCGCTACAACATCTTATTATGTAGAAGCTACAAATGGTGCATGTACCTCAAGCCCCAGAGTTGAGGTTGTGGCAACAATTAACACCGCAGAAATTGCGGTTTCTGGAAATGGTATCAATATTGCCGATGGAGAAACCACACCAAGCAGTACTGATGATACTGATCTAGGAGGAACGAACCTACAAATACCCTTAGTTAAAACCTACACTATAAACAATTTAGGAGGTGCTCCATTGACAGTAGGAACCGCAACAATAACTGGGGCAAATGCTTCCGAATTTGTAATAGTAGGAGGCGCTCTTCCTCCGTCAATACCTGCTCAATCCTCAGCAACTTTTTCAATATCATTTACTCCTACTTCCACTGGTAATCGCACAGCTAACATTTCGTTTACTAATAATGACTCTGATGAAAATCCGTTTAATTTTAATATTGCTGGTACAGGTCTTGCAGGGGTTTCGCCAGAAATTAATTTGAGAGTAACCAATGACATACCTGATGGAGCTTCATCAGGAGTTTCAACAACTGGAGTTGTTTATGGTACTGATTTTGGTAGTACACCTGTAGGAACACCCATTGTGAAAACTATCACAATCCAGAATACTGGAACTGGAATCTTAACTCTTACAGGAACCCCTAAAGTTGTTATAACGGGAGATGCAGTTTTTACTGTTACTGCACAGCCTAGCACTACAATCGCTGCAGGCGGAAACACTACATTTCAAGTTACCTTTAATTCTGCGGTAACAGGAAACTTTCTAGCAATAATAAGTATTGCAAATGATGATTCAGATGAAAGCCTATATGATTTTGTTATTTCAGGAAAAACAACCGTATCAGGAAGTGAAATTGACATTCAGGGAAATGATGTCACTATCGCAGATGGAGATACAACTCCTAGTGCTTTAGACCAAACTGATTTTGGTAGTACCGATACAACAACAAAAATAGCAATTCCGTACCATATTTTGAATTATGGTACTAGTTCATTAGGCATAACAACTACTGTAAGTATAACTGGCCCAAATGCTTCGTTTTTCACAGCTAGCCCAGTACTAACAAGCTCTCTAGGCTCAGGAGGAATAACCAGTTTTGTTGTTACATTTACACCAACCACAGCTGTCGGAATTAAAACTGCGACTATTACTGTAACAAACACTGAGACTGCTCTACCACTTGAAACCTCATATGATTTTGCTGTTTCAGCAGAAATTAAAAACCCAGTTGCGCTCACAGTTGCGCCAGGTGGCGTGACCTCAAACCTTAAATATTGGATAAAAGCAGACAGTAATATTGGAAGCACCGCAGACAATACAGATATAACCAACTGGCAAGACAGAACGACCGGAAGTACAAAAAATGCTATCGCAAAATTAGGAAAAGAGCCAAAATTCTTCAACAATACTACTAATAATGTTAATTTTAATCCTGTTGTTCAGTTTAACGGAGCCAATGCAATGGCGGGCGGTCAGGGATTTAACAATCTAGATATGTTTATTGTTGTAAAACCAACAAAAACAGTAAATTACCTTACCAGTCCTATGGATACCTACTGTGGTGACGACATTACATCAAACAAAAACAACCAAGATGTAACTGGTTTTGAAATGGGCAATACATCTAGTCGATATAGCAATGAAATCATTGCATACAATCAAGCTGCATTTACTGCTTACGGGGTTGGGGAAATAAGCACTACAAAATCATACACTGGTGTAAATATATTCAACCCAAGAAACAACGGTACAAGAATGAGTATTTTCAATAATGGGGGAACACTCAATAATGGAACTGGTGCTTTAGCAACCATTGAAGTAAATACCGCTACTTATAAGAATATTGTAAACTCAAGATATTGGTTGGGTGCTAGCGAAACATTTGGTCCAAGTTATGACGGTGATATTCTTGAAATAATTAATTACAGCCTTGCAAATTCACTTACAGACCGCAGACGAATAGAATCTTATTTGGCTATAAAATATGGAATTACGCTAGGAGTAAACGGATCGAGTTTAGATTATTATAGTTCTGCTTCAACAAATACTGGAAGTTCTATCTATGCAGCTGGTTCAGGGTTCAATTATAATATAGCGGGAATAGGTCGTGACGATGCTTCTCAATTATATCAAAAACAATCCAAAACAGAAAACACTAAAGATGATATTACGATAGGTTTAGGAGACATCTACGATAAAAACTCCGACAACCCAAACACATTTGTGAGTGATAAAAACTTTTTAGTTTGGGGTAGTGATAATGGCTCATTACTTGCAAAGCCAGAAGTTGTGGTGAATATGAGTTCTGGTATTGCACCATCATTAACAAGTGTCGTCAATTTTATTTCTATTAGAAGAACTTGGAAAGTCGTAGAAACTGGAGGCAATATTCCTTCGGTTAAGGTTTCTGTTCCTTCAACATTGCTTACGTCAACAATAACCCCTCCTGGAGATTTTTTAATGTTTATATCCGATAGTCCCGTTTTTAATCCAACATCAGAATACCGCATTATGCGAGTAAATGGTTCAAAACTTGAAACTGATTTTGATTTTGACGGCACAAAATATATTACTTTTGGATATGCTCCTGAAAAAATATACGAAAGATGTATAAATTTTGATGGAATTAATGATTACCTCGACTCTGGAAAAGTATTGGATTTAAATACATCATTCACCGTTTCTGCTTGGGTGAAAAGTAGTGCCATCAACAAAACCATACTTTCTAAGAGAGACAAGGATTTTACCGCTGGATATGATTTAAGCATCAACAGTGTAGGTAAAGTAGAAATGAGTTGGATTAATGGCGCAAAGCAATCTATCACATCAACGATGGTGCTTCCGCAAGGAATCTGGCATAACGTAGGGGTTACTTATGATGGAGCAACCGCAAGATTGTATATTGATGGTGTCGAAGATGCAAGTGTAGCATTATTAAACGTTCCTGCAAATCCAACACTATCGTTCTTAATTGCTGCCGCAGATGGAATTGCAGCAAATACAACCTCTTTTTTCAATGGAAATATAGATGAGGTTCGTGTTTGGAAAGTAGCCTTGTCAGAAAAACAATTGCGCTATGTAATGAATCAAGAAATACTAAGCAACGGTTTAGCAACTAATGGAAAAACAATGCCTAATACCATTACCCTTAATGACATTAGTATTATCCCTTGGTCAAATTTGAGTGCCTACTATCCAATGTCAACTTACACTTTTACAAATGCTCAAGATGCTTCAAACAATCGTTATACTGCTGCATTGAGAAACCTAACCACTGTTGACTACCAAACGGCTCCTCTGCCATATAAAACAGCCAACGATGGCCCTTGGCAAACACCTTCTACTTGGCTGAACTCTAGTGTTCAAGATTTACCTAATAGTGTTTCACTTTCAGACAATTTAATAAATGTAGATTGGAATATTGTCGAGACTTCTCACAATGTAACTTCAACTGGAAACAAATCAGTATTAGGACTAATGGTAAAAAGTAATACCTTAAGCGCTTTCAATGATACAAAAATCCAGATTTCAAATTATTTAAAACTTGATGGAAAAATAGACCTTGTCGGTTTGTCTCAATTAGTTCAAACAAAAGACTGTGATTTAGATGTAACCAGTAATGGCTCAATAGAACGCGAGCAACAAGGACAAGCAAATAAATACAACTACAACTATTGGTGTTCACCAGTGAGTCCAATAAATAATTTTTCAAATAACAATAATTATACTCTTGCTGGTGTCATGAAAGATGGATTTAATACTACCCCAAGAGAAATTAACTGGATTGCTGGCTATGATGGTATTGCAGGTAGTGTATCAACCCCTATGAGTATCGCCAAAAATTGGCTATATACTTTTGATGATAAAGCCAATGCTTATGCAAACTGGAACAAAATAACAGAGACAACCCCAATTCGAGTGGGACAAGGGTTCACCATGAAAGGTAGTGGTGTAGCAGGAACGCAAAATTATATTTTTACAGGTAAACCTAATAATGGTGCAATAAACTCTAATACTGTTTTGTCAGACCAATTATTATTAACCGGAAATCCTTATCCATCTGCATTAGATGCTGATGCTTTTATTAATGACAATTTAACCTCAACTGATGGTACAATATATTTCTGGGAACATTACTCGACTAACAATACACACGTTTTACGAGATTATCAAGGAGGTTATGGTACATTAAATTTAGTAGGTGGTATTGCTTCTGGCGGTATAGCTAGCTCTATCGAATTAAACATTAGTAATCTTGGAAGCTCTTCAAAAGGAGACCCAAAACAATATATTCCTGTAGGACAAGGATTTTTTGTAAATGGAAGTGCAACAGGAGGAACCGTAATCTTTAATAATCAAAGAGCCTTCTTAAAAGAAACTGATAGCAACTCTAATAGTATGTTCAAAAATCGTCCTGAATCAAAGCGTCACAAAACAGATCATTGGCACGATAATTCAAATGATGAACTTCCAAATTATAGATATAAAAAAATTCGTTTAGGATTCAGTACCAGTAATCAGTACCATCGCCAAATTCTTTTGGGCTTTATGAACGAAAAAGCCAGTAGCGAAATGGATTCTGGTTATGATGCTTTTAACCTAGATGAAACACCCAATGATATGTATTTTCTAAATGGTGAAAACGAATTGGTGATTCAAGGAGAAGGTTATTTTAATGAAGACAATTCCTATCCTATTGGCGTGAAAACGGATGCGGAAGGAAAAGTATCATTTACAATAGATGCACTCGAGAACTTTGAACCGGAACAAAAAATATATTTATATGATGATGTGACCAAAATATCAACCGAAATTCAAAAAAATACTTTTGAAGTTAATTTGCCTGCTGGAGTAAACAACACACGTTTTTCATTGCGATTCAAAGACAATTCAGCATCATTATTGGGTATTGAGGAAAATAAAACTAATGCTAACGAGATAAAGATTGCTCATATTCAAAATAGCAACACCATTATTATTAAGAATACGATTTCAGATATTTCAATTTCAAAAGTTACATTATTTAGTATAAACGGTCAAGCTATCGCTAATTGGAAAATTGAAAACCAAGACCAACAAAACATTCAAATACCAATAAAAAGTATAAGTTCTGGGGTTTATGTAGTAAAATTAAAAACGACGACGGGAGAACTAAGCAAAAAATTAATCGTTAAATAGACAGGCTGTTTGAGAGGAGAAACGAAATCAAAAAGTAAATATTTTAAGGAAAAGTTAACTTGTGTGATGTTTTAGAGAAGCTTTTTTTATTACATTTGTTCTTGATATTTAATATAATCACGATTCATTAACAATAAACCTATAACAATGAAAAAATTATTTACTGTTTTAGTCATTGCTCTTTTCACTATTAGTGTTAGCGCTCAGGAAGCAAAACCTGCAAAAAAAGAAGCAACAAAAAAAGAGACTACTGTGAAGAAAGGTGCAAAAGAAGAAAAAACTTGTACAACAGAAGAAAAAGCAAAATGTGCAAAAACAAGCAAAAGTTGTTGTGCTAAGAAAGCCTAAATCACAAATCACAAAAAAAATGTCTCGATAATCTCGAGACATTTTTCGTTTATATCCTATTTGAAATTATATAAATTTGCACACCCAAAAAACTACCTTTTTTTTAATAGTTAATATTATAACTTACAAAAGCGCTTTTTTTAAAGCTTCAAAATCAACTAAAACCTGTTCGCCAGATATTAAATTTTTCAGAGCAAATTTGCCTACATTCATTTCAGATTCTCCAACGATTACCGCAAACGGAATTCCGCGTTTATCAGCGTGCTGAAACTGTTTTCCCACCTTCACATTATCTGGATACAATTCCACTTTTATACCAATATTGCGCAATTTCGTGATGGCTTGCATAGAATAAAACGCTTCTTTTTCACCGTAATTAATAAATAAAGCTTTTGATGTTGAAGTCACCGTTTCTGGAAATAAATTCAATTCTTCGAGAACTAAATAAATTCGGTCTAAGCCAAAAGAAATCCCGACGCCACTCATATCTTTCAATCCGAAAATACCAGTCAAATCATCGTATCTTCCTCCACCACCAATAGAACCCATCGAAACGGTTTTTGGTGCAGCCACTTCAAAAATAGCTCCTGTATAATAATTCAATCCACGAGCTAGAGTAACATCTAAATCTAAAATAGCTTGAGTCAAACCCAAATTAGTTACTTTATCACAAATAAATCGCAACTCCTCCACACCTCTCATTCCTTCTGTGGATTCCGCTAATAAAAAAGAAAGTTTTTCTATTTTCTCTGAAATGGTTCCAGTGAAATTAAATAATGGTTGCACTTTTTCGATTGCAGATTCCAAAATTCCTTTTTCAATCATCTCTTTTTTTACACCGTCCTCTCCTATTTTGTCAAGTTTATCTAAAGCAACAGTAAAATCGATTAATTTATCTTTTGCGCCAATAACCTCAGCAATTCCCGAAAGGATTTTTCGGTTATTGATTTTTATCGTCACACCTTGCAAACCCAACTGCGTAAAAACCGAATCGTACAATTGCACCAATTCAACTTCTTGCCACAACGATTTCGAACCCACAACATCAGCATCACATTGAAAAAATTCTCTGAAACGACCTTTCTGAGGACGATCTGCTCGCCAAACAGGTTGAATTTGGTACCGTTTGAATGGAAATTCAATCTCGCTTTGGTGTTGCACTACATATCGTGCAAAAGGAACGGTTAAATCGTAGCGCAAAGCTTTCTCGGAGATTTTACCAGTTAATTGTTTAGCGTTTATGATTTGTAGTTCTTCACCAGAAATTTTATCCAAAAAATCTCCCGAGTTCAAAATCTTAAAAATCAATCGATCTCCTTCTTCCCCGTATTTTCCGATCAAAGTTTCGGAATTTTCGAACGAAGGCGTTTCTATGGGTTGGAAACCAAATTTCTCGAAATTGCTTTTTATAACAGATATAATATAGTGACGTTTTGCCACCTCAGCGGGTGAAAAATCTCTGGTTCCTTTTGGAATACTAGGTTTTTGAGCCATTATTTAAAGTTAGAAGTTTAGGAGTTAGAAGCTGGGAGTTAGAAGCTGGAAGTATTAAACTTCGAGCTTCCTGCTTCCATCTTCCTGCTTCAGATTGCAAATATCTTGATTTTAAAATAAATATTACGTCTTCTAAAGCGAACTTGTAACAAAAATTGTAATTTCGTGTCAAATAAGCACTATGTTTAAATTATTCCGAGAAAACGTCCGAATTGCTTTTGGCTCTATTAAAACCCAATTGTTACGCACCATACTTACTGTATTGATAATTGCTATTGGAATAACCGCGCTGGTAGGGATTTTAACCGTAGTTTCGGCTTTAGAAAACACTATTTCTTCGGATTTTGCTTCGATGGGCGCTAATACTTTCAATATCAATCAATACGAAAATACTTCGAGAAGACGTGGTGGCGACGAAAGAGAAATAATCAATCCTATCATTTCGTATCCCGAAGCGGTGGCTTTCAAAAATAAATATAGTTATCCGTTGACTGAAACATCTATTTCATTTACAGCAACTTCAACCGCAGAAATAAAATTTGAATCCAACAAAACAGATCCCGAAAATATAATTGTAGGAGTTGATGAATATTTTATGGTCAATTCGGGTTTAGAAACAAGTTCAGGTAGAAATTTCACTGGATTCGACATTCAAAACAACACCTATTCTTGTATCGTCGGTTCCGATTTCGAAAAAGGATTACTAAAAGACGTCAACCCAATAGACAAAATAATTTCAATTCGTGGAGCCAAATTTAAAGTTATTGGCGTATTAAAAGAAAAAGGTTCCACCTTCGGCAACAGCCAAGATTTGAGAGTTTTAATCCCCATTCAAGTGGCTCGTTCCTTGTTTACTGCACCCAATATCAACTACACGCTTAGCGTAATGGTGGCTAAAAAAGATTTGCTGGACGAAGCCATCGACAATGCCAATAGCACAATGCGAAGAGTCCGAAAACTAAACCCTGTTCAAGACAACGATTTTGCTATTGTCAGAAGTGACGATCTCATCAACAGAATATTAAGTATTACGCAATATTTAGGACTAGCCTCGTGGCTAATTGGTATTATCACTATTTTGGGTTCCTCTATAGCCTTGATGAATATTATGGTCGTTTCGGTTACTGAACGCACCCGAGAAATTGGTGTTCGAAAAGCATTGGGAGCCAAAAAGAGCACCATCGCTTTTCAATTTTTTATAGAGACTTTACTTATTGGTCAAATGGGCGGTTTAGTGGGCATAATTTTCGGAATTTTGATAGGTTATGGCATTGCGTCCGCGATAAATTTTGTCTTCGTAATTCCTTGGGGAGCAATTATTGCAGCCTTTATTACTAGTTTTGCTGTCGCCATAGTTTCTGGATTGTATCCTGCTATTAAAGCGTCTAAACTCGATCCAATTGAGGCGTTGAGATACGAATAATGGAAAGTACGAGATTAGAAGTTAGAGTTACGAGGTGAAAAATACGAAGTGAAAAATAATTAAATTTATTTTTTATTTAGATTATTTTTAGCTGTTTTTAATGACGCTTCAACAATTGCGAGGATTTCATTTGACTCTTTTAGAAGTTTTTCAATTTCAAATTTTAAATCTTGGTTTTTATTAATTTCAAGAATTATTTCAAGAAAAAAACTACTTTCATCTGCTTCTTCTTCAACAATTTTTAACTTGTTAATGAAATCCGCCGTCGATTTTGCTCTTTGCGATGCTCTATAGTTGGCACCTACAGAACTCGAACATCTTATAAGTTGATTTACATAAGCATTAAATTCTCTAGTAGTTGGTAATTTGTTACATAAATAAGAACTATTAATAGTAAATTGCTTCGTTCTTGCTTTCATATCTATCATAAATAAATTTTTTAAAATTTCTAACTTTGTAACTCTCACTTCGTACTTCTAACTTCTCATTTCGTACCTCGTACTTCTCACCTCGTACTTCTCACCTCGTACCTCGAATCATTCTATCATTTCCATAAATATCTTCCCTCAATTCAACGTTTTTAAATCCCATTTTTTCGAGTAAATCAATCATTTCTTTTCCTAAATACTGATTGATTTCAAAAAATAATTGTCCATTTGGAGATAAGTTTTTCTGAGCTAATGCGACTATTTTTCTATAAAAAATCAGGGCATCATCATCTTCTACAAAAAGTGCCAAATGAGGTTCATTATCCAAAACATTTTTCTTGATTTCCACTTTTTCCAACTCTCGAACATAAGGCGGATTTGAAACGATGATATCAAAACAAGCGGGAAGGTGGAAGTGGGAAGTTGGAAGTTTTTTTAAATCATTAATTTTTAAAATATCGGTTTTTATAAAATGTATTTCAACTTTATTTGATTTAGCATTTTTCTGGGCTGTTGCTAATGCTCCGTCCGAAACATCAATAGCAAAAATCCGTGCATTAGGAATATTTTTTGCCAATGAAATAGCGATGCAGCCACTGCCCGTTCCTATATCCAGAATTGTAATACTTCTTTCTTCCAACTTCCAACTTCCAACTTCGTACTTCGAACTTTGAATAATCCATTCCACCAATTCTTCGGTTTCAGGTCTTGGAATCAAAACATTCTGATTGACTTCAAATTCCAAACCATAAAAACAGGTTTTACCTAATAAATATTGAATAGGTATTTCTTTTTTAAGTTGTTCTAAAATCGAATTCCAAATTAGGATTTCATCATTCGAAAAAGTCAAATCAGGATTCAGTGCCAAATCAATTCTTTTCAGTTTTTGCTTTTCTTGCAAAATCAAATAGAAAAAACTTTCCGCTTCGTCAATATCATATATTGGTGATAGCTCTTGAATGAATAGAGTTCTGTATTCTTTTATTTTCATTTATAATTATCTTTTTTTATTCCCCCTTCGGGGGTTAGGGGGCTAACTCTTTCAGCATCCATACTGGACAAGAAACGTGTCCCGTGCTTCCCATAGGCGAACAAATATATTCAAAACCTACTTTTTTGTAGAGTTTCTGGGCATCGTGCATAAATGGCATTGTCTCGAGATAGCATTTTTTAAAACCGAAATCCTTAGCTGCTTGTAGACATTTTTCCATCATTTGGCTTCCAATTCCTAAGCCGCGTGCTACTAGCAAGAAATACATTTTTTGCAATTCGCAAATGGTTTCGGCTTCGTTTTCCAGCGGCGCAACTCCCGCCGAACCAATAATTTTACCATCGTCTTCCACCACAAAATAAACCGATTTTGGTTTGTTGTATTCCTCAAACATCAAATCCAAATACGGGTCAGCATACGCAGTTCCGACTTTTGGAATGTTCAATTCGTCAAAAACCGCACGTATTAATTGGGCAACGGTTTCATTGTCTTTCTTTTCTATTTTTCTAATAATCCAATTTTTCATTCTATGAAATACTAATTTTGTTTCACAAAAATAGGTATAGTTTATTGGATTAATCCAAAGATTCAAACCTAAATCCTAAACGCAAAAATCATTACTTTTGCATTTGTGGAAAAACATACTCAATACATGCTTCGTTGTCTCGAATTAGCCAAAAATGGCTTGGGAACAACTTATCCCAATCCAATGGTGGGAAGTGTTATTGTTTGTGATGGCAAAATCATTGGCGAAGGTTGGCACAAAAAATCTGGAGAACCACACGCCGAAGTGAATGCTGTGAATTCCGTTACAGACAAATCTTTATTGAAAAGATCAACAATTTATGTCAGTCTTGAACCTTGTAGTCACTTCGGAAAAACGCCACCCTGTTGCGATTTGATCATTGCAAATCAGATTCCAAATGTGGTTATCGGAACCAAGGATTCAAATGTAAAAGTTGCAGGAAACGGAATTAAAAAATTAATCGAAGCTGGTGCAAAGGTCACCCTGGGTGTTCTTGAAACCGAATGCAAAGAATTGAACAAGCGTTTTTTTACGTTTCACGAAAAGAAAAGACCTTATGTGATTTTGAAATGGGCGGAAAGCAAGGATGGGTTTATTGCTCCATCGAAGATTCTTCGCAAAGCTCTGAATGACAACGAACAAAAACCCGTTTGGATTACCAATGATTTTTCACGTCAGTTAGTTCACAAATGGCGAAGTGAAGAACAGGCAATTCTTGTGGGAACTCAAACTGTTATTGACGACAATCCGAAATTGGATGTACGAAATTGGACTGGAAAAAATCCTATTAGAATCGTTTTAGACCAAAATAATCGTATTCCACAATACAGTCACATTTATGATAATCAAGTGAAAACTATCATTTTTTCAAATTCATCAATCGCAATCAATACAGAAAACACTATCTTTGAATTGATCGATTTTAAACAAAATCTGGCAGAACAAATTCTAATTGTATTGTATAAACACCACATTCAATCGGTTATTATTGAAGGTGGTTCACGAACTTTACAAACTTTTATAACCGAAAATCTTTGGGACGAAACCCGCGTATTTATCGGAAATAACAGCTTCGAAACCGGAATAAAAGCACCTGTTTTAGCTTTAAAAAACATAGAAAAACATACTATTGGAAATGACTTACTTTTAATTTCTAGAAATAATGATTGATACTATCATATTTGATTTTGGTGATATTTTTATCAATTTAGATAAAGAAGGCACTATAAATGGTTTGAAAAAATTAGGGTTGTCTCAATGGAATGAAGACTTAAACCAACTGAATCTTCAATTTGAAAAAGGACAAATTTCAGAAGAAAATTTCTTGAAAGGGATTCAAAAACATGTTCCAAATGCTTCAATAGAAGAAATTTTAGTGGCTTGGAATGCTGTCCTTCTGGATTTTCCGTTGCGCCGCTTGGAATTTCTTCAAAAACTCACGAAAAAATACCGCTTGTTTTTATTGAGCAATACTGATGCCATTCATATAGAAACTTTCGAGCGCGAAAATGGCGTTTCGTTTTATAAAGATTTTTATATGTGTTTCGAAAAAGTCTATTTCTCTTTTGAAATGGGAATGCGCAAACCCGACGCTGAAATTTTTAATTATGTATTAAAAAATAACAATTTAGCTCCCAATCATACTTTATTCGTTGATGATAAAAAAGAAAATACCGACGCAGCACTTTCGCTTGGAATTCAAGTGTGGAATCTACAAGTAGGCCAGGAAGATGTAGTTGATTTGTTCAAGAAAAAAGAATTTGATTTGTAAAAAAGAATCAAAGGCAATAAAAAAATAACAAAACGACCTAACCAAAATCAAACCCACAATTATCAATTGTAATTGATATTGTCCTTGAAATTGATATTGAATTTTGACTTCGAAAATGGAAGACACTTATAAAACCATAGCGTTTCCATCCACAGAAATTCTTTTTAAAGAAAAAAATAGCAAATTTTTTGGTTATGCTTTTCCAATTCAGTCTGAATCTGCAATAAAACCCATAATAGACCGTTTGCGAAAACAACATCCCCACGCTGTTCATTATTGTTATGCATATCAAATTGGCACTGAAACCATAATATATAGAGCAAATGACGATGGTGAACCCAGCAATACGGCAGGAACACCTATTTATGGTCAAATTCAATCTTTTGGAGTTACAAATGTTTTGGTGGTAATTGTTCGGTCTTTTGGAGGTGTTAAATTGGGTGTTGGCGGATTGATTTCTGCTTATAAAACTGCGGCAGAAATGACATTAGAATCTTCTGAAATTATCGAAAAAACAATCGAAATTCATTTTGAAATTACATTCGATTATAAAAACATCAACAAAGTGATGCGAGAGATAAAGAAAAAAAAAGTTGAAATAGTTTCACAAAAATTGGAAATGAGTTGCCAAATCGAAATTCTTACTCGTAAAAAAAATGCCGAAATGATTTTCGACATTTTTAATACTATGTTTGAGGTAAAAATAAAACAGCTTTGAAACTCTAAAAAAAAGTTGTTTTTGCCATATTAACAATAAAATTGTCCAATTATTAAACTCTATTCAAAATGTCCATAATATATTGAGGTGGATTGATAGGTTTGCCTGTTTTCATATCCACAAAAACCAAAATTGAGCTGCCTGTTGTTAATAACTCATCACTTTCGTTATAAAGTTCATAGTCGAATTCAATCTTAACAGTTGTCCTGTTTTTAAGTATCGTTTTTAACCTTAATAGTTCATCATAACGGGCTGGTTTTTTGTAATTCATAGTCAAGGAAACTACAGGTAGCATTATTCCATTTTCCTCCATCCATTTATATGAAACCCCTTTATTTCTAAGCCATTCGACCCTTCCAATTTCAAAATATTGAGCGTAATTACCGTGATAAACTACTCGCATTTGATCAGTTTCTGAATAGCGAACGCGGATTTGAGTTTGATGATATTCCATTGAATTAAACATTAAAAAATTAAAATGAAAGAAGTTCTATACGATAATATTTTATAAAATTTACATCTAAAAAATTTTTTTTTAGCGATATTTATTCACATATTTGTTTCCCCGAATAACCATACTGATTTGACAGTATTTTTTATTAGAAATCATTACCAAAACGAAATAATTTAACCAAATTTATGAACAAGACTGCACAATCAGTATGGGAAAACTGCCTCTCTTTTATAAAAGACAATATCGCAGACCAAGCCTACAAAACTTGGTTCGAACCTATTAAGTCAGTTGAGCTTACCGATAATGCTTTATATATTCAGGTTCCAAGTAAATTTTTCTACGAATGGCTTGAAGAACATTATGTTAAATTATTAAAAGTAGCGCTAACTAAAGAACTTGGTAAAAATGCAAAGTTACTCTATAAAATCAAAATGGAAAACACTTATGGCAATAAACAACCCTATACGGAACAATTACCAAGTTCAAATCGTGTGCCTATGAAACCACAAGATGTTGACGCTCCATACAAGAACCTTAACCCAGAGTTAAAAAACCCTTTTGTAATTCCAGGTATTCGAAATTTAAAAATCGAATCACAACTGAATGCAAATTACAGTTTTGATAATTTTCTTGAAGGGGATTCTAACAGACTAGCGCGTTCAGCAGGTATGGCTGTGGCCAATAAACCAGGTGGAACTTCGTTCAATCCGTTATTGATTTTTGGTGGCGTTGGTTTAGGTAAAACTCACTTAGCCCACGCGATTGGTGTTGAAATCAAAGATAAATATCCTGAAAAAACGGTTTTATACATTTCGGCTGAAATTTTTACCCAACAATATATTGATTCGGTAAAGAAAAATAATAGAAATGATTTTATACATTTCTACCAATTGATTGATGTTTTAATTATTGACGATGTTCAATTTCTTTCGGGAAAATCAGGAACTCAAGATGTTTTTTTCCATATATTCAACTATTTACACCAAAATGGCAAACAGGTAATTTTAACTTCGGATAAAGCACCTGTAGATATGCAAGACATCGAACAACGATTATTATCCCGTTTCAAATGGGGATTGTCGGCTGAATTACACCAACCTGATTATGAAACAAGAATTTCTATTCTCAAGAATATTTTATACCGAGATGGTGTTGAAATTCCTGAAGAAATCATTGAATATGTAGCGCGGAATATCAAATCAAATGTAAGGGAATTAGAAGGTGCAATCATTTCTTTAATTGCTCAATCCTCTTTCAATAAAAAAGAAGTAACACTAGATTTGGCTAAAAGCGTAGTCGAGAAATTTGTTAAAAATATAAAAAGAGAAATTTCTATCGATTATATTCAAAAAATTGTTTCTGACTATTTTCAATTAGATTTAGAAACTTTACAATCCAAAACTAGAAAAAGACATATTGTTCAGGCTCGACAATTGGCGATGTTTTTTGCTAAAAAATTCACCAAAGCTTCCTTAGCAAACATTGGTTCACAAATAGGTGATCGTGATCACGCAACCGTTTTACACGCTTGCAAAACGGTCGATAATCTAGTTGCTACCGACAAACAATTCAAAAAATTTGTAGAAGATATCAATAAAAAATTAACCCTATAACCTTTTTATGCCCATCAAGATTTTAATGGTTTGTTTAGGTAATATTTGTCGGTCACCTTTGGCCCAAGGAATATTGGCCTCAAAACTTCCAAAAGAAAATTTTATTGTAGATTCTGCTGGAACAGGATCTTGGCATATTGACCGTCAACCTGACGAACGTTCGATTGCAGTTGCTATAAAACACAATATTGACATCGCTAAACAAAAAGGAAGGCAATTCGCAAAAAATGATTTTGACGCCTTTGATTACATTTATGTAATGGATAATTCAAATTATCATGACGTTATCGACCTAGCTCATAATCAAGAGCAAAAAAGCAAAGTGCAACTTATTTTGAACGAATTATTTCCAAATGAAAATGTAGATGTGCCAGATCCCTATTATGGTGTATCAAATGGATTTGAAGTTGTTTATCAAATGCTTGACGAGACTTGTGATATAATTGCTAAAAAGCTCATTGGCAAACATACATGAATTTATTACTTTTAATAAATTTTAAAGCTTTCCTCTAAACAAATTAGAACACAATGAAACCAAACTCTTCGTTAGGAAAACTCTATTTAATTCCCACTACTTTAGGAGAAAACAGTGACCCAAATGATGTTTTGCCACAAACCATAGTAAGAAGTATCGATTTTATTGACGATTATATTGTGGAGAATGAAAAAACAGCTCGAAAATTCATAAAAAGTATTCAACCTCAAAAAGTTCAAGCCTCTTTACGATTAAGTTCGCTAAACAAACACACCGAAATTTCTGAACATGCAAAAATGCTACAACCCTGTTTAGAAGGTAAAAACGTGGGATTAATGAGTGAAGCGGGTTGTCCTGGAGTTGCCGATCCTGGCGCTGTGATTGTAAAATTGGCTCACGAAAAAGGAATTCAAGTGATACCATTAGTTGGTCCATCCTCTATTTTATTGGCGATTATGGCTTCTGGAATGAACGGACAAAGTTTTGCTTTTAATGGTTATATTCCTATTGACAAGGCCGAGAAAAAAACAGCTTTGAAAAATTTAGAGAAATTATCTCAAGATAAAAATCAATCCCAGATCTTTATTGAAACACCTTATAGAAATAATAAAATGTTGGAGGATATAATTCAAGCATTAAATCCGTCGACCAACCTTTGTGTTGCCGCAGATATTACTTTGCCAACAGAATTCATCAAAACAATGCGAGCGTCAGATTGGAAAAAAACAAACGTGGATTTACACAATCGCCCCACTATTTTTATTATTCATAAAATGTAAGCATAAAAAAAACCATCCGCGGCGGATGGTTTTGAATTTTATATACGATCAAATTATTGCACCATAGCATTACTATCCGCAATAATTCCAGAAGTTTCATAACCTCCAAATTCTTTCATATAACTTCTTATTGAAGTGCCATAAGCATCTTTTAAATAGCGTTTGCCTTCGTGTTTAAAAAACTTTTTTACAGAACCTGCTCCCCCAAGATGTGCTGCTGCTAAAATTCCAGACTCTGTTACTAATATGCCTGAAATTACCCTGCCATCATATTTATCAATCACATCTTTTAATTCCGATTTATTTTGAGCAACAAGAGCAACAAAAGCTTTTTCTTGCATTCTAGGATTATTTAAAAACTGTCTACTATCCTCAATACCAATAGTTTTTAAAGTTGTAGCACCAAATTGGTATTTTCCCAGATATCCAAGCGAATTTATTTTTTTGTAATTGCCTTGTGATTCTTTGAAGGCGATTGCTTCTTTGTAACCAATGAAAAATTTTCCCGTGTATGGAACATTTAAATCAGAATAATCGTTTTGTTTTTGGGATGGATATAAGTAGTGTGTTCCATCCTTTTTATTAATCAGAAACCATTCATTGGAATCCAATTCAGAAGGTTTAAAACCTGAACTTAAAAAGGCAATAATAAGAGCTAAACTTGTATAAAAAAACCACTTGTTTATCATAAATTGTTTTTCTTCAAACGCTGTCCCGTATTGAAATTTCTACGCAGCAAAGATACACAAAAAAACGAATAATCAAAAATATAGCTGAAAATCAAGCTTTTAGTATTTTCAAAAATAAAAAGAGTAGAACTTGAACCCACTGTGAGTCGAGTATTCGAGAGATGGAGATGGAATTTTTAGGCTATTAAAAACGGAAAAAAAAGTCTTCAAAAAATGTGATTTTGTGTCAATTTTTGTCAAATCTACATCTAAACTGAGGTAAAATTGCCTGAATTTTTCCGGTTTTGAAGTCGAAATTGGTGCAAAATTAGCTTCATTTCCGCTAATCATTCCCTCTGCTCCATAGCCTAAAGCAAGGTTCAACCATTTAGGGATTTTTGAGCCTTTAGAAAAGGAATATAAATTAGCCGAAAGCCAATAGGTTTGACCATTATAATCTTTGAGAATTTGCTCTGGAATATTACTGCCCAAAACATCTGGTCTGATATCAGAATATTGCGTTTTGCGATACGAAAATTTTGGAATGATGCGCTGTTCTTTCCAAATCAATTCTTGTGAAACATACAAAACGGTTCCCGAAGCATTGGCAACAACATCGCCCATCGATGCTCCCCATTCGGCTGAGTAACCGTCCATCACTTCAACCACGGTTAGAAATACAAATCCTAAACTAGCTCCATAAATCAGTTGATTTTTCTGGCTCGCTCCACTCCAATGCAGTGCTTCTGCACCAAATCTTCCAATTTGGTATGACGAATACAAATGTCCCAATTTGTCCATTTGCATCCACTCGGAATTGTCATTAATAAAATGAAAATCGGATTTAGGATAATCGGCATACCAAAGTTGGTTCAAGCCAATCAAAGCCCCAGAAGCCAAAACAGCTTCAGTAACAAATACTGAATTTTGCCTTTTGGGGTTCAAAGAATCAGAGGGTTTTAGAAAAGCATCAATTGACTTTTGCGCCAAAACACTTTGGAACACCAACAAAAACAAAAAATAAAATTGTTTTTTGTTGTTCAAAATTATCTTTTTACTCCTTGACCGTTAATCCAATCGGAATATTTCTTGGCATTCAAATTATGTTCCTCTAAAGTAGCGGCAAATTCGTGGTAGCCAAAACGATCCACACTAGCGCAGAAATAGATAAAGTCGTTTTTTTCAGGATTTAAAACCGCATCCAAAGCCGTAATATCAGGCATTGCAATTGGTCCAGGAGGAAGACCTATTACTTTATAGGTATTGAAAGGAGAATTCAAAAACAAGTCGTTGTAGAATACTCTTTTGATAACCTGCTGAAAATCATTATCTTTCTTTTTAATAGCATAAATAACTGTAGGATCAGCCTGCAGTGGCATTTCTAGCTTCATTCTATTGAGATAAACCCCTGCAATTCTGGGTCTTTCGTCTTTTTTAACCGATTCTTTGTG
This sequence comes from Flavobacterium sp., assembly GCF_031423415.1. Lineage (GTDB taxonomy): Bacteria > Bacteroidota > Bacteroidia > Flavobacteriales > Flavobacteriaceae > Flavobacterium. The sequence goes on from NZ_JANPFL010000148.1 coordinate 48,717, forward strand.
TACTATCGAAGCCAAAATGGTTGCCTCAACAGGCGTTAAACCTTGTTTCTCAGCCTTTGCTATGCGCTCCTTGTTCCAAAAACTATGGTATTCCTTGATCATTTTGTCACGGAATTTCTCGGCAGAAATGTTCCAATACACTTCATAAGTATTAGGAATAAACATTACAAAAACATTTTCGTCGTTAAAACCATTCTCTTTCAAGAAAATTGAATCTTTGAAAGTATTTAGCAACAACAAACTGTCAGGCTCTATTTGAGAACTTATTCTTCCTGCAAAATCTTCTAATCGTTCCTGATTGTTAAAAGCCAATTTCACTGGAACGTTGCTTCTTAATGATTTAACCAAATCATAACTGCTCATTCCCCTGGTGAATAAAAATCGTCCTGGTTTAACGTTCTCAGGATAACTTCGTTTATCGGCGACCATTTCAAAACGATCCATATTTTCGACAAAAGGTGTTATTATTTTTTTTAAGTCTTCATAAGTGGAACCCGTTGGCACGTGAACAAATAATTCTTTTTCTGAAAACTTAGTGTTTTTAGAAAAAACTTGATTGGCAACTATTCCGCCATAAATAAGCAAAACTGAAATAAAAATAACGGATGCAATTGTAAGGTGCTTTTTTAAGTTCAAAACTAAAATTTTTAAAGTTGATTAATTATTTTTTGCCACAGATTGCGCAGATTTGCGCAGATTTTTATATTAATTTCGTGTAAATCTCCGAATCTACGGTTAAATATTTTTTGATAATAATTGAAAAATAGCCTCGTCTTTATAAACTCCATTAACGAAAGTCCAATCTTTTTTTGTGCCTATTTTTTCGAATCCAAATTTAGTAAAAAGAGCAATACTAGCTTCATTTTCTGCACCAATATTTGCATACAATTGATGCAGATTCAAATGATAAAAAGCGTATCGAATTAAAAGTTCCAAAGCTTCGGAACCGATATTCTGTTTTCGGTTTGCTGTTCCTTGAATCACGATGCCTACTCCTGCCCTATTATTCTTAGGATCAAACTCAAATAAATCAATTAAACCCAAAGCCGGAAAATCCTCATCCTGACAAATCGCCAATCGCAATTGTTTGGCTTCATAAATGTCCTGATGGGCATTTTCGAGATATTGCTTTACTAAAAACCTACTGTATGGTGTTTGTGTATTGCTGACTTCCCAAATGCTTTGGTCGTTTTCCATTGCATACACAAACTCCAAATCATTGGGTTCAAGTGCTCGGAGATAGATGTTTTCGCCTTTTAGTGTGATCATTTTGATTTAAGTTTGAGGTGCCAAATTGGCTCCTCAAGTTTTATTCATTTACTTTTTTCTTGTTGCTCCGCGTGAGGGATTGCAGTGGAGCTCTTTTTTTGAATTGCCGTGCCTTTAAAGGCAGGGCAATTCAAAAAAAAGCGGGAACGTAAAGCCCGACCCGAAGTTTTTACGGAGGGTCACGCCCAAAACATTATTTTTCTAAATTTCTATTTGCCCCTTAAACACAAAATCCGCTGGCCCAATTAAGAAAACATTGGTAAACAAATCACCGTTTTTATCAAAAGAGACGGCTAATTTTCCGCCTTCCACATTCAATTTAATAGAAGAAGCATTGGTTTGTCCTGTAGCGTTCATTGCGATTGCAACTGCTGTAGCACCAGTTCCACAAGCCAAAGTTTCATCTTCTACACCTCTTTCATAAGTGCGAAGCGCGAAAGTATCCTCGTTTATTTTCTTAACGAAATTGATGTTGCTTCCCTCTTTTCCGTATAAAGAACCGTAACGAAGTGCAGCACCGTTTTCTTTTACATTATAATGTTCCAAATCGTCCACCATTTGCACGTGATGCGGCGAACCCGTATTCATAAAAGTGTAAACGGTTTCTATTTTGATATTGCTTACATCAATCATTTGCAAAGAAACTATTCCGTCAGTTGCAACGCTGGCGTGATGCAAACCGTCGGTCGCAATGAAAGTACAATTGTCATTAATTACATTTAAATATTTAGCGAAAGCCACTAAACAGCGACCACCATTACCACACATTGAACTTAGATTACCATCAGAATTATAATAGACCATTTTAAAATCGGTGGCTTCATCGTTTTCTAATAAAATGAGTCCATCAGCTCCAATTCCAAAACGTCTATCGCACAAACGAGCCACGAGTTGTACATTTCCCTTTGGAAAAAAATCCGAACGATTGTCAATCATTACAAAATCGTTTCCTGTTCCCTGATATTTATAAAATTCTAATTGCATTATGCTTTGTATTAAGAGTTACAAAAGTACAAATATTAATGATACGTTAAAGAGTGTTAAACGAGCGTTAAACTGTTTTTTTGAAATATCAAAATGTATAATTTTACGTTGTAAACACATAAATATATTTAAAACTATGAAACGATTTTCAGGACTATTTTTAGTATCATTATTGAGCGGAACCGTTACATTGGGTTCTTATAAATTGTTGTTTGACAACAATGGCTATTTTTCTAAAAACAATTCAATTGTAACTCAAGCCCAAAATTCCTATAGTAGAAATGTAGGACTATCGGCAGAAGCAGTTGATTTTACTGAAGCTGCCGACAAAACCATTCACACTGTGGTGCACGTAAAAAATGTCTCCAGAACCACCGTTACCAATCCGATATTGGAATATTTCTATGGTTTTCAAGGAGGACAACAACAAGAACAAGTAGGAACTGGCTCTGGTGTAATCATTTCGGAAGACGGTTATATCGTAACCAATAACCACGTAGTAAAAGACGCGTCCGAAATAGAAATCACCTTGAACAACAAAAAATCATACAAAGCAAAACTCATCGGAACCGACTCGAAAATGGACATTGCGTTACTAAAAATCAATGCCGATGAAAAATTACCTTATACGGCTTTCGCCAACTCGGATTCGGTGAAAATTGGCGAATGGGTTTTGGCCGTTGGAAATCCGTATAATTTAACTTCGACCGTGACCGCAGGAATTATTTCGGCCAAAGCCAGAAACTTAGACACCAGCGGAATTCAATCGTTCATCCAAACTGATGCTGCAGTAAATCCCGGAAATAGCGGCGGTGCATTGGTAAACACACGTGGCGAATTAATTGGAATCAACACAATGATTTCCTCACCAACTGGTTCTTACACCGGATATTCATTTGCAATCCCTTCGAATAATGCAAAAAAAATAATTGATGATTTAATAGAGTTTGGAAATGTACAAAGAGGAGTTCTTGGTGTTGAAGGAGGAGAATTGAATGCGATGGCTTCCAAAGAATTGGGTGTCAAAGAAACACAAGGTTTCTACATCAAAAAAGTTCAGCAAAAATCGGGAGCCGAAAAAGCAGGTTTGCAAAAAGGGGATATTATTATCAAATTAGACAATCAAGATATTTCCACTTTTGCCGATCTTTCGGGTTATATCAACACCAAAAGACCAAATGACAAAGTAGAAGTTACTTTTATCCGCGAAGGAAAAAACAAAGTACTACCAGTTGTATTGAGCAAAAACGAGTTTTTCAACACCGAATTCAAAGGGATAGAATTAGAAAATATTGCTGGTGCCGAAAAAACAAGATTTCATTTGGATGGTGGTGTGAAAATAAAATCTATCAGCAACGAAAATCTAAAACAATACGAACAGGAGCTGATAGGAAATATTATCCTCAGTATTGATAATGTAAAAATTAAAGACATCGAATCTGCATCTAAAATATTGAATAACAAGGCAGACAATCAAAGTGTTCAAATGGAAATGATCAATAAAAGAGGCGAGATTATTCGAATTATAATTTAAAAATAATCTCAAACTTGAGTAAAAATAGGCCACAGATTCACAGATTAATTTAAAAAAAATCTGCGAATCTGTGGCTAACTTTTTAAATTGGCAAAACGGTCGTGCTCTTAACTTCCGAGATGATAAAAAAACTATTAATCAACGAAACCTCGGGTAAAACCGATAGTTTTTTTTGGTGAAAATTGTGGTAACTTTCCATATCGGGTAAGATGATTTTGAGCATATAATCAAAACTTCCCGAGATAAAATTACATTCGACCACTTCAGGCATATTCATAATTGACTGATTGAAACCTTCCGAAACATCATAGGTTTGTTTGACCAACGTCACTTGGCAATACACCATCAAGTTATTTCCTAACTTTTTTTTATTCAAAATCGAAACATACTTTTCGATGATACCTTCCTTTTCCAAACGCTTCACTCGATCGTGAACAGGCGTCAGCGAAAGATTTATTTTATTAGCAATGTCCTTTAAAGTCAAATGTGCATCAACTTGAAGCAGTCGCAGGATTTTTTTGTCGGTTTCGTCTAAAATCATAGTATAGAAAGGATTAAATGAATACTTTTTAAAGATTCGAAATCAGATATTTTTTCGTTTTAGAAACATAAATAGGTTTCGATTCAGAAATATTTTATGTAAAAATACTTAATAATACTATTACTTTCTTAATTTAATTTCATTTGACAAAATATTTTCTTTCTGCAGTATCTTTGTATATCGTTATTATTCTAACTACTAAACACAAACAATATGATTATTGGAGTTCCTAAAGAAATCAAAAACAACGAAAATCGTGTAGCGCTAACCCCAGCAGGTGTAGCCGAATTCAAAAAACACGGACATCTTGTCTATGTGCAAAAAAGCGCAGGAGAGAACAGTGGTTTTAGTGACAAAGCTTACGCCGAAGCGGGAGCCCAACTTTTGCCAACCATTGAAGCCGTTTACGAAATTGCCGAAATGATTATTAAAGTAAAAGAACCTATAGCGTCAGAATATCCGCTAATCAAAAAAGACCAGTTACTCTTTACCTACTTCCACTTTGCTTCTTCTGAACCATTGACTTATGCAATGATGGAACGTGAAGCAGTTTGCTTGGCTTATGAAACGGTTGAAAAATCAGATCGCAGCTTACCATTATTAGTACCAATGTCAGAAGTGGCTGGTCGTATGGCAATTCAAGAAGGTGCAAAATACCTCGAAAAACCGATGAAAGGAAAAGGAATTCTTCTTGGAGGTGTTCCCGGAGTTCCTCCTGCAAAAGTAGTTGTTTTAGGTGGTGGAATTGTTGGAACTCAAGCTGCAAAAATGGCGGCTGGTTTTGGTGCTCAAGTAACTATTCTGGATGTAAGTTTGCCACGTTTACGCTATTTGTCTGACGTGATGCCTGCCAACGTAACTACAGTTATGTCGAATCATTATAATGTTCGCGACGCGATTTCTCAGGCTGATTTGGTTATTGGAGCGGTTTTGATTCCAGGTGCCAAAGCGCCTCATTTGATTACTCGTGATATGCTAAAATTAATGGCTCCGGGAACCGTAGTGGTTGACGTTGCCGTTGACCAAGGAGGTTGTATCGAAACTTGTACCCCAACAACACACGAAAATCCAACTTTCATCATCGACGACATTGTTCATTATTGCGTAGCCAATATGCCAGGTGCTGTTCCTTATACTTCTACTTTGGCGCTGACCAATGCCACATTGCCTTATGCTTTGCAATTGGCCAACAAAGGATGGAAAAAAGCGTGCGCTGAAAACGAAGAATTGAAAAAAGGACTCAACGTTGCCAATGGTAAAATTCTTTACAAAGGTGTTGCCGATGCTTGGAACTTGCCTTTTGAAGATGTAGAAACTGCTTTGGAAGATCTTGCTTACGCATAATTTCATAAGAAAAAAGAACAAAGCCTCAAGACTTAATTGCTATAAATTTAAAATCCGTCAAGTTAGAATGTAACGAGACGGATTTTTTAGTAAGGATAACTGCACACTAAAAAACTGAACACCTGTCTGCCGACAGGCAGGCTGAACACTATTCTTTCTGTTTTGTCAAATAGTACACTGGAATTCCCGTTAGCATAATCAAAACGCCCCAGCCACAAGTTGAGAATTTAGTCAGCAACAAGGAAACACAAACTGCCGAAGCAATTACAATGTATAATAACGGTAAGAAAGGATAACCAAAAGCCTTATAAGGTCTTTCAGCATCTGGCATTTTCTTGCGAAGAATGAATATACCATAAATTGTCAATATGTAAAATATCAATACAATGATGATTACGAAATCTAGTAAATCACCGTATTTTCCAGTCAAACACAAAGCCGAAGCCCAAATACATTGAACCCATAAAGCATATTCTGGAACGCTCGCCTCATTAAGGCTTGCAGCTTTCTTCAAAAATAAACCGTCTTTTGCCATCGTGTAATACACCCTAGCTCCAGCCATTATTGCACCATTATTGCAGGCAAATGTCGAAATCATAATCATCACTGCAATAATAATTGTTCCCATGTCTCCAAAAGTATATTGGGAAGCCACCACGGCAACTCTATCGGATTTTGCAGTTGCAATTTCGTCCAAAGGAATCACTGCGAGGTACATCAAATTAGTCAAGACATAAATAATAGTCACAAGAAAAGTTCCAAGAAACAAACTTAGCCCCACATTTCGTTTTGGATTTTTGATTTCGCCTGCAATAAAAGTCACACCAACCCATGCATCACTAGAAAACAAAGAACCCACCATAGATGCCGAAATACCAGCAATCAACGCCGATCCGCCTATTGGCATCCAAGAACGGCTGTCCACATTAAAAGAACGAGTATTCCAAGCATCTGCCCAGTTGGCATTCCAAACTTCTGCTTTGGCCGCTAGTAGGAAACCGAAAACAATCAAGCCAAACAAAGAGAAAATCTTAATCACCGTCAAAACAGTTTGCATTATTTTGCTGTTTTTCACTCCACGACTATTGATGTATGTCAATAAAACAATCATTATTATAGAAACAATCTGGGCTGCATTAAGTTTGAAAGAACCTATTTCATAAAGAACATTTTCATCGCTTAATGAGGGAATCAAATAGGCGGCAAATTTTGAAAAACCCACACCTACGGCTGCAATTGTTCCCGTTTGAATTACAGCAAAGAAACTCCAACCATAGAGAAAAGCAATGAGTTTATTATATGCTTCTTTAAGATAAACATATTGACCTCCCGCTTTTGGAAACATCGCGCTCAACTCGCCATAACTCACTGCGGCAATCATCGTGATTAATCCCGAAATAACCCAAATCAAGGTCAGCCATCCTGCTGAACCTACTTGTCTGGCTATATCCGAGCTTACAATAAATATTCCCGAACCAATCATCGAGCCCACAACAAGCATCGTTCCGTCTAGTAATCCGAGTTCTCTTTTAAAATGTTCTTCGTTGTTGTCTTGCATATTTTCTGGGTTTTGGGTTCTAGGTATTAGGTTTCAGTTGGCTAAAGATATACTTTTTTTGGAAATAGCCGATTAGTTGGGTTTAAAACCTAAAAAAAGTATTGACGAATGTTGTTCATTTTCGAATAATTTAATATTTTGTAGATAAAAAACTAAGAGTTACGATTGCTACTACAATAAAAATAGTTAAATAATTTCCTAAATAAAGTTTCAAACTACTTTCACAATAAATAAAGAAACTCCCAAGTCGCCTTGAGAGTTTTATAAATATGATTAATAGAGTATTCACAACACCCGATTCACCTGAACCAAATTCCTCTCATAATAGGATTCTTTGGTAGAAGATATAATCACACCTCCGTGAGTGGCAGAATGAATCTAATTTCGTCTTCCAAAACTTCGACCATTATACGACCCTTGCGCAACAAAACCAAATTAGCAAAGCTAGTCAGCAAACAAAAAAGCCAAGAATGATTGTCTTTTTATACTCGTTGATTTTACACAATTTTAAAAACATTGACGGTATCAAATCCTATTCACAGCGAATTTAGGATGTCTTTTATTATGAACAATAGCAGTAAAAACGATGGTTTTATAATCTTCATCAATATAAAAATGAATGTTATAAGGAAACGTTTTTGGATGAGCAATTCTAACCTTTTTGTAGCGTGGCGAATAGGCTGTAGGCATTTTTAAAACTTTTTCAATGGCTTTTTCAATGGCAAAAGCAAAGTCAACTTCTAATCCTTCTTTTTGTTCTTTGTACCAAATTTTTGCTTCTTGCATATCTGTAAGGACTTCGTCAAGATATTGAGAATTATACACTAAATTTTGCGTTTTAGTTCTTCCAAAAGACTTTCAATTGGTTTTAACCGTTCAGGATTTTCAGCAATAGCCTCTAATCGTCTATCAATTAAATCTTTTTCCCATTGTGGTAAATCTTGTTCAAGATTCTCAATATCCGGGTAATTATTTTTTATCAAAGTCCAATCTTCAATTGGGACATAAACGCCTGTTTGGTTGCCAAAATTATCTTTTAATACTTGAAGTTTCATTGTTGTGATTATTTAGCAGTTTATATATTTATAATATGAAGTTTGAACAAAAATACAAAAAAAAGTAAAACCCTCTTAATTTCCAAACCGGAACACATTTGATACTAACTTCTACACTAGTTCCTTAAAAAAAACTAAAAAGCATTAAAGTCAGTCATTTACAACACCCGATTCACCTGAACCAAATTCCTCTCATAATAGGATTCTTTGGTAGAAGAAATAATAACACCGCCGTGAGTGGCAGAATGAATGAATTTAATCTCATCTTCCAAAACTTCGACGACCATTCCAACGTGGTTGATTTGGTTACTTCCTCTGGTTTTAAAGAAAATCAAATCGCCTTTTTGGGCATTTTGGACATCAATTTTCGATCCGTAAGAAGCCATTTCGACCGACGATCTTGGCAACTTAATATCGTAGTTGCTAAAGGTATAATACATAAATCCTGAACAATCAAAACCTTCTGTCGTGGTGCCACCAGAGCGGTAACGTGTTCCAATATTTTCCGAAGCTTTCGAAATTAGTTGGTCAATTAAATCTGCATCGCGTACCGTATTTGTCTCTTTATTTTCAAATTTTTCCTCAACATTTGGAGCTGCATTTGCAATTGAATTTTCAACAGGAGTCTCTTTCACAATCAATTTCGAACCGCGGATTTTAAGCACTGAACCCACCAATAATTTTTTGGAACTATTCGGATTTTGGTTTTCCAATTCGGCAACTGTGAGACCATATTGTTTCGCAATTCCGTACTTCGTTTCTTTTGGTAAAACTTCGTGAGCTATTTCGGTTTCTGCTGTCTTGTCTTCTATATTTTGTGAAACAACCGCAATTTCTTTTTCGATTTTCACTTCTTTATTCTCGGTAATATGACTCGAATTAACATCCACTTTGACCGGAACATTAATTTTTTGACCCACTTTCAAGGATTTCGTGCCTAATTCAGGATTCGCTTTTTGCAAATCGGCAAGAGTTATTTTGTATTGCTTGGCAACAGAATACAGCGATTCTTTAGGTAAAACTTCGTGAATAAATTGGGTTGTTGATTCCTTTTGTTCTTCAATCGGTTTTGCTTGAACAGCAACTTCTTTTTCAGGTTTAACCTCTTTTTGCGCCACAACTTTTTCCGCTGTCAAACTCAAATTAGTACCTTCTTTTACTGGAACAGTAATTTTTTGACCGACTTTCAAAGAATTAGTTCCTAATGCTGGATTGGCATTTTGCAAATCGAAAAGCTTGATTCCGTATTTTCTTGATATGGAATATAATGTTTCTTTTGGCAGGACTTCATATTCAATTCCTTTCGTTGGAATTTCTAATTTCTCGTCTTCTTTAAGAGCAACGACTGTTTCTCCTTTAGGACTATTTTTTTTGGAAACGGTAGTCTTTTCAACATTAGTTGGTTTTTCTATTTCTTGTGCTACAACAAAATCCTCTAAAGCCGTTTGGGGAATCTTGATAGTTTGTCCAATTTTCAGTCCTTCCTTTTCTAGATTAGGATTGATTTTATATAAATCGTCAATAGTTATATGGTGCTGTTTGGCAATTCCATACAGTGTTTCTTTGGGTAGCACTTCATGGGTTTTTTCAGGAAGATTACTTGTAATTGCTGGTGTTGCAACCGCAGTATGCTGTTTTGTATTGGTTGGAATTAACAAAACCATCTTTCCTTTAATTCCGTTTACGGCATCGGGATTGAGTTCATAAATTACCGACGCTTTTACGTTGTATTTCTGTGCAATTTCGCTGATGGTTTCGCCCTTAGCAACAGTATGCTTCTTGAATTTTTCTTGCGAAAAAAGACTCATACTGCTAAAGAAAAGAATCAAAAAAAGCCAACCTAAATACTTCATAAACTCGATTTAAATTCAAACTTTAATCACTGAATTTCCTTTATGTTCGACAAGACAAGATAATTGAAAATTTTAAAAAATTGAATAATTATCTAACTTTAATGGCAAAATAAAAGAAAAATAAGTTTGAATAGGCAAATCTAGTCTATTAATGCAAAAAACAAACATTTTTAACAACTCTTTACAATCGATTTAACAAAATTATTATTGAAAAATAGTTGAATTGTTGGGCTACCCTTTTTAATTATTTTTTCATCAAATAAGTATTAAACCAAGTCAAATACCGTTCGAAACGGTCTTTTTGAAAACTCGGATTCGTGATACCGTGAAATTGCCCTGGATAGATGATAAGCTCCGTTGGAATCCCTAATGATTTGAAAGCCTGATACATTTGCTCGCTTCCTACCGCGGGAACATTATAATCACTTTCCCCAACCATAAATTGTGTAGGCGTTTTGATTTTGTATGCTTTCAAAAAAGGATACGAAAGTGCTACATATTTATCAAAGTTTTTCCAAGGTTGTCCAATTTCATTGTCATATTGCAAAATGTATTGATCAACGCCATACATCGAAGAAACCATAGCAACACCAGCACCACTTGAAGCCGCCTTGAAACGAGTATCCGAAGCAGTAACATAATCCGTCAAAATACCTCCATAACTCCATCCGCCGATTCCCAATTTATCAGCATCGGCGATGCCTTTTTGAACAACATAATCTGCAGCCCCTAGAATATCCAAAACTTCTATATTGCCCCAATCTCCCGAAATAACTTTGCAATAATCCAAGCCGCGACCATTCGAACCACGATAATTAACCCCCACAACGGCATAACCTGCGGCGGCCAACATTTGTCTGGAGAGATCAAAACTATAATCGTCCTGACCTACTGGACCACCGTGAATGAAGAAAATGGTCGGCAATTTTTTTCCAACCGTAGCATTAGCTGGACGATACAAAAGGTTAGAAACTAACGTTCCGTCTTTACTTTTTGAGGTAAATCCTTCAACTGAAGCTAAAGTTATTTTTTCTAAAAAGGAATCTTGGTGTTGGGTAAGACGACGTGGATTTCCGCCTTCAAGTGCATAGATTTCTGTCGGCATTTGTGCTTCACTCATCGCCGTTAAAAAACTGCCCGAAGGATGCAGTTCTAAGGAAGAAAAACTTCGATTACCGCTGGCAATTTTAGTCATTTTATTATCCGAAATAGAAAATTCGGCAACATATCTTGTTCGATCATCCGTTACCAAAGCCATTATCGAAGTTCCATTTTTAGTCCAACGTGGGCTTCCAACAGGTCTGTCCAAAGATTTTGAGAGTAGTTTTGGTTCACCACCTTCTTTAGAAACGACACACAATACCGATTGGTCGTACATAATATAATTATCCGAAGCAGTAGATCTTAAATACCCTATTTGTTTTCCATCTGGGCTCCATTGTGGTGCCGAATCACTTCCTGTCCAAGTGGTTATTTGTTTCATTGTCGCATTCGCTTTAGCATCAATAACCCAAATATCGGAGTTTTCATTTCTGTCGGGATCGGCGGTGCGATTACTCAAAAAGGCAATTTGGTTGCCATCAGGCGACCATTTGGGATTTGTTTCGTCATAAATTCCTTTGGTCAGGGTATCCATTTTTTTGGTGGCAACATCATAAAGATAAAGATGCGATGGTTTTCGGGTTAAATACCCTTCAATGTCTTGTTTGAAATGATAGCGGTCAATAACAATTGGTTTTGGAGTTTTAACTTTTGCCGTATCGGGTTGGGTTTTGATTACTAATGCTATCTTGCTTCCATTTGGCGACCATTCGTACTCGTCCAAATCTCCTTTTTTCAAATCGGTTAGTTGTTTGGCTTCGCCGCCTCGTCGATCCATTATCCAAATCTGACTGCCTTTGAGACCGTTTCGAGAAGATACGAAGGACAAATATTTCCCATCGGGACTCCAGCTGGGCTGTGATTCACTTTCTGGACTATTGGTCAATTGAACAGACTCTTTTCCATCCCAAGACACCATCCAAATATCGGAGTTTCGTTTGTTTTTTACAGAATCCACCGTTGATAGTGTGTAGGCAACCCAATTGCCATCAGGAGAAATATGGGAATCACTCAGGTTTTGCAAACGGTACACATCCGAAGGTTTTAAACTGCGTTTGGTTATTTTTTGAGAAAAAATAGATCCTGCAAAAAGGAACATTAAAAGTAGTATAACTGGTTTCATACTGGTGTTGTTTTTAGTTAGGGTAGTTGGATTGGTTTTGGTTCCTAATTTAAGTATTTTTTTTGAAGTAGCAGCACCTCAACAATCGTTAAAATTAAGGCGAAGCTAGGTTCGATTATTACATTTTTGATTGCCAATAGGTTTAATGTATTGCTAGTTTTTTTGCCAGAGTAAAAATTGTGCTATTAAGCGGTGACAATCACCACAAAAAAAGAGGCTTAATTGCCTCTTGTAATTCTCTCTCAAAACTTTGCGGTAACTGCACAGGTTGACTGAAGATACTCGATGATTTCAATTCATCGTTTGTGCTGTCCTGGCAACAAAACTCTTACTGTATGGGAGGAAGTATTTATTTTTTAATCTCAACTTTCGGCAAGCCTGCTTTTGCCAAAATTTCGTTTGCTTTTTTTAATTTTTCAGGAAACAGTACTTTTCCTTTAAATTCTTCCAATTTTTTGTCGAAAACAATAATCGGAACTTTCGATTGATTTAATTGATCTATTGTCATAACTATACTATATTTTCTTTTTTTGTTACTAAAAATGCTTCGTAATCTTCTCCTACTATAAATTTATCCCATTCGCCATTACTATTTAATCCAAAAACTTTGAAATCTTCACTTATTTCAGCCAAAGTTCTGATAGCTAAAGAAATCGCACAGCACCTCAAAATACAACAATAATTTTATTTTAGGGAAGACCTAGTAGAGCAGGGAGTTGCGTTACTTTTTGTCTAGTTGAATTTTTTCAGCGACAAAATAAGTTTTGTCTATTCCATAATCTTTCCAGTTTCTTTTTCGGTAAACATAAATCAAATACGAATCGCTTTTTTTAACAACACTATCTCTTTCATAAATTTGACTTTTATAAAATAAAAAACTCTGCAAAGGAAATTCTGTATCATTTTTAGTATATAGATAACAAGTTCCATTATCTCTTTCCACTTTCTTTTCTACGATGAAATTTACTTTTAATTGATAATCTTTTTTCAAATTAAAATAGTGATCGATTTGAATAAATAGAATCACAATTATAAAAAATGATATAAAAATGATAATACTTTTTTTGGCTTTCATTTATTATATTTTGAATTTTTCTGCTTTCGATTAGCAATTGCCTATAGATTTAAATATACGTAACTGCAAAAGCCACAATACATTTATTCGTTTGAATTTTAATTTTTTATTCCCGACAACTCAAAAAAGTGCAATGCGTTTTTTTGTGTTGTCGTTGTTGTTGTTTTTAACACTTTTCAAAAATAGGAAAAATTAGAATGCAATTCATCCACCCCACTTTTTATTCCCAACAAGCCATTCCGCAGCTCCTAATGAAAACACTTTTAGAAACAAAAAAATGCCCAAGTTTCCTTGAGCATTTTCGTTATCATTATGTTCTACAATTATGCATTTCCCGCAGCAGCAATCAAGTTTAAGGCAGAACCCGCAACGAACCAACCTATTTGACTGTCATTGTAAGTGTGGTTTGCCAAGATGCTATCTTTAGAACCATCAGCGTGAACGAATTCTAAAGTCAAGGGTTTGCCGGGACCAAAATCAACCAAGTCCACGAAGTTGATGGTGTCATCTTCTTGAATTTTGTCATAATCGGCTTCATTAGCAAAAGTCAATCCTAACATTCCTTGTTTTTTCAAATTGGTTTCGTGAATACGAGCGAACGATTTTACCAAAACCGCTTTCACACCCAAGAAACGAGGCTCCATTGCAGCGTGTTCCCGAGAGGAACCTTCGCCGTAATTGTGGTCGCCCACAACAACGGAGGCTATTCCAGCTGCTTTGTAGGCACGTGCTACCGTAGGAACTGTATCGTATTCTCCGGTCAATTGGTTTTTAACGGAATTGGTTTTTTCAGTAAAAGCATTCACTGCGCCTATCAACATATTGTTTGAAATATTATCCAAGTGACCACGGAAACGCAACCAAGGTCCAGCCATAGAAATATGATCGGTAGTACATTTTCCGAAAGCTTTAATTAATAATTTGGCTCCCATAATATTTTTTCCGTCCCAAGCTTCGAATGGTGCCAAAAGTTGCAATCTGTCTGAAGTTTCAGAAACCGCCACCACTACGCCGCTTCCATCAGCTGCCGGCGCTTGGAATCCATTATCTTCAACGGCAAACCCTTTTTTGGGTAACTCATCACCATAAGGCGCAGTCAATTTGACTTCTTCGCCATTGTCGTTGATCAACGAATCGGTCAAAGGGTTAAAGTCCAAACGACCTGCAATGGCCAATGCAGCCACCATTTCTGGTGATGTTACAAAAGCGTGTGTATTTGGGTTTCCATCGGCACGTTTAGAGAAGTTTCTATTGAACGAATGAACGATGGTGTTTTTCTCTCCTTTGTCAGCTCCTGCTCTATCCCATTGTCCTATGCAAGGACCACAAGCATTGGTAAACACTTTGGTTCCCATTTTTTCGAAAGTAGCGATGATGCCATCTCTTTCGATAGTATATCTAATTTGTTCCGATCCGGGATTGATACCGAATTCTGCTTTTGGAGTGATTCCGTGTTCTACCGCTTGGTTTACGATAGACGCAGCACGAGCCATATCTTCATAAGAAGAGTTGGTACAAGAACCGATTAATCCCCATTCTACTTTAATTGGCCAACCGTTTGCGGCAGCTTCTTCTTTCATTTTAGATACTGGAGTTCCTCTGTCTGGCGTAAAAGGGCCATTGATGTGTGGTTCTAATTCCGAAAGGTTAATTTCGATTAGTTGGTCGAAATACGTTGCCGGATTAGCGTAAACTTCTGGATCGGCGGTCAAGTAAGACGCTACTGTATCGGCTGCATCAACCACGTCTTGACGACCTGTTGCAGAAAGGTATCTTCTCATCGATTCGTCATAACCAAAGGTAGAAGTAGTCGCTCCGATTTCGGCTCCCATATTACAGATGGTTCCTTTTCCAGTACAAGACATTGAAGTTGCTCCTTCGCCAAAATATTCGACGATAGCGCCTGTTCCACCTTTTACAGTAAGAATATCGGCTACTTTAAGAATTACATCTTTGGGTGCAGTCCAACCTGATAATTTTCCGGTCAATTTTACGCCTATTAATTTTGGAAATTTCAGTTCCCAAGACATTCCTGACATTACATCAACCGCGTCAGCACCACCAACACCAATGGCTAACATTCCCAATCCGCCAGCATTTACAGTATGCGAATCGGTTCCAATCATCAAACCTCCGGGGAAAGCATAGTTTTCCAAAACGATTTGGTGAATAATTCCTGAACCTGGTTTCCAAAAACCAATTCCGTATTTATCAGAAACAGAAGAAAGGAAGTCAAAAACTTCTTTGGATTGTGTATTGGCTACAGCCAAATCTTTTTCTGCTCCATTTTTAGCTAGAATCAAGTGATCACAGTGAACCGTGGTTGGAACCGCAACCGTTTTTTTACCAGCGTGCATAAATTGCAACAATGCCATCTGAGCCGTTGCATCTTGACAAGCCACTCTATCTGGAGCAAAATCAACATAATCGACACCTCTCGAAAAAGTTTGACTAGGTTGTCCTTCCCAAAGATGAGTGTACAATATTTTCTCAGTCAATGTTAGCGGACGACCGACTAATTCACGTGCAGCATCAACACGACTAGTCATATTGGCATACACTTTTTTAATCATTTCAATATCAAAAGCCATAGTATTTATAGTATTTAGTTTTGTAAATCTTTTTTGAATATTACAAGGTACAAAAAAATTGAATACAAAAAAAAGCCTGAATCATTAGACCCAGGCTTTTAAACTAAAATTAACTAATTATGTGAATTATTTAACTAATAACTTATGTGAAGGCGCAAACTTAGTTAGGTTGATCCCTTCTACGCAACGAACCCCTAGCTGTTGTAGGATGTACTTTGTTAGGTATTAAGTTTCTTTTTATCCGTTATCTTTTTTGTTGATTTTTTCTTTTTAAAGAAGTCACTCAAAGCTTTTTCTTCGGTCAACGTTAATGAACTCAATCCTCCAATAGTATCAATTTCTAAATCTAATTTTTTAGTTTTCATAATTATGTCATATCCTACAACGTTCCTAGTCTTCACGTCTGTTGCGGACTAAAGAAGCCGGAACTTTCGGTTATGCACTGAACTCAAAGATATAAAACAAACTTTGGCTGCAGTACTTTTTTTCGTCAAAATATTTGTAACAAAAAAGCCCCCATATTTGGAAGCTTCTTTTAGCCCTTAAAGAGTAAAGCGTCTTGCCTTTCGGCTTTGAAGAGACTTAGTCTAGGCATTGTCTAATACAAAAGTATAGCGATTTATTCTATTATACGCAATTTTTCCATTGTATTAATTTATAGTTTTTACGTTATTTATAGATTATGGTAATTCTAACTCCATTTTATAGTTTATTTTGCCACGCTCTTTTTGTTTTAAAACTGTTTTATCGTTATGAATTTCTACAATATATTGAGGGTCACGATAGCGAAAATTTTCAATTGCCATTGCAGTCCAAATAGTGATTTCAAAAGAGTTTAAACTTTCGAAATGATATTCTGCAGCTACATTTAAGAAATCTTTCTCGCCTGAAGTTTTATCTTGTAAAACTATTCTAAAACTTGTTTTTGGATTGAACGGCGGATAATTTATAATTGACCCATAACGCATTGAATAATGTAAAACGTGTATTAATGTGTTTTCAATTAATTTACATACACTTTCTTCTTCAATTCCATTTCTTGGTGTACCATCGTCTTCGCCGAAATCTTTACGTATATTATAATGCTTATCTTTAAATAAATTAGTTTTAAATGTTAGCTCGTAATTTGTAATAAACTTAGCATTTATAGAGCATATGTTATCGCCATATATTTCAGAATCAACAATGCTTGTCATTATTCGCTTTCTCTTTTCTCGTTTTGGTTTATTTTCATCCATTCAAAAATATTTTCGCAATATTACAAATAAATTACTTAATGACTTATCATATTAAAATGTCTATTTTACGTTTTCGCGTAGTATTGCAGCCGACTAGCTTGTAGGCCTAACAAAATAAGACCTATGCACCCAGTATTTGGTTACTTTGTATAATAAACTTTATGTTTTTCCAAATATAGTATTTTTCACGAACAAACCACAGAAGAGCTTTAATTTCGATAATACAAAATATTTGGGATATTGCTAAAAAAAGCCTGAGTCATTAGACTCAGGCTTTTAAACTTTAATTAACTAATTATGTGAATTATTTAACTAATAACTTATGTGAAGGTGCAAACCTAGTTAGATTGATACCTTCTACCGCTGTTTTATATTCTTCGATTGTTGGAGTGACGTTCGCTCATTTCCCCCAGAATAGGACAATAATTTTATTTTAGGGAATGCCTAGTAAAGCTGGCCTTAATCCATTTTTTAAAATAAATCTCTCATCTCAATTTTAAGAGCTTTGCAGATTTTATGTAATGTTGTTATAGAAGTACTTATTTCGCCTCGCTCAATCCTTCCTACTTGGTTTCGAGGTATATTGGCGTCATAAGATAGAGTTTCTTGAGACAGATTTATTTCTAATCTTCTCAATCTTATTTTTTCTCCTACCGATTTTACTAACGTTATTTCGTCATTTTCTAGCACAGATTAAAATTGCACTTATCTTGCAAAATAACTTGACACATATTTGTGTTATTTAAAATATTTTTATATCATTGCTAAAAAATTAAACTTTACTATAATGACTAAAATTTTTGCGGTTTGGGACAATTTAAATAAAAGTCAAAAATTGACAGCTATGACTATTCTGGGCATATTTAATATTGCAAGTGAGAAAAAAGAAACCAAAATAAAAAGAGAAAATCTCATTAATTTATCTCTTAAGGAACTGGACATAAAATATAAAGAATATGATGACTATATAAATTGTATAAATCCTGAAATAATTCGGAATAAATTAACTGACATAAGCAATTCAGAAAAAGACCTTCTTATTACTTTAGCATATGAAGTATTATTTTGTGATGGAATGCCAAACGAAAAAGAATATGTACTTATGGAGAATCTTTTTAAAAATATAGCAAAGATAAATCAAGATGAGTTAATGAAAGGTTTTCAAAAAATACAAACGTTATTGAATCATTTCACTTAAAACCATCAAATTAGACTCTAGATAACATTAAGAATCGGAAAATAAAAACGCAATATTTTATTGATAAAAATTAAATTTATGCAGAAATTGGAAACTTTAGTAAATCAGATTTTAAATTCAAGAATTCCTTTAGAAATAGATGATTTAAGAAATCAAGTTAATAATTTAGTGTTTTCATATAATAAAAGCTCTATTTTAAAAAAACTTTGCTATTGGAATAATATTATTGATTTACGTATGGAACATATAAAAGAAAATTTAGAAATTCCGGGGAATAAAGAGAATGTATTGGCAATTATTGATTGTGTTGCTTCACTCGAAGCAGAAATTAAAGCTTAATTTTTTTAATTATGAAAAAACTTATACTTCTTCTTTTCGCAATTATTCTATTTTCTTGTTCATCAGATGATAATAATTCTTCAAATTCTGCTTTTAACCCTCCCGCTTGGATTCAAGGAACGTGGGGTGTCAAGGCAGATGGCAATACACCTGAAACGCCTTTGTATAAATTTACCTCTAATAATCTTTGTCAGTTATCACAAGCAACCTCTTTGTGTTGGAAAGAAAGTATTGCACAAGCTCCGAGTATATATTCAGGTTCTGATGTCTCCACTGATTCTTCGTACGAAGCAAATTTAATTCAATCACAAGGTGCAGTTACATTTACCTTAAAATTTAAAAAAGTATCTGCAACAAAGATTATTTGGGTTTATAACGGTATTAATTCAGAACTAGAAAAACTTAATTAACTAATAGAAAATTAATTTTAATTATGCTATTTAAAAACAACTTACTGACATCTGAGGACTTTAATGACAAAGTTTCAGGTCTAAATAATCAATATAGTTGTTGGTCTAAAGATATTAAAACTGCAAAAGACGGATTATCCGAAGGTAAGAACTTAATTTGTATAGTTTCTACTAGCTATCCTAAAGGCAATTCATTTGTTAGAGACTACGTTTATGTGGGATTTCATACGGATTTAGAAAGTTTCTTTTCAATTGATTTTAATGATTATTACGCAGCCTATTTTTTATTTATACCAACGGAGAGTCTTAAAAAAGATGATATAAATGACATTATTTTAGACATTCAAAATATTCATTCAAAACATAAAATTAACGAACTCGAAATAAAACTAATTGAGTAAGTTTATCTTCTACTGACTCATCTACTTTTTTAAGTATTGATTTAATAAGAGTGTAACTTTCTCCGTCTAAAACTTCAATAATTTTTTTAGCTTTATCATTGATTTCACCCCAATAATAGTTTGCTTCTTCTTGCGATGCTATTTCTGCCATCTTACTTTTTGTTTTTTAAAATTGGTTCGTATAATTCTAACTAACGTTTTGTTAATGTTTTATAAATCAAGTATTTGCAAAATTATTTTTTTCTTATTAATTCCTTTCATTTCTCAACTTTTCCTCGTTAGCTTACGGGGTCAGGGCGGTAGTCTAGGGGGAATGACGGCTAACTCGTTTATATGTTTTACAAAATCAGATCTAAACACCCAAAACCAGGTCGCTTTGTCTGACAAACGTGTACTTTATTTATTTTCAAATATAGTATTTTTCTCTTACAAAGCATTAGAAGAGTTTAATTTCTGTAATACAAAATATTTGGTATAGCGTTAAAAAAAAGCCTGAATCATTCGACTCAGGCTTTTAAACTATAATTAACTAATTATGTGAATTATACCGATTAGCAATATATAAGAGTCCAATAAATTGTACTCAATATATTGTCTATCGGCATTAACCATTGTAAAATTTTAAAATGGATTAGACCATTTTAAAATTACAGTTGGTATTATTTAACTAATAACTTATGAGAAGGCGCAAACTTAGTTAGGTTGATTCCTTCTACCGCCGTTTTATATTCTTCAATTGTAGGAGTTCTGCCCAAGATTGTTGACAAAACTACAACCGGTGTAGAAGAAAGCAAAGATTCTCCTTTTTTACCTTCAGTATCTTCAACAACTCTTCCTTGGAAAAGACGCGTAGATGTTGCCATAACGGTATCTCCTTTGGCTGCTTTTTCTTGATTACCCATACAAAGGTTACAACCTGGACGCTCTAGGTATAGCATTTTTTCGTAAGAAGTTCGTGCCGCAGCTTTAGGAACATTGTCGTCGAATTCGAAACCAGAATATTTTTGTAAAATTTCCCAGTCGCCTTCTGCTTTTAATTCATCAACAATATTATAAGTAGGAGGCGCAACCACTAATGGCGCTTTGAACTCTACTTTACCATTTTGCTCATCAATATTCTTGAGCATTTGCGCTAGAATTTTCATATCGCCTTTGTGAACCATACAAGAACCTATAAATCCAAGATCTACTTTTTTAACGCCACCATAGAAAGATAGAGGTCTAATGGTATCGTGAGTATATCTTTTAGAAACATCAGCATTATTAACATCTGGATCTGCAATCATTGGCTCAGCAATTTCATCCAAATCAATAACAACTTCAGCATAATACTTAGCATTTGCATCCGGTCTTAAGGCTGGTTTTTCTGCTGAAATAATCTCAGCAATTCTCTTATCGGCAATAGCAATCAATCCTTTCAGCACCTGATTTGTGTTGTCCATTCCTTTGTCAATCATAATCTGAATTCTACCTTTTGCCATTTCTAGCGATTCAATCAAGGTATAATCTTCAGAAATACAGATAGAAGCTTTTGCTTTCATTTCTGCAGTCCAGTCAGTAAAAGTAAAGGCTTGATCCGCATTCAGCGTTCCTAAGTGAACCTCAATAATTCTCCCTTGGAATACATTTTCTCCACCAAATGTCTTAAGCATTTGAGATTGTGTAGCGTGAACTACGTCACGGAAATCCATATACCCTTTCATCTCCCCTTTGAAAGTCACCTTAACCGATTCTGGAATTGGCATCGAAGCTTCACCCGTAGCCAATGCAAGCGCAACAGTTCCTGAGTCAGCACCAAAAGCAACACCTTTTGACATTCTGGTATGAGAGTCACCACCGATGATGATAGCCCACTCATTTACAGTAATATCATTCAGTACTTTATGAATTACATCGGTCATTGAATGATAAACGCCTTTTGGGTCACGAGCTGTGATTAAACCGAAGTCGTTCATAAATTTCATCAATCTAGGAATATTTGCCTTCGATTTATTATCCCAAACTGAAGCAGTATGGCAACCTGATTGGTAAGCACCATCAACAATTGGAGAAATCACAGTAGCAGCCATAGACTCTAATTCCTGAGAAGTCATCAAACCAGTTGTATCTTGCGAACCAACAATATTTACGGTCACACGAACATCAGAACCAGCGTGTAAAATTTTACCTGGAGTAGTTCCAACTGCATTTTTATTGAATATTTTTTCTACCGCTGTTAGACCTTGTCCTTCGATAGAAACTTCTTTCGATGGCGCATATACAGGAACAATAGGAATACCAAGAGTCTTTGAAGCAAATGTTTGTAATTTTTTTCCAAATACAATTGCATAAGAACCTCCCGCTTTTATAAATTCAATTTTTTGCGGTGTGAATGCTTTAGCAATATCAATTAATTCTTTATCTCCGTTATACAATTTTTTTGTTTTGGTGTTGATGGTAAGAACAGTACCAGTAGCCACAGAATACACTTCTTCAAGAATAGGATCACCGCTTTCATTGCGAACAATGTTACCATTTTCATCCAATTTTTTAACCCAGTTCTTAAGGTCTAAACCTATACCACCGGTAACATCTACAGTAGTAAGGAAAATTGGAGAAATACCGTTTGTTCCTGCAACGATTGGAGCAATATTTATAAACGGAACATAAGGACTTGCTTGTTTTCCGCTCCAAAGTGCCACGTTATTTACCCCTGACATTCTGGAAGAACCCACACCCATAGTACCTTTTTCAGCAATTAACATCACGCTTTTATCAGGATTCGCTTCAGCTAAAGCTTTGATTTCAGCTTGTGCTGCTGGAGAAATTAAGCATTTACCGTGCAATTCACGATCTGAACGAGAGTGTGCTTGGTTTCCCGGAGAAAGTAAATCAGTAGAAATATCTCCTTCGCCAGCAATAAAGGTAACTACTTTAATTTCTTCTGCAATTTCGGGTAATTTAGTAAAGAATTCAGCCTTAGCATAGCTTTCTAAAATATCCTTGGCAATTGCGTTACCGCTTTTGAAAGCTGCTTCCAAACGATCTGTATCCGCTTCATAAAGAAAAACTTGTGTTTTTAAAACTTCAGCAGCTTCTTTTGCAATAACAATATCATCACCTAAAGCTAAATCAAGCAAAACGGCTATAGAAGTCCCACCTTTCATATGCGATAATAATTCTAAAGCAAAAGCAGGCGTAATTTCACCAACTACTGATTGACCTAAAACGATTTCCTTTAAAAATTTAGCTTTCACATTCGCGGCAGGAGTAGTTCCTGGAACCACATTGTAAATAAAGAACTTAAGAGAATCTTCTCGATATTCGTTATCTAAATCTTTAATTTGAGCAATGATTTCGCTTAATAAATCGGCTCCATCAATTGGCTTAGGATGTAAACCTTGGCTCTTTCTATCTTCAATCTCTTGAATGTAATCTTTATAAATACTCATAATAGTTTCAGTGTTTTAGGCAGATTTCTGAGATGAATTCAAAATTAAACGCCTTGGTGTTTTTTGGTTTATTAAGTAATTTATTTGCTTGGTTTTACTTTTAAAAAATCTCGTTTCGTTATTAAAACTAAACGAATATTTTTTAGCATTGCAAATTTAAGAATTTATGATGAGTTTTAAAAAATATTAGCAGAATAAGCTGTTTCAAGTCTAATAATTACACATTTAATAAATAATGTGTAATTTTTTGTAAAATTCTAAAAATCAGATTAATTATTTAACTATTCAACACAGAACAAAGGTGTGAAATTAAGTTGATTTATAATTTTACATCCAATTTTTAGCCTTAAAACACGAATTACTATATTTTGGGCACTAACAAAAAAAATCTACATCAACTTATCAATAATCATTTCTTCGGTAATTCCTTCGGCATCGGCTTTGTAGTTCTTGATAATTCTGTGACGAAGAATTCCGGTAGCAACGGCTTTTACATCTTCTATATCTGGAGAAAATTTTCCGTTGAAAGCGGCATTGGCCTTGGCCGCCAAAATTAAATTTTGCGAGGCTCTTGGTCCTGCACCCCAATCGAGATAATTTTTAACAAATTCGTTAGACAAAGCATTATCAGGACGTGTTTTACTAACCAAAGTTACCGCATACTCTATAACATTATCAGCCACTGGAATCCTACGAATGAGGTGTTGAAAATCGATAATTTCTTGAGCTGTAAACAATGGATGTATAGTAGAACTTGAATCGGAAGTAGTTCTTTTTACCACCTGAACTTCTTCTTCAAAAGAAGGATAATCCAACTTAATCGCAAACATAAATCGGTCCAATTGCGCTTCTGGCAATGGATAAGTTCCTTCTTGCTCAATGGGATTTTGGGTTGCCAAAACAAAATAAGGCAATGCTAATTTATAATTCTGACCTGCAATAGTTACAGCACGCTCTTGCATTGCTTCAAGCAAAGCGGCTTGTGTTTTTGGCGGTGTTCTGTTGATTTCGTCCGCTAGAATAATATTAGAAAAAATGGGACCTTTTATAAATTTGAACTGGCGATTTTCATCTAATATTTCGCTACCTAAAATATCGGAAGGCATCAAATCTGGTGTAAATTGAATTCGTTTAAAATCGAGCCCAAGTGCCTGTGCCAGCGTGTTAACCATCAAAGTTTTTGCCAAACCGGGAACACCCACTAAGAGTGCGTGACCGCCAGAAAAAATGCAAAGTAGAATTTGATCTACTACCGCATCTTGTCCCACAATAATCTTGGCGATTTCAGTTTTTAATTCGTTTCGTTTTTGAACTAGGTTATGTATTGCTGCTACGTCTGACATATTGGAGGTTAGAAGTTAGAGGTTAGAGGTTAGAAGTTAAAAGTTAAAGGTTAGAAGTTAGAAGTTGGAAGCGGTCTTAATACTAAATACTCACATCTTAATACTACTTCTTTAACCAATTGTTTGTAAAAGTACAATCTCTGTACTCGCCATTTACTTTAATGTATGTATCTTTAATTTTATCATCAAACCATTTGCCAATGGCTTTAATTTGTTTTTCTTTCAACGCTAAGTCTTTAATTTTTATGTAATCCTTAGCATAATCAGCAGTGTGAGAATCAATTCTGTTCGTAACTGTAATTATCTTGAATTTCTTCTTCCCTGATTGATCTTCGTCCATTAAGGGCAAAGAAATTTCATTGTCTTTTAAATTGGAAACCTGACTGTATAGGGCTGGATCCATTTTGGTCAACTCAAAACGAGTATCCTGAGTTTTTGGATTGATTAGAGCACCTCCATTTGTTCTGGTTTCTTTTTCGTCAGACATTGTTTTTGCTGCCTTGTCAAAAGTAATCTCCTTATCAACAATCCGTTTTCTGATTAAAGTAATTTTCTCTTTTGCTTCTTTTAAATCAGCCGGAGTTACCGCCGGAATCAATAAAATATGGCGCAACTCTATATCTTGTCCTTTTATTTTTTCAACATAAATAATGTGATAACCAAAATCAGTTTCAAAAGGTGCTGAAATTTCACCTTCTTGAAGACTAAATGCCACTTCTTTAAATTCTTTTACAAATTGAGTTTTTCTATTCATCTTGTAATATCCGCCAGTAGCTCTTGAACCTGGATCTTGAGAGTACAAAACAGCCTTTGTCGCAAAACTAGAACCACCTTCCTGGACTTCTTTTTTGAACTCATTCAATTTATCAATCACTTTTTGCTTTTCGGCATCTGAAACTTTTGGAGTTACAACAATTTGAGCTACTTCCATCTCGGCACCAAAAACAGGCAAATCAGCTGTTGGTATTTTTTTGAAAAAACTGCGAACTTCTTCGGGCGTAATTTCGACAGCTTCAACGATTTTTTTTTGCATTTCAGAAGTTAGTTTTTGCTCTTTCAAAATATCAAAGAAATAAGTTCTAAACTCTTCTTCACTATTTTTCTTATAGTAACTAACCACTTTATCCATAGAACCTATTTGCTCTACCATATAGTTTAATCTCTCTTCCATCATCGATTTCACCTCTCCATCGGTAACTTTAACACTGTCTTGAACGGCTTGATGCGCATACAATTTGTCTTCCATTATTTTTCCTAATATCTGACATCTGGTAATATCTTTTATAGAACCTCCTTGACTTGAAATTTCTAAATAGGATTTGTCAATATCCGAATCCAAAATGATGTAGTCACCCACTTTTGCGATTACTCCATCTATTTTTTGCTTTTGGTAAGAATTAGCTTTTTTGATGGTATCACTAACACTTTCTTTAATGATTTCTTGTGCTATTGCTATTCCGCTCGAAAATAATAAAAGCAAAACCGTAAGATTAATTTTATTATTTAAGGATTTCATTAGTATTGTTTTAATAAGCATATTATTGAAGCTGTATTTTATTTTAATTAAAAATTGTTGGGAAATTAGCATAGTATTTTATAATCGTCTAGTCTTGATTAATTTTGATCAAATATACATTTTATGAATGAAGAAAGAGAAATAATTTATAACTCAATCACAATAAATTCTAATTGTAAATTTAGCAATTCAATGATACAATACAAGTTTAGTTCGGAGTATTAACATAAATTTATAAGCTAAAATGTACAATCTCAAATTTGTTTATTGAATAATATAAAATTCGAATCCATCGCAAATAGCTATTTCTAAAAAAAAAATCAATTATTTGCCCTCACAGAATGGTCAAAGCAAAAAAAACCGTCAAAATTGACAGCTTTTTACTAGAATAAATATTCATTTATAAGAAATTTAATTTTTTAAATTTTCAATGAATTGATCAAATAAATAAGCCGAATCATGAGGTCCGGGACTTGCTTCTGGATGATATTGAACAGAAAAACAATTTTTATTTTTCACTCGCATACCGGCTACAGTTCCATCATTTAAATGAAGATGCGTGATTTCCATATCAGGATGATTGTCTAATTCTTCTTTGTTTACGGCAAAACCGTGATTTTGAGAAGTGATTTCTCCTTTTCCTGTGAGCACATTTTTTACAGGATGATTGATTCCTCTATGTCCGTTGAACATTTTGTAAGTCGAAATTCCGTTGGCCAAAGCAATCACTTGGTGACCTAAACAAATCCCGAACAATGGTTTGTCATTGGAAAGAATTTCTTTTGCCAAATCAATTGCTCCAAAAAGCGGATCAGGATCACCAGGTCCGTTGGACAAGAAAAACCCATCTGGATTAAATTCAGCTAATTCTGAATATTTAGAATCGTATGGAAATACTTTGATGTAACAATCTCTTTTGGCAAGGTTACGAAGGATATTCGTCTTGATTCCTAAATCTAAAGCAGCAATCTTATACGTTGCATTTTCGTCTCCAAAAAAGTAAGGTTCCTTGGTAGAAACTTTTGATGCTAGTTCTAAACCTTTCATATCAGGAACATTGGCCAATGCTGCTTTAAGTTCTTCAATTGGCGTATCATCAGTACAAATGACGGAATTCATTGCGCCGTTATCACGAATATAACTAACGAGTCCTCGTGTGTCAACATCAGAAATGCAGATTAGGTTTTGTTTTGTAAAATAATCTTCCAAGCTTCCTATGGAATCCTCTCTGGAATAATTGAAACTGAAATTTTTACAAACCAATCCAGCAATTTTTATGCTATCCGATTCTATCTCTTTTTCGTTTACGCCGTAATTTCCAATATGAGCATTAGTAGCCACCATTATTTGTCCAAAGTAGGAAGGGTCTGTAAATATCTCTTGGTATCCAGTCATTCCAGTATTAAAACAAACTTCACCAAAAGTGGTTCCTGAAATTCCGATAGATTTCCCGTGGAATATAGTTCCGTCACTTAATAGAAGAATGGCGCTTTTTCGTGTTGTGTATTTCATTGGTTGCTATATATTATTTTTAAAAATCTCATTTAATGGAAATTGCAAACCTTATTCAATTTTTATTAAACTGATTTGCAAACTTAATTAATTACTGCTAAGGTCATAATGTTTAAGCAAAATTTGCAAAGTTATTTTGGGCAAAAAAAAAGGACAAACTACTAAAAGTTTATCCTTGATTTTTTATTTGTCAATTAATTTCATAATTAAACCTTATCTTCTGCTGGAGTTTCATCTTCAGAATCTGCCGCAGGAGCTTCATCGATAACTTCTTCTGAAGTTGATTCAACTTCTGCGACTGCTACTTCTTCAACTTCTGCGATAGGAGCTACAACTTCAGCGACTGGCGCTTTTTCTGCAACTTCATCTGCTTTTTTAGCTTTTCCACCACGACGGCTTTTTGCTTTTTTAACTTCTTTTTTACCTCCGTTGTAAAGTTCATTGAAATCTACAAGTTCGATCATTGCCATATCAGCATTATCTCCCAAACGATTTCCAACTTTAATGATACGTGTGTATCCACCTGGACGGTCACCTACTTTTGCAGCTACATCTCTGAATAAATCAGTTACAGCATATTTGCTACGTAAATAAGCAAAAACAATACGACGATTGTGAGTCGTGTCAGCTTTAGATTTTGTTATTAATGGCTCAACAAATTGTTTAAGCGCTTTTGCCTTAGCGACAGTAGTATTAATACGTTTGTGCTCGATAAGAGAACAAGCCATATTAGCTAGCATAGAACTTCTATGTGCAGTCTGTCTGCTTAAGTGATTGAATTTTTTTCCGTGTCTCATTGCTATTTTAAATTTAACCCCGATAAATCAGGATTAGATTACTCTTTATCTAATTTATATTTTGCTAAATCCATTCCGAAGTTCAAATTTTTAATTGCCACTAGTTCATCTAGTTCAGTTAAAGATTTTTTACCGAAATTACGGAATTTCATTAGGTCATTTTTATTGAAAGATACTAAATCTCCAAGTGTATCAACTTCTGCCGCTTTCAAACAATTTAATGCTCTTACAGAAAGATCCATATCAACAAGCTTAGTTTTAAGCAATTGTCTCATATGCAATGACTCTTCGTCATATGATTCTGTTTGTGCGATTTCGTCAGCTTCAAGAGTAATTCTTTCGTCAGAAAACAACATGAAATGGTGAATTAAAACTTTGGCAGCTTCAGTAAGGGCATCTTTTGGATTGATTGAACCATCAGTTTTTATTTCGAAAACTAATTTTTCGTAATCTGTTTTTTGCTCTACACGGAAGTTTTCAATAGCATACTTAACATTTTTTACAGGAGTAAAAATAGAGTCAGTAAATATCGTTCCAATTGCAACATTTTGTTTTTTGTTCTCTTCAGCAGGAACATATCCTCTACCTTTTTCGATTGTCAAATCGAAATGTAGTTTGATTTTAGGATCTAAATTACAGATTACAAGTTCTGGATTCAAAACTTGGAAACCTGAAATAAATTTCTGGAAATCACCAGCTGTCAATTGATCTTTACCAGTTACAGAAATAGTAACTGATTCATTATCTATATCTTCAATTTGACGTTT
>NZ_JANPFL010000149.1:0-3888 GCF_031423415.1 Flavobacterium sp.
TTTGCTGCCGTCAAATGTTCTTTGTAAAAATCGCCTAATTGCATCATTGGCGCGTAACCACAAGCACCTAAACATTCAACTCCTCTAACTTCAAAAAGTCCGTCTGGAGTAGTTTCACCAATTCCCACACCCAACTTTTCACAAGTATAATCCATTAAATCTTCCACGCCGTTCAAACAACAAGGCGAAGTTTGACAAAATTCGAACATATATTTTCCAATTGGTCTTTGGTTGAACATCGTGTAGAAAGAAACCACTTCGTACACCTCAATTGGTTTAATTTGAAGTATTTCGGCCACTTTGTTCATTAACTCAAAACTCAACCAGTTGTCGTGTGCATCCTGAACTTCGTGTAAAATTGGTAATAAAGCCGATTTTTGCTTCCCTTCTGGATAATGACTGATTAATTCATTGATGCGAGTCATCAACGTTTCAGTAATATTTATTTCTTGTTTGTGATGTGTTCTTTCCATTCTATATTTTAGATTTTAGATTTTAGATTTTAGATTTTTCAATCTGCATTCTAAAATCTGTATTGCTTTGCCCGTTCGCTAAAGCTCGGGTTTGCAATCTTTTTTTAAGCGTCTAATTCTCCAGCAATAACATTTAAACTTGACAAAATAACAATCGCATCCGAAAGCATTGCACCTTTTATCATTTCGGGATAGGCTTGGTAATAAATAAAACAAGGTCGTCGGAAGTGCAATCTATAAGGAGTTCTGCTTCCATCCGTTACCAAATAAAAACCTACTTCTCCGTTGCCGCCTTCAACAGCGTGGTAAATTTCGGCAACTGGAACAGGAATTTCTCCCATTACAATCTTGAAATGGTAAATCAAAGATTCCATATCGGTGTAAACATCTTCTTTTGGAGGTAAATAATACTCAGGAACATCAGCATGAAAAACGTTTCCTTCCGGCATTTTGTCCAATGACTGACGAATGATGCTCAAACTTTCCCAAACTTCGGCATTACGAACACAAAAACGGTCGTAAGTATCACCTGATTTTCCAACAGGAATTATGAAATCGAAATCTTCATAAGAGGAGTAAGGATGTGCCACACGAACGTCATAATCAACTCCGGCAGCACGTAAATTTGGACCTGTAAATCCGTAAGCCATAGCCATGTCAGCAGTAATTGGTCCAACGTTTACCGTTCGGTCAATAAAAATTCTATTTCTTTCGAACAAGTTTTCAAATTCTTTCCAGGCAACTGGGAAATCCTTCAAAAATACTTCCAGTAATTCAAAAGCTTTTGGAGACCAATCTCTTTCGAAACCGCCCATTCTTCCCATGTTGGTTGTTAAACGCGCCCCACAAATTTCTTCGTAGATCTCGTAAACTTTCTCTCTAAATTGAAAAACATACAAGAAACCTGTATACGCACCGGTATCAACCCCAAGAATCGAATTACAAATTATATGATCTGTTATTCTGGCCAATTCCATTGCAATAACTCTTAAATACTGAACTCTTTTAGGAACTTCAATATCCAACAATTTTTCTACAGTCATCCACCAACCCATATTATTGATTGGTGACGAACAATAGTTCATTCGGTCGGTAAGTGGTGTAATTTGATAAAACGGACGATTTTCGGCAATTTTCTCAAAAGCTCTGTGAATGTAGCCAATAGTTGGTTCAGCTTCGAGAATTTTTTCCCCATCCATTAACAAGATATTTTGAAAAATACCGTGAGTCGCTGGGTGTGTTGGGCCTAAATTAAGAATCGAAAGCTCACTTCCATCTTCGTTATGGTGCTCTTGAATTATTTTAGCATATCGATGCTCTGGTGGTAATAATAGTTCTGACATTTATAGAATGTGAAAAATTATATTGTTTGCTGTCTATTTGATTGTGTTCTTCCAAAGAATCTATCGTCTTTGTCGGTTCTACCTCCGTCTTCCATCGGAAATTCTTTTCGCATTGGATGTGACACCATTTCGTCCATATTCAAAATACGTTTCAACTGTGGATGACCGACAAAATTGATTCCATAAAAGTCCCAAGTTTCTCGTTCCATCCAATTCGCGCTTGGAAAGATAGTTGATATAGTTTTTATATCTGGAGTTTCTCCGCTGATAAATGCCTTGATTTTTATACGTTTATTTTCGTACCAATTATGCATATGGTATACAACGGCAAATTGTCGTTCTAAAACATTATCAGGATAATGTACCCCGCACAAATCGGTCAGGAAATGAAAACGTAATGTCGGATCGTTTTTCAAAAAAAGAACAATTGCTGTGATTTTATCGGCTGACACTTCAAACGAAAAAACATCTTTTTCTTGATTGAAATGAAATACACTTTCGCCAAAAGTCTCCGCTAATTTATCTTGAATTTCTGTGGTTTCTAAACTCATTTCCTTACTTAATATTATAAGATTTCAATAATTCTTGGTATTCTGGAGAACTTCTTCTTCTTACAGATTCGCTCCTAACCAAATCTTGTAATCTCATTACGCCATCTACAATTTGTTCTGGTCTTGGCGGACAGCCAGGAACATAAACATCAACAGGAATCACTTTGTCAATTCCTTGTAAAACAGAATAGGTATCGAAAACTCCACCAGATGAGGCACAAGCTCCCACAGCAATTACCCAACGAGGTTCTGCCATTTGCTCGTAAACTTGGCGTAAAATCGGCCCCATTTTCTTAGAAATTGTTCCCATAACTAGTAGCATATCGGCTTGACGTGGAGAAAAGCTCACACGTTCCATCCCGAATCTCGCTAAATCATAATGCGAAGCCATCGTTGCCATAAACTCAATTCCGCAGCAAGAAGTTGCAAAAGGCAACGGCCAAAGTGAATTGGCTCTAGCTAATCCAACAACATCGTTCAATGTGGTTGCAAAGAAACCTTCTCCTGAAACACCTTCCGGTGGCGCTACCATTTTTATTTTTGACTCACTCATTTTAATTTTAGATTTTTTAATTTTAGATTTTAGATTTTAGATTATTTTGAATGCTTAAAAAATAAAATCATTTTTTTAAATCAATATCTTAATTTGAGAAATTTATGCTTTTAAATCTAAAATCCTAAATTTAGTTTTTCTAAATCTAAAATCTAAAATCTAAAATCTAAAATCTCTTTACTCCCAGTCTAATGCTTTCTTCTTGATGATGTAGAAAAACCCTATCAACAATAATGACATAAAAATTACCATTTTTACCATTCCTTCCAATCCTAATTC
Organism: Flavobacterium sp.; assembly: GCF_031423415.1. Taxonomy (GTDB): domain Bacteria; phylum Bacteroidota; class Bacteroidia; order Flavobacteriales; family Flavobacteriaceae; genus Flavobacterium. The sequence goes on from NZ_JANPFL010000149.1 coordinate 3,200, forward strand.
TTTAAAATTCACAGCCCAAGGATACAAAAAAACCACTTCAATATCGAAAAGGACAAAAAGAATTGCCACTACAAAAAATTTTACAGAGAATGGTATTCTGGCATTTCCAATTGATTTAATCCCACACTCAAAGTTTTCATCTTTTATTTCTGATGATCGTTGAGGTCCTAATTTACCCGAAATTATTATTATCCCCACAACAAATCCAATGGCTAATAGCATCTGCATTAGTATTGGCACGTAATCTAATTGGCTTGATTGCATAATGAATATTGTTTTAGTCTATATACGACCGCAAATATAGGTTTCAAAGCTTTATAACACAAGTTAAAAAACAAAATTTAGTTAAAGGAAAATTATAATTAACGTATAATTAAGTTTTGTTTATTTAGGTGCTATAGAATAACATTCACCATAAAACAAAAAAGCGTCCCGATTTATCGGGACGCTTTAAACATTCGTAGGCATTAAAAATGAATTTTTATGCTTAGAGCACTGCTACTTTCGCAGCAACTTTTCCTTTTCTTCCTTCTTCTTCTTCGTAGCTTACTCTGTCACCTTCACGAAGTTCTTCCGCGTTGATTCCTGATGCATGAACAAAAATGTCTTTTCCTGTTTCTTCGTCTGTAATGAATCCGTAACCTTTAGATTCATTGAAAAATTTAACTGTACCTGTACGCATTGTAATA
>NZ_JANPFL010000150.1:0-1498 GCF_031423415.1 Flavobacterium sp.
ATTGATAGTTACTTATCTTTGCAAAAAATAAAAAATGTCAAATATATATTTAGGATATCATTTTACAGTAGAACCAAAAGAATTAGGCTCAGTAATTTTGGTTGCAGAATTGGGCGAATTGCCCTTCGAAAGTTTTGTAGAAAGCGAATTTGGAGTTACAGCCTATATTCAAAAACATTTGTGGAACGAGAATATTCTTGACGATTTATTTATTTTGAACTCACCACAATTCATAATTTCATATAAAATCGAAGAGATTGATCAAGTAAACTGGAATGAAGAGTGGGAGAAAAATTTTGAACCAATCGATGTAGAAGGAAATTGTCACGTTCGCGCACCTTTTCACCCAAAAACCAATGCCGAATTTGACATAATAATCGAACCAAAAATGAGTTTTGGAACTGGTCACCACGAGACAACTCACATGATGATTCAACATTTATTAGAAACCGATATTCGTGGATTGAAAACGCTCGATATGGGTTGCGGCACAGCAATTTTAGCAATTCTTGCAGAGATGAAAGGTGCAAAACCAATCGATGCAATCGATATTGACAATTGGTGTTACTTGAATTCTATTGAAAATGCAGAACGCAATAATTGTTCCGAAATAAGTGTTTTTGAAGGTGACGCAACTTTATTAAAAGACAAAAAATATGATTTAATAATTGCAAATATAAACAGAAATATTTTGTTAAATGACATGCAATCTTATGTAGATTGTCTAAATCCAAATGGAACAATTTTGTTTAGCGGTTTTTACACAGAAGATATCCCGTTTATCGATTCATCTTGCACACAAAAAGGACTCAATTTTGTCAAAAAAATAGAAAGAAACAATTGGGTTTCATTAAAATATACTAATTAATACTCAGTTATCGGTCACAGTTTTTTGAACTGAAACTGAAAACTGCTACTGAAAACGCTACAGAATGACAACCGAAATAGATTATTTAGAAGAATCATTAGTTCAAGTATCGACAGATTTGAATAATGAAATTGTGCTTTTTAATGACGACGTAAATACTTTTGATCATGTTATCGATACTTTAATTTTAGTTTGCGACCATACTTTAGAGCAAGCTGAACAATGTGCAATATTAGTTCATTATAAAGGAAAATGTACAGTAAAAACAGGAAGTTTGAAAGAATTAACTCGCCAATGTTCTCTATTATTAGAAGCAGGATTAAGTGCAGAAATAGTATAAAATAAATCTAGTCACAAATATTGCAAACTATAGACAATAATTTCAATCCTAAAATTAATAAAATGATTCAAAAATCAGCTTTTTTTATTTTAATTTTTTTTGCTTTAACATCTTGTATTAGTACAAAATCGACCTTAATGAATGTCGATAATAATGCACCTATTCCTAAATTGACCAAGCAAAATACTTTTGTTTTAACAGAAATTAGTACCGATTCAAAATATGGATATGACAAAGATTATCCAATAAATGTTTTTTATAGAAATTCTAACGACGAAGAGATAAATTGC
>NZ_JANPFL010000151.1:0-41927 GCF_031423415.1 Flavobacterium sp.
GGGTACAATTTTAAGCTCCGATTCAACCAAATCAAGGAACAAATTGTTTTTTGGCTTAATTATTTGTTCAACTTCTATCCTGAAAATAATATTCCTATTTTTGTGGAAATTAAAAATAGCTCTTTTTAAGGGTTGACTAAATACAAATTCAAAAGAAATACTTCGAATAAAACAGCTTGATTGGCTAAAAATCAGAGATGCAGAATTTAAGAAAATTGATTCTAAAGAAACTGGTCTAGGAAATGGTAGAGATGATTTGATGAGTAAAACTCAGGACAAGGCAGATTATGTAAAAGAAAGAATCTGTTTTTTAATCAAAACATACCCAGATAAATATTATGATAGAGATTTAAAAAATAAATTTTCAGTATTTATACCTGCCGACTATAAAATTTTAGATGCGATAAAAGGAAATTTAAACCTAGATAAATATCCAGATTACATATTGATATTGAAGAAAAACAATGAAGAAACAACTTCAAATTTTGCAGATGATAAACAAGAAAAACGTCCGTTAATAATTTTAATAGGTTCAGAAAACAACACTTATACATTTGCAGGAAGAAATGATAATTCAGTTTTGTGTTATGATTGTGGAGGAATGATGGGAGATCCTTATGAAGGTGTAACAATTAAAGACGGTTATTTTTCTGTTGAACATTACGGCGGAAGCGCTTGGAGATGGACACAAACTATTACTTATAAATATTCAAATGAAGATAAAAATTGGTATCTCCATCGAGATGGTGGACAAAGTTTTCACGTCAACGACACTAACAAAGTAGAATTTTACGGCAAAACCAAAAAAGATTTCGGTGTTATTAAATTCAAAGATTTTGATATTTATAAAGAAGATTAAATAGATTTATACATTCAAAAATTCCCCTTGCTACTTCCAAAAAAAGAAGTATTTTTACAAAAAGATAAGCACAAAAAAAATATAATGAAAGAAAAGGTAAAAGAGATGAGTTCAGAAAAAGAAGCCAAATTAAAAGCACTACAGCTTACACTTGACAAGCTGGATAAAACTTACGGAAAAGGCACCGTAATGAAAATGGGTGACAAAGCGATTGTAGAAGTAGAAACTATTTCTTCTGGATCTTTGGGAATCGATTTAGCCTTGGGCGTTGGCGGTTACCCAAGAGGAAGAGTGATTGAAATATACGGTCCAGAATCTTCAGGAAAAACAACTTTAACATTGCATGCCATTGCAGAAGCTCAAAAAGCGGGTGGAATTGCTGCTTTTATAGATGCAGAACACGCTTTCGATAGAAATTATGCCGAAAAATTAGGCGTTGACATCGAAAACTTAATCATATCGCAACCGGACAATGGGGAACAAGCTTTGGAAATTGCCGAGAACTTGATTCGTTCTGGCGCGATTGATATTGTCGTGATTGACTCGGTTGCTGCTTTGACTCCAAAAAGTGAAATCGAAGGCGAAATGGGAGATTCTAAAATGGGATTACACGCTCGTTTGATGTCTCAAGCCTTGAGAAAATTAACTGGAACCATCAGCAAAACCAATTGTACGGTTTTCTTCATCAACCAGTTGAGAGAAAAAATTGGAGTAATGTTCGGAAATCCTGAAACTACTACAGGTGGAAATGCCTTGAAGTTTTACGCTTCGGTTCGTTTGGATATTCGTCGTTCGACACAAATAAAAGATGGTGATAACGTTCTAGGTAACAGAACCAAAGTGAAAGTCGTGAAAAACAAAGTGGCTCCACCGTTCAAAGTCGCCGAATTTGATATTATGTATGGCGAAGGAATTTCGAAAACAGGAGAAATCTTGGACTTGGCTGTTGAATTTGAAATCATCAAAAAAGCAGGGTCTTGGTTTAGTTATGGTGACACCAAATTAGGTCAAGGTCGTGATGCTGTGAAATCATTAATTAAAGATAACCCAGAATTAGCCGATGAGTTGGAAGAAAAAATCAAGGCTAAGATTAAAGAAAATAATGCTTAAAATTAGAAAAGAGTTCGCCACGGCGAACTTTTTTTTGCAAACGATAATTCTATACGCCTCTTTTCACGCTGGAAGCGTCACAACACAATAGAGCAAGAATTATTTAGTGTCAACTATAAAAGGTTTTAACTAAAAGCTACTTCTTCTTCTGAAACTCCAATAATTGTTTATGAATTACTTTCCAAGCTTGGTCTTTAAGACTATTCTTGTCTGCCATTGTTTTTCCTGCTGTTTCAATAAAAGGAAGAATTTTTACGCGCAAAAGCCCTGGGCTTCCACTAAAAATGGTATAGGAATATCGCTTTTTATTATCTGCAAAAGCAATGGGAACAATCGATAATTGATGGTCAATTGCCAATCGGAAAGCGCCGTCTTTAAAGCTGTCTAAAACTATGGATTCATCACTAGGAACTCCTCCTTCTGGGAAAATACAAATGCTGAGTCCTTGATCTATTCTTTTTTGTGCTCGTTCAAAAACCCCGTGCTTGCTTCTGGAACTTGTTCTGTCGACTAAAATACAGGTTCGTTTGTAGAAAAACCCAAACAAGGGAATTTTTACTAATTCTTTTTTGCCCACAAAAACAAAAGGTTTCTTTACAGAGACGAGCATCAACATTATATCGACCATCGAAGTGTGATTGGCAACAAACATATAACTTTGATGTTGTTCGAGCTCTTGATCTTTTTCGATTTTATAATAAAAACCCATTCCAAAAAGAATAACTTTCGCCCAAATTCTAGCCATTTTAAAAAAATAGGAATAGCCACTTTCGGTCAAAATGGAAGCCACTAAAAAAGGAAACATAATTAGAATAGGAATGGTCATTAATACATATAACCAGACTCGCCAAACGGACCAAAAAATGATTTTTATTCCTCTCATAGCGTCAAAAGTAATGAAAAGTGTGTAATTTTTAGTAAAAGAATTAACTTTGTCAAAAATAGCAATCTTTTACAATGGCAAAAATACTCACTGGCGTTCAAAGCACAGGAACACCACATTTAGGAAACTTACTTGGCGCAATCATTCCCGCAATTGAATTATCGAATGACCCTAAAAATGAATCGTTCCTTTTCATTGCCGATTTGCATTCGATTACCCAAATAAAAGACGGCAAAACATTAAGAGAAAACACCTATAGCACTGCAGCAGCTTGGCTAGCCTGTGGTTTGAATGTGGATAAAGTGGTTTTTTACCGTCAGTCTGATGTACCACAAACAGCTGAATTGTCTTGGTACTTGAGTTGCTTTTTCCCTTTCCAAAGATTGACATTGGCGCATTCTTTCAAAGACAAAGCCGATCGATTAGAAGACGTAAATGCTGGATTATTTTCATATCCAATGTTGATGGCTGCTGATATTTTATTATACGATGCACAGTTTGTTCCCGTAGGAAAAGACCAATTGCAGCATCTTGAAATTACTCGCGATGTGGCTTCTCGTTTCAATCATCAAATGGGAGAAACTTTTGTAATTCCTGAAGCCATAATCCAAAAAGACAGCATGCTCATTCCGGGAACCAATGGTGGAAAAATGAGCAAATCCGCCAATAATATCATCAATGTTTTCTTGGATGATAAAGGGTTGCGCAAACAAGTAATGAGCATCGAAACCGACAGCACACCGCTTGAAGCGCCAAAAAATCCTGATACTTGCAATGCTTTTGCTATTTATTCTTTGTTGGCAACCCAAGAACAAATAGAAGTAATGAGAGCCAATTATTTAGGTGGAAACTACGGTTACGGTCATGCAAAACAAGCCTTGTTTGAACTGATTGTAGAAAAATTCAAAACTGAGAGAGAGAAATATAACTATTACATTAAAAATCTTGCAGAAGTTGATACTTTGTTGAAAGTAGGAGCCGAAAAAGCTGGTGTTGTTGCCAATGGAGTTTTAGCTAAAGTGAGAGAAAAATTAGGGTTTGAGTAAATTTTAAATTTTAATCAATCACCATTTCTGGAATTTCGCCTTCGATAATTAAATTTGCTTCGGTGGAAGCGATGATATGCTCTACAGAAACTCCTGGTGCACGTTCTAAGAGTTTAAAACCTTTTGGAGTTATTTCGAGAACGGCCAACTCGGTTACAATTTTTTTTACGCAACCAACGCCTGTTAGGGGCAAAGTACATTTTTTGAGAATTTTACTTTCTCCCGCTTTGTTAACGTGCATCATTGCCACGATTATATTTTCGGCCGAAGCAACTAAATCCATAGCGCCACCCATTCCTTTGACCATTTTTCCAGGGATTTTCCAGTTGGCAATATCGCCGTTTTCGGCAACTTCCATCGCACCAAGAATCGTCAAATCGACGTGTTGTCCACGAATCATTCCAAAACTCATCGCTGAATCAAAAAAACTGGCACCTTGCAAAGTGGTGATGGTTTGTTTTCCAGCGTTGATTAAATCAGCATCTTCTTCGCCTTCAAAAGGGAAAGGTCCCATTCCGAGAACGCCGTTTTCACTTTGAAATTCCACGTCAATTCCTTTTGGGATATAATTGGCTACCAATGTTGGAATACCAATTCCGAGGTTTACAAAGTAGTTGTCTTTGACTTCTTGGGCTATTCGTTTGGCGATGTCTTCTTTTGTTAGCATAATTTTGTTTATTGAACCATATAAGTCATATAAGTTTTCTTTTTCAAACTGAACACTATGTTTTTTGAACCATATAAGGAATTTAAGGTCATTTAAGTTTTTATGTTCTTCTTATTCGTAAAAATGATTGTTCGATAAATTAGGTTCAGCAAATGAAATTATATTTTTCTCTTCAAGGTCGATGAGTTTTTGTCTTATTGGTGTGTAATCTATTTTTGCTGGAATTTCAATTACAAAATAACCTTCTTTGAATTTTTCAGATTCACAACCAAAATCATTGAAAATTTCTCGTAAATCATTTGTCGCTATCTCTTTGTTTAGTATAATAACTTGTATGGTTGAATTTCCTGAATGTTCAATGGTTTTTCTGTAAGTTAACATTTCTTCGTCTTTGTCATATTCAGCAAATACGATATCATCACAAGATACCGAAGCATAAAAAGGAATGTTGTCTAGTTTGTACAAACCTTTTTCTACATTAATTGTTGTAGCCCACATTGTTTCTACTGTCCACTCATCTAATACATTACTGAAGAATCTGAAAAGTATTTTTGCATCTTGGTTATCCATTTTGAGAAATATTTATTCTTTAATTTATTTTCTTCCTCGAACCGTTCTATTTTCAATTTTGTTGTAAACCTTTGCTTTTGTCAAGTACTTTATAACATTTAATTCTTTCGCTAACATTGTCAATTGAATCAATGCTTGAATAATATATTTTGTCGACTTCGCATTCGCAACTATCTTTTTTTAAAGTTATGGATACAATTCGTGATCCCAAAGGATGATTTCCACGCCCCCAATTTATAACTTTAAAACTTTTATTTTTAAGTGTTTGTACTAAAATTAGTTTTTCAGTGTTATCATTTACAATATTTTTGGATAAAGAATCGTATAAATTTGGAAGTTCTATAAATTTGTCGTTTGAGTTTTCAATTGCAAAATCTACAATTTTTTCATTGAAATTTTTAGGTTGATTTTGCTGTTTATTATTGCAAGAAAAAAGAAATACACTAACAAATATTACTATATATTTCATTGTAGTACAAAGTTAATTTAAGTTTTGATTTGACCTGAATATTAGATGTTTTTTTGAACCATATAAGTCCTATAAGTTTTGCTTGAATAATAATTGATATTCACCTTCAAGCTGTCGCTAATTGTTTTATTTACTAATTGATTTGCAATTTTTAAAGGTGTTTTTTAAAACCAATTCTTTTTTAAATTCTTCGGGTAATACTAATTTCTCATTGCAAAAATCTTTCATTTCGTACAAATCTGTTTTTTTGTTAAAGATAATTGCTTTCGATGATGAATAATCCGAATTATAAAACCAAATATTTGCTTCTACATCAACATATAAACACCAGTAATGATATGAACTGAAAGTTTCGTTTAAATCTTGCTGAAATAATATTTTATTTGAATTGTCGGTAATCGCAAATATTATAGATTCGTCTTTAAGTTGTTTTACTATTATTTTTCTAGTTTTAAAATCTTTTAAAAAGATTGAATATTCACCTGGCTCATTTGTAAATCCTGATTTAATACGATGTGATTTGAACTCAGAGTTATTACAAGAGACTAAGATTAAAAAAAGCATAATAAATATATTCCGAGTCATTTTCTGTTTTTTATAAGTATAAACTATTTTCTTTTTCGAACTGATCACTAAAAACTGAAAACTGAACACTATTTTTCCCTAACCGTTCTCTTCTCAATCCTCTTTTCATATTTCTCCCCTTGAAAAATGCGTTGCACGAATATTCCGGGAGTGTGAATTTGGTTGGGATCGAGGGTTCCGGCATCAACTAATTCTTCGACTTCAGCGATGGTGATTTTTGCGGCACCAGCCATACAAGGATTGAAATTTCGGGCGGTTCCTTTGAAGATGAGGTTCCCTGCCGTGTCGCCTTTCCAAGCTTTTACAATGGCAAAATCGGCTTTAAAAGCCAATTCCATTACGTGCATTTTTCCGTTGAATTCTCGGGTTTCTTTGCCTATGGCAACTTCAGTTCCGAAACCAGCTGGCGTGAAAAAAGCGGGAATCCCGGTTTGGGCTGCGCGACAACGTTCGGCTAAAGTTCCTTGCGGAATGAGTTCTACTTCGAGTTCGCCGGTCAGCATTTGGCGTTCGAATTCGGCATTTTCTCCTACGTAGGAAGAAATCATTTTTTTGATTTGGTGTTTTTGCAACAGCAATCCAAGACCAAAATCATCCACGCCAGCATTGTTAGAAATACAAGTAAGATTGTTGGTTTCTTTTTTGACGAGTTCGGCAATGGAGTTTTCGGGAATACCACACAATCCGAAACCACCCAGCATTAGGGTCATTCCGTTTTCGATTCCATCTAGTGCTTCTTGTACGTTATTTACTTTTTTGTTAATCATATCGGGTTTTTTAGCCCTGATGGGAACGGCATCCTTTTGTGGCGGTGTTCGCCACAAAAGATACAGTGTACAGCAGGAAATAGCTCCTCATTAAACAAATCAATAACTACAGATTGCGGTGTTACGATAGTTATAGGAACTCGCAATGACTATTACAACCCGAATTCCTCGGTTTGTTGTTCTACCGCAGTCGTGTCTTTTACAACTGCTGGTCGGGTGTAGCAATCTACTTTTATAGAGAGATTCGCAGGTCTATCGAAATCTTCTTTGGAGACTTTCAGGTTGTTGTCTTCGTAGCATTTTTTCATAAAATAAGCCCAAACAGGTAAGGCAGCAGTTGCTCCTTGACCATAAGTTAAACTTTTGAAACGTGCTGAACGGTCTTCGCAACCGACCCAAACTCCGGTAACAAGGTTGGGTACCATTCCCATAAACCAACCATCAGACTGGTTTTGTGTTGTTCCGGTTTTTCCAGCAATGGGGTTGGTAAACATATACGGATAGCCTGTCCAGCGGTTGTCGCCGCTTCCGCCACCTTGTGTTCTTAATCTGGCACCAGAACCACTTTCGGTAACGCCTTCTAGCAATTTGATTACGGCAAAAGCAATGTCTTTATTCAACACATCGTGAGATTCGGGTATTGGTTCGTAGATGATTACGCCGCTTTTATCTTCGATACGGCTGATAAATTGTGGTTTTACGTAAACACCTTGGTTGGCAAAAGTTCCGTAGGCCGCAACCATATCTTCTACCGTAATATCAACAGCTCCAAGAGCAATAGAAGGTTGGACAGGAATTTCGGATTTAACACCTAATTTGTGTGTTAATTCTACTACTGCTTCTGGACCAGTTTTATCGATTAATTTTGCCGAAATTGTATTAATGGAGTTTGCCAAACCTTGTTTGAGAGTTACCATTCCGCGGTATTTGTTGTCGGAATTTCTTGGTTCCCAATCTTCAGTAACATGATGACGGCCTTTTCGAATCATGAATGGCCCATCAAGGATCGTATCGCAAGGCGACATTCCTAATTGTTCGATAGCGGTTGCGTATACAAATGGTTTGAATGTAGAACCTACTTGTCTTGCACCTTGACCTACGTGATCGTATTGGAAATATTTATAATTGATACCACCAACCCAAGCTTTAATATTTCCAGTTTGAGGCTCCATTGCCATTAAACCCGATTGCAGAAAGTGTTTGTAGTATCTAATGGAATCCATAGGAGTCATAATAGTGTCTCTTTCACCTTTCCAAGTGAATACTTTCATTTTGGTTTTTTGGCTGAAAGAAGCTTCGATTTCTTCATCGCTTTTATCCATTTCCGCCATTACTGTCCAGCGGTATGATGATTTCATAGCTTGCGTCAAGAGGCGAGCTGTTTCAGCTTTAGAAATGTTGACAAAAGGAGCGTTTTTATTTGTTTTGGCTTCATCGAAAAATTGCTCTTGCAGGTTTGCCATATGTTTTTCAACGGCTTCCTCGGCATACAATTGCATTCGAGAATCGATGGTGGTGTAGATTTTCAAACCGTCTTTGTAGATGTTATAATCAGAACCGTCTGCTTTTTTGTTTTCTTCCACCCATTTTTTCATATAATCACGCAAATATTCTCTGAAATATGTTGCGGTTCCTTCACGGTGACTTTCTAATTTGAAATGTAAGGTGATAGGCAAAGCTTGAAGTTTTTCTTTTTGTCCTTCGGTAATAATCCCTCCTTTTTCCATTTGCAAAAGCACCACATTTCTACGGTTTTTAACTCCTTGGGGATTTTTGACAGGATTGTATAAGCCTGAATTTTTAAACATTCCAACCAAGATTGCCGATTCGTCAATGGTTAAATCTTTGGGCGCTTTTGAAAAATAGGTTTGCGCTGCCGAACTTACGCCCACCGAATAATTTCCAAAATCGTAGACATTGCAATACATGGCGATGATTTCGTTTTTCGTATATTGTCTTTCCAATCGGATGGCAATTATCCATTCCTTTATTTTTTGTACGATTCTAAAAGGCAAGAATTTTGACCCTTCTCCGTGGAATAATTGTTTGGCTAATTGTTGTGTCAAGGTACTTGCACCACCACTGGTTCCAAGGCTTGCGATGGCTCTTAAAGTTCCTCTTCCATCTATGCCTGAATGTTCGTAGAAACGAGCGTCTTCAGTGGCTACCAATGCATCGACAAGGTTTTTGGGTAAGTCAGAATATTTTAATTGTGATCTGTTTTTTTCGAAATATTTACCCAAAATTACTCCATCAGCCGAGATTATTTCGGTGGCTAAGTTAGAATCGGGATTTTCTAAATCTTCGAATGAAGGCATCGAGCCAAAAAGTCCCCAAGAGGCAAACAAGAAAAATAATAACAATCCGCCAAGTCCATAAAAGAAAACTTTCCAGAATTTCTTTTTATAGTAGTTTATGTCTTTTTCGGTATTTTTTGTCTGAATATTGTTTTTTTGACTAGCCATAATTACTTTTTAATCTCTGTTTTCTATTCTAAAACCAACTTCGGTGATTCCTTCCAATGCGGTTACTCCGGGAACTTTTCCGTTTTCACGAACTGCCTGTTTAATGTTTACTTTGTATTTTCCTCTAAATCGCACTTTTTCTTTGTAGAAAAGTTTGTTTTCTTTGATATCAGAAAAGCCATCTCCCATTAATGATCCATCAGGATTAGCCATTTTATATTCAAGGGTGTCCACTTTTGTAAAACCATTTGGCATTTCAATTCCCACAATCAAAAAGAGATTGTTGAACGGATAGTTGTTGTTGTCTCTCAAAGTTACAAAAAGATTGTAGCGTTTTGTTGAATCTAATTCGGGCAAATCGAAAGTTACAATACTGTCTTTGTGCCAAGCAGTTCCCACAGATTTGTATTCGTCGAAAACTCTTTTTTTGTCACAAGAAAAAAAGAGAATTGCAACTAAAATTAGTAATGCGCTATTCCTTATTCTCATTTTTAGTAATAATTATAGGTTTCCTAGCTACTACAGGTTTTGTGTCGTTTGAATTGTTGGGCTTGGAGTTATTGTTGGGCTTGTTACTATTGTTATTTTGCCTATTATTGTTGCTGATATTACTATTGTTATTATTATTTGCTACAATTAAATTCTCACCACTTTTGCGTTTTTTATTTGATTTTTTCTTTTTCTTTGGTTGGTCAAAACGGGTTAAACTTTCTTGACCCATTGCGTTATTAAAGTGTTGTTCAGGCTCTACAGCAATAACAATTTCATAATCTTCGAGAGATGCAACCTTGTTTTTTAGTTTATTTTCGGCAACAATTTCTTTGACTTGTTCGATTTTTAAAACATGCCAATTGGCAAAATCATTGGTGTAAGCAAACCACATCAATCCTTTGAAATTATCTTGTTTTTGACAAATAGCATCGCCTTTTTCGGTAACTAATTTGGTGTCGAAATCTGGGAAACCTTTCAAAGCATCCATATAAGTATCCAGCTCATAATTCAAACAACATTTCAATTTTCCGCATTGTCCCGCCAGTTTTTGTGGGTTTAATGACAACTGTTGGTAACGAGCTGCTGAGGTGTTTACGCTTCTAAAATCCGTTAGCCAAGTAGAACAACACAATTCTCTTCCACAAGATCCAATGCCGCCCAAACGAGCTGCTTCTTGACGCAAACCTACTTGTTTCATCTCGACTCTAGTGCTAAATTCTTTAGCAAAATCTTTGATTAACAGTCTAAAATCAACTCTGTCATTGGCAGTATAATAAAAGGTTGCTTTTGAACCATCGCCTTGAAATTCGATGTCAGAAATCTTCATTTCTAGTTTTTGCGAAATAGCTAATTCTCGAGCGCGAACCTTCATAGGTTCTTCTTTATCTCGTGCAGCCGACCAAATATCAATATCTCTTTGGGAAGCTTTTCTATAGACTTTAGCAACGTCAGCACTAGAGTGATTCACTCCTTTTTTCTTCATTTGGATTTTTACCAATTCGCCCGTCAATGTAACAATTCCGATGTCGTGTCCCGGAGAAGCCTCGGTAGCGACAATGCCTCCAATGCTTAAAGTTAGTTTTTCGGTATTGCGGTAGAATTCTTTTCTCCCGTTTTTGAAACGTATTTCAACACAGTCAAAAGGAGTTTCTCCATTGGGTAAACTCATATTTGAAAGCCAGTCGAAAACTGTTAATTTATTGCAGCTATCGGTGCCGCAAGTCCCATTATTTTTACAACCCTTTGGAGCACCTCCATCAGAAGTTGAACAACTTGTACATGCCATAATTTTATATGTAGTGTCGTGACAAGCACAACTTAAGTTCTTAAACGTTTAATCTGTAAAGATAGTATTTTTTAATTTTATGTCGCAAGAGTGAAGTAGCTCAAAAATGCATAATTATTTATTAAAAAAAGGGTCAACAAATTAAGCTGAAATTAGTTTATTTTTAATCTAAAATTAAATAAAAACTACGTTTCTTTGACTGATATAGTTTTCAGTGGACAAGCTTTGGTAGCGAGTTTGCATTTTTCAAATAGGCTGCTTAACATCACAACCTCAAATCTGACGGTTTTTTAGTATTGTAAATCTGACTAAAACTTTATGTTGCTTAGAAATCATTTAATTTTGTAATAGGTTTAAACGTATTTTCCCGACCAGAAGCAGCTTTATCTGCGTAGAAATAGTTGTGAGGTGTTTTTGTATTTATTAAAAGAGAGTTACTTTTTTATAAAAGGCACTAATTGGTTGCTCAAATAAATTCCGAAAACGCTATTTCCTTCATAATTCAAGTGTCCTTTAGTTTGCGTTAATTTCCAATAATAAGGATTAATTTTTTTTTGTCTTAACGTATTTAAGGCCGTACGAGTTTCGATTATTGGAATATTATAGTGTTGTAATTTAGATTTAAGTTTTTTGTTTGCATTTTCTCTAAAAACAAAAACAGATTTATCTTTTTCCATTTCTGAAATTATTTTTAAATATCTTGTTGATAAATTGTTGAACTGTAGATCGGAATATTTTTTTCGATAATTAATTTTTTTTGGGGGATAAAATTTGTCAAATAGTATAGGCATTATTTTGCCTCGACGGATAAGTAAGTAAGCGTCTAAAGTAAAATTTAAATACGAACTTTTATCGATTACGAATTGCATTTTCTGATAGAATTGATACTGTTTTGAGGTGTTTGGAACAATGAGTAGTTTGTTGTTTTTTTCTATTAATTCAACGCTGTTTAAAATCCCTTCAGGCTCCATCACAAAATCATAACTATCAAAAACATAAACATATAAATCAATATCAAATTTTTCGGCAAGCCTCTTTTTTCTTATGTACATTTCTGGTAAAACGACATTGCTGATGCCAAAATTTAGAACTTCGACTTCGATTTCAGATTTTTCGTTTAATGATTTTTCTAAAACTCTAGCAAATTTATAAGGCTCGAAAAGCTGAAAGCCTTCAGTATAAGAATCCCCAAATAGGGCGATGCGGAATATATTATCTTTTGTCCTGCTTTTTCCAATAAACCCATTTGAGTTGGTTTCTCCCATATAAAAGCCTTCCCTAATTTCGTTAATGGGAACATTGGATTGATAGGTTTTACCAATTTGTGGGTCCAATGTTTTGAATGGTAGTTTGATTTCGCTAAATTTTAAGAAAAACTCTAGACCGAAGACTATCAGGAAAAATCCACCGACGAAACTTAGTATTTTAATTGTGTAAGTTCTCAAAATTGAAAATAGATAAAAGGGGAGGTTTTTTTTGTTAAAATATAAATTAAACTTACAAATAACAAACTAGCTGTTAATCCGAACGCAAATGATTGATTTTTAAAATTCGTAAAAATCGCATCATTTTTGTATTTAATTTGAAGCCAGTCTATTGTAAACAGAACACAGCCAAATGTTAAAATCATTTTTATAAATCTGCCATAATAATTTCCTAAATCCAAAATAAATAGTTCTTGTAAAAATAAATTTAATTGGGATAAACTAGTTATTCTAAAAATTGCCCAGCCTATAGTTATTGCCATAAAAGTTACAATACTATTGACATATTTAGGCAAAGAAATCGACTTATTGCTGTGAAAAAGTATGAGTAACAACCCGTGATAAAAGCCCCAAAGGATATAATTCCAGCCAGCACCATGCCACAATCCGCCCAATATCATGACGATTAATAAATTCCGATATAAAATATTTTTCCCATTTCTATTACCGCCCAAAGGGATGTACAAATAATCACGTAACCAAGTCGATAATGAAATATGCCATCGTTCCCAAAATTCCTTAATGTTTTTTGAACTGTAAGGCTGTTTGAAATTGATAGTTAGTTCGATTCCGAAAAGTTTTGCCAAACCACGTGCTATATTTGAGTATCCAGCAAAATCAGCATAAATTTGAAAAGTGAATAATACAACTGCGCTTACTATTTCAAAAGAAGAATATTTACTCAAATCAAAAAAAATAGAATCGACAATTCTACCACAAGCGTCACCAATCATTACTTTTTGGAATAATCCTATAGAAATTAAAAAAAAGGCGTCTTTTACTTGTGTTTTTGATGGGGTTAAAGAGGACGCTAATTGTGGGAAAATATATTCGGCTCGTTGTATAGGTCCTGCTATTAATTGAGGAAAAAAGCTTAAATATAATGTTAAGTCAAGAATTTCCCTTGTTGGTTCAATTTGTTTTTTGTAAACATCTATTAAATAAGCTATGGCTTTAAAAGTATAAAATGAAATACCAATAGGCAAAACTAGGTAGAGATGAGCTCGATTTAAACTAAACCCTAAAATTTTTGTTATTTGATCGAATGAGTCAATAAAAAAATTAAAATATTTAAAAATAATTAATACCGAAAGGTTGAAAACAATACCGAATACCAGCCAATTTTTAGTTGATTTTGCCGAATTTTTTAAGCAAATGGCAAAGTAATAATTACTAATAATACAAACAAGCAATAGTCCCAACAATTTCCAGTCCCAATAAGCATAAAAGAATAAACTGGCTAGTACGAGCCAATATTTTTTATATCGCTGCTCTTTTAAAAAGTAAAATACCGAAAGAACGACAAAAAGAAAAACAAAAAAAATGTAACTGTTGAATAGCATTTTTTACGGGTTGTTGCGATTAGAAAACAGGTATTTCAAAATCTTTTTGGGATAATAATTTGGCTAAATAAAAACAGAATCAATAGTTTGTATGGAACTAATCGGGCTTAATAAACGCCCATGCTTATTTCAAATGTAAATAAATTATTCTAAAACCTTGAATAATTTGTCGGATAATCTAATTCGGAAAGGGATTTTAAAGGTGACGGTTTCCCCCAAGACTGCTCTTTTTGAATCGATTTCATTGACAAACATTTCTGAAAGGATAAGTTCTTGCTCTCCTGTTGTACTACCTTTTATTAAAATGATATCGCCAAGCTCAAGTTCGTTTTCTTCGATTAAAAACTGTCCAATTCCTGATTTTGGAAAATAGTGAACCGCTTTTCCAAGATAGATTTTATTTATTTTGGGTGTTTTAATTCGAATTATTTTAGGTCCTACAGTTTTAAAAGCAGCGTGAGTTTCAATATTATTTTTGAAAATCAAAACATCAGATTTTCCCTTTTTGAAAATTTTATTTCCGTTTTTAATGCCTCTGCGAACGGCTTTTTGTTCCTCTTCAGGCAAATGAATTATAGTTACACATTCAGTTGAACAACAACCTTCCATAGCGGTTTTGCATTCTTCGCACTGGATGAAAAGCAAATGACAGCCTTCATTCACACAATTCGTATGCACGTCGCAAGGTTTTCCACATTGATGGCATTGCGAGACAATATCGTCTGTAATTCTTTCACCTAAGCGGTGATCGAAAACAAAGTTTTTGCCGATGAATTTACTTTCCAGACCTTCGGCTTTGACTTGTCGTGTGTATTCAATGATTCCGCCTTCGAGTTGATAGACATTTTCAAAACCTTTATGTTTGAAATAAGCGCTAGCTTTTTCGCATCGAATGCCGCCGGTGCAATACATCAAAAGATTTTTGTCTTGTTTGTGTTCTGAAAGTTGATTTTCGATAATGGGTAGACTTTCTCTAAAAGTGTCCACATCGGGTTTTATGGCATTGGTAAAATGACCAATTTCGCTTTCATAATGATTGCGCATATCAACCACAATAGTATTTGGATCTTCGACTAATTTGTTAAATTCCTTGGCTTTTAAATGAATTCCAATATTGGTCACATCGAAAGTTTCATCTTCTAATCCATCGGCAACAATTTTGTCACGGACTTTTATGGTGAGTTTCAAAAAGGAATAATCATCATGTTCGACGGCAACATTCAACCGAATCCCATTCATGAATTCGTACTTTTCGATAGTATCTTTGAAAGCATAAAAATGATCTGCCGGAAGCGATAATTGGGCGTTGATCCCTTCATTGGCAACATAAATTCGACCTAAAACATCGAGTGGATTCCAGGCTAAAAATAATTCATTTCTAAATTGAGTTGGATTTTGTAAATGCGCATAAGCATAGAAAGACAGCGTGAGTCGCTGTTTTCCGGCATCATCAATCAAGATGGCTCGCTCTTCTGCGCTTAAAGTGTTGTACAGTTGCATGCTATAAACAGGTTAAGTTGAGAAAAATTGTTTTGCAAAAGTAAAAAAATTAACCGCAAAGTCCACAAAGAATGGGAAAAGTAAAAAAAAGAAAAATAAAAAACCACGAAGAAACGTGGTTTTAGAGTATTTATAAATTTAATGTTTTACTTGATAATGGTGCAAATTCCATTCATACATTTGACTTCAGTTGGTGGTGCTACAAACATACAATCTGATACCGCGTTGGTTTGAACGTTGTACAACTCGTCCATATCATTATAGGTTTTAACCATTGCTTGCAGTTTTGTCAAGTCGACACTGTTTGAAAAAAGCAAATAGCTTCTTGGACCGCCGCAAGGTTTTGAACCAAAGGCAATAAAACCACAACCCACACTTTCAGAGCAGCTAAAACTATTGATGTAATTTTGAATTTCTTGTTTTTTGGTTTCTAATTGCGCCGAAATTATAGCTCCAGAGTTGTCATCTGTGTCTGTGCATTGAAAACTTTGTAACAAGATAGAAAGTACTACTATTTTAAAAAACCACTTCATGTTTACGATATTTAAAGCTGTTTGTAATATTGTAAAATTATACAATTTAGTGGAAATGAACAATAGTGCAATGAATTTTAGTTAAAAAAGCAAAAAGCACTATGTTACTAGTGCTTTTTGTATGTTTTTTTCTAAAAAAGTACTAACAAAACTCGTTGAAAGCGTCTTTCAAGTTGTCAGAAATCAATTCGGCAGGTCGACCCTCGATGTGATGACGTTCGAGCATATGAACTAATTCACCATCTTTGAACAAGGCAATACTGGGCGAAGATGGAGGAAAAGGAAACATATGTTGTCTTGCAGCATCAACTGCTTCTTTGTCAACACCTGCAAAAACCGTAACCAAATGGTCTGGTTTTTTAACATTGTCTAAGCTCATTGCAGAACCTGGACGTGCATTTCGAGCAGCACAACCACAAACAGAATTTACCACCACTAATGTTGTTCCCTCTGCTTTTATTGCAGCATCTACAGCCGCAGCATTGTGTAAATCTTGAAAACCAACGGCTGTCAACTCAGCTTGCATTGGTAATACCATTTCTTCTGGATACATATTTTTATATTTAAAGATTATTGTTTTGAAGCTGCAAAGTTACAAAGTTTCAATTCAAGTTATAAGATCGAATTATAAAGTTTTGTTATAGTTTGATAATTGAAGCAAACAGGAGAAAAATTCAGCAAGGGTCACGTTATAAAAACAAGATTTTTAAAAAACGACTTTTCGAGAAATTTCTTGGTTGTTAAACAGCTTAACTTTTATAATAAATACACCCGATAGTTTTATTGGTTTATCCAGAATTATATTGGTATTGTTGAGGTTGTTTTTTGACAATAATTTTTTCCCGGTCAGGTCATAAATAGTTGCTGAGATAATATTTTCTGCAGTCGAATTGATTTTGATTAGGTCTTTGGCAGTAGAGATTGTAACGGTTTCTGAGTCTAGCGAAGGTTTATTTATGCCCAACACTTTATTTGTAAAGCTCAATTCGAAACGTTTGTCAAACCTGCCAATTCCAGTTGAAAAGAGATAGGCACTTTGTTTTAAGTCGTGTTCTATTCCTAATAAATTATCTTTTAGATAGATGTTTTGATTTTTAAAAAACCCATCTACATCATCAATATTGAAGTAAAAATCTCCAACAATCGAGGTTTCATATCCTACAGGAACAATTTCATTTTGATCAAATGGCAATTGTCTCCCTTGAATTACCAAATCTTTATTGCCGAGTAAGGTATAAATAGAGATGGGACTATCAGTATTGGCTAAGCCATCATAACGAGAGTCATAGTCATTTGTTGCTCCATTTACATAACCCAACAGCAGTTGTCGGAAATTGCCTTTATTGCTTACATTAAGCCAAATCCTACCTTCCTCAAGTTGAGATGATATAGCAGTTGTTGCCGGAGAAAGCTGCTTGGAAGATGGTTTCTTTTTAAAAAATTGTGTGTTTACATTGTCTTTTAAACGCGCGCTATTATCAAAATAAACATCCCCATCCTTTTTAACTTCAACAAAAAATCCCTGACCGGAGGCTATTTTGCCAGTTGGCACTAAAACTCCAACGGCTGCAGTTGCAGCTTTTGTCATAGTTGCTGTGCCGCCAGTAAAATTCCAAGTCGCGTAATCGTCTGGATTATAGTTATAGAGATAAGGGTCATCGGGCAGATAAACGCCGTCTATCATAGGTGTAATAGAGGTCCAGAAATACAATGTGCTTTCAATTGAATCGTTTTTTGGATTGGATAAAAACGTTTTGGCATCGATGGCGCAAGGGTACGGATTTGCAATTAATGCAAAATCTAAATAGTCGGAATAACTGGTTTGTGGATCTGTACTTAATGCATAGTTTAGTACAGAGGATTTTACTATTCCATTATTTGCGGTTCCTGTAAATGTTACTGGAACGTTTGTCCCTTCTGTTAGAATTCGGGTAATAAATCCTTCGGCAGGCACAGTCGTTGTTAAACCTTGCCAACCTCCATTTGTTCCGGATTGCCATCTATATTTCCAATCAAAATCGGAAGGAAATTGCGAAATTACATTTTCTAAAACAGGAGAGCCCCAATATACATAATCAAGAGCGGTCATTGACCGAGTGTACTTTGTATGTTCTATATGAGCTGATGGCGTTTTTTCGTCACATCTTTGTACAAAATTTCCAGAGTTTTCTATAATGATTTTTGCTGTTCCAGTGGTGGTTACTGTGTTTAGTGCTTCAATGAAGTTTCCATTTGTAATGGTCACAGTCACACCATCATTTACGGTCATATCGTTACAGCTAAAACTTCCGTACGTTGTTGTTGAATAATTTGAACTCATTGTGACATCTTTTTTAACACTCGGAGGTCCATTTGACCAGGTCGTTCCATTCCAAGCTGCTGTGCCCCCTGAAGCGCCTATTGTCACCTTTGATATATAAAATAAAGTAGTGCCAGGCAAGGTGTTTTTTGATGGACTTCCAGCATTGGATGTCGGAACATCGGGATGATTTGGATTCAGAACGACAGCAGCATCGGTTATTTTATTTTTATTGATGTCTCTGTGATAAATAAATTTTGAAGCATCATTACAGTCGCCGTTTGTACTTACCCAAGCTAGCATTGCAACAGCGACCCTATATGAACCTGAACAAGTAGGACATAGAACTGAATTTACGGGAATTTTTATTGTGCTAACTACTCCAGTAGTTGGGTCAGTGTAATCTTTGTATTTTATTTTATGTACACCGCCAGCAGTAAGCAGCGCATTATAAGCGCTTGTATAGGTCGTTCCATTTGCACTCTCGCCAGTTGTTCTAGTAAAAATTTGATTCGAACCAAAATTCACAGAAGAGTTGAGCAGTGTAAATTTACCGTTGATTTGGTTGGTAAAAGGCAAACCTGCATCAGGCAACGGAAAATCATTACTATTGGGATCGGGATCACCGTCTTTATAGACATAATACCAACTACTACAGCCACAATCGGTGTGTGTTCCTTTAGTAAATATTTTAGTTTCAGTTCCTATGTTAAAAGACAATCCAGGATTTTGAGTGCCAAAATCAAAGTTTGTATTATTAATACTGGAGAGCGCTCCATCCATATCAAAAACCCGGTTTAAGCCAGGAAGAGGATTGCCCGACTCATCTTTAAGTAAAACCCCCATATACGATTCATAGATACCGCTACCATTTGCAACACTGGGATCATAATTTCCGTCGTTTGCGTCTCGTTCGGCAGCAGGTGTGGGAAGGTACAAACTTATTGTTGCTTTAAAGTTGCTATTTGAATTATTAAAATACACTACTCCTGTGAGATCGGTAGCTTCAAAATAAACTTCAATAAAGTAATCACCATCAGTATTAAAAAATGAAGTATTAATAACTTGTGGGGTATTTTGTTCTTTTTTGGTTGTCCCACTACAACTGGTTGTTCCAGTATTTGTAAGATTTATGGTTTGAAACGCAATACTTGATGGATCAGCGATTGAAGTTGAATATACCCGATATCTTAAATACGCATTAGTTACTGCTGTGTTTGCAATCATATTTCCACCGATTGATAATCCGAGATTTCTGCCTATAACGCCAAAGTCTTTTGAGTTAAAGTTTGCATTTCCTCCTGGGTCACAAGCTTCGTTATGATTGGCACTAAACCAAGTTGTAGTAGCGCCTATTTTTAAAGCAATTTTAGCAGAAAAGATGTCTTCAGTTACTGTAAAAGTGGCTTGAAAAGGAGTAACTCCTGTTTTGTACCAAGTGTAAGTTATACCTCCAGAAACAACGGTATAATAGATTTCTGCAACATATGTACCCGTTCCCTCAACTGTGCCTGAGCTATTTAAGCCAGCCACCATAGTTGTAAATGATGATGGTCTTTCCCACTTCGTATCAGCTGAATTACATCCATTTCCTGGCGCTCCATTGTTAGCTAACGCAATACTATTATAACTAGGCGCAATGTTTCCGCTTTTGTAAACTCTATAATACATGGTTGCTGCAGTGAAAACGGTTCCTGATTGTATTAGGTTTCCACCAATGTTAATATTTTGCCCTTGGGCAACAGAGCCAACATTTACTACATTATTCAATAAATCAAAAGCACCATTTCCACCTGGATCGCAAATGTTGTTTACGTTACATCCGGTATAATAGGTTGATCCATTATTAAAAGTGAAGTAGGCTTTGCCTGAATAGACTGGATGTATCGTTGTAAATGAAATTTCAGATCCGTATGTAGTTCCTGCGCCATTTATGGCATAAGAACGCACATAGTATAGCGTAAGTGGCACTAACCCTGTTAAGTTAGCAGAGAATGAACCGGTTGTTCCCAGTGCAACTACTTTTGTAACACCTGCGCCACCGATTACAGGTGCGGGATTTGTAGAAAAAACAATTCCTCTTTCAGTTATCAGGTCGCCACCATCCGAAGTAACATTACCACCCGAGCTTGCAGCATTAGAACTTATTGCTGTTGCCGCTGTTGTTGCCGCAAGTATTGGAGGGGTATCTGTCGTAAAAGAGCCTTGTGTGGTATAAACCGTACCACCGCTATTGGTTGCAAAAGCTTTGTAATAATATAGTGTTCCTGACGAAAGTCCTGTAATGCTTTGAGTAAAAGTACCTGCGGTAAAGGTACCAAAAGATGATACTTTGGTGCCGGTGCCATCTGCAAAGCCATTTAAAGTGCTACAATAAATACCGCGCTCTGTAACCGATGAACAAGCTATCGAGCTAATATTGCCTCCTAATGTTGCTGAAAAGGGATTTACCACACTGTTGGTGGGCGATGTAATGGTAGGCGGCAAATTTGTGACAGTAACCGCTAATGTTCTTACTCCACTTGTACCACAACTATTACCAGCAGTTACAGTAATGTCGCCGCCTTGATTTAAGCCTCCAGTGGTAACGGTTATTGAAGTAGTGCCTTGTCCTAAAGAAATTGACCAAAAGGCAGGCACAGTCCATGTATAAGTAGAAGCATAGGTTACCGCACTAATACTATATGTTTGAGAACTAAGCGAAGCGCATTGCGTAATAGTGCCAGTTATCGAGCCTGGAGTGGCTGGTGTTGCCACTACGTTAACAGCCAGTGCTCGAACAGTACTTGCACCACAAGTATTATTTGCAACAACACTGACATCTCCGTTTTGTCCACCTGCACCAGCTGTAACAGTAATAGAATTAGTTGTTGATCCCGCAGTTGACCATCCTGCAGGAATAGTCCAAGTGTATGATGTAGCACCAGTCACGGCGGCAATGCTGTAGATTTGACCTGCTGCACCAGCACATTGTGTCACAGTTCCGGTTATTGTTCCTGGTTGACTTGTGCGAGTTGTTGCATTAGCAGTTGTACCTGTTGAATAACAAGTGTTGTTTGAAGTATAAAATTTATAGTAATATTGGGTTGCCGCAGTTAAACCAGTATCAGAAAAACTTGTGGCAGAACCATTGTAAATCACCGTATCTCCTCCAAGGGAAGTATTATTTACTGGATAAGCAGTTCCTTGTGTTGGATTTGTAAAGGTATTATCTGCAGAACGTACAATCATTACGTTGCTACCAGCAGCATTTTTAGTCCAAGCCAAATCTATTTGGGTTTCAGCAGTGCCACAATTTGCTGTGGTTAGTGTTGGGTTATCTGCGGTTACAGTAAATGTAGCTGTATAAGGCGAGCTAGAAGTTCCCATATTTATAGCACTCCCATTAGTTGCTTGATGATATACCTCAAAATTATACGTTCCGGCAACAGCATAAGTTGATACAGCAAGGGATATGTTGAGCGCGGCACTTTCATATTTAGTCGTAGATCCGCAAGAAGCCGATGTGGTCGTCAAGTTTGCCCTTAAAAAACCCGGTGGCGTATCGCCTTGTTTGTAAACTCTATAAAACAATTGAGGGGTTGTAGAACCTGTCATAGCTACCATATTTGCACCGACTAGTACTACTGCATTCCCTGCTGGCAATGACCCAAGATTTGTTCCTGGCCAAACCGCTGATCCAGCATCGCAGGCATCCTGTGCCCCTGTGAAACGCCAAGTTGGTCCAGTGCCGTTAAAGGTAAGACCTATTTTTGCTCCAGTAACTGGGTTAGTTGTCGTAAAAGAGCCTTGCGTGGTATAAACCGGACCGCCGCTATTGGTTGCAAAAGCTTTGTAATAATATAGTGTTCCTGAGGAAAGTCCTGTGACGCTTTGAGTAAAAGTTCCTGTGGTAAAGGTACCTGTTGAAAATACTTTGGTGCCGGCGCCATCTCCAAAACCATTTGAAGTACTATAATAAATGCCACGCTCTGTAACCGATGAACAACCTATCGAGCTAATATTGCCTCCTAATGTTGCTGAAAAGGGATTTACCGCAGTGTTGGTGGGCGATGTAATTGTAGGCGGCAAATTTGCAACAGTAACGGCCAATGTTCTTACTCCACTTGTACCACAACTATTACCAGCCGTTACGGTAATGTCACCATTTTGACCTGCGCCACCAGTTGTAACTGTAATTGAATTTGTGCCTTGTCCTGAAAAAATTGACCAAAAAGCGGGTACTGTCCAAGTGTATGTAGAAGCTCCACTCACAGCAGTAACGCTGTAAACCTGCGAACTAATCGATGGACATTGAGAAGTTGTTCCTGTTATAGTTCCTGGTGTTGCTGGAGTGGCAGTACTAACAGTATATGAATAATTTGTACCCCCAGAATTATTGAAGTTAATGGTATATAAATCAGCGTTTGAGCCGTTTGATGCTACATTTGATGTTCCAGAAGTAAAAATATAATATCTAACCGTAGCTCCGTTGGCATTAGTAGCACCTGGAATAGTTGCAGAATAAGTTATTCCACTTCCTGATAGTTGAGTGACAGTACTTGTTGAAAAATTATCTGTAGAATATCTTAAATATACCGCTTGACCACTAGGTAAACTTCCAGAAAGAGTTGCTGTAATCGTACTTGCGACACCAGGACAAGCCCCTGGATTTGTTACCGAAGAGATGGTTATGGGAGCGCCATTTAATTGAAAAATCACAAAATTTCTTGAAGGAGCCGATGAGGCATCTTGTGTCTTAATGATATATCTGTTTGATGTGCTTGAAACATTAATGTAATAGGCTCCAGATGTTGTGCAGCCATCATTAGCTGTATAAGTTGTATTTGCAGCTACTACCACATCCGCCCCTGTACCTGTTGGTAATTGTTTTATGGTACCGCTAAAATCAACAGCTAGTCGCCAATATCTATCACCTGTTGCAGATGGCGTCAGGGTTGGAGAGATATAACTACTTCCAGCCCCAGCTGAAAAATAAGTAAAACCAGAATTGCTACTACAAGCTCCTCCCCAGCTTCCGCCAAACCCATTGCCAACCATTGCGTTCTGCCCATAACTATACCAACCCACCGTGGCGAAAAAAATTGCTGCGATTAAGCTAATGTGATTTAATACTCTTGTCATTTTTAAAAAATTAATAACTTAACCATGAAGGATATAATTTTTTAGCAAAAAATTAGATATTATAAAATTATAAAATTAACCGAAAGAAATGAAAACTGTATCTATTGACCGATAACTATAACGTTGTAGTTGGATAAGTTTTTCGACGTGGTACAATGCGAAAGGTTTTTACTATATTTTTATTGTGAATTTTAATTGAATTTTTGAGTAATTTTCGGAAAATATAAACAACTAAAATTAGTTTATAGAATTGAATTGTAAAGTTTTATGTAATATTTTTTTATTTTGGAAGCGCTGTATTAGAAAGACTTTTCACTTGATTTTTTTAGAATCACAAGCAACTCCTTACCATTTAAAAAAGATTGCTTTTGAAAAACAATTGAATAATCGGTTTGCAAAATAGTAACCGTTGGATAAACCACTTGAGAGTTAATGGTAGCCAATGCTGTGGCAAGGTCATGAATACCTGTGTTATTTCCGTTGGGGATAAATTGAAACTTATGATTATTGAAATGAATGTCATTTTTATTTTCGGCATCCAATGAAATGAAATAGAATTTACTGTTTAAAACAGCTATGATTTCTGGGTTTTTGAAAGTGGAATTTTCCATCATCTTGCAGTAATGACACCAAGAGGTATGAATGAAAACAACCAATGGTTTAGGGTTTTCTTTTGATAATTTGTCGGCTTCTTCAAAAGTATGGATTTTCAGTTGCGCAAAACTAGATGTAATTGTCCAAAAGAAAATCAATAATATGTACAGCGTCTTTTTCATTATTTATCGTTTCTCTAATCTGTGTTAATTTGTGGAAATCTGTGTCTAAACTATATCTCATTTCCATCTAAAATAAATTATAACGCACTCCAAAAAAACCTCTAAGCCCTTGATTCGGGCCATAAACGTACGAGGTGTCAAATGTTAAGCCATAAGGGTTGTTTTGCGTGACCAATGCTTGCCCTTTCGAATCGTATTGAACATTTTTGTCAAAAGGATCTTCGGTTCTAGAAATTAAGAAAGGATTATTACGTTTAGGCGTAAAGTTAAGTAGATTTTTTATTCCCCCAAACAATTCAAAGTTTTTCAAGCCTGAATACGTAAATTGAATGTTTTGCAAACTGTACCAAGGCGAATCAGGATTTCTTGGATCGGTGTCGCTTAACAAAGGCAATTTCATCGGGCTGTAAACATTTCCGGTGTAATCAACAGATAATTTAATTGGATTAATTTTATACGAAACGGTCCAAGTTCCTGTAAAATTTTCGGTCAATATTGGTCTAATTTTTACGCCATTTTCAACATTGGATACATCCATATAGGTTGCTCCGAGTATGAATTTTAATCCATTGGTAAAATTGAGGTCTACATTGCAACTAATTCCTTGACTGAATGCATAACCATCAATATTGTCATATATTATTTTATTGGGATCAGCTTCATAATCGGGAATTATTTTATTGCTAAAAAGGGTATGAAATGCGGTGGTTTCAATGCCCAAAAACGTTCCATTATCGAAGTAGATTTTCTTGATGTAATTCAAATTAGCATTAACGGATTTTTCAGGATTTAAATTGTTCGCAATAACAACTTCTCTGGCGCCAGTTAAAGCAGTGTGATCTTCCGTAAACAAATTGACGACTCTAAATCCGGTTCCAGCGTTAAAACGAAGGATGTTATTGTCGTTGATTTTTAATTTATAAGCCATTCGTGGAGTCAAGATACGGCCGTGTATGGAATTGTAATCGTATCGCAATCCCAATAAAACTTTATGCCTTTGATTAAACGCAATTTCATCTTGTACAAAAATACCGGGAAGCCAAGTTTTTTCAGGATTGTTTTCGTTCAAAATGGACGTTGCTGGTGTGTTATCGTCGTAGTAGGTGTATCGAGAAGCGATTCCGGTAAGCACATCATTTTTGCCAATTTTTTTGTCCCAAGTCAGTTGCAGGAATCCAATTTTCTGATTCGCAATATAAGATGTGGTTCCGTAGCGACTGTCTTGAAAGTGAGCCGTTCCAGAGAACGCTAACATCAGTTTTTCGGTGGTGGGCAATTGGTAACTTCCCAACAATTCGCCCCGTTTGGTGTAAATACTTTCGCCATAAATTTCATTTCCACCTCGGTATTTTTTCTCCCAGCGCACATCACCGCCCCAACGATCTTCGTACATTCCGCGAGCAGCAATGGTGAAGATTCGGTTTTGATTTCGGTTAAAGTTCCATTTGTTGAATAGCGAAATTCTGTTTTGAGCCGTTACATCTGTAAATCCGTCTTTGTCATTGTCAATGGTTTGATCGTAATTGAAATAATTTAGACCCAAAAGCGAAGTGGCTTTTTTGCCAATATTAAATTTAGCCCCTAAATCAACATTAGTTTCCAGCCAAGAAGTGGTAAAAACATCTGCTGAAAATAGGGGAGCATTGTTTGGATTTTTGGTAATAATATTGATTAAACCGCCCACGGCTTCGCTTCCGTACAAAGAAGAGGCCGGACCTTTTACAATTTCAATGCGTTCTACTAGCGAATTTGGAATTCCTGACAAACCATAAACTGTGGATAGGCTGCTTACAATAGGCATTCCGTCAATCATCACCGAAGTATAAGGACCTTCCAATCCGTTGATGTGAATGTCGCCCGTGTTGCAAACGCCACAATTGAGTTGAGGTCGTACTCCGTTTACATTTTGCAAGGCTTCATAAATACTGGCTGTTGGGTTTTTCTTGAAGAAAACAGGACTGTAAACTTCAACTGGAACCGCGCTTTCTAGTCGTTTTACCGCTTTTAAGGTTCCAGAGACTACGACTTCGTTAAGTTCGTTTTCGTTTTGATGTCTTTTAATAGTGTCTTTTTCTTTAACTAGAATTTTACTTTGTGAAAACAAACTGTTAAATGCCAATAATAAAAACAGTAAAAACAAACATTTCATTTGGGTAAATTAAATTTTAGGCAAATCTAAAAAAATAATTACTCTAACAAAATATTTATATATATATTTGCCTTAATAATTTAATTTCAGCTATGAGCAAATCTCTCGAAGAAGTAAACCAATCGGTAGCTACACAAAATAAAACTTCGACTTTTAGAAAAATTTTGGCGTTTTTTGGTCCAGCTTATTTAATTTCTGTGGGCTATATGGATCCCGGAAACTGGGCGACTGATTTGGCTGGAGGAAGTCAATTTGGGTATTCCTTATTGTGGGTTTTGCTAATGAGCAATATGATGGCGTTGCTGTTGCAAAGTTTAAGCGCCAGATTAGGAATAGTAACCCAACGTGATTTGGCACAAGCCTCAAGAGAAACCTACTCCAAATTTGTTAACTATATTCTTTATTTTCTGGCGGAAATAGCTATCGCCGCTTGCGACCTTGCTGAAGTTTTGGGAATGGCAATTGGATTAAATTTATTGTTTGGTATTCCGCTTATACAAGGTGTTTTAATTACTGTTTTGGATACTTTTTTATTGTTATTTCTAATCAATAAAGGGATTCGAAAAATGGAAGCTTTTATTATTGCCTTAGTAGCAATTATTGGTTTTTCCTTTGTTTTTGAAATGGTTTTTGCGCAACCCGAAATGGCAAGTGTTCTTAGTGGTTTAATTCCAAGTATTCCAACCGAAGAAGCACTTTATATTGCCATCGGAATAATTGGAGCTACTGTAATGCCTCATAATTTGTATTTGCATTCTTCCTTAGTACAAACTCGTAAATTCGATCGAACCAATACAGGTATAAAACAAGCTTTGAAATATAATTTTATTGATAGCACTATTGCTTTGAACTTGGCTTTTTTTGTGAATGCAGCTATTTTAATTTTGGCAGCAGCCACTTTTTACAAAAATGGATTGTTTGAAGTTGCGGAAATTCAAGATGCACACCGATTATTAGAACCTATGCTTGGCACCGAATGGGCTCCTATTTTGTTTGCAGTTGCGCTAATTGCTGCAGGACAAAGTTCTACCATAACAGGAACTTTAGCCGGTCAAATTATTATGGAAGGCTACCTTAATTTGCGCATTCAACCTTGGGTTCGCCGCATCATTACCCGATTAATTGCTATTGTTCCAGCGGTAATTGTTATTTCTATTTTTGGCGAAAGCGTGACTGGAAAACTGTTAATTTTGAGTCAGGTGATATTGAGTTTGCAATTGGGGTTTGCCATCATTCCATTGATACATTTCGTGAGCGATAAAACTAAAATGAAAGGTTTTCACATATCAAAAATTACCCAAATAGCATCTTGGATCGTGGCGCTAATTATTGTTACGTTGAACGCAAAATTAGTTTTCAACGAAATTCAAGGTTGGCTCGAAACTTCTGAAAACCCAGTAATTCTATGGCTTACAGTAGTTCCTTTGGCTTTTGGTTTTTTGGTTTTGTTGTTGTTTATTGTTTTCAAACCGTTTATTACCAAAGCAAAACAGGAATTTCAAAATCATTCGCCACATAATTTAGACCTCCAATTTTCTGAAATTGGCACATATAAGACCAAGCGAATTGCCATAACAGTAGATTTCTCGTCTGCCGATACAGTTGCCATTAATAGCGCTTTTGAATTGGGAGGAAAAGAAGCAAAATACACCTTGATTCACGTGGTCGAAACTGTGGGAGCAATGGTTTATGGTAAACACATTGAAGATCACGAAACCTTGATTGACGAAAAATTATTGTCAGAATATAAAGAAATGCTTTCGCAGAAAGGGTTTAAAGTAAAAACAAAATTAGGTTATGGCAAGCCCAATAAAGTAATTCCAGAAATCATCAATAATGGTATTTTCGATATTTTGGTAATGGGAACTCACGGTCATACAGGATTTAAAGATTTACTTTTTGGTACAACCGTAGATAAATTACGACACAAGATTTCGATTCCTTTATTTATTGTAAAAAATTAAAAGAAAGTATTAAGATAAAAGTATCAAGTAATAAGATTTTGGAATAAAGGGTTTTAAATCTGAAATCAAAAATCGTTAATCTACAATCAAAAATCAAATGACTTTTTCAGAAGAGAATTATTTAAAAGCGATTTATCATCTTACCGCTGTAACCGATACCGAGGTGAGCACGAATGCTATTGCCGAAACGATGGAAACTAAGGCTTCCTCAGTGACCGATATGTTGCGGAAATTAGCCGAAAAGAACTTAGTGAATTACAAAAAATACCAAGGCGTTTCTTTGACTGACACAGGCAGACTTTCTGCCAAAATGATTGTGAGAAAACACCGTTTGTGGGAAGTTTTTTTAGTCGATAAATTGAATTTTGCTTGGGACGAGGTTCACGATATTGCAGAACAATTGGAACATATAAAATCCGAGCAACTCATCAATAAATTGGATGATTTTCTAGGCAATCCTACAGAAGATCCACACGGTGATCCTATTCCGAATGCAAAAGGTCAAATTGTAACCATCGAAAAACAATTACTTTCTGAATTGGCAGAAAAACAAATTGGAATTTGTGTAGGTGTCAAAGATTCTTCAGCAGATTTTTTGAAATATTTAGACAAACAAGAAATTGCTTTGGGTTCAAAAATTGAAATTGTCTTTAAAGAAAGCTTTGATTTGTCTACGAAAATAAAGGTAAACGGAAAAGAATTAACAATTTCGAATAAGATTGCTAATAACCTGTATGTAAAAGTAGTTCAATGACAACCGCAATCTTCGCCACAGCTTTTGTCGGTTTTTTTCTTTTTGAAAAAGAACTTTTTAACCAAAAAAGCAACTGCAATTGCTAAAGTTACATAAGACAAAATTTCTTGAATATCCATAAATAAACGATTTAAGATGCAATTCTTTCTAAAGCGATGTAGTTTGTAAATGTTCCACTTTTGTCAAACATTGGATAAGCATCAATTTCGCACCAATACGATTCGCCATTTTTTTTATAATTCAAAATAACTTCCTTGAATGGTTTTAGCTGCGTTAATGCAGTTTTTATTTTTTGTCGGGTAACAATACAGGTACCTTCACCTTGAAACATTGTTGGCGATTTTCCTATTATTTCATCCCTACGATAACCACTTATATGAGAGATAGTATCTGAAACAAACACTATTTTAAAATTTTTGTCTGTAACGATGAGTTCTCTATTTTCTTTATGGGCTTGTTTTAGATAATCTTGTTTAGAACTCCAATTATTT
The DNA here is from genome assembly GCF_031423415.1 of Flavobacterium sp. Taxonomy (GTDB): domain Bacteria; phylum Bacteroidota; class Bacteroidia; order Flavobacteriales; family Flavobacteriaceae; genus Flavobacterium. The sequence continues at coordinate 29,616 of NZ_JANPFL010000151.1, forward strand.
TGCAATCTTTTATACATAATTACATCCGAAAAATGGTCTTTACGAAATTCCCAAGTGGTCAACGGAAGACATTTTATATTTAAACTATTGTAATATTTGGCACAAGCATTATCATAATGTTCCATAGTCGTAAATTTTTATTTGTAGGCGATGTCATTGTATCGCTTTTTTATTGGTTAATATTCTAGTTTATATTTTTAGTTAATCAATTATAGAATGAAGTAACTGTAATCCACAAAAGTAATCCAAAACAATTAAAAATTATTAAAACTCTTTTGTAAATTGAAATGTATTGAAACGTTAACATTTGTTTAGAACAGTTGTAATTTGCCATTGTCAGCAAAAACGCCGAAAAGACAGTTTTATTGTATAAAAAAAGGTCTTCATTTATGTGAAGACCTTTTTTGCTATAATTTGTAACCAACTGAAACGTAAAAGCTTCTGCCTTCGCCTGGTAATATTCCGGGTCCGGGATAACCGCCAGCGCGACGAGTGGCGTAGCTTTTGTCCAGAATATTGTTTACTCCGGTTCTAATATTGAATTTTTTATAAAATTTATATTCAGAGGAGAAATCCCAAATTTCGTATCCATCCAAACGACCTGTCTGACCGTTGGCCGACGGAGCAACTGTATTTTTAGCATCTGTGAATATGTCGCCAGACATTTTGTACTGAAGAGTTGCCGAGAAATTATTGTTTCCCCACGACATTCCGAAATTGTGGATGTATCGTGGTGCATTTTCTACTTGGTTTCCTGCTAAATTGGTTTCTGTAAGAATAATTGGAGTTGTTGCTGATGGTGTTAATACTTTTTGATCAACATAACGACTGTCGATGAAAGACATTGAAGCAAAAACATCCAAATTTCCGTAAGGTTTGTTGATGCCGAACATTTTGGTGACATTCAAATCCACAAAACTTTCTATTCCTTTGTTGCGTGTTTCTCCTAGATTGGTTCGGAATATATAGGTTTTGTTTGGATCATTGTCCAAAATTTGAGGAATGACACCTACACGGTCTTGATAACTGAGGAAAAAAAGACCCACGTCAAAGTTTAAAAAACCTTTATAAACACCGCGATAGCCTAAATCCGCATTATAGCCTTTTGAATCTTTTAAGTTTGGATCAATCACATCTGTAACTGCAGGTGGTGTTAAATCGCTAAATAAAACAGGACGATAGGCTTGTGATATATTGGCATAAAAGTTTGTTCTTTGTAATTTATATTCAAATCCAACACCAAAAAGAGGTTGGTTTCTAGTGATTTGTTTTTCAGCAAAAGTGACATCATTTCCATCTTTAATGCCAATTCTACCGTTTGATGTAGAAAAAATATGCTCAAAACGAAAACCCGGAGTAATGCTGAATTTGTCAGTAACTTTAAATTGATTTTCAGCAAAAAAAGCAAAGTTTTTGGTTAAAAATTCTAATTCTGTTGGATATTTGCCTTCAATAGTCATATCAAAATCGCTTCCTGTTGTACCAACACCTTTTTGAAAACGCTCTGTATTGGCTTGGTACAAACGAATTCCGAAAGCAAGGTTGTTTTTGATTTTACCCAAATTGTAACGATAAAGATTTCTGTTCTCAACGCCTAAATTTTTGTAAATATCACTATCAACTTGGCGTTTGCCGTATTGATTTATAGTTATAGCATCGGGAACTGTTGCGGCGCTTGTAAAACCAACGCTGTTTCTTTCGCCAATAAGTCCAAAAGCTTTTACCGAAACATCAAAATTAGTATTTATTTTGCTGTCAAAATTCAGAGAAAAAATATTCCAAGGCACACCAAACCAATTGCGCTCTCTAAAGGATTGTCTTGAATCTGTTCTAAATTGATCGTCGGTTAATCCGCCTGGTTGTTGCATTACATAATCAGAATTGGTGTATTCAGCCGATATTTTGGTTTTGTCTGTTAAACGATATTCTAGAAAAGCGTGCGTGTTTCTGGCTGTAAATCGGTTGTTTTCACGCCATCCTTCTGAACTTCTGGAATGGTTGTAAACGTAATAGGAGAATTTTTTATATTTTCCACCAATAGCGTTAAAAGAACTAACTAGTCCAAAACTTCCGACAGTATTCTGCGTTTCGAACGAAAATGGTTTTTCTGTTTCTCTTTTTAATACATAGTTCAACATTCCGCCAAACTGAGGACCAAATTGCAAAGAAGCACCACCACGCACCATTTGGATGGTTTCAACCGCTTCTAGCGGTGGATTGTAATAAGCTTCAGGATAACCAAACACATCTGCCGAAATATCTACACCGTTTTGACGTGTATTTAATTCCCAACTTCTGTTAGGGCTTAAACCTCTAACGCCTACATTGATTTGCAGACCCGAACCTTCGTTTTCCCAAACCGTTACACCTGGAATTCTAGCAAAAACTTCACGAGCATTATTATTGGTTAAATTGGCATTAAGATTAGAAAGTTTCAAAACTTCGTTTTTCTTACCCGAAAAAAGGATGTTGTCTTTGATTTCTGGCATTCGTTCCGGGCTTTGTTGTTTGACAACAATAACAACAGTCGATAATTTATTTATGGTATCCTTTTTAATTTCTTGAGCTAAAGTAATTTTTACAAAAAGCAAGCATAAAAGGGCTGCAGATAGGTGTTTCATTTCTTATTTATTTGTTTTATGCTGCAAAAATAAACATTATTTTTATTTAGACAAAATATAAATAAGAGATTTGGATAAATTTATTTTAATAATTGATAGGCAATCAAAGCCACGATATAAGCAAAACTACTCATAAAAACCAATTGTCCTAAAGGCCATTTCCAACTGTTAGTTTCCTTTTTAGTAACCGCCAAAGTACTAATGCATTGCAATGCAAAAGCGTAAAAAAGTAGTAGCGAAATTCCGGAAGCAAAATTAAATATTTTCGCTCCCGTTTCAGGATTGGTTTCTGTCGCCATTTTGTTTCGGATTGTATTTTCATTATCACTGCCACCAACGCTATAAATTGTAGCTAGGGTTCCCACAAAAACCTCTCTAGCGGCAAACGAACTAATAATCGCAATTCCAATTTTCCAATCATAGCCTAGAGGTGAAATGGCGGGTTCAATCGTTTTTCCCATAAGTCCAATATAGGAATTTTCTAATTTATAGGATGCTACTTTGTTTTCAATTTCCAATGCCGAAAGGCTTTTATTCTCAACTTTTGAAGCAATAATCGTTTGGGCATTTCTAAATTTGTCGCTTGGACCATTAGAAGCCAAAAACCATAAAATAACCGATATGGCTAAGATGATTTTTCCCGCCCCAAAAACAAAAGCTTTGGTTTTTTCGACAACGGTGATGAGCACGTTTTTGAACATCGGCAACTTGTAATTGGGCATTTCGACCACAAAGTAAGTTTTGCAATTCAGTTGAAGTACGTTGTGGAGGATATAAGCCGAAAAAATAGCTATTGCAAAGCCTAAAACATATAACAGCATTAGTGTTAATCCTTGTAAATTTAGAATCCCAAAAATATATTGATCTGGAATTACAAGCCCTATAATGATGGCATAAACAGGCAATCTTGCAGAGCAAGTGGTAAACGGAGTGACTAAAATGGTGATTAATCGCTCTTTCCAGTTTTCGATATTTCGGGTCGCCATAATAGCTGGAATAGCACAAGCAGTTCCAGAAATTAAAGGCACAACGCTTTTGCCTGAAAGACCAAATCTACGCATAATTTTGTCCATCAAAAAAACTACACGACTCATATAACCGCTTTCTTCGAGTATTGAAATGAATAAAAACAGAAAAGTAATTTGTGGTATAAACATTAAAATTCCACCAATTCCAGGGATAATACCTTCCGCAATCAAATTAGTAAAAGCTCCTGGAGGCAAATTTTTGCTAGCTGCTGAACTCAAACTAGCAAAAGTAGTATCAATAAAATCCATTGGAATTTTAGACCAAACAAATATGGATTGAAAAATACCAAATAAAACAGCAAAGAAAATCAGATAACCCCAAAGTTTGTGCGTGAGCACCCGATCGAGTTGGCTTCTGAAATCAGTAGCTGTTGAGGAATCTACTTTTTGACCAATTTTCAAAATGGAATTTATAAATTGGTAGCGCTTGATGGTCTCTTTTTGTTGTAATTTTTTAAGCTCTGAATTGGTTTTGGTAAAAGATTGTTTTTCAAGAGTATTTCTATTCAAATCTGCGAAATTGACATCTTGAGTAATTACCAACCAAAGTTTGTACAACGATTGATTAGGAAACGTTCTTCGAAGCGTATTGAAATAATCGTCATCTATAGACGAGGCATTCAAACAAGGTGCTGTAGAAATGGTTTTATACGTAGTGATTACCGTTTTTAGAGTTTCAATTCCGATATTTTTTCTAGAACTTACTAGTACAATTTTGGTTTTTAATTGTTCTTCTAAAAAAGGAATATCAAGCGAAATGCCTTTGAGCTGCATTCGGTCAACCATATTGATGACTAAAATGGTTGGAATTTCTAGGTCTTTTATTTGCGTGAAAAGTAGCAGATTACGTTTCAAATTCTCCACTTCGGAAACAACAACAATCAAATCAGGAAATAGTTTGTCTTTTTTGTTGAGCAAAAGTTCAATCACCACACTTTCGTCGGCTGAACTGGCATTCAGACTGTACGTGCCCGGCAAATCTATTACGTTCGCATTAATAGTGTTAGTTAATTTACAAAAACCAACCTTTTTTTCGACGGTAATTCCGGGATAATTTCCCACTTGTTGATTTAAGCCCGTAAGTTGGTTAAAAACCGAAGTTTTTCCCGTATTTGGATTCCCAATTAAAGCGACATTGATATTTTGTTTGCTCATTCCGTGTTATTTTTTGATAATATCAATCTCAATTTCACGAGCAGTTTCAATTCGAATGGCAAGATGTGAGCCATTGATGTCTAAATATAAAGGATCACCAAAGGGTGCGATTTGAAGTAATTCGACAGTGTTTCCGGGCAAACAACCCATTTCTAATAATTTTAACGGAATTACATCGGCATCAAAATCTTTGATGATGGCTTTTTCTCCTTTTTTTAGGTTGGCTATTGTAGTTTGCAATTCTTATTTAGATTGAATATAGATTGCAAAAGTAATCTAAAAAAAAGAATTATAAATGATAATTGTCAGGTTTGTAAATCAAACAAAGAATTTTAAAGTGTAATAAGTCCTGATTTAGGATTCAAGTTATTGTTTAGCTTTGAGTAGTGGTTACAACTAGTAGTATTGTAAATGAATCATTGCGTTTTGATAGTTAAAAAAACAGCAATTGCATTTTATGATTCATAAAATTCAAAAGCATCAATAATATCCAAGTACGCACCATCAAAACCTGCATTTATTATTTTTTTAATGTAGGAATTGTCATTGCCATAAATGATGTTTTGCCAATCTTCATTCCAATATTTTACTTTAAAATTTCCGGGCCAATCTGGATTTACTGTATCTAGCCAAGTTGGTTTATTGGTATTCCAATTGGTGTTCCAATAATATCTATAATTTTCGGCTTCACCAATAGATATATATGAAATAACCAGTCTTTTCCCTCCATTTGCCTTGGTTTTTAGTTTGTCTATTTCTGATTTAGTGAATGCTGTCCCATCGTTAAAAAACAAATCCATAATAATCAAATCGTAATTACTGGCGCTTACAGCATTTATAAAATCATTTTTAGATGTAAAACGTGACGGATCAATTAAATACAAAAAATTTTTTACTTGCAGCATTGAAGTTACATCTGCATTGTTTTCGTGGTAAATTTGGGCAGGAATCGTGGGAATGTTATCTAATTCTCGATGATTTGCCGCAAAAGATACATAACCGGAATTGTTGTTTTCAAGATACGAATTGTTGATTTTTGAGGGTGTCCAAACATAATCCGTCACGAGAATTTTTTTATTGGTGCTTTTTGAGATGTTCAAAAACCCCTTCAAGTACGAAATGGTTGCGTTAGGAGTTGGCTGATCATCATTGTCATAACCATAAAGTAAATCTTCTTGTCCGTTGGCATCAATTGCGTTCAAATATGCCATATTTGGTTGTCCAGAAACCATTCCATCGCCCGTTACCAATTCAATTCCATTTTGTGGAATAATATTGAAATTTGGGTTTATTGCTTTGGAATATTTACTGATTTCAACAACAAAATTTCTCATATTTTGTCGGAAATCAATTATATTTTCAGGATTTGAGCCTTCCTCTTTGCTGCAAGATGTCAGCGAGAAAAATACAATCAAAAAAAACAGTTTAAATTTCATTTTATAGATTTAAGATTTACAATATATAACTATAAAAGTGAAATTTTATTGCTGAGTTTCTAAATACCAAAGATACGATGTGATTTTTTTCGAAATCCTTCAATCTTAGTTGAAATTATCAGAAATTACTGTTTTTTCTCGTCTTCCAAAAGCCACTTAATGTCCTCAATTAGCTTTTGAATTTCTTCTTTTTTGGTACCATCATAAAAACCACGAACTCTTTTTTTGGAATCCACGAGTACAAAATTCTCGGTGTGAACCATATCGTATTGCTCTTCGGGTTTTCCTTGTTTTACTGCCAAATACGATTTTCTAGCCATAGTATAAATGGCTTTTTTGTCGCCTGTGACTAAGTTCCACTTGTTATCGTTCACGCCATTTATTTTGGCATATTCTTTTAATACTGAAACGTTGTCAATGTCTGGCATTACGGTTAATGAGAGCAATTTTACTTTTGGATTATCGAGAAATACTTTTTGCACATCGACCAAATTCGTTGTCATTATCGGGCAAATCGATTTGCAGGTTGTGAAGAAAAAATCGGCTACATATATTTTGTCTTCATAGTCTTTTTGGGTAATTGTTTTTCCGTTTTGATTTTTAAAAGAAAAATTGGCAATCGTGTGATATTTGCTGATATATTGCACCGTTGTATCCACTAATTCAGGATTTACATCCGATGGATTATAAATAGGTAGCGATTTCTTGGGGTTTAATGCAGTGTAAAAAAAGGAAATCGTTATGATGGAAAACACCAACAATGCACCAAAGAATTTCCGATAGGTGTAGAAAAAAGATTTCATAGAAAATAATTTTTGCAAAAGTACAAAAAGCGATTAGTAATAGACCTATACCCTTTTATAATCCTTACCGATTCGTTTTGAAATTCCTATAATTTGTTCTACCGCTAAATGGTCTTTTATTAGCTTAGACTTTTGCAAACTAAGATGTACCACCAATAGTTTGAAATCTTTTAAAAAAGTGCGTGGTTTAGATTCATTTTAAGTTTGATTTTTTGGATAAAAACGTAAAACTGCTGCTTTTTAAAAAATCGTTTTAACTATAAGTAAATGAGTGTTTTACGTAAATAAACGTAAATATATTTATACCTATATATATATACTTCATTTTAGGTGATTTTTTTAAAGCTAAATTTTTCATTTTATTTTGTTTCAATTCGAGTAGAATCACCTAGCGATAAATAGAAAATGATGCACAAAAAAAATGGCTCAAAATAGTAGATTTTCTAAACTACCTCTTTAGTCTTTCTAGACAACGATGTCGATTAGAAAACAGCAGCGCTTTCAAAAGTATTTTTACAACCAATACTCATAAATAAGTTGCACGCAGTTTCTACGATTTAACAAGTAGCTGTCCTGTCGTTGTTGTATGGGTTTCTGTTAAAAATGATAGCGAATCACAATTGAAGCTCACCGTCAATCGATTACCTTTAATTTATTTACTACTTTATTTGTTTTTTGTTAAAAAAGTATGAATATTTGCATTAATTTTAATTGTTAATGTTTTACTAATGAGGACTACATTTTTATAAGATATTTTAACAATAGTGGGTAGGTTCCGCCCTTTTTTTGTAGGGTCATGAGATTTTTAGACATAAAAACGTGTATTTCACCGATAATAATGTGTCTTAATCGAATAGTTTAAAGCCTTCCTAAATAGTAAGGACGGTTGTTATTATATTTGTAACTAATTGGAGAAGACACCTTAAATAAATTTTAGTGTACTTTATATCAACAAAGTTGAAATAAATAGTATTGTAAGGATCGCAAATGGATTATTCATTTGCGTTTACTTACATTAATTTCTAAATATAGTTGCCCTTTATTTATTCACTTAGTGAATGAATAAAGGAGTATAGTATTGAAATAATAATAATAAGATTTATAAAACATAAATTTAAAAATTTTTAATAACCCTGACCCAATCAATTTTTAATAAAGGTTTACGGTTTGAGAATTTTACTAAAAATAAAAGTATGGATACTAAAATTACAAAATTTATTACCGAAAGTTTCAATTCTGTATTGATTTCAAAAATAAAAAAGTTTGCATTCTTTTTACTTCTTGCAGTATTTGCACAGAACACTGTGTATTCGCAAGAGGGAAGCAAGCAGTTTATTCAAGCGCTGAATGGTAACGGCGAAGTAGCAAATACTCGTTCCTGTATTATCTTACATAATGATGCCGATACAGACGGGACGCTCCATACCTACTCCTCGCCAGCTGAGGGAAGAATGTATTTTAGATTCAAAGCAGGAGAACAGGCCTTTGTAGGTATGAACATTCAATCAGCAGGTTCTGCTCCTGGTACTGTGCCTCAATTTCAAGTAAGAGGTCCGATTGGCGCCTTAGAAGACCCTCGAACCGCAGCAACCGCACCAGTTGTTTTTGGCCCAGTTAATGTTAAAGGAACTGTTTATAATGCACCGAATAACACAGGAGCAGGTTTTATAGCTACTCCTGCTCAGGCTAGTGCTGGAGCAAGTCAAGTTGTCGGAGCTGCGGGTTATAATGGCATTCAAATCTTACCAAATACTGCAGCTGCCGGTATTTATTACATAGAGTTTTCAAACAATGTTCCTAGTGGTAACAGAACTTTTTTAAGTTTGTTTGATCTTACGATCAGAAGGACAAATGGATTTCCTGCGTCTGGTCGATTATTCTCTTACAGGTGGTCGTTTTACAATCACGCTACTGCTGTTGGGCTCGGTAAAGGAGATCTCGCCTTATTCAATTATCAAGCAAAGGATAGTATTGTAACAAGAGTGAGAATGGACAATGTGGTTACTGGTGGCTTTTCTGTGCAGTTTAATGAAACGGGTCCAAAATCACTTGCTCTTGATACTCCAGAAGAAGCTCGAAAGTCTGTGCTTTATGGTGCTACTCGGCCCTCTGTTCCTAATAATGGTGTAAACGGTTTTTTCCCTATCTTTTTTGCAAGTCCAGATCCAGAGTTTTTCCCTCGAGCAACTACGGCACCAGTGCTAAAAGGAAGTTTAAATTCCTATTGTAATCAAAATAAATTTTTTAGACTTCGTTTGAATAAAGGAGCCTCTGTTCAAATATTTTTAGATTTTGAGTCAGGCGATGGCTTGTATACTGCCAATACTAAGGATGTCCTGTTAGCAACCCAAAGAGCCAACGGAGGAGAAATGCTCGTTCCTTGGGATGGCAAAAATGGATTAGGAACAGTAGTTCCTAACGCAACCCCTATTCCATTAAAAGCTTTTATTGCACTTGGAGAAGTACACATGCCATTAGGAGATTTCGAACAAAACAGTTTGGGTTTCGATATTCAAATAACAGAACCACCATTTGCCGCTGTTGGTAATTCAACAATTTACCACGATGATTCTATTTTGGGGGCAAGTCCAAACAATCCAGTTCTTACAGAATTAGTAGGATGTCAGGGGGCTTGCCATAAATGGGGAGATCCTACCCATACTTCGACTGCTGCTGGATTTAATTACGGAGATCAACGATGGCTTAATACTTGGTGGGGTAGCTTTAAGTTGATTGGGGATTTAGAAATCATTAACGTAGGCAATTGTAGACCTGATGCAGTAAATGACACTGATCTTACTCAGCATCCACTCTTTTCTAGCCCAAGTATAGATATATTAACTAATGACACTATTTATGGTGGTGCACAAGCCACCCTTGCAAACTCGAGTATACTGTTGATCGATCCTTCTAATAATGTTAGAGCAACCACAGTAGTTATTCCTGGACAAGGAACTTGGTCAATATCACCAGGTACAAGTATTGTGACTTTTACTCCAGAAGTAGGATATACTGGCGATCCAACGCCGCTAAATTATGAATTAACGCAAACATCAACCGGTGGAACTGATATTGCTACGATAACTTTTGATTACAACAATTGTTTGTTAACAGTGACTACTACAAAAGTGGACAATGTTTGTAATGGTGCAACTAATGGTGCCATCACTATCAATGGTGGTACAAGTCCAAATTATGTATACAGTTGGACTAGAACTAGTCCTGGAGGTTTTACCTCTAGCTCCAAAAATTTGACAGGACTTGCTGCAGGAACCTATACCTATACTATAACAGATACCTTAGTGGCTAATGCTTGTGCATCGCCCGTAGCAACTGGTACTGTAATTATTACACAACCAACCGCAATTACGATTTCGAGTATAGTTGCCAGCGCAATAAGTTGCAATGGTAACAATGGTGGTGTAACGGTAACAGCATCAGGCGGTACGGCACCATTGGCATACAATATAGAATTTTCTGAAAATATCGGTGGGCCATTTGGTGCAACCGCTGATAAGGATGGCGATTCAGATGGTTCCTATTTAGCATTAATAAAAGGCTTTTATAGAGTAATTGTTACAGATGCAAATTCTTGTGGCCCGGTCGTATCGACAATTGTAGAAGTTAAAGGTCCAATTTCAGTTACGGCTAGTACTGCTACTTCAAAATCGTGTGGCGCTACAAATAACGGAGCAATAACTCTTGGTACCGTTTCGGGAGGAACACCACCGTACATCTACAGTTGGACAAAATTTGGCGATGCAGGTTTCACTGCAAGTACAGCAAATTTAACAGGTTTATCACCTGGAACTTATTTATATAGTATAGTAGGTACAGCATACACTTGTGCGCCTGAAACGGGAAGTGTTGTTGTGGGCGATTTTAATCCAAGCGCAACAGTTAGTTTTGCAAATGCCGGTTGCGGGGTATCTAATGGTTCAATAACCTTTACTTTTTCTGACAATCCTAATATTAGTACACTAGAATTTAGTATTAATGGTGGAGTAAGTTATCAAACGGCCGTTGCAGATACAAGTGGGTCTGTGACTTATTCAGGATTGGCAGCAGGAACTTACTCTACGTTCGTTCGTTCAAATTCGGGATGCGTGGTTAATTTAGGTTCAGTAGTCATTGTGAACAATGCAAATTTAGCAACACCAGTTGCCGGTACTGTTACACAACCGACGTGCTCAAACAGTAATGGAAGTTTTACTATTACAAACTATAATCCTGCTTACACCTACACTTTTTCTCCGTCGGTAGGAGTGAATAGAACAGGCGCTAATGTTACAGCTCCTGCAGGAACTTATACAGTTACAAGTAACTTAGGTGCATGTCCTTCGCTTGCTTCATCTAATATAGTTATAAATGCACAACCTCCAACCCCGGCTACTCCAACACTAGGTTCTGTAGTGAAGGCCACTTGCGCCGGAAATGGTAGTTTTACCATTACAAATTATAATGCTGCTAATACCTATACCATTTCACCCCCAACAGGAGTTACAAGAGTTGCGGCGCTAGTAACTGCACCAGCTGGTTTTTATACTGTTACAGCTACATTAGGAAGTTGTTCTTCAGGTTTTTCTAGTAGTATTGAAATAGATAGTGCCACACCAGAGGTAACCGTAACAGAAATTCCTTGTGGTGGAACAACGGGTACCTTAACAGTAACTGTTGTAAATGGCACTGATAATTATAGTTTTGATAATGGCGTTACTTATCAAGTAAGTAATGTTAGATCAGGATTAGTTGCGGGCATATACAATGTTAGAATTCGAACTGCCAGTTTATGCGTTACTCCAGCTACACCTGTACAAATATCAGCTGCTGTCCCTGTACCAACAGCAGGTGCTATTGGAACATCACAAGCGATTTGTAGTGGTGGAAATCCAGCCGCTTTTACAAATACTACAGCAGGAACAGGATCAGGAACTATAACATATAGATGGGAACGAGCTATAAGTCCTTTCACTACTTGGGTTATTATAAGTGGCGTTACTTCCCCAACTTATGATCCAGCTGTAGGATTAACCGCTACTACACAATATAGAAGAATAACAATTTCCACAGTGGGTGCTACAGTTTGCGAATCGGTTCCAACTGCATTTGTAACAGTGACAGTAAATTCATTACCAGCAGTACCAACAATAGCAGTAACGGCACCAACTTGTGCTTCCGCAGCAACGAATATTTTAAGTACCTACAGTGCCAGTTTAACCTATACATCCACACCAGCAGGATTATCAGTTGGCGCAGGAGGCGTAATCAC
>NZ_JANPFL010000152.1:0-60793 GCF_031423415.1 Flavobacterium sp.
GCTCGATTTCAATGGTGCAGTAGAAGTTAATTCTATATAACCGCCTTCATTAATAGCTACATTTCCACCAGCTCCTGCCAAAGATTGAGCAGTAAGACTTGCCATACCTATCGAAAGGCTTCCTGTGCCTAAATTAATGTCGCCATTGGCAATAACCGTAATCGCTGCATTATTGAGTTGCAAAGACAAATTAATGGCTATTCCAGAATCGATTGTGCCGCTGGAAGGAACACTATTGGTCGCTGAGTTTTTCCAATTTGCCTCGTCAAAAAAATCATTGTTGGCAGCACTACCTGTCCAAACTATATCTTGTGCATTAGCAAAACATCCTACTAACAAAAATAACATTGTTCCTAAATGTACTGTTCTCTTCATAACAATTTGTTGTTTATTTTTTAAAACCGTATTTTTTTTTGATTATACCATTTATGAAAGTAAATCAAAATGAATTAATTTACAAATTTAAATATCTAAATAAAAACTAACGGGGGTAAATGTGTCAATTACTAGGTGTATTAAGTCGCAACAGCATAATTCAAATTAACTATCCGATAAAGCGGCTAAATTTTAAACACAAATCTTTACTAAAAAACTAGTGGCAAATTAGCTGTTTTTTCCGAGTTTTTCAAACATAAAAAATGGATTAGCACCAATTATTTGCCTAATTCGTGGCTGAAATAATTAACGAATAAGATAATAAGATAAACTGGATAGTGAAACAACTCAAAACCGTTAGGTAAAAACAGCTATTGTTTAAATCGAATACTAAAATTGGTTCGAATATTATTCCTTAATGATTTTTATTGATTTTAAATCTTCAACCTGAACAAAATAAACTCCAGAACTTAATTTATTAACATCCACTTTTAAACCATTGCCCGAAAGCAAAAGTTTACCTGAAACATCATACAACTTGTATTTTGGATTGCTAGTTGGGTAGTCAATGTTCAAAACATTTTTTACAGGATTAGGATAAACTTTCGAAACTTCTTGCTTGTCAGCAGCATTCACTGACAAATTAGCATTGTATTGAAAAACTCGCACATAATCAACTATATATTGAGTTGGAAATGTTAAATTGGCAACACTTCCTCCCGCTGTTCCTCCCAAAGCAAGGTTCAATAACAAATATTGTTCTCTTCTAAATGGATTTATACCTTTGCAATTATAACTACCATTGATTGTCGTATTTAAGTCAACTTCATTAATTAAAGTACCATCAACATAGATGCTCATTCTGTTGTAATCCCAATCTAATGTCCAAGTATGAAATTTAGATAGCCACGTTGCATCTTTTTTAACAAAATCTGATACAGGCACTTTAGCAGAATCCCATTTTGGACTATATCGTGTACCCGTACCCCAGGCAAAATTACCTAAAATACCGCCGCCATAATTTTCCATAATATCTATTTCACCATTAGAAGGCCATTCACAACTTTCTCCTAAAGTCCAAATAGCCGGCCAGGTCCCAGTAAGATTTGTAACTTTGGCACGAATTTCGAACCTTCCATAAAGCCAAGATATCTTTTTCGAAGTGTTGATACTTGACGAAGTATAATCTATCCAATACGTGTAGGTTTGAAAATTAGGTGAGCCGGCAATAAAATTCGGATTGACGCGAGTTTTTGCTGGCACTTTTCTGGCTTCAATAATTAAATTTCCATCTTTTTGAAAAGCATTTTCTGGCTGATACCATTGCACTTCATTATTTCTTTTAAACCCAATTTCGTGAGTCCAGTTAAATTCATCTACGGGACCATCTCCGTTAAATTCATCTGACCACACTAATTCATACGGATTTTCATCAGTTTTTACCAACGAAAAATTATCTGCTGTCATTTGGTTGGTTCCACCTGCTGGATTGAAGCAATAGATAACGGCCGATGTACTTACAAAACCGGTTGTGAATTTTAGAGATGCTTGGGAATAGGATGTTGAAGTCTTTTGTGCTACTAATTCATTTCCACCATATAGTTTTACACCAAGTTGAACCGGAGCAGTAGTACTCGATTTTAACCAACAAGTCAATTGATAAGTTGTAAAAGGAAGTAAGTTTGTAACAGTTTGAGTAGCTCCACTATTATCCGCAGCACTTACAGCAGCATTGCCAGATTGAGCATCGGACATTACTATTGCTGCGCCAGTAGTAAATTTCCAAACCGATGAAGTATTTTCGAAACTTGGATTGACAGCAAGATTTGTTTGTGAATACAAATTACAAGTTGCAAGTGTTATTATCGTAGTTGCAAATAAATATTTAATTTGACTTTTAAAGTTGATTTTGTTCATTTTTATAAGTATTATTCGTTGGAAAAAGATTACTTGTAATAAATACGAAGGTTTCCATATTCTGGTTTTTAACCGAAAAATTTCACATTCAAAAAACCAAAGATAAATAAGGTATAAAAAAAATAAAGGGTGATATCGGTTAATATAAAGGTTTAATAAGCCTATTTTGCCAAAAATATATCCAATTGACTTTAATGCAAGTGTATTTAAACAAAATGCTTTAACAATTATGTGAAACTTAACCTTTAAAACTTAAAATAGTAACCGGGTTCAGATTTATTTAAACAGGTTGGTGTAGATGGATATTATGTACAATTATTGGGCGTCCAATTGATATACTCGCACATAATCGATTATGTATTGTGTGGGAAAGGCGAGGTTTGTAACGCTTCCGCCTTGACCGCCCAACGCAAGATTAAGTAATAAATACTGTTTCTTTCGGAAAGGATTATCCCCTAAACAATTAGCAGTCCCGTTGATGGTTTTGCTCAAATCAATTTCATTAATTAATTTATCATCTAAATAAATACTCATTTTATTCACATCCCAATCTAATGTCCAAATATGAAATTTAGAGATCCAGTCAGGGTCTTTCTTAACAAAATTACTAATTGTATTTAACTTAACTGAATCCCATTTAGGGTTTGATCTGGCATTGGTTCCCCAAGCAAAATTGGCTAATATGTTGCCCCCATAATTTTCCATAATATCTACTTCGCCATTGGAAGGCCATTCACAATTGTTACCTAAAGTCCAAATAGCAGGCCAAGTGCCAGTTTGGTTAGTAATTTTTGCACGAATCTCAAACCTCCCGTACAACCAAGATTGTTTCCCATCTGTTTTTATACTCGAAGAGCTGTAATTAATATATTTACGCGATTTTCTCCAGTCAGTAGATCCTGCAGCATAATTAGGATTGGGTCTTGCATTAAATGGATTTTCTTTTCGACCTTCTATAATCAAATTACCATCTTGTTGGATTGCATTTTCAGTCTGATACCACTGTATTTCCTCATTCCTAGCAAAACCATTTTCAAAACTCCAATTTGCAGTATCTACAACTCCATTCCCATTAAATTCATCCGACCAAACTAACTTATAGGGGTTTTCATTACTGTAAGCTACAGATAATTCATCAACATTCATTAAGTTGCTTCCGCCTCTAGGATTAAACCCATATATTACCGCTGTCGTGCTTGCTGATCCTGTTGTAAATTTAATCGATAATAGAGTATAAGTGGTTGAAGAGGTTTGTAAGGTCAGTTCATTACCACCATACCATTTAACGCCCAGTTGCACAGGAGCATTTTTATTCGATTTTAGCCATCCCGAAAGCACATAAGTAGTATTTGGTGATAAGCCCGTGATGTTTTGGTTGACACCACCATTATCTACAGCACGAACGGCAAAGCTACCCGATTGTGCATCAGACGAAACCCTTGTGGCTCCTTGACTAATGTCCCAAACTGCTGCTCCGTGTTCAAAACCTGAATCGGCAACGAGGTTGGTTTGTGGATACATATATACTGAAAAAAGTAGTAGCGGTAAAAAAATTACAAAATTCTTGACTAAATTTTTAAAGGTGTTGTTCGTCATTTTAATGTATTACGATAGTTTAAGAAGTATTTAAGTTTTATAACAAATAATTAAAAAATGGTCTTTAGTAAATAAACTTGCTAGTTAAAATTGTTTTTGAATTCTTTATTTACATTTTGATTCAGTTGTCTTAACTCACGTATCAAACTCGAAACAAATTAAACTCCGCCTGAAATTTCTGCATAATTGTTTTCCTAAAATAAATATATTTCACTATTTAATTAACTTTACTATACGTGTCATCTAAATAAAAAACCAGGTTTTGTAACTAAACAAATGTATTAAAATCAAAAAAAGCCTAAGGGGTTATATCTGTCAATTACGGGGTGCTATGAGTCTATATAAAAACCCAATTGATGAATCAAACACAACTTTTAATAAAATAACAATTAACCGCTGGGTGTAATTAACCCTACTATAGCTGATAAAATAGAATGAAGGTGGTGTTTTTAGATAAAGCCTTTGATAAATATTTTCCTGAACGAACGCTTTATCTGTAACGATATTGTTTCTAAATCACTGTGATTTCTGACTCAAATCAAACTTAAATAGTCTATAATAACTGTTTTGATTGATTTACCCCCTCTAATTGGTTGATTTGACATTTTTGAATTTCTATAATTTAGCTACTTTTGGTAAAAGCTAAAAAGATACTATTATTAATTATCACTGCTCAAAAACAAAATTGCAATTAAATAGCATTTCGAAATAATAAAATAAACCAAAAAAGAAACTGTACTATTATAAAGATATTCCTTCCTGTTGGAGAAAACCATATCAAAAACATTGAGAAAATTCCTCAATATTATTTTAACTAAACTATTTTAACAATTAAACATTATGAAAAAAAACTATTTTGCTGAAAATTTAAACAAGAGTTTTCTAACTCTTAGCGTAATTTTTTGTGCACTTTTTGCAAATCCAAGTTTTGCACAAAAAAACATTGGGTGGACAGGTGCTACCAACAACAATTGGTCTACTCCAACAAACTGGAATTATCCAGCGATTACATCGGTTGGAACCTTCGGTAATAACAAGCCAACAATAACTTTAACAGAGGCAAACACTGATATAGCTGTGGGCGATAAAGTGTCAGGCTACGGTATTCCTGCCGGAGCTACTGTTACAGAAATCGATGCAACACAAACAATAATTACAATAAGCGCCAATACCTGGTCCGGCGTTGGAACACCCGGAACTAATGTTTGCTTTACATTTGCCACTCCTAAAATGGCGACAGGTGCACCAACCATTGTTGATATTGCGTTAATTGGAAATGGCGGCAATCCTACGCTTGCGCCAGGTTCTTATTATCTGGGCGGACTAACTATTAGCAACGAAAAAGGAGCAATAACAGGATCTACTTTGACTATCGGACCTGATGTGGAAGTTTTCATTGAAACCCTAACAAACGAGGGAATTTTGTTAAAAGGTGGAAATATTGTAAATAACGGTTTATTAGATGTTAAAAGTTCTCTACTTGGAGGAACTACTAGTAGTGCTAGTGCCTACGGGATGTCATTTGCAATACCATCTGTTGTTCCTACTGTGCCTACAGAATATACTTATTCAGGAAACGGAACTTTAAAAATCGATACATCAGCAGGTAACTTTACTAGTGGTGGTATTTTCTTTGTCACATCTAGTGAAGCGAATGCTGCTAATGCCACCTACAAAGTACTTTTTGACGGTACTCTTTCCTTATTGCTTTCTACTGCAAAAGCAGCAAACGGAAATGCAAATACTCCCTTTATTAAAACCGGAGGAGTTGGTTTGCCAGGTTGCAAATTAATACTTGGAGGTGCAGGTTTTGATTTGGGGGACTCCTTTACAGGAAGTCTCAATGGCTTGATAGGAATATCAGGAGGCGGAGTTGATGTTACTGTAGCTCAAGGAACAACAATCAATGTGTACGGTAGTGCTAATAGTCCAATGGGTACGATCGGAATGTATGTTTATGGATCTTCTACAGCTACTTTATCTAGCTCTTTCACAAATAAAGGAACTATTAATATACTGGGAACAATGTTAAGAAACCCGATTGGAGCAAGTGCTCAAAATTATGGTGTTGTTAATTTAATAAATGATGGAACCTTTAACATCGATGTAAAAAGTATTGCATCATCAACTGCTATATCCATTAATAATAATCAAGGTGCTACACAGCCAGCCGAAGTTAATATAATTAACAATGGTACGTTTTCAATAAAGATCTTATTGAATGGTCGTACGTGGGGTTCTCCAATAGTGATGACAACTTTCTCTGGAGCTCCTAACTTACATGTTGATAATAGAGGAACATTTAATTTTATTGGTTCAAATTACCTTTTTGGAGCAAAAGTTTTTAATCCTAGTCTTAATCCACCTCCTGTTACTGATCCTCCTACAGCAGCGCAGACAGGTGCCTCAAGAATAACTAACTCTGGAACCATCAATACAAATCAAGAGTTTAGAGCATTTTATACCGTAAATACAAGTACGGGCAAAATAAATTTTGCTAGTACTGCAGATAGCCCGCTCAAAATAGCCACTTTCACCGTTGCAGCTACTGTAGCTGCTGCTGCTGGAACTACTTATACGGATTCCAACTCAAATGTATACACTGTAGTAGTAGATAAAATTGGTGGAACAGGAACATCACTTATCACTAACGTTACATCAAACGCCGTAAATCCTCCTACAATAGCAGCATCAGTTGGACCACCAGTAGTAGCTGCATCAGCGCTTACTAAAACTGGATTAGGTTCAGGAGATTCCTCAATAATATACACATTTCTTGTAACTAATAATTTCAATGCTTCGTTTGCCCCATTATTGAATAGTGGTGTTTTAAATACTAATGCTGGAACCACCCTATTGACTGGTATTACTGGATTTACTTCTCCAGATGCAACAAGCGTACTATCACCTGGTGGAAATACAAAAAACGGCATTGTAAGTTTTGCTGAAGTAACAGGCGATTCTTTAACACTTCGTGGTACATTAAAAATAGGGGCTAACGGTAGTACAACTCCAGGTATTGATTTTGATCAACTGAAAATGACTGGTGGACTTGACATCATAGACATTTCAGCAGCAACGCTTGACTTAACTGGAATTTACATACCAACAACTATAACCACATTAGACATTATAACAACTAATACTACTCTTGATTTTGAAGGCGCTGTAGTTGGAGAATTTGCCTCTGAAGTAGGAGTACCAAAAGGGTGGAAAGTTATGTATGCACCTGGTTTAGGAAGTAAAGTACAATTATACTTTGACCCAGCATTATCTGCACCTCAGTTTGCTGATGCTAAATTTAGCTATTACCCAAATCCAACTAGAAGTCAATTGAACATAACTGCTGCAAAAAACATTAGCAAGGTAGAGCTTTTCAATCTTTTGGGACAAAAAGTACAAAGCAACACAGTAAATGCTAGTCAAAAACAACTTGACATTTCTAGTTTACAAAATGGCGTTTACCTTATGGAAGTAACCATTGATAAAGCCAAACAGTCATTTAAAGTTGTAAAACAATAATCTTTTAAAATAGAATAATTTAAAATCCCGCAAATTCGAATTTGAATTTGCGGGATTTTTTTGAAATAGAAAACGGTTGATAAAGAAAAATATGAATAGAACTACACCATTAATATAATAGCTATTAGCGATATATAAGAGTCCAATAATCCCGAAGCTTCGGGAGTACTCAATATATTGTTTTTAGGCATTATCTCCCGAATTCGTCGGGATAAAGTTTTAAAATGGATTAGACCATTTTAAAATTACAATTGGTATTAATTCTCCAATCTCTTTGATTTCTCTGTGTGTAAACAACTGTGAAAAATTTAATAATATAACTATTTGCCTTTGTTTTGTTATATTTCTTTGTGTAAATTTGTGACATAAACTTTCGAACTATGAAACCAGACTTATTTCAAGCTCCAGATTATTACAACCTTGACGAATTATTGACGGACGAACATAAATTAGTACGTGATTCAGCACGAGAATGGGTAAAACGTGAAGTTTCTCCCATAATCGAAGATTTTGCGCAACGTGCAGAATTTCCAAAACAAATTATCAAAGGTTTGGCTGATATTGGTGCTTTTGGCCCCTATATCCCAGAGGAGTATGGCGGTGCTGGTTTAGATCATATTTCGTATGGTTTGATTATGCAGGAGATTGAAAGAGGCGATTCAGGAGTTCGTTCCACGGCTTCAGTTCAATCGTCGTTGGTGATGTATCCCATATGGAAATATGGAAACGAAGAACAACGAATGAAATATTTACCCAAACTGGCTTCGGGAGAATTTATGGGTTGCTTTGGTTTGACCGAACCAAATTATGGTTCTGATCCCGGAAGTATGATTACTAATTTCAAAGATATGGGTGACCATTATTTATTGAATGGTGCCAAAATGTGGATTTCAAATGCGCCGTTTGCTGATATTGCGGTAGTTTGGGCAAAAAATGAAGAAGGAAGAATTCACGGTTTGATTATAGAACGCGGAATGCCAGGATTTACAACTCCAGAAACACATAATAAATGGTCGCTTCGTGCATCGGCAACGGGAGAATTGATTTTTGATAATGTGAAGGTGCCGAAAGAAAATATATTACCAAACAAATCAGGACTTGGAGCACCACTTGGTTGTTTAGATTCTGCACGTTATGGTATTGCTTGGGGAGCAATTGGAGCTGCAATGGATTGTTACGACACCGCTTTGCGTTATGCGAAAGAAAGAATCCAATTTGATAAACCTATTGCTGGAACACAATTGCAACAGAAAAAATTAGCCGAAATGATTACCGAAATCACGAAAGCACAATTGCTGACTTGGCGATTGGGAGTTTTGAGAAATGAAGGAAAAGCAACCACAGCACAAATTTCGATGGCGAAAAGAAATAACGTAGATATGGCAATTCATATTGCTCGTGAAGCCAGACAAATGCTTGGCGGAATGGGAATCACTGGCGAATATTCGATTATGCGACACATGATGAATTTAGAGTCTGTAATTACTTATGAAGGAACACACGATATTCATCTATTAATTACAGGAATGGATATTACTGGGATTTCAGCTTTTAAATAGCCGTAAACAACTATTAAACTATTCATAAAATAGATAGGAAAAGCTTCGTGGAAACAGGAAGCTTTTTTACTTTTACAATAAAAAATTATCTATGAATATTGCAACAATAAACCATAAAATCGAACCCCAAAAGGAACTTTTATTACAACATTCTTTATATCAAAAAGTTAAAACAATAGAGGATTTAAACTGCTTTTTAGAAAATCATGTTTATGCTGTTTGGGATTTCATGTCTCTATTAAAGGCTTTACAAGCCAAGTTAACTTGTACAACAACGCCTTGGTTTCCAACCAAAAATTTAGAAACTAGGTATTTAATTAATGAAATTGTACTGGCAGAAGAATCAGATTTGACAATTGATGGCCGACGTCAAAGTCATTTTGAAATGTATCTTGAAGCTATGAAATCTTGTGGCGCAACTACTAACCGTATTGAACATTTTTTATCCGAGGTACATTCGATTTGCAATATATTTGTAGCTATTAAAAAAAGTGATCTTCATCCTAATATTAAAGCCTTTTTGGACTTTACTTTTAGAGTTATTGAGGAAGGCAAATCACACGAAATCGCGGCGGCATTTACCTTTGGAAGAGAAGATTTAATCCCAAGTATGTTTACAGTTATATTGAAAAATTTTCAAGTTAATTTTCCAAATACTGATTTAAGTAAACTAATTTACTATTTTGAAAGACATATTGAGTTAGATGCCGATGAACACGGTCCAATGGCAATGAAAATGATAACTGAACTTTGTGGTACGGATCAACAAAAATGGACGGAAGTTGAAGAAATATCAGTTTTAGCATTAGAAAAACGAATTGGATTATGGGATGCCATTGAAGAACAAATTGTCATGAAGATGGAATTTGCATAGTTCCTAATAAAATAGATACTTAAATTTAATACTTATTTGGAAATGAAGAAGATATTTTTCGTAGTATTTGGTTTTTTATTCATTTTTGGGTTTTACAGTTGTACTGATAGTGATACATTAACAGCAAGGACTCCTACAAATACAACGCCGCCAATTGTTACGGTAAATTTGCCAAAACAATTCAATTATTTGGCTCTTGGCGACAGTTATACGATTGGTCAAAGTGTTTGTGAAACTTGTAGATTTCCAGAACAATTACGAAAAAAACTGGCAGATTTAGATCCAAAGAATACCTACAATTCAAAAATTATTGCAACTACTGGATGGACAACTACCAATTTAATTTCGGCAATCAACGTCACAAATCCAACTTCAAATTATGACCTGGTAACGTTACTAATTGGTGTTAACAACCAATATCAAAGTAAACCGTTTTCTATATACGAAAATGAATTTCCTGAGTTAGTAAACAAAGCTATTGCCCTAGCAAGAGGAGACAAATCAAATGTAATTGTAGTTTCTATTCCTGATTATGCATTCACCCCTTTTGGTAAGCAATCTTCAAATCCTGCAAAAATATCAGCTGAAATCGACAATTATAATGCTTTTGCGCAAAAATATTGTTTAGAACAAAACATAGAATTTGTATCCATTACAGATATTACAAGGCAAGGTTTTGAGAATCCTTTACTAGTAGCCAATGATGGACTTCACCCATCGGAACTGGCTTATTCACTTTTTGTGGAACGAATTTTACCAAAAGCTTCTACAGCTATTCATAATTGAAGCTAAGAAATGGAATAAATTTTCTAGAACAACGGCGCTATTTCTATTTCTAGTCCTTCCAATCCAACAGTAACAAGAATCTGACAACTCAAACGGCTATTAGTTTTACTATTGGGCAATCTCGAAAGAGTAGCTAATTCTGCTTCTCCTTTTTCGGGCAAATTAACATCATTTAGAGCAAAGCATTGACAGGTGTGGCACAATGCAATTCCGCCACATAACCCTATAGTTCCAGCTGCTTCCAGTATGTAGACACGAATAACTTGCATTAAATTTAATGCCATATCTGTGGGAGCTTTTACTTTGTGGAGTTGCCCTTTTCGATCTTTTATTTTAATTGTAATATCCATTACCGAGTTGGGCAAATTAAAATTAATTCGGAAAGCAGAACTTTAGCGTGCATTATAAAACATAGAACAACCGAGCTTTATATGTAGTATAAAGCTGGTCGCACTACATTATTTATCCTACATTGACCACAGTCTCTATTTGTGGCGCATATCTCTTAATAGTAGTTTCAATTCCGGCTCGCATCGTCATGTGACTTACACTGCAATTGGTGCAAGCGCCTTGCAGCCGTACAGTCACATTTTTACCATCTTCGATAGCAACTAGTTCAATGTCTCCTCCATCCGAATTTAAAAAAGGCCGAACTTCTTCGAGCGCCTTCAAAACATTTGTTGTTAATTCTTCTGTAGTCATTTTTGATAGATTAACTTCCCGTCGAAACGAGTTTTGGATTATTTTTTAACTGCTGAACAACCCGCCATGGTAGTAATCTTAACAGCTTCGGTAGCTGGCAAGTTTTCATTTCTACTGACTACTTCTTGCACAACATTTCTTGTGATTTCGTCAAAAACAGTCTCAATTATCGAACCCGTTTGCATAGCTGCAGGACGTCCATAATCTCCTGCTTCGCGAATAGATTGTACAATTGGGACTTCGCCCAAAAATGGAACTTTTAATTCATCAGCAAGGTTTTTTGCGCCTTCTTTGCCGAAAATGTAATACTTATTATTAGGCAATTCTTCTGGTGTAAAATAAGCCATATTTTCAATAATTCCAAGAACAGGAACATTGATTGCATCTGACATAAACATAGAAACTCCTTTTTTAGCATCGGCAAGAGCCACAGCTTGAGGTGTACTTACCACCACCACACCAGTGATCGGCAAAGCTTGAACAATCGAAAGATGAATGTCTCCGGTTCCTGGTGGTAAATCAAGAAGTAAAAAATCTAAATCACCCCAATCAGCGTCAAAAATCATCTGATTCAATGCTTTTGAAGCCATTGGCCCACGCCAAATAACAGCCTGACTTGGAGAGGTAAAAAATCCGATAGAAAGAAGTTGCACACCATAATTTTCTATTGGTTTCATTTTTGATTTTCCATCAACTTGTACTGAAAGCGGTTTTGCATTTGCAACATCAAACATTATGGGCATAGATGGCCCATATATATCTGCATCCAAAATCCCTACTGAAAAACCCATTTTTGCAAGCGAAACTGCCAAATTTGCTGTAACAGTAGACTTTCCAACTCCTCCTTTTCCGGAAGCAACTGCAATTATATTTTTGATTCCAGGTATAGATTTATCAGGAGCGATACTTTTTTCTGGAGTTTCAACTTTGACATTAATTTTGATCTGGGCATTTTGTGAAACTTTCTCTAAAATAGTTTTTTTGATATCGTCTTCGGCACGTTTTCTAATGTGTAATGCTGGAACACGCAAAATCAAATCAATAATAATTTCGTCTCCAAAGGTTACTATATTAGCAATGGCACCACTTTCTACCATATTTTTTCCTTCGCCAGCAATAGTAATCGTTTCTAATGCTTTAAGAATTTCTTTTCTATCTAATTTCATTTGTTGCTATTTATTGTTTTCAACTGATGTTACTTCTATTGAAATCTTATGTTTATTTAAACTAATTCTATTGTAAATTAGCGAATACAAATATACCAAGAAAAGTTCTTATTCAAGCCGTTTTAATGGGGATTTATTGCTAATAAAAACGTCAGATTTTAGTAATGTCTATTAAGAATTAATACAATCTACACACTCATTTCCGGTTCCCAAAAATGCATTTCGAAATCAATAATTTGATTATTGACTACAACCATTCCTTCGCTTTCAAGCAGTTGTTGCATTAAATTAGTACCATCAAAATGGTGTTTACCCGTAAGTAATCCTTTTCTATTCACCACACGATGCGCTGGAACATCTTCAAGATTATGTGCTGCATTCATTGCCCAACCTACCATTCTGGCTGACCGAGCCGTTCCTAGTGCTTTGGCAATGGCGCCATAGGAAGTCACTTTGCCAAAAGGAATTTGTTTTGCAATAGCATAGACTTTTTCGAAAAAATTGTCGTTTGACTTGACCATCTCTATTAACAATAATAATTTATGATATTGATTAAAGTAATTATTGAAATCAACCCTGTAATACTTCCAATAATAGTATTCATATTTTTCATTATAAAATCTCTTTTATTTTCTATACTATTAAAGAAGGAAATATAAAAATAAAAGACAAGAAAGGATCCTAGCAAAACGCCTGTTATGAATATCAAAATAGACTCAGCATCAAACGAGAAAAACTTATATGACGCCAATGAAATACTGATAAAAACATAATAAGGAATAGGAAAAAAATTGAGTGCTGAGAGTAATATTCCAAGAAAAAATCGCCCGGTTTTACTGTTTTTCTTCAGTTTTTTCGGCTTGCCTTTTGGTGTTTTAGCAATCCATAAAAAATAAATTGTCAAAGCCGTAAAAATACAAAATCCAATCTCGCGTAATAAAATGACTAAATCTGGGCGCCGATTGATAATCTTTGCAAATAAAACGGCAAAAAAGACTTGGACACCAATAACAAGTATCGCACCAAATACAAACCATAAAGCGTTTCGCTTTCCTTCTTTATGATTTACTTTTGCGGCAGTCATATTGATTAATCCTGGCGGAATAACACCTATAAAAGCACTAATAAAACCGAAAAATAATGGCGTTATATAATTCATCTATATTATTTCTGCATTGTAAATTGCTACTGCTTAATTTTAAATCGAATGTACGTAATGGCTTTGTTAATTTCTAAATATTGTTTTTCATAAAACGTCTGAAAAGCAGTAACTTCCTCTGGACTTCCTTCGTTTACATATACATTATGATTGGCATACAAAACCTCGTGACCTTCGCCGTGAAGTAGTCCAAGCGTGTAACCGTGCATAAATTCGCTATCGGTTTTTAGGTTTACAATACCGTCTTTTTTGAGGATTTTTTTATACAATTGCAAAAACTCTGAATTGGTCATTCGGTGCTTGGTGCGTTTGTATTTTATTTGTGGATCGGGAAAAGTAATCCAAATTTCATCCACTTCATTTTCGGCAAAAATATGATTGATTAATTCGATTTGCGTACGAATGAAAGCCACATTGTGCAATCCTGTTTCTACAGCAGTCTTTGCACCTCGCCAAAAACGTGCTCCTTTGATGTCAATTCCAACGAAGTTTTTATCAGGATATTTTTCGGCCAGCCCAACAGAATATTCTCCTTTGCCACAGCCCAATTCAATAACAATTGGATTATCATTTTTGAAAAAATCGGCGTTCCATTTGCCTCTTAACGGAAACAAATCGCCTACAACTTCTTCTCTAGTAGGTTGAAAAACATTGTTGAATGTTTCGTTTTCCTTGAATCTTTTTAACTTGTTTTTACTTCCCACTTTTTATAAAATGTTTTACCTCTTGCAATTTTACTTATTCGTTGGCAAAATTAGGGAATTTATCAAATGAAATTGCGTGGATTTTTAAATACTATCTGAATAACTAAGATTTTGCGGACTTAAGTTTATTAAGTGGGGAATCTTTCAGGAATTAATGCTAGTAAATGTGAGGTTGCTTATTTCTATAAATCCTAACTAAAAACCTTAAAAATCATAGCTTTTGTAATTTTTTTAAGATGATACTTTGTTAATTGTATTACCAAAAAAAAAGGAACAGATAATAGTGATTTCAATTGCTATAAATTGTTTCTTGTGCACAAATTAACGAAAATACGTTTAATCAGTGATCAATTTTTCAATGATTTGTCTGCTTGCTTACGAGTTGATAAATTGTAATGAATAAATCTAATTTAGGAATCAATTTTAATCCATCCTGTCTTTTTTTTGACGGCGAAGCCTTAATTATAAAGGAAATTGACCAAATTTAAGAGAAAATAGTCTGAATTTCGAGGGTTTTCTCTGAATTCAGAGGAATTCCTCTGTTTTGAGATAAAAACCTATCTCATTCACAATATTTTCTCTGAATTCAGATAATTTTTACCTCAATCAGAGAAAATGATGTGAATTAAACTAGAAACCCTCTGATTTAGATAAAAATTTTACGAATTTATTAATTCGGGCTCTTATGGATTAAAACGCAAAAGGCTATCAAACTGTAGTAGTCCGATAGCCAATTGTTGTGATTTAATATTTAAACTAGCTAATTTTTTTTCTTTTTGTTCCAGGAAAACGTTGCTTCAAATCTTCGTAAATTGTTTTTGCACTAGCCACTCCATTTTTTGCATTTAATTGTACCGATCCATAATACATCAAGGCTGGAATCAAAGCCTCGTTGCCGCACAACATGATAGAATCTTGCAAATCAGTACTAATTTGGCTCACGCTTTTTAATATTGGCGATAGCGTTTTTACTGCATCAACATCTACATTAAAGTCAACAAGATTGATACTTTGTTGCAATACAAACTCAGGATTAGATACTGTATAATCTCGAACTTTATCTACAAAAGCAACGGTTTTGTCGCCCATTTTTGCTATAGACTTGATTTCTTCTGTTGTCAGAGCAACAATGTATGGTGCTAAAGCTTCTTTGAGCTGAACAACTAAGGGATTGATTGCAGCTAGCTCTGTTTCTGGGATGACTACATTAATTTGATTTTTTTGGGACATAATTTTTTGTTTTTAATTGGTAACTATTTATTTGTTTAAGGTTTTAAAATAGAATTATTAATTATAGTAAATTTATAAAGCAAAACCAATTATTTTAAAAAAAAACTTAAATTTTGCTTATGGTTTTTACTTTACTAGAAGTTCTATTGTACCAAGAGTATTGTTCTTAATTGTTCTCCTGCATTGGTTGTAACATTCAAAACGTATGTTCCTTGTTTTAAATTTAAGTTATTCAAAGACATTACATCCGATTTAAACGTAGCTGAATGCTTTAGATCGCCATTAAAATCATAGATTTTAACTTGGTTATCAATAGTTTTAGAAAATAATTTTGTATTATACTTTCCTAGATCATTTTGCTGTATAGTGTTTACGGTAACTTCAAGTGTACTCAAATTTGTAAGTGGATTTGGAAAAACAGTGATAGTCGATGCGCTTGTTAATGACGACGATCTTGCTAATGGATTTGAAACATTTACAAATAGAAAAGCTGTATCCCTAAGGTTGCACGCAGTTGAAGTTGTTGCCGTAACTTCTACTACAATTGTGCCAAGATTAGAACCTGTTTCCAATGCTATAGAAGAAGTACCCTGACCCGATACAATATAAGCACCACCTGCAGGCAGCTCTAAACCGTTTGGTCCATCATTTAGACCACCATAAATAAACCAGTAATAGTTAATATTAGGATCAGAAAGAGCAGCACCACTGTATGTATAATTTAAGGTTTCATTAAAATTTACTGCGGGCGCACCACTGACAAGACCTGTAGAAATAATATTAGTTCCTACATTAATTGATTTTGTCCGAGTTATCGATCTGCCGCAACTATCTCCTGCCGTTAACGAAAGAGTAATTTGACCTGAAGCATTTGGCAACTTGGTTAGGGTAGCGCATGATGTACCGTTGCCAGTCAAGCTTACAAGGTTTGCACCTGATGTAACTGCCCAAGCAAAAGTAGTTGCACCAGCGACAGATGCGCAATATTGTGCTGATGTACAAATTACGTCTGAGCCCGTTATAGATCCGACGGTTGTAAATGCTTGTCTAGTTACAGTACAAGTTTTTGTTGGCTGTGCTATACCGTTAAGGATTGGAGTAACAGAAATTGGTGAAGGCAAGATAGACCCTGAAGTTGGCACAAACGTGCGAGAAGTTGCGGTGGAACCTACCTGAGTCCAGCCGGGAGCGCTCCATTGATAAGTAGGAATTACACCCGCAGGTATATTAGTACCCGTGACTGTAAATGTTCTTGCGGCTGTGTCGCCACAAGCAAGACTTAAACTTGATGGTGACAGTGTGAAACTAGGCGGGGGTGTTTTAGTTATTTGAAAAGTACAAGCTGAAGTGTATTCTGTGCCTGAAGGCGACACAAATGTCACCAGTAAAGTGCTGCCTGTCGAGTTAAAATCAGCTGCATTTATGAAAAAACTAATAGTCGGATTGTAGGATATAGAAGTTGTCGAAGATCCTTGTCCTATCCAATTCACTGATGGAATTGTTTTAATGTACTTTTGTATTCTCACAGCGTTGGGGGATATTTTACTGTAGACATACAATTTACTTTCGCTATTATTAATTACAGACCTAACGGTACTAATATTGACTATCATTTCTATCAAGGTGCTAGTACTAGACTTTAAATCTATAACTCCACAGCCGCTAACAAAAGACTTCGGCTGACCATTATTAGTGTATTCTACGTTTGAAGGAGTCACTGATACTTGCTGAGCAGAAAGACTCAAAGAAAATAACAATACTGCTAAATATTTTATAAAATGTATTTTGTTTATCATTTTGTTTGTTTTTAAAATTTTTTATTCT
This sequence comes from Flavobacterium sp., assembly GCF_031423415.1. Taxonomy (GTDB): domain Bacteria; phylum Bacteroidota; class Bacteroidia; order Flavobacteriales; family Flavobacteriaceae; genus Flavobacterium. The sequence goes on from NZ_JANPFL010000152.1 coordinate 17,415, forward strand.
TTTTCTAAATGTATTTGTAATCCGATTCCAGTTGTGAAGTTATCATACTGATTATTATTAAAAATTTTTATAGACGAATTATATTCAATTGTAAATTCAACAGCAACACTACTGTTTAAAAAAAAGGCCGTCCCTCCTTTAAGTTTGTATTCAGACGATTTATTATAACCTCCTGATTGCCTCTTACCGCTATAAAAACCATAACTTGCTTGAAGGAAAGGGTTAATAATCTTATCCGATTTTCTGAAATAGTATCTAACAAAAGGCGCCAAACCAAAACCCAAGCTATTATTATCAGGTCCAGAGGGGTTTCCAAAAGAAAAACCGACAACGCTCCCTATTGAAAAATTGTCAACAACAAAATAACCTACATTTGGCGATAAATCAAGGTAAGAACTAGTATAAGTTGTTTCAGTAGTATTGTCTTGATATGTGTTTTTGTAGTTTGTAAAGCTACCACTTCCTCCTACCATCCAATTTCCTGTGGTAATTTGAGCATTTGAAGCTATTGCGCATAAAATTGTTGCAGTAAGAACCAGTTTAATTTTTTTCATAATGTTTTAATTTTTGATTTTAATTTTTAATTTTTAATTTTTTTCTAAAAATATTTGAAAACCTATTTTAAATTGAATATTATTTTCTGTAGTATCAGTTAGAACTCTGGTTTTCGTAGATGAATAATTGAGACCCAATTCCATTGCAACGGAACTATTAAAGAAAATTGTAGGACCTAGACTAAACGAATAACCATCTTTACGATCTTTATATTCACCATTTGAATAAGCATTGTTTGTAGAAAAATATTCCCCATCTATGTAAATATTAACAAGTTTTTCTGGTTTCAAAAAATAATACCTTGAATACGCACCATATTTTACCCAGTACCTATCAGCATCCATACTGACTCCATTCTTAAATTTATAATCTTCGTATCCAAATCGTACACCTGCTTGTAGTTTATCAATTATAAAATAACCAATATTTGCACTTATAGACAGTTCGGACGTTTTTGCCCCGTCATTTTTGAAGCTATTATTATACAATTCTTTGTTAGAAAAACTACCATTTCCCCCAACCATCCAATTCCCTTTTGTAATTTGAGAACTGACAGAAATAGTAAATAAAATGGTTGCAATAAAGAATAAAGGCAGAGTTTTCATAGTGTTTGGAGTATTAAGTTTTTAATTTTTCATATTTTTGTCGAGTTAAATTAAACTTTAGTGAGATACAGTTCTATTTTAACGTTGAGAGTCGTTGCATCCCGCAACGGCTTTCTCTTTTTTTTGGTTACTAATTCATAGGATTATATTTAAAGATGTGGTGTCCAGAAAACTTTAATAATTTTACAAAAAAAAAAAATGATTAATGCTAATTTATTGTGATAAAATTATATTTTTTTTAACAATCTTTTTACGTTCCTTTTTTTTAGAGGAATTTTACGATAGGATATTGTATAAAACGCAATCGTTGCTATTTTAAAAAAGAGTGTGTGCCTATAACATCGATAGAAATTATAAAGAAAACAATCCTCTATTTTGTACTATAAATGCGACTACTTGATGATAATTTTTATTGTAGCCACCGCTACCGCACTAATCCTTTCGTGTAGTAGTTTTTTTGTAAAATCTAATTTTGTAGTTATAAAACAGGGGGTGATCGATTTTATTGGTTTTTTAGGAGCTTATGTTCCCCCACGAAAGGATTTGTGCGGTCAATGGCATTAAGTTAAGGAAAAATAGACTCAGTTTTGTCATTTCGACGCAAGAGAAATCGCATAAAATAAGCAACTAAAGTGAGATTCTTCCTTCGTCAGAATGACAAATAAAGGGTAACTTAATGACATTGTTTGTGCGGTAGCTGGGGTTAGCAAAATTAGGGAATTTATTAAATGAAATTGCCTACATTTTTAAATACTCTTTGCAAAATTCAAAGTTTGACGACAGAAGTGTATACAGTTGGGAATCTTTCAGGAATTAATAGTACGAGAAGTACATTACTTGCTTTTTAAAATAATTACTAAAAAACCCTGCGAATCCTAAAATTCGCAAGGTTTGTATCAGTTAAATTATTCTGAAAATTTTCTACTTTGGCAATGCTGAAAAACCCATACTAAATAAAGTAAAAGCCTGAATATCCGCGCTTTCCTGAATAATTGCCGCTACTGATTTTCCTGCACCGTGACCTGCATTGACATCAATACGAATAAGCACTGGATTGTTTCCAGTTTGTTTTTCTTGCAATTCGGCAGCAAATTTAAAACTATGCGCTGGAACCACTCGGTCATCGTGATCACCTGTTGTGACCATTGTAGCAGGATAATGCGTTCCCTTTTTTACATTATTTACAGGAGAATATCCTTTGATGTATTCAAACATTTCTTTGCTATCTTGAGAAGTACCATAATCAAAAGCCCAACCTGCACCAGAAGTAAAAGTATGGTAACGCAACATATCCATTACTCCAACCTCTGGCAAGGCTACTTTCATCAAATCGGGACGTTGCGTCATTGTCGCTCCTACCAAAAGTCCTCCATTGGAGCCACCACGAATGGCAAGAAAATCGGAAGATGTATATTTTTTTGCAATTAAGTATTCGGCAGCGGCAATAAAATCATCAAAAACATTTTGCTTTTGCATTTTGATTCCTGCATCGTGCCATTTTTTACCATATTCACCACCGCCTCTTAAATTGGCTACAGCAAAAACTCCTCCGTTTTCCATCCAAATGGCATTTGAAATACTAAACCATGGCGTTAAACTAATGTTGAATCCACCATATCCATAAAGAATTGTTGGGTTTTTTCCGTTTAATTTTAATCCTTTTTTATGAGTAATAACCATTGGAATCTTTGTCCCATCTTTCGAAGCATAAAAAACTTGCGTTGAAACATAATCCTCGCCTTTAAAGTCAACTTTTGGTTTTTGATATACCTCAGATTTTCCTACTTTAGGTTCAAATGCAAAAATAGAACCTGGAGTAGTATAATTGGTAAAAGAATAATACACCGTTTTTTCTTCTTTTTTACCGCTAAATCCTCCTGCGGTTCCAACGCCAGGTAATTGAATTTCACGAACTAATTTTCCTGAATAATCGTACTGTTTGATTACTGAAATAGCGTCTTTCATATAATTAGCAAAAAAATAACCTCCACCAGTTGTTGTCGAAAGTACATTTTCACTTTCGGGTATAAAATCTTTCCAGTTTTCTGGTTTCGGGTTGTTTACATCAACAGTAACAATACGTTTGTTGGGTGCATTTAAGTCCGTGTCGATGAATAATTTTTCGCCCTCATTTTCGATTATATTGTTATCGCTATCAAAATTATCTACAATAGTAATAATTGGCGCATTTGGTTTTGTCAAATCTTGAATATACAACTCGTTTCCATAAGTAGAATTGGCAGCTGTAATTACTAAAAACCGATTGTCTTCAGTAACACTTCCGCCAACATATCTCCTTTTTTGGTTCAAACCAAAAACAACAACATCTTCTTTTTGAGGCGTTCCTAATTTATGGAAATACAGTTTGTGTTGATCCGTCTTTGCCGACAACTCACTTCCTTTGGGTTTGTCATAACTGGAATAATAAAACCCTTCATTTCCTCTCCAAGAAATGCCACTAAATTTCACATCAACTAATGTATCTTCAAGAATTTTGCGGGATTCGGCATCCATTAAGATTACTTTTCTCCAGTCGCTTCCTCCTTCTGAAATAGAATAAGCGACTTTTGATCCATCTTTAGAAAAATCAACTCCACCGAGGGAAGTGGTGCCTTTTTTAGAAAAGGTATTAGGGTCTAAAAATACGGTTTCAATGCCTTTAGCATCTTTTCGATACATCACCGATTGGTTTTGCAAGCCATTGTTTTTGTAGTAATAAGTGTAATTTCCTTCTTTAGTTGGTGCACCAATTTTTTCGTAATTCCACAGCTTTTCCATTCTTGCTTTTAAAGCATCTCTAAAAGGAATTTTTGATAAATAATCATAAGTTACCTCGTTTTGAGCTTTTACCCAAGAAGCGGTTTCGGCCGATTTATCATCTTCAAGCCAGCGATAAGGATCGGCCACTTTGGTATCGAAATAAACATCAACTACTGCTCCTTTTTTGGTTGTTAGATATTTTATTGGACTTCCTTTTTGGCTTTGACCAAATGAAACTATTGATGCAGATAGAACCATTATTAAAATTATTTTTTTCATTAAAGATGTATTAAGTTCCAACAAAAATAAGTAAATATTTCCCATATAATAGGGTTGAAAACTTAAAATTTAGTAACTAAAAAACCCTTTTGAATTTCTAGATTCAAAAGGGTTTTTTGTAATTTTAGTTATACCGACGGGAATATCGTACCGAGCCGAACACCTCTTTTCTATTAGGGAAGCTGTAGCCAAATAATCTAACTCGCTTTATTGTTTTTTGAAAAATGATAAATTCCATCTTTCAATCCAGTTGATAGCCATTTTTCCTTCTTTAAACTCAATTGGCAACCAGATATATCTTCCTTCAATTGGCATCGTTGGTTTCCAAATATCAAACATAGCGATGAAGGCGTTTTCTAATCCTACGACCGGAATGATGAAAGAAGATTGACCCCCAAAAGTTTTTTCGGAGCCCATATTGTCAATAGTATTATGGCCGTGAGTAGGATTTTCGTGTCGTGTCCAACTGCCTAAAAGATCGGTAGTAGTGTAGTATCTGGCTTCGTTGGGCTTCCATCCTGATGATCCTGAACTTAGCATGTGGTAGACATCGTTTACTTTAATAATGGCGGGAGCTTCGGTGTGATATTCAATCCCTTGACAAATTTTATATTCTTCAGCCGGAAGTAAATAATCATCTCTCATTTTACCAATAATAAAAGTTTTGTCTGGTTTTCGCACCGCCAAATGATATAAATCGCCATTGGTATCAACAAACATAGTGAAGTCTCCAGATCCTTTAGGAGAACCGCCTAGAAATTTGTGACTGTAGTGAAAAGGACCATTAGGACTGTCAGCAACAGCAACGCCTACATAGGCAACTTCATAGCCGTTACCCTTTGGATAAAATTTAAAAAAAGCAATAAATTTTCTTGTTTTTTTGTTGTACACTACTTTTGGACGCTCAATCAAACAGCCATATTCTATGTCGCTAGTAGTACTTTTAGAATAATCAACACTCATTACAACTCCTGAATTAGTCCAATTGATCAAGTCTTTAGAGGTGTAACAGTGAATACCTCCATCAGCAAAATCCGCTTCTGATTTACCCGCAATTTGATGTTCACCATACCAATAATAAAGACCATTATGAAATAAAACTCCACCTCCGTGTGCATTAATCGGCGTGCCTTTATTATCCAACCATGGTTTTGCAGGTTCAAAATCTGGTTTGTCTACAATCTTGTTTTGAGCATATACTAGATTCAAACTATTAATTAAAAAGACAAGAAACAATGAAAGAATTTGCTTCTTTGAAAGTTCAAAAATAATGATGTTTAAAAAGGTCTTTAGTGACGACATAAATAGATCTTGATTTTTTGAGTAATCTTTTAGTTATGTTTTAAAAAAATGGCAACTAAACACAAATTGAAAATTTTGGTTTTTACTTAGAAACTTCACTTTTTGATTGCGTTGATGAATAATTAGGCCTTTAAGGGTTTATTTCTTATTTTCAATCAAACTTTCGATATATTTTCTACTTTTCATTTTTTTGATTTGCATTTCACTTTGATAGGCTTCAGATCTAGAAAAGTAAGTTTCAAGGTGCTTTAATTCCCAATCTTTGGCTTTTTTTGTGTATTTACTTCTACTATTCAAGTGACCATTTAGTCGTTCTTGTATATCTTGACAAGAGCCAACATAATATTTATCAATAGATTTAGAGTAAATGATGTATGTATAAAACATAAGCTAGAAATAAAAAAGACCCAAACAATGTTTGAGTCTTTTGTGGAGAATACCGGAATCGAACCGGTTACCTCTTGCCTGCCAGGCAAGCGCTCTAGCCAAGTGAGCTAATCCCCCAATATTTTTTCTGCACTATCACCATCCCGACTCAATCGGGACGCTCTTGCCAAATCAGCTAATCCCACAATATTTTTCTGAACACCACCTTCCCGACTCAATCGGGACGCTCTAGCCAAATGAGCTAATTCCCCAATTGTAGGGGGCAAATATAACATTTATTGTGCAGCACAAAGCAAATTTCGAAAAAAAATATCTTGCTTCCCTTAATATTTTTAACTTTACAACAAAATCTGTGATATGACATCTCAAAACTCAAACGGTTTCCTGCGCACCACTATCGAAAATAAAATTGCGACTCTCGAATTTGGGCATCCTGCGAGCAATTCTTTTCCAAGTGATTTGCTTGAACGTTTGAAAAATGAACTGAATGATTTAAGTAACAATTCAGAAGTTTCTGTGATTGTTTTGAAAAGTAGTGGTTCGGGAGCGTTTTGTGCTGGCGCTTCTTTTGATGAACTTTTGGCAGTTTCAAATCAGGAAGAAGCTACTAAATTCTTTTCGGGTTTTGCCAATGTGTTGAATGCCATGCGCAATTGTTCGAAAATAATTATTGGTAGAATTCACGGAAAAGCCGTTGGCGGCGGAGTTGGGATTAGTGCCGCTTGCGATTATGCTTTGGCAACGACTGAAAGTGCCATAAAATTGTCGGAATTAGCCATCGGAATTGGACCTTTCGTTATAGAACCAGCCGTGAGCCGAAAAATTGGAACAACTGCGATGGCTGAAATGACTTTGGATACGGAATGGAAATCGGCAACTTGGGCAAACCAAAAAGGATTGTATGCCAAAATATTTGAAACCTCAGCCGAATTAGATACTGAAATCAAGGCTTTCTCCATTAAATTAGGGAGTTACAACCCAGAAGCGTTAGCCGAAATGAAAAAAGTGTTTTGGGAAGGAACTGAAAACTGGAGCACTTTATTATATGAAAGAGCTGAAATTTCAGGAAAATTAGTGCTATCAGATTTTTCTAAAAATGCTTTAAATCAGTTAAAAAATAGATAGGGAAATAAAGAAGAATAGATTCACTAAATTTGCACCCAAATAAAAATAGAATGAGCAAAATCAGGATTACTAAGCAATTTGGTTTCGAAACCGGTCACGCCCTTTACGGCTATGACGGCAAATGCAAAAACGTACACGGACATAGTTATAAATTATCGGTTACTGTAATTGGAGTGCCCATAAATGACATCAATAATGTAAAAAATGGGATGGTGATTGATTTTACCGACCTAAAAAAGATTGTAAAAGAAGAAATTGTAGACCAGTTTGATCACGCTACCGTTTTCAATCAAAATACCCCTCATATCGAATTAGCAAAAGAATTAGAATCTCGTGGACATCACGTAATTTTAGTTGATTACCAGCCCACAAGCGAAAATATGGTAGTCGATTTTTCGAAAAGAATCATTGCAAGATTGCCTGAAAACATAAAACTTTTTTCCCTAAAATTACAAGAAACAGAATCTTCGTTTGCAGAATGGTTTGCTAGTGATAATTTGTAATTCAAAAACCTTATTTTTACCTTATGCAAATCGCGCCGAACAAAAAAATATATTTTGCCTCCGACCAACATTTTGGCGCACCAACTCCTGAATTGAGTTTTCCAAGAGAACAAAAATTCGTGGCTTGGCTTGACGAAGTCAAAAAAGATGCGGAAGCGATTTTCTTGTTAGGCGATTTATTTGATTTTTGGTTTGAATACAAGACAGTTGTTCCTAAAGGGTTTGTTCGTATTTTAGGTAAATTGGCCGAAATTCGCGACAGCGGAATTCCTATTTATTTCTTTGTTGGCAACCACGATTTATGGATGAATGATTATTTTCAAAAAGAGTTGAACATTCCTGTTTTTCGGGACAATCAAGAATATACTTTCAACGGAAAAACTTTTCTTATAGGTCACGGCGACGGAAAAGGTCCCGGAGACAAAGGTTACAAACGGATGAAAAAAGTATTTATACATCCAGTCTCCAAATGGCTGTATCGCTGGCTACATCCTGATATTGGAATGAAACTAGCGCAATATCTTTCGGTAAAAAATAAACTCATTTCAGGCGATGAAGACGTAAAATTCCTTGGCGAAGAAAACGAGTGGCTGATTTTGTATTCCAAAAGAAAACTAGAAACCAAACACTACAATTACCTCGTTTTTGGCCACCGTCATTTGCCTATGAAAGTCACCGTTGGAGCCAACTCTGAGTATGTAAATTTGGGTGATTGGATTGGCTATTTTACTTATGGTGTTTTTGATGGCGAGACTTTTGAATTGAAGAAGTTTGAACCAAAAACTCCTTAACTATATAAGGTTATTTAGACAGATTTACACGTTTTTTTTCTTTCAAGAACAAAAGCGATACCCAATAAGCCCCAATAGCAATAGGAACTGCGGTCAGTAACCACCCTCCCAAACCACAAAGCAATTCAATAGAAAGGCGACTCAATGTCCCAAAAAAACTGCTTTGAAAAGAACCAATAATTTCTTCGACCGTATGTGGATTTCGAGGAACGGAAAAAATAAATTCGCCCAGTCGAATAAAAGGAATTATCAATAAAATCTGAATTGGCCACATCAAATAACTTAGCGAAATCATTAACGGAAAATTCAATTTTCGTTTCAATGAAATCGTAGTAATCATAAATGTGCTGACTCCAAGAATCGGAATAGTCGAAATCAATCCCGACACAATAATGCTTTGGCACAGTTCCTTTGAAGTTAAACCTTGATTTAAAAGCGTTGTGATTTTTGCTCTTACTTTCTTGAATCTCTCTTTCAATTATTTATGATTTTCATGTTCTTCTAAATCTTTTTGTAAATCCAGATTTCTAAATCCCGGCAATTTAATTCCGGTAAAAACTACGATTAAAAGGGTCATACTTCCGCCAAAAACTACTGCCGAAACTGTTCCCATCAATTTGGCTGTTAATCCACTTTCGAAAGCACCCAATTCATTAGACGAACCCACAAAAATCGAATTTACTGCAGCCACACGACCACGCATGGAATCAGGTGTTTTGAGCTGCAAAATCGTTTGACGAATCACCACCGAAATGCCATCGGTAACACCACTCATAAACAAAGCCAAAACCGATAACCAAAACCAAGTGGAAAGTCCGAAAACAATGATACATACACCAAAACCAAAAATAGCTGCCAAAAGCTTAATCCCTGCATTTTTATAAAAAGGCAAATGCGCCGATACAAACATCGTTAACAAAGCACCAACTGCTGGAGCTGCTCTTAAAATTCCAAAACCTTCAGGTCCTACTTTCAAAATATCTTGAGCAAAAATAGGTAAAAGCGCCACCGCTCCTCCAAAAAGAACCGCTACCATGTCGAGTGTTAAGGCTCCCAAAATAGATTTATTGGTATAAACGAATTTCAGTCCTTCTTTCAAGCTTTCCATTATGGGTTCGCCAATTTTTGGATTCAAGATAGGCTTCTTAGAAATTTGAGTCAACAGCAATAAAGCAAAAAATGAACAAGCAACAATAGTACACATCGACCAATGTACACCAATTAAAGTAATCGAAAATCCGGCAACTGCTGGCCCAACAACAGCTCCAATTTGCCAAACTGAACTACTCCAAGTAGCTGCGTTGGGATATACTTTTTTAGGGACAATTAAAGACATCAAAGAAAAGATCGTTGGTCCCAAAAACGAACGGACCAATCCTCCTAAAAAGACCATAAAATAAATAGAATACAAAATAGTATCCGTTGACCAATCAGTTACTATTCTAGGCCAAGTCAATAAAAATAGTCCAAAACTAATCATAGAAAACCCTAAAATACATTTCAATAGCATTCCCTTTTTTTCTTTTTGATCCACAATATGTCCTGCAAACAATGCCATTGTAATTGCCGGAATTACCTCCATTAATCCAATCATTCCTAACGAAAGAGCACTTTTAGTTAAGCTATACACTTCCCATTCAATGATAATAAACTGCATCGACCAGGCAAAAACCATAACAAATCGCAGCAATAAAAATAGATTGAATTCTTTATAACGCAAGGCTGCGTAGGGATCTTTAGCTTTCATATATAACGATTATTATCTTCTATTTCTTTTTAGAAACCTTTAAGTTTTCCTCTTGATATATTCCTATTCTGTGAGTTCGCAACAAATAAGGTGACATTTCAGACTTTCCTGAAAGGTAAAATCCAATGACTCCCGATGCCTTTTTTGGCATATGACAATCAATACAATTGTCTTTTAATGAAACTCCGTGCGAAACTTTGGTAGTGCAAAAATTTTTCTTGACTTCACTATGGCAACTAAGGCATTTTTCTGATTGTTTTGACAGACTTTCTATTGTATTATTATGAGAATCATGACAAGTGGTACAATCCATAGTTTTACTTGCTACAAAACATTTACTTTGAGCAAGCAAACCATATTGGTTTCCGTGAACATCTGAATTAGCGTCGGAATTTAAAGCATATTCGTTATAAAAATCAGCTATTGAATTTCCTGGAACAAATTTAAACCGAGACTGTAGATTTTGAGCGGCCGAATGACAAATAACACATCCTGCTAACTTTTGTTGGGTGTTCAGTGATTTGTTGGTTACAATATACTTTGCCAATTTTAATCCTGGATTTCTTTTGTGATAATCTACGTGATCTTTTGCTGGTCCGTGGCATCGTTCGCAGTCAATACCAAAAACCAATGATTCTTTTTTCATTGTTTCTGGAGTCATTCCAGTTCCAAAATAATCTTCTGTATTTGTGTTTTTGTGTTTGCGTTCCAAGTTTGAACTATGGCATTCAAAACAATCAATTGAAATCAATCTGTCAAAATGGGGCTGATTGGGCGGATAACTTGGACTTGTACCCCAATTATTTACTGAAATGTAGTACGACAGAGGCAACTCATATACATTATCTTTATCCCAAAACAATGAGGTTTGTGCCTTTTTTGCTCCCATTATAATATCAAAAGGATAAGCCTTCACTTCTTTTCCGTTTTTGTAATATACCTGAAATAGATTGTTATTTCTATTTTCCATTACAATTTTGGTGTCTTTGTTATAAATATAGGTGTTGTGACCAGTCCTAAAATTCCCTAGAACATTTTTGATGGAAGCTGAAGCCGACGCCTTATAATGGGAACTATTCAGCGCCTCATTATAAATTTTCGGATGGCATTCCATACAGCTTTCTGAGCCTGCATAAGTTGTACCTCTTGGGTCAACATAATCCTTGTCTTTGTTCGCACAATTTGATAATAAAAAAAGGTAAAGAACGGATATTAAAACCGTGAACGAAGATTTGATATTTTTTTTCATTATTGTAATTTACTTAATATCTTTCAATCGCAATTGAACAGAAGTTTTGCCATTCCATTCGTTCTCATCTATACAATACAAAGCTTCAAACGGCTTTTTATTCGTTGTTAATTCTATTTTATTTCCTAACCCAAAACCAATTGCCGCCATTCCTTCGGAGTTATTTTGTCGTACAAAAAGTTTTAAATGTTCTTCATCTGCGCCTAATTTTTGAGCATAACCAGTGTCTTTTGCATTCTTAGTTAGAAAAACTGGTGTCATATTTTGAGGTCCAAAAGGTTCGAATTGTTTTAAAATCCGAGTCAACTTTGGAGTAATATCCGATAAATTAATTTCGGCATCAATCGAAATTTCTGGTGTTAATGAATCAGGGTGAATGGTTTCTTTGACCACTTTTTCGAACGTATCTTTAAAAAGTTGATAATTTTCTTCCAATAAAGTCATTCCCGCAGCATACATATGTCCGCCAAATTGCTCCAAATGCTCCGAACAAGCTTCCAAAGCATTATAAACGTCAAAACCTTTTACCGAACGTGCCGAAGCCGCATATTTATCGCCGCTTTTAGTAAAAACCAAGGTCGGTCTGTAGTAAGTTTCTATCAATCTAGAAGCCACAATTCCAATTACGCCTTTGTGCCAATTTTCTTGAAAAACTACTGTCGTGAAACGCTCTTTTTCATTATTTTCTATAATTTGGCTTAACGCTTCTTTGGTAATTTGCTTGTCTAAATCTTTCCTTTCGGAATTATACGCTTCAATTTCTGACGCAAATTGTTGTGCTTGTTCAAAATCAAACTCCGATAATAATTCCACTGCGTGATTTCCGTGTTTGATTCTTCCTGCCGCATTGATTCTGGGTGCAATGATAAAAACCACATCGGTAATATCTAAAGTTTTCTTTTTTATTTGATAAATTAGGGCTTTGATTCCAGGTCTTGGATCTGAGTTGATAACTTGCAAACCGAAATAAGCCAAAATCCTATTTTCACCCGTCATCGGAACAATGTCGGCAGCAATTGCAGTGGCAACCAAATCCAGATAAGAAGTCAAATCCTCGATGGTTTGATTCCGGTTTTCACCCAATGCCTGAATGAGTTTAAAACCAATGCCACAACCACACAATTCGTCATAAGGATAAGTACAATCATCTCGTTTTGGATCTAAAACTGCCACCGCTTCTGGCAACGAATTTCCCGGTCGGTGGTGATCGCAAATGATGAAATCAATATTTTTTTCTTTGGCATACCCCACGTGATTAATAGATTTTATACCGCAATCCAAGGCAATAATTAGCGAAAAACCATTGTCATCGGCAAAATCAATTCCTTTAAACGAAATGCCATAACCCTCGTCATAACGATCGGGAATATAAGTAGCAACATTCGGATGATAGGTTTTTAAATAAGAGGAAACCAAGGAAACAGCCGTTGTTCCATCGACATCATAATCACCAAAAACAAGAATGTTTTCCCCGTTTTCAATCGCCAGTTCAATGCGTTCAACCGCTTTGTCCATATCTTTCATCAGATAAGGATTGTATAAATCTTCTAAAGTCGGACGAAAAAATTGTCTGGCTTCTTCGTACGTTTCAATACCACGTTGTACGAGAAGCGTTGCAACGAATTCCTCTACGTTCAAAGCGTCAGCAAGTACTTTTACTTTTTCGATCGAAGGTTTTGGTTTGATAGTCCAGCGCATTTAAGTTTTGGGGTTTATGGTTTGTGGTTTGACGAAAACTTTAAATCTAAAACAATATTAATCAATTTTATTTTTAAATATTTAGAAACGGTATAAAATAACTACAAAATGATATACTTTTGAATATATCTTTTTAAAATCAGAAAAATGCAAATTAAAGGACAAATTGTCGACATCGAAAATAGGTGCATTTATACAGGCGAAATCACTGTCGAAAACGGAAAAATCAGTTCGATAATCGAAAAAAATCATGATGTGCAACATTACATTATGCCCGGATTTATCGATTCCCACATTCACATTGAAAGTTCAATGCTTGTTCCTTCTGAATTTGCAAAAATTGCCGTGCTTCACGGAACGGTTGCCACAATTTCTGACCCACACGAAATTGCCAATGTTCTAGGAACCGCAGGTGTTTATTATATGATTGAAAATGGTAAAAAAGTACCTTTTAAATTTCATTTTGGCGCACCTTCTTGTGTACCTGCGACAACTTTCGAAAGTGCGGGAGCTATTATAGATTCCGAAGGAATCAAAGAACTAATGGCTTCTCCTGATATTTATTATTTAGCGGAAATGATGAATTATCCAGGAGTTTTATTCGATGATGAAGAAGTTCTAAAAAAAATCGAATGGGCAAAACATTTTAACAAACCTATCGATGGTCACGCTCCAGGATTACGCGGTGAATCTGTAAAAAAATACATTTCGGCAGGAATTTCTACCGACCACGAATGCTTCACTTTTGAAGAAGCCGAGGAAAAATTGTCGTTGGGTATGAAAATCCTCATTCGAGAAGGAAGTGCTGCCAAAAACTTTGAAGCGCTCATTGATTTACTTCCTGAAAATTACGAGAATATGATGTTTTGCTCAGACGACAAACATCCTGACGATTTGATTGTGGGGCACATTAATTTGCTTTGTGCGCGCGCTGTTGCCAAAGGAATTGACGTTTTCAAAATCTTACAAGCCGCCTGCGTAAATCCCGTAAATCATTATAAAATGAATGTCGGCCTACTAAAAGAAAACGATGCTGCCGATTTTATCGTAGTCGAAGATTTAATTGATTTTAAAGTAAAGCAAACCTATATTAACGGCGAATTAGTTGCGGCAAATGGCGAATCTTTTGTAAAACACATTCTGTTCGAAACGCCAAATAATTTCAACATTACTTCCAAAAAAATTGAAGACTTCGAAGTTTCAGGTTCAGGTTCGAAAATTAGAGTTATTGAAGCTTTAGAAGGGCAATTGATTACTAATGAAATTCATCATAAATCACTTATCCTTGATGGGCAACTAGTTTCTGACACGGAAAATGACATCTTGAAAATGGCTGTTGTTAATCGGTATCAAAATACCAAACCCGCAATTGCTTTCATCAAGAATTTTGGATTGAAAAAGGGTGCGATTGCCAGTTCTGTAGCGCATGATTGCCATAATATTGTTGTAGTTGGAACTTCTGATGCTGAAATTTGCAATGCCGTGAATCTTATCATCGAAAACAGAGGCGGAGTTTGCGCCGTGAATGGTACTGAAAACAAAATGTTGGCTTTGCCAGTTGCTGGAATTATGAGCGACAAAAACGGCCAGGAAACTGGGAAATTATATCAGGAAATTGATGCTATGGCTAAGGAATTAGGCAGTAATTTTAAAGCGCCTTTTATGACGCTTTCATTTATGGCTTTACTCGTTATTCCCGATTTGAAACTATCTGATAAGGGATTGTTTAGCGGAAATACTTTTTCGTTTGTGGATTTGGAAGTGAAAAATTAGTAGAAAAATAATAATTTACTTCAGCTTTAAACGAAGAAAACTACACGTTTATTAAACATTCGTTTTTTATTTTATAATTATTTTTTTACTGAATTCCCCTTCGGTTGTTTTAATTTTAACGATATAAATTTCCGAGGATACTTTTTTTATTGGAATTAGAATATTGCTTTGTTCCTTGTCTTCTACATTCCAATTTGCTACTTTTTGACCTACTAAATTAAAAAGAGTTACACTATCTA
Organism: Flavobacterium sp.; assembly: GCF_031423415.1. Taxonomy (GTDB): domain Bacteria; phylum Bacteroidota; class Bacteroidia; order Flavobacteriales; family Flavobacteriaceae; genus Flavobacterium. The sequence goes on from NZ_JANPFL010000152.1 coordinate 32,428, forward strand.
CCGCCACATCCTTCAGGTTGTTTCTAATAATTAATGATTGATTGCTATTTGAGTATAGAGCAATAATTCCATTGTTTTCCTCAACATTATCGTCTACACGTAAAGTCTTGTCTGTAAAACGCAATACAAAACGATCATTGAATGTTCCTGCTGCAGTAGTAAAAACATATTTTCCACTCTTTAAGTTGAATACTGTATTGGTCAATTTATCCTCAAGAAAAACGTCTCGATTAGATAGCAGACCATCGGTTTCGTTTATTTTGATTGTAAAAGTCCCTTCCATAGCGATTCTATATCCTAAAGGTATTATATCATTTTCATCAAATGGCAACGCCCGTCCTTGAATGGTTAAATTTGTATCTTCGTTGATACTATAAAAATCAAGGAAGTCATTCCCATCAAAACTTTCTCCATCATATAAAGCATCCCAAGTATTGGTAGCGCCAGTTATGTATCCCACCAAAGTTTGCTTGAAAGCGCCTTCTTTATTTGTTAAGTTTAACCAAATACGGTTTTTTTCAATAGTACCAACTGCTTTATTTTTCGGACTTTTAGTTTTATAAAAATTAGAATTACTCAAAGGATTTCCAGAACCATCTACTCGCATTGTATTAGTAAATGTGACTGTGCCACCTGAGGCAGTACTTGTCGTAAAAAAACTTTGTCCTGCAGCAATAAAACCTGTCGGTCTAGTACCACCGCTTGTTGCAAAAGTACCTGAGCCCGTACCAACTCCTCCGGTAAGGCTATACGCAGCATAATCATTTCCGGAATATGCCCAACCTCCAGTGCCTGGATCAGGAGTTCCAATGGCAATTGGGGTGTTGTGCGTCCAAAAATAAATAGTTCCTTCTATTGCAGTTTGATTATCAAAAATAAATTGATCGGCAGATATTGCTGATGGATAAGGATTTCCAATAAGATTAGATTTAATACCACTCGATACTGTAATGGGTATGCTACCATTATTAGGCATCCCTGTAAAAGTGGCGGTACCAAAACCTGGTGGAATTGCTGGAAAACCTGGTGGTGGAATTCCTCTAATTATGTATCCTTTCGCAGGAGTCATGGTGGTGGTTGATGCATCTAATTGCAGCCAATTTTCTGCAATATCATCAAAAGAGAAAAACTTATCCAATTTAGTCGATGGCGAAAGGGCAAGTAAGTTTTGCGCAGCAACTGGTGATGACCAATACGTATAATCTGTCTCTCCTCCTGTATAATTTCGCTTGTAAATAATGTTACCTACATTCGTTCCAGTAAATCCCGTTTGAATCAAACTGGCATTGTTTTCGAAAGTTAAAGTTCCTGCTGCATTTACAGTTAATAGCCCTCCTAATTTTAAATAATTCCCTGCCAGAATAGTCACTACTGCTCCAGAATTTACAGTACAAGAACAAGCGTTAATATCTGCAGCTTGAGCATAAATCGCTGTAAATTGGATGTCTTGATGCTCTGTCGGAGCACCAGTTGGGGTCCAAGTTGTACCATTCCAAATTTTAAGTGTAGGATTTATAACAGCATTAGCTGATTCAGGTGAAGAGCAACCAGTATCAGGACTAAGGGCAGATGCTGGAATTATTACCTCAGATTGACTTGCACTACTCCAAAACAGGCGGGCTGTAATACTTTGGTTGTCTTGATAATACTCTAAAACAATGCTATACTTCACACCAGCTGTAAGTGCTATAGTACCAGTATCAATGGTATTTGCATGTGTGGTCCAATTATCAATGATTTGTACCCCATTGACCCACAACCTAATACCATCATTACTTATTGTTTTAAAAGTGTATGTCTGGCTATAAAGAGGTTCTACAAATCCTGTCCACCTTGCAGAATACTGATCCCTATTGAAAGTCGGCATCGAAGGATTAGGAGATTGAGTAGTATTTAAACTAAAATCAATTGTTGAGTCTATTCGCGTGAATGTAGGTGCACCTGAAAGAGTCCTATTGCCACTAAAGTATTCTCCTTTTAAACCTTTATTTACTACTGAAAATGTGTATGTTCCTGAAGCAAGTCCAGAAACGGTTGCTGTAGTTCCCGATCCTAAAGTTTTAACTGCTCCTGGACTCCTAGTTAATTCCCAAGCTCCCGCTGGCAAACTACTTAAAGAAACGGTTCCTGTTGGCAGTGTACAAATAGGTTGAATTATTGAAGCTATTGTTGGCGCATTTGGTGTACTGTTTACTGTTAGGGTTACTGCATTGCTGTTTGTAGTTCCACAAGAATTTGTAGCGAAGTATCTTACTCTTTTCCCAGTATCAGCGAGTAAGGCTGTATAAGGCACCGGCAAACTTACATACGAACCACTACCAAATGCAGTTTCTAACTGCCATCCTTGTGCTGTTACTGCAGCTCCATTGGAGGTTACTGTTGGTGCTGTTGGATTCCACGAACTTGCTGAACACAATGCCGTTGGAGTAGTAAGTGCAGATATAGTCGGCGATGCATTGACCGTTACCGTTGCCGATGCGCTATTTGCAGACGCACACCCACTGCGTGTTACAACTGCTCTATAAGATGTAGTTACTGTTAGGTTGGTTGCTGTTAATGTTGTTGTGGTATTGGCAATTGTTGTACCTGCTGTCGCAAAATTATTCAATGATGATTCCCAACGAGTGACAGTTCCTGTGTGTCCGCTTAAAGTTAATACCGTACTATTTGTTCCTGTACAAACTGAGGTAGCTCCTGAAACTGTTCCTCCAACCGAAGGACTAACTGTTATTGTAACAGGAGTAGTATAAGCAGAATAAAAAGTATATATACCATTTACTGAAACAGTTCGTCGTTGGTAACTAGTCGTGGCCGTTAATGCTGGTGGAGAATAAGTTGAGTTTGTTGCACCCGAAATAGTAACATAACTGCCAGATGCATTGGTTTGCCATTCGTAAGATATTGTTCCTGACCCTGTACCAGCCGTTGTAGAAGTCAAAGTAGATGGAATGGCACCACTACAAATAGTTTGCGAGGTTCCTATTGTTCCTGTTGTAACAATATTTACACCTCCGGATGTCTCAATTTCGCTAAATAAATAGGGAGCGCCTCCGCCTGTGCAAACAGCGTATTGAGTACTACCTACAAAAATCTCATCATTATTGTTGCAACTTCCCCCCAAACTGTTTGAACCATTTTGAAGATACAAAGCAACATTTGATGGAAGTCTAATTTCAGATTTATCAAAACTAATATTTCCGCTTGGAGCAGTAACAACTATTAATGATGAATTAACTGTACTAACTGAATTAAAAGGAAGACTCAATGTTCCAGAAATTGTAATACTATTTACGGTAACTGGAGTTGTATTGAGAACCACCGTATTTCCTGCTGGGATTACGACGTCATCAGCAGCAGTAGGGACAATCTTTGCCGTATAAGTTTGCGAACTAACTGCAACAGCAGCATTTGCAACCAGCTGTAAGGTTGTGTTATTACTAATCGATGCAACAACTCCAATTAGTGTGGTTCCGTCATTTCTGTATATCATACTACCTGCAACAAACTGGCTAGTAAACTGAGTTCCAACACCTGTTATCGTAGTTGAAGATGTTGATGACGATATTGTACCTGTTCTAGTTATTGAACTCCACGTTGATGGTGCCGACCAATTTCCTGCCACAACTGTACTAGTAATCGTCGCTCCGAAAACACCAGCTTGAAATAAAAATACAAAAAATACAAAAAATATTTTCTTAATCATTTTCTAAATATTATATGCTCTAAAATATATTTTTAATTGATATAACTTAAAAATTACTTTAATTAAGAAGCAAAGTAAAAGCAACGATTTAATTGCACAAAAAATTTTCGTTCAAATGCATATATATCAGTTATACAGCTCTTTTACAATCAAAATAAGGGTCAGGTGTGGAAAATTTTGGAAAATATAGCAACTTGAAATTCTCTAGTTCACGCTAAGAAACATCTAAAAAATTACCTATTTTTACAGCTAGCAATACACTAAAGAATCGATAGAAAAATAAATTTAACTAACCATTATGAATCCCATTTCATCCCTAAAAGAGGCCATGCAAAAAATAGAACATTTCTGTGCCTATCAGGAGCGTTGCCACGATGAAGTGGTTTCGAAATTGCATTCAATGAAAATGGATTTGGATGAAATTGACCAAATAATGGTTTATCTTATCGCTGAAAACTTCATCAACGAAGAACGTTTTGCGTGCAGTTTTGCTAGAGGAAAACATCGCATCAAACAGTGGGGGAGAATTAGAATTATTAACGAATTGAAATTCAAAAAAATTTCGCAAACACTGATTAATACTGCGCTCAAAGAAATCTCACTAGAAGAATATTTAGACACTTTTCAGACAATAGCACAAAGACATTGGGAAACTATCCGAGAAACAAATACTTTAAAAAAACGAAAAAAGTTTTGTGATTATTTGCTTCGCCGCGGTTTCGAAAGTAATTTGGTTTACGATAAAGTTAAGGAATTAGAGATTGATCTTTGATTCGCTTTTTTACGTTTAGCCGTAATCAAAAAGGGCTGATAATCAACCCTTTTTGAACACATTACCCTATTAATATATAATTTTATTAGTTATTGTTTTGCCGTTTTGTAAGTTTGTTTTTACTATTAAAGTCTGGCGACTGGGAACAAAATTTGATACGGTGAATTCGTTATTATTTATGTTTTCTTTTTGATAAATTTGTCTTCCAAGTAAGTCATAGATTATCACTTTATCTATCGTTTCGGCAAAAGAATTAATTTTTATTTGCTTGTTTTTTATGGATAATAAGACTTTGTTTTCATTTCCATCAAAATTTTTGGTTCCCAAAGTACCATCTGTGTAACGCAAAACGAAACGGTCATCGAATGTCCCAGCTTCAGATGCGAATACATAAGGATCTGATTTTAAATCATAAATCACATTTAATAATTTGTCTTCCAGATAAATTCCTTGACTATCAAGAAAAAGCCCATCAACACTATTTATAGCTATAGTCACATTATCCGCTATTTTTGTGTAGTATCCAATTTGAACGGTATCTGAATTTACAAATGGTAAAGCTCTACCTTGAATCGACAAATTAATTGTTCCAAGTCTACTGTATATTAACAATGGTTTTGTATCATCAAATAAATAACTATCGTAACCCGATTCATAATTATTGGTTGCGCTCTGAACATATCCCACCAGCATTTGGTTTCCTGTAGTTTTAGCACTGTCAGTTATATTTAACCAAATTCTATGTTTTTCGAGTTCTGCACTTTTTTTGGTGTTTTTAGTTTTATAAAAATTAGTATTGTTTTTTAATTCTCTCATTGAATTATTGAACTTTAAATTACCTGCGATTTCATTTTCTACGAAAAACCCCTGGCCAGAAGCAATAAAACCCGTTGGTATTGTATTGTTTCCTGTTCCAAAGTTAGCAAAACCGGTTGCTCCTGATAAATTACAGGTAAAATAATCATCTCCAGTAAAATTAAGCCCGTTCACGCTAGTATTATGGCTCCATAAATAATAGGTTCCATTCAAAACATTTGTAGGATTTAATATAGCATCATACAGATTTTCGTTGATAAAGTCTTCTGCATTTAAAGCTGAAGGATAAGGGTTTCCTATCAAGCTTATTCCTATATCAGCTGGTGGAGTGGAAAGTGGTATTGTAAATGATCCGTTATTAGGTACTCCAACAAATTGATATGGAACTATTGTAGGCACCGTTATGGGGGTATCAGAAGGACAGCGAATAGAATATCCTATTCCTTTTCGGAAAACTGTAGTGGTTGGATTTTCATCAATCCAAACATCATTCACACTATCATAACTGTTAAAACGATTAAAAGTCGTAAGTGGAGAAAAATCATATAAAGTTTGCGTTCCAGTTGTTGGCGAACACCAGTACGTGGCATCAAATTTAACAACTGGTGTTGTGTTTCTTTGTATAATTACATTGCCATTATTAGCCCCAGTATAAGTAGTTTGGAGTAAAGTGGCATTATTTTCTATAGTCAATGTTGCAGGATTTACGACCGTTAAAGCATCATCAACCGATAAGGTAAATCCATCTTTTAGTGTTACAGCACCATTAGTTATGTTTAATGTACTGGCCACATCAATATCACTTGACATAGTATAAACACCACTTGCTCCTGAAAACAAAAGTTTAAAATAATTACCAGAAGTAACTGTTTGTGTCGTTCCATAATACTCAACAGTACCAGAAGCAAAGGGAACTCCATTCGTAACTCCTGAAAAACGAACAGTACCATCCATTGATGGAACTGAAGTACAGGTTAACGTTCCTGCCCTCATATTTAAAACTGAATTGGGTGCCAAAACATTTAATGCATTGGTTGTTAAATTAAATCCATTCATATCAAAAAGTGGAGTTCCACCATTATTAATATTCAATTGCCCTCCTGTTACTATATTACCTGATGCAGTTTGTGTTCCAGAAGTATTGTCTAACTCTAAAGAAGGTGTTCCATTATAGGTTCCTGCCACAATGCTTTGTCCTCCAGTAACATTAAAATAAGTTACGAGACAAGTCCAAGTCTTAGCTGATGGAATTGGCAAGATAGATGTATTTGAAGTTTTCAATTGTCCTACCCCAATATTCGAAAAAGTTCCACCGTCGGTTAATGCAAAAGTTCCCATGTCCAACACAGATGCACTATTAGTTATATTCAAACTATTTTTTACTGTAATAGCTCTAGAGGCAGAAACAAGGTCAGATATATTTGCATTGGTCAAATTATTGAATGTAGTTACACTTGACCCTCCAATTGTTTGAGCCAAAGTTCCACTAAAAACAACCGTACTTGTGTTGGAAGTAAAAGTTCCGCTGTTCGTCCAATTTCCTCTTACTGTAAGTGTATTCGATCCTGAAATAGTTAAAGTCGCCCCTGTTGAAATAGTAATATCACGGCAAATACCTCCTGAAGCGCCTACAAAAGGTTGGTTAGTGGTTGTTCCAATTGTAACATTACTCGAAGCTGTTGGAATACTTCCTCCACACCAATTCGTTCCCGTATTCCAATCGGTGTTTGTTCTTCCCAGCCAGGTTCCCGAAATACAAGCTGTAATTACATTAATAATTCCAGTGGTTGTCGAGCCAAACCAAGTTCCGTTTTTATTAGTTGCCGCTGAGCCTGTTCCTCCATATGACCCTAAGGTCGTTTGAAGAACACCTCCTAAAGTTAATGTTCCTGATGTGGAAGTAGTGCCATTTAGCAATAACGCAACTGCTGTTCCGCTAATTCCTAAATCTCCAGCAATTGTAGTTGCTCCCGCAAATGTTTTATTACCAGAACCGCTTAAAAGTAAAATTCCATAACTTTGTACTGCTACTGTTTGAGCAGTTCCACTGTAATTTACTGTACTATTTGTTGCCAAAGTTGTGGTTGTAAATGCCGGAAAAATACTTACGCCTGTAAGTTGCAGTGTTCCCGTACTGGCAACTGTAAGAGTAGAGCCTCCCGAAATAGAAAAACCACCATTGTTCAAAGTGGCTCCAGTACCAATGTTTAATGGAACAGTAGCATTGAAAACCTTAATTGCATTTGCGGTAATAGTTCCTATGCCAATAGTACTTAAGCCTCCTGTTGCAACAAATGGAGTTATCCATTCAACACCAGCTACTTGAGCAAGCGTTCTATTATATTGTAATGTGGCAGCAGCACCGTAATTTGGAGCCACTGATACTGTTGAAGTACCTTCCATAGAAAGAATTCCGTTTACTGTTGGTACTGCAGTAAGTGTTTTTAAACCCGAATTAGAAAACGTTAAATTATTGAATACAGTTGAAGCTGCGTTCAATGTTTGCGCAACACCACCAAAATTCACGGTTCCAGTACCTCTTGCAAAAAGAGTTCCATTACCTGCCCAAGCTGTACCTGTAAAATTCACTCTCAAGATACTCGATCCAGCGTTTAAAGTTCCGGTTGTTAAAGTCACAGCGCCTGTCAAAGTATGAGTAGCAGCGCCTAAATCCAAAGTTCCTCCCGCTCCATTAATAGTAAATCCTGCTCCGTTTACATTTCCACCAAAGGTAGCGGTACCAGCAGTTTTTGTCATTGAAACTAATCCTGTTGTAGTAAAACCTGCAATACTTTGAGTCGCCATTGTATTGGTAATAACGATTGGAGAACTTCCAGCGGTAAAGGTTCCACCAGTATTTATAAAATCGCCACCGAGCGTTAAACTAAGATTCGCTGTTGCTAACTTTGCCCCAGAATTTATCGTTAATGGAATACCAACATTGAAGACCTTTGCAACGTTCATTGTTGTAGTTTGAATACCACTGATAACTACTCCGCCAACAGCTGCAAAAGGCGTAACCCATTCTGCTCCAATGGTTCGAGCTACCAAAATATTATATCTTAAAGTTGCAGAAGCAGCAGTATAAGTTGGAGCGGCCGAAGCTGTTGCTGTACCTTCCATAGAAAGAACCCTATTTATAATGGTTGTAGCAGTTGTTATCGTTTTTGTTCCAGATCCAGAAAGCGTCATATTATTATATGTTAAAGCCGCGATAGTTTGATTTCCAGCTCTATAATACTCTACTGTTCCGGTTCCAGCATTAAAAGTTCCTCCTGTGCCTGAAATACTCAACCCTATTTTTAACAAACTCGAACCGCAATTCAAGGTTCCGTTCGTTCTTGTCCAAGTTCCGTTAAAGGTATGTGTCCCTGAGACTAGATCTAATGTTCCTCCAAGTCCGTTAAGCGTTAATCCACCCGCAGTTGCGTTACCTGTCAGCGTTGCTGTCCCTCCAGTTTTAATCATACTAACTGTTCCAGTTGTTGTAAAAGCAGGAATCGACTGATTGGCTGCTCCTGTAAATTGAACTTGTGCTGAGCCCAAAGTAAAAGTACCAGAATACGTAAAAGCACCACCCAATCTTAAAAACCCTGCTCCACTATAGACCAATGAATTTGTACTGGAAAAATTGCCCGTTGTAACGTTTATTTGACCAGTAGTTAAGGAAAAAGTTCCGCTATTCGTAAAATTACCAACTGGATTTACTTGTCCCGTCGTTCCTGTCACGGTTCCACTGTTGCTAAAAAAGCCATTTATAGCAATCGTTCTAGTCAAAAAACTCAACGTAGCTAAAGTGTTAACTGTCAAGTCAGCAACTAATGTGTTCGCTCCGACAGTTACTGTATTAGCACTAATCCCATTTCCAATAATAACATTTGGGCGAGTTCCAGTTGGCGTTAAACTGCCAAATGTTGCAGTTCCAGTAAACATGATTGTCCCTGGTCCGTTGACTCCGTTAGTGGTTGTTCCGCTATTTGTAAACGTTCCTGTAACAGTAAGCGTTTGCGAACTATTTATAATTAATTTACTTGTAGTATTACTTAATATAAGATTAGTAATACTTGCAGAAACTGTGACTGTAACAGTATGTCCAGCCGCAATAGTAACATTATCAGCAACTGACGGAACAACTCCTCCTGGCCATGGTGCATTAACCACAGTTGAGTTCCAATTACCGCTTCCTGTGCTTGTAATATTTGCTGCGTTCGCAAATGAAAATGTCAATAACAATAAAAGTAATGACCAAGTGCTTTTGTACGTAGAGAGTAAATTTAATTTCATATGTTCTGTAAATAGTGTTTTTTAATATTAACTGTAGTTGCTTGGCCGCTATGCTCAAGCTACAAATCTTTGTTAATGTTTGTCACAGCCTTAATTTTTGTGTTATGGAAATAGATGCCTTTCAATTGTAACCAATAATCGATTATGCAAATTTCATAACTTATTGATTTATAGCGTTTTTTAAACTTTCAAAATGCAAATATAGAAATTTAGGAATAATCTATCAAAATAATAATAAAAATAAATCGTATAAAATTCAGATAATACGGTTTTTTGATAAAAATTATGCCGTATAAAGTGTTTTTGTTGAGAAATTAGAGGCAAAACCTTGAAGAAATAATAAAAAAGACATCGAATTTACCGATTAAAGAATACAGATTTGGTATAGCTCAATCGAAATTTTTTGCCTTATGTGTTTTATAAAAAATTGGTGATGATTGAAAATTGCCATTACCGTTAGTAAATGAATAAAATATTCTTTTGACTTCATTACGAACTATTTATGGTCTGAAAGTCAAAACTTCTCCTTCAAAATGAATTCCATCCCATCCTGATTTTATAAAATTACGAATGTTTTGGTGGTTTGTACCTTCTGGATCGCCTAATACTTCTTCAAAATAATAGGCTCCAAAACAAGCTAATGTCTCTGCTTCAGACAAGTTTTGAGATTTTGCAAAAGCAAATAATTTGCAAGAACCAGAGTTTTGTCCTGCGTCATTGAGTTGTGTTCCATTACTGAAAGTGGTTGGAGTAAAATCGTAATTTTCTTCAATTATTGCAATGGTTTCTGGAAAGGTAATTGCGTCTGGTGTTTGTTTTAATTTTCCTAAAAAAGAAGTGATGGTCATTGTTATTCTTCTGTGTGTTTTTTATTCTCTTTCACTATTAGTTTTCCGCCAACCACAATCACAATTTCTCCTTTTGGTGGTTTATTTTCAAAATGGGTTAAAACCTCACGAACAGTTCCTCGAACATTTTCTTCGTGTAATTTTGACAATTCCCTTGAAACACAAATGGGTCGGTCTTCACCAAAAAAAGTAATGAATTCAGCCAAAGTTTTAACTAATTTATGAGGAGATACATACAAAATCATCGTGCGGGTTTCTTCGGCGAGTGCTAAATAGCGGGTTTGCCTTCCTTTTTTATCGGGCAAAAATCCTTCGAAGACAAATTTGTCATTAGGTAAACCGCTATTGACCAAAGCGGGAACAAAAGCAGTCGCACCAGGCAAACATTCCACATCTATTTTGTTTTCGACACAAGCACGAGTGAGCAAAAATCCAGGATCAGAAATAGCTGGTGTTCCTGCATCAGAAATTAATGCAATGGTTTCTCCTGCTTTCAAACGGGAAATTAAATTCTCGACTGTTTTATGTTCGTTGTGCATGTGATGGCTGTGCATATGCGTACCAATCTCGAAATGTTTCAGCAGTTTTCCGCTAGTTCGCGTATCCTCGGCCAGAATCAGATCGACTTCTTGAAGAATCCGAATCGCTCGAAACGTCATGTCCTCGAGATTGCCAATGGGCGTTGGAACAATATATAATTTACCCATTTAAGCGAATTTTTTCTCAATAATTTCTATAAACCGTTGTTCGTATTCTTCTTTCCCTTGCCAGTCATTATAATCTGGTTTTACCATATCATTGATAAAATTTTGAACTTCTTCAAAACTATCAAAAGTTATTAATTGGTTCATCACCCGATTATAATCCTCATCGCTATTGCCAAAAAGATGCTTTACAAACGCAATTCTATCATTCAAACCAATGCTTATTACACTTGCAATTTTTTCAATTGAAACAGCATTTTTAGGTTCGATATCCTCTGGAATTGTTTGGATATCGTCCAAAAGGTCTTCTATTTCTTCCTGAGTGCTTGCTACTTTAGGAAGCTCAAAATCTAAGGGATTCTCTAGGGTTTTGTTGTCTTCTACTCTCACAAAATGAGTTTGTGTATAATCTGTTCCCAACAACTCTTCAAATGAAATTTGAATAGACTCCAATTTTCTAGGGGCTTCTGGTTCGGCTTCAGATTCTACATCTAATTCAAAAGCCGGTAAAAAACCGAAATCCTCTAATTTTACTGGTTCGTCCGCAATTATGTCTTCACCTTCTTCGTCAGGTTCCGTTTCGTTAAATTCATTTTCGACCTCCAGAGCAATTTCTTCCTCTACAATTTCGCCTTTTTCGTCAGGTTCAGTTTCGTTGAATTCAACTTCGACATCCGGAGTACTTTCTTCCTCTGCAATTTCATCTTCTTCTGTTTCTTGGTCAACAACTTCTTCTTCGAGAACTTCTTCCTGAACAACATTATCAGCAACTATTTCCACCTTTGAAGTCGCTGGCTTCGATTCTGTTAAATGATTTTCTTCAAAAAATTGTTTCATTTTTGCAACCACTTCAGCTTGACCAATGGTGGGTTTTGCACCATCAAAATGTTCTTCAACAAATTGTAAAATCGCCAATTTTTCATACAATCTCCTCGTTTCAATACACAATTGATTGATGTTGGATTTGTTTTTCATTTGCAATACTCGGTGTGCAATGCTCATTAGGTCGGCTTCTAATTTTTTCTTCATAACTTTTAAAATTATAGTGAGTAAGGTGTGTCTTTTTTAATAAATGTCTTCTTAATTTTATATTTAGCCTAAGGAAGAAGTACCTTTTATTCACAATATTATTATTTTGCAAATAAGTGTTCGTGAATCTTCGATTTGATAAAAATTTTCTACTTTTGAATCGGCGTAAAATTAGAAATTTTTTATGTCGGTTTGTTTCGTTACAAAGTAATAAAAACTAATCCTTTTTTAAGGCAGAAAAATAGAAAATGTTTCTCGAAAATACAGTAAATCATAAAGAACAATTTGGTTGGATCGAAGTTATTTGCGGTTCGATGTTTTCAGGCAAAACCGAAGAACTTATTCGCAGACTTAAACGCGCGCAATTTGCTAAACAAAAAGTAGAAATCTTCAAACCCGCTATTGACACTCGTTATCACGACGAAATGGTGGTGTCTCATGATTCCAATGAAATTCGTTCCACGCCAGTTCCTGCTGCAGCCAATATTGCTATTTTGGCACAAGGTTGTGATGTCGTTGGCATTGACGAAGCGCAGTTTTTTGATGACGAAATCGTGAAAATTTGCAATGATTTGGCGAACCAAGGCATCCGTGTCATCGTCGCCGGATTGGATATGGATTTCAAAGGCAATCCTTTTGGACCAATGCCTGCCTTAATGGCCACTGCCGAATATGTAACCAAAGTCCATGCCGTTTGTACTCGAACTGGGAATTTAGCCAATTACAGTTTTAGAAAAACGGACAGCGATAAACTCGTTATGCTCGGCGAAACCGAAGAATACGAACCTTTGAGTCGAGCAGCTTATTTTTATGCTATGAAAAAAGATGAGGAGAAATAGACTTTTTAGAGCCCTATAATTTTTAGACTCTGAAGTTATATTTTTTTATAAAAGGCTATTTACTATTTGTTGTAAGACTTTTTTCGTATTTTTATACGTGCAAATAAGTCGTGTTGATAACCGTTTTTTTTAATTTCTTAAACTCTGAAATTCTAGAAATAATACCAACCGAATTTTTAGTTTTACTATGAAAAACCTTGAAAAAATCCTTCACGCCAAAAAGTTTGGAGATAGTAACGGTCCTATCGACAATGTCTCCATCGATAGTCGTTCTTTACAAAACAATAAAAACACGCTGTTTTTTGCAATTGTTGGTCCCAATAACGATGCACATATTTATATTTCATCTCTAATCGAAAAAGGCGTTCAAAACTTTGTCGTTACAAAAATCCCTGAAGAATTGGCCAACAAAGCTATTTTTTGGCTAGTAGAAAACACCTTAGATGCACTGCAAAAATTTGCAGCGCATCATCGTAGTCTTTTTAAATTTCCGGTTTTTGGATTGACTGGAAGCAACGGAAAAACTATCGTCAAGGAATGGTTGAATTTTCTTTTAAGCCCAGATTTCAACATCATTCGAAGTCCAAAAAGCTATAATTCGCAAGTGGGTGTTCCGCTTTCTGTAATTTCTATTAACGATAAACACAATCTGGGCATTTTTGAAGCAGGAATTTCGAAAATGAACGAGATGGAAAAACTGGAAGTCATTATCCAACCAAGTATTGGAATTATTACCAATATTGGCTCAGCACATGATGAAGGCTTTGACAATTTGGAAAAAAAAGTTACCGAAAAACTTAAACTTTTCAAACATTCGAAACTTATAATTTATCAAAAAAACCGTGTTGTCGATTCGATTCTAGACGCTAAAATAAAAGCATTTTCCTGGAGTTACAGTGATGAAACTGCAGATGTTTTTGTCACCACAAAAGCTTTTGAAGACAAAACGATTTTGACTATTCGTTACGGCAAAGATAATTTTGATATACAAATTCCTTTTCAGGACAGGGCATCCGTTGACAATGCCGTTAGTTGTTTGATGGTTTTATTAAGCTTCAAATACAACAAAACTACCATTCAAAACCGTATGCGATGGTTATACCCCGTTGAAATGCGTTTGAAAGTCAAAAACGGAATCAATAACACGACACTGATTGACGACAGTTACAGTTCAGATTTTCAGTCGTTGAAAATTGCTTTGGATTTTCTGGAAAGTCAAACACAATATAAAAATAAAACGCTAATCTTATCGGATATTTTTCAAAGCGGATTGTCCGACGAAGAATTGTATTCTAAAGTATCACAGCTAATAACCTCTAATAATATCAATCGGGTTATTGGCATCGGGGAAACCATTTCGGCATTCAAACACAAATTCAAAAATTGTATCACTTTTGCAACTACTGCCGACTTCTTTTTAAATTTAAACTTTTTAAATTTCAACAATGAAACGATTCTGATTAAAGGAGCGCGACATTTTCAATTTGAAGAAATCGTTGCGGCATTAGAGGAGAAAACACACGAAACAGTTCTGGAAATCAACCTGAATTCCATCAGCCACAACCTGAGTTTCTATAAATCTAAACTCAAACCAACCACCAAAATGATGGTAATGGTAAAAGCTTTTGGTTATGGAAGTGGTGGATTTGAAATTGCCAAATTGCTTCAACATCATAAAGTAGATTATTTGGGCGTGGCCTTCGCCGATGAAGGAATTTCGTTGAAAAATGCTGGAATTACTTTGCCAATAATGGTTTTGAATCCTGAAACCACGAGTTTTTCGGCAATTATACAATACAAATTAGAACCTGAAATTTACAGTTTGAAAGGATTAAACGCTTTCCTTCAACTTGCCGAAAATCGAAAACTAAAACACTTCCCCATTCACATCAAACTCGACACAGGAATGCATCGTTTGGGTTTTGAAGAAGGAAATTTAGACGAATTAATTGCAGTTTTAAAAGACAATAAATTCGTAATCGTAAAAAGTATTCTATCTCATATGGCCACAAGTGATGATTTACAACATCAAGAATTTGCAAATTCACAGATTGCTTTATTTGAAAAATTATCATCTAAATTAATTACGGAATTACAAATTAAACCCATTCGTCATATATTAAACACTTCGGGAATTAGTAATTTTCCTCTAGCTCAATATGATATGGTTCGTCTAGGCATTGGGCTGTATGGCGTTTCTAACGATCTTGAAGAACAAAAATATTTAGAAAAGGTAGGCACTTTAAAATCAATAATTTCGCAAATTAGAACGATTCAAGTAGGCGAAAGCGTGGGTTATGGAAGACGTTTTATTGCTAATAAACCCACAAAAATTGCTACAATCCCAATTGGTTACGCCGATGGAATTTCGAGACATTGGGGTAATAGCGTTGGTTTTGTAACCATAAATAATCAAAAAGCAACCATTGTTGGTAGCATTTGTATGGATATGTTGATGGTTGACATTTCTGAAATCAATTGCAAAGAAGGAGATTCAATGATTATTTTTGGCGAAAGCCCGACAGTAACTTTTATGGCAAATCAATTGCAAACTATTCCTTATGAAATTCTGACCAGTATTTCCCAAAGAGTGAAACGTGTTTTTTATAGAGAATAATTATAAAATTATGTTAAGGTAATTAAAAAAACTATTAACTTCGTTTTACGATTAAAAAAAAATTTTAACTAAAAATTTAATAATTATGGGATTTTTTGCAGATTTTAAAGCTTCTTTAATGAAAGGAGATGTAGTGAGTTTAGCAACTGCGGTTGTTATTGGTGGTGCATTTGGCAAAATTGTTGGCTCCGCAGTCGACGATGTCATTATGCCGGTCGTTGGATTAATTACTGGAGGAATAGATTTTACTCAAAAATTTATTGCCCTTGATGGAAACAGTTATGCTGACTTAGCTGCTGCGAAAACTGCTGGAGCAGCCGTTATGACATACGGGAATTTAGTGCAAGCTATTATTAACTTTGTTATTATTGCTTTCTTTATTTTTGTTATTTTAAGAGCTGCTGAAAAAGCCAAAAAGAAAGAAGAGGTTGCTGCCGCTGCACCAGCTGGTCCAACTCAAGAAGAATTACTTACACAAATCAGGGATTTGTTGAAAAAATAAATTTCCGCTACGTTATATATTCTAACTAAACCATTCGTTGCGGCGAATGGTTCTTTTTTTGTAATTGTTACAAATGCAACAATTTGTTATTTTTTGTGAACACATTTGTTTTCGTTTGATAATTCCTTACTTTTGCATCTCAAAATTAGAACTGAAATTTAAAATAATAATATGAAATGAGCGCAGCTGATATTTGGTCGTAAACACCAATGATTATATGCGGCTCGAGCGAAGCGAACAGGTGAAGCAATTGCACCTGCCTGTCGGCAGACAGGTATGACCAATAAAAATCAATAAATATACACATATGAAACTTGCAGTTGTAGGTGCCACTGGAATGGTTGGCGAAATAATGTTAAAAGTAATAGAAGAAACAAATTTTCCTTACACAGAATTAATCTTGGTTGCTTCTGAAAGATCAGTTGGAAAAGTAATCGAATTTAAAGGACAAAAACACACCGTTGTAGGATTGCAGACTGCTGTTGAGATGAAAGCAGATATTGCCGTTTTTTCAGCTGGAGGTCAAACATCATTGGATTGGGCTCCAAAATTTGCAGCCGCTGGAACTACCGTTATAGACAACTCTTCGGCTTGGAGAATGGATCCAACTAAAAAATTGATTGTTCCTGAAATCAATGCAAACGAATTGACCAAAGAAGATAAAATCATTGCTAATCCAAACTGTTCTACAATTCAAATGGTTTTGGCCTTAGCACCATTGCACAAAAAATACAATATCAAACGTGTAGTAGTTTCTACTTATCAATCCATCACTGGAACGGGCGTAAAAGCGGTACAACAATTCGAAAATGAATGTGCAGGAATAGAAGGCGATATGGTTTATAAATACAAAATCAACCGCAACTGTATTCCACAATGCGATAGTTTTGAAGATAATGGCTATACCAAAGAGGAAATGAAACTAGTAAAAGAAACCAAAAAAATATTAAGTGATGACTCTATCAAAGTTACTGCTACAGCGGTTCGTGTTCCTGTAGTTGGTGGTCATAGTGAAGCTGTTAATGTCGAATTTAGCAATGATTTTGACGTAAACGAAGTAAGAACTATTTTAAGTCAAACCGATGGTATTGTAGTTCAGGACAATCTAGAAACTTTTACCTATCCAATGCCGCGATATTCTGAAGGTAAAAATGACGTTTTTGTAGGTAGAATTCGTCGCGACGAAAGCCAAGCAAATACTTTAAATATGTGGATTGTAGCCGATAATTTGAGAAAAGGAGCTGCAACAAATACCATTCAAATTGCCCAATATTTAGTAGCTCATAATTTGGTTTAAACCATTTTAATACTTTATAAAATCCAGTTGACTTTAAATAAATTAAAAAGTTAGCTGGATTTTTTATTTGCTATTTCTATATTTGCAGCAAATGAAAAAGAAATTTGTCATAATAAACGCTTTCCTGGCATTTGCAGTATTATTTGCAATGCTGTTTCAATTTGTGCATAGTTATGAACATCTGGCGAAACAACTTTCTGAAAAAGAATGTCACCACAAATACGCTTCAAGCCACGAAATTACGCATCAGCACCACGATTTTGATCACTGTTTTGTGTGTCATTTTTCGGTCAGTACTTTTTTAGCTTCAGATATTCATTACTTTGAATTCAAAAACACAACCATTTCTTCAGGATATTCCTTTTGTAAATCCAAAAGGATTACCCAATTCTTTAAAGGAAGCCTTTTTGCGCTTCGTGCTCCCCCGATTTTTATTGTTTAAACTGAAAATAATTACTTTCTATCAAGCCAAACTGATTTTCAAAACCTGTTAGGTTTGAGCTTCCGTACAACAATAAAATCATTTCAAATGAAAAAATTCATATTTACCCTATTCATAGGTTTTTCGGCTATGCTTCAAGCACAAGAAACCACAGAAAAAAAACTAGATACTGTTCATAAAATCAAACCTTTTGTTTTGGACGAGGTTATTGTTTCAACGGCTTTCAATAAAATTCAATCACAAAACGTGATGAAAGTCGAACACGCAACTATCAAAGAATTACAGCAACGAGGAACCGCTACCTTAATAGAAGGATTGGCAACAATTCCTGGAGTTTCGCAGATTTCGACAGGAACTTCTATTGGCAAACCGGTTATTCGTGGGTTAAGTGCCAACAGGGTTTTAGTGTACTCGCAAGGAGTTCGAATCGAAAATCAGCAGTTTGGCGATGAACACGGTTTGGGATTGAACGATGCTGGAGTCGAAAGTGTTGAAGTTATTAAAGGGCCAGCTTCCTTACTCTATGGATCGGATGCATTGGGTGGGGTTTTATATTTTAACCCTGAAAAATTTGCCAACTCAGGTACTTTAAAAACAGATTTCAGTCAGAAATTTTTCTCCAATACATTGGGAAGCAATTCGTCATTTGGAATAAAAACATCGACCGAAAATTGGAAATTCTTGGCACGAGGAACCTACAACACCCATTCTGATTATAAAGTTCCATTTGGAGACCAAGTCACTAATACACGTTATAATGAAACCGATTTCAAAACAGGAATTGGCTACAGCAACTCGAAGTTTTCAACTGTTTTCCGTTATAATTTAAATAAACTAGATTTAGGAATTACTGAAAATGGCATTTCCGAACAATCAAGTAGCAAAAAAACTATGTTTCCGAGTCAGGCTATTGACAATAATCTATTGAGCTTGAATAGTATTTTCTTCTTCAAAAATTCGAAATTAGATGTCGATTTAGGATACATTGATAATAATCGTAGCGAATTAGAAGAAGGTAATATTGCTGTTTTGCGTATGAAACTCAAAACGTTCAATTACAATGCAAAATACCATCTGCCAAAGTTTGGGAAACTAGAATCTATCTTTGGAATTCAAGGAATGCATCAAACCAATAATAATTCAGGTGAAGAATACTTGATTCCTGATGCCACAACTAATGATTTTGGAGTCTTTGGAACTGGAAATTACGAATGGAAATCGAATGTATTGCAAGGTGGTTTGCGTTTCGACAATAGACAAATTGTAACTCTAGCACAGGGAATTTCTGGTGACGAAGGATCTTTTGAAGCTATTGACAAATCGTACGATAGTTTTAATGCTTCTTTAGGTTACAAAACTAATTTGGCTAAAGACTTTATTCTAAGGGCTAATTTAGCTTCTGGATTTCGAGCGCCAAATTTGGCTGAATTAACATCAAACGGCGTTCACGAAGGAACGAATCGTTATGAAGTAGGAAACTCCGATTTGAAAACCGAACAAAATGTTCAAACCGACTTGAATTTAGAATACAAAAGCAGCCATTTCGAGTTTTTTGTCAATGGATTTTATAACAATATCAACAATTATATTTATACCTCGCCAAGAGGAGATGTAATTGCAAACAACGATGTTTTTGCCTATACACAAGATAATGCAAAACTTTATGGTGGTGAAATCGGACTTCATTTTCATCCTCATCCGTTAGATTGGTTGCATTATGAAACCAGTTTTGAAACTGTTACTGGCAAAAAAAAGAATGGGGATTACTTGCCATTAATTCCGGCCAACAACTGGAATAACACTATTCGAACTGAATTCAAGAATAAAAACTGGTTGGAAGAGGGATTTGCCACCTTGAATGTTTCCTCAACTTTCAATCAAAATAATGTGAGCGGTTTTGAAACAAAGACGAATGGTTACACTTTATTAAATCTTGGTTTTGGAGGAAAAATAAAATTAGGAAAAACTGCATTTGATGTCAATTTAAACGGTAATAATCTGTTCGACAAAACCTATATTGCTCATCTTTCGCGTTTGAAAACAGACGGCATTCCAAACATTGGAAGAAATATTGTTTTGGGATTGAATTTTAATTTATAATTTATTTTACCGCAAATTGCTTCGCCTGTTCGACCTTTGGTCTCGGGTCACAAATTATAAAATTTTTACCACCTAAAACAATTTGTGAATTTGCGGTAAATTTTTAATATTTAATCGTGCCAATATGTCCCATTATCCGAACAATTTTGGATTTTCTGTTATTGATGTAAGAAGAAGAACTTGTTGCAGAATATTTCCTTGGATTTGGCAAAATGGCAGCAATTCCTGCAGCTTGCATTTTTGTAAGACTTGTGACGTCTTTCCTGTACCAGTGTTGAGTTGCGGCTTCAGCTCCATAAACCCCATTACCCATTTCAATACTGTTGAGATAGACTTCCATAATGCGTTCTTTTCCCCAAATAAATTCAATTAAAACCGTGAAATAAGCTTCCAGCCCTTTTCGAAGATAACTTCTTCCTTGCCAAAGAAAAACATTTTTGGCTGTTTGTTGCGAAATCGTGCTTCCTCCTTTTATTCTCCGTCCTCTTTCGTTGTTTTTGTATGCTTTTTGCATTGCAGTAAAATCGAAACCGTTATGAACAAGGAAAGTTCCGTCTTCGCTAGCAATAACCGCTTTTTGTAAATTGGGAGAAATATTTTCAATAGGTTCCCAATCGTGGCTGAAATAAATTTCTTTGCCCGCCAATTTATTTTCTACAACTCGAATAGCCATCAATGGAGTGAATGGCACTGGGACAAATTTGTATAACACTACAAAAAAAATAGACAGTCCAAAAAACCAAAGCATTGCCTTAAATAAAAACCGTTTGACTTTACTGATGAAAGTTCCTGAGTCTTTTTTTGCGGGTTGTTTTGGTTTTTTTGCTGTTATTTTTGCTGCCATTACCTTGTCTCTATATTTTCTATAAAAGTAAAAATTTAATTTTGGTTACAAAATTAGGATATACACTTAATAAAAAAACAGCTGAAAATTAGTATTACAGCTGTTATAAATTTGGAATACATTTTATTATTCCGGATCATTCATTTTAAAAGTATCCATAAAAGCGGTGGTGTAATCCCCAGAAATATAACGGGGATCATCCATCAATTGTCTATGGAAAGGAATGGTTGTTTTTATTCCTTCTATAACAAATTCATCCAAAGCCCTTCTCATTTTACTAATTGCTTCTTCACGGGTTTGAGCCGTTGTAATCAATTTGGCAATCATAGAATCATAATTGGGTGGAATCGTGTAGCCTGAGTAAACGTGTGTGTCTAAACGAACTCCGTGACCTCCCGGCATATGAAGTGTCGTTATTTTTCCTGGTGATGGTCTAAAGTCATTAAATGGATCTTCTGCATTGATACGACATTCAATAGCATGGAGTTGTGGTAAATAATTTTTACCAGAAATTGGCACACCTGCAGCAACTAAAATTTGTTCTCGAATTAAATCATAATCAATAACTTGCTCGGTAATTGGATGCTCTACTTGAATACGAGTATTCATTTCCATAAAGTAGAAATTGCGGTGTTTATCAACCAAAAACTCAACAGTTCCAGCACCTTCATACTTAATATATTCTGCGGCTTTTACTGCTGCTGCACCCATTTTTTTGCGCAATTCATCGGTCATAAATGGCGAAGGAGTTTCTTCGGTCAATTTTTGATGACGCCTTTGTACTGAACAATCTCTTTCAGACAAATGGCACGCTTTTCCGTAAGCATCACCCACAACTTGAATTTCGATATGTCTTGGTTCTTCAATCAGTTTCTCTAAATACATTCCGTCATTCCCAAATGCTGCAGCTGATTCTTGACGGGCACTTTCCCAAGCTTTAAGCAACTCTTCTTCTTTCCAAACGGCACGCATTCCTTTTCCTCCACCTCCAGCAGTTGCTTTCAGCATTACTGGATAACCCATTTTTTTGGAAAGTTTTTGGGCTTGTTCATATGATTCTAATAATCCCTCAGAACCAGGAACACAAGGTACACCAGCGGCTTTCATTGTGGCTTTGGCCGAAGCTTTATCACCCATTCTATCAATCATTTCAGGTGTTGCCCCAATGAATTTTATGTGATGTTCTTGACATATTTTAGAAAATTTTGAATTTTCAGAAAGAAATCCATAACCTGGATGTATTGCATCTGCGTTTGTAATTTCGGCAGCAGCAATAATATTTGACATTTTAAGATAAGACAAGTTGCTTGGAGGTGGACCAATACAAACTGCTTCATCTGCAAACTTAACGTGCAAACTTTCGGCATCGGCTGTTGAATAAACGGCTACCGTTTTGATTCCCATTTCCTTGCATGTTCTAATGATGCGAAGTGCTATTTCTCCTCTATTTGCAATTAATATTTTTTTAAACATACTCTTTTAATTAGATAATTAGACAAGGGTTCATTAGGCATTAAGTTATGAAGCAAAGCATAAAACTTGTGACTTCTAACTTCTCACTTCTAACTTCTAACTTTTTATGATGGATCTACTAAGAATAATGGTTGATCGTATTCTACGGGTGACATATCATCCACTAAAATTTTAACGATTTTTCCAGAAACTTCTGATTCTATTTCATTAAATAATTTCATTGCTTCAATAACACAAAGAACATTCCCTTTTGCAACTGTGCTTCCTACTTCAACAAATAAAGGTTTGTCTGGTGATGGTTTTCTATAGAAGGTACCAATCATTGGAGATTTAATGGTAATATAATTAGCATTTTCAGCTACGGGAGCTGCTGCTTGTAATGGTGCTGGGGCAGGTGAAATTTGTTGAGGTACGACAGCTGGCTGCAGTGCTGGCTGAGCCGGCATTTGTACATAAGTGGCTTCGGATACATTTCCTTCTAATGTAGTTCTAATGGTGATTTTTACATCATCCATCTCTAATTTAACTTCGGCCACTCCCGAATTTGCTACAAATTTGATTAGATTTTGAATTTCTTTTAAATCCATAATTACTTGTTTTTAATTTAATTTTAATTTTTGTCGTAAGCCCATTTGAGATAAATAGATCCCCAAGAAAATCCTCCTCCAAAAGCGGCAAATATAATGATATCTCCTTTTTTAAATAAATGCTCAAAATCACTAAGAACCAAAGGAAGCGTTGCCGAAGTGGTGTTTCCGTATCTTTCTATGTTCATTAATACTTTTGAATCTTCTAAATCCATTCTATTGGCGGTTGCATCAATAATTCTTTTATTTGCCTGATGAGGAACTAACCAAGCAATCTCATCGTGGGTCAAATTATTTCTCTTCATAATCATCTCACAAGCATCGGCCATATAAGTTACTGCATATTTAAAAACCGATTTTCCGTCTTGCATTATGTTATGCAAATTATCAACAACCGTTTGTTCTGAGGCTGGCAAAAGGGAACCTCCGGCTGTCATTTTTAAAAAATCTCTTCCGTCACCATCAGTTCTTAAGTACTCGTCTTGCAAACCTAAACCTTCGAAATTTGGTTCAAATAAAACTGCTCCTGCTCCATCCCCGAAAATTATACAAGTTGTTCTGTCGGTATAATCAACTATAGAGGACATTTTGTCGGCTCCAATTAATAATACTTTTTTATATCTTCCTGATTCTATGTAGGCTGCAGCTGTTGACATTCCGAACAAAAAACTGGAACAAGCGGATTGTAAATCGTAAGCAAAAGCATTTGTAGCTCCGATTTCGGTGGCAACATAAGCTCCCGTAGAGGCAACTGGCATGTCTGCAGTTGCTGTTGCCATTAACAACAAATCTATTTCAAGAGGATCAATATTTGCTTTTTTTATTAAGTCTAATGCAGCATTTATGGCCAAAAATGATGTCCCTTTACTGTCATCTTTAAGAATTCTTCTCTCTTTTATTCCAGTTCGTGAAGTTATCCACTCGTCATTTGTGTCGACTAATGTTTCTAGAATCTTATTTGTAAGCACGTAGTCTGGAACATAAGCTCCAACAGCAGTGATTGCGGCTGTGATTTTATTCATTCTATTCTGTTATTTCTAGCAAAATGTTGCCGTTTGAAAAATTTCTAAAGGAGCCGAAAATTACAAAAAATTTTCTAATCCTTATCGTTTTAATAATTCTTATTTAATGAAAATTATAAACAACAAAAAAACTCTCACATAGTGAGAGTTCAAATATCATTTAGAAAAATGTATTAAGCAACCGCTACAGATTTATCTATAACAACTTGCCCTCTGTAATACATTTTACCTTCATGCCAATAGGCTCTGTGATATAAATGCGCTTCGCCAGTGATTGGACAAGTAGCGATTTGTGCTACAGTAGCTTTGTAATGTGTTCTTCTCTTATCTCTTCTTGTTTTGGAGATTTTTCTTTTAGGATGTGCCATTTTACTATATTATTTATCCGTTAATAGTTGCTTTAATTTGTCCCAACGTGGGTCAATATTTTCTTCTTTTTGTTCTTCTTTATGCTCTTTTTTCAGTTCTTTAATGGTCAACTCTTTTAGTTTTGTCAAAGCTTCAGTATTTAAACTTCCGTCTTTTATGCCTGGATGAATTCGTCTTAGAGGAACTGAAAGTACAATCATTTCATATATATATTGTGCAATATCTATTTGAAATTCTCCGTGTGGCAAAATAAGCAACTCTTCGTTGTCATTATTAAAAACCTCTCCAAAACGCACAATCAATTTCATTTTACCTTTTATTGGCAAATCAAATTCTTCGTTTGTCATATCACAAGGAACATTAACCGTTCCTTTGTGCTTAAAAGCCAACTCCATTATGGTGCTTTTTTTCTCTAAAACTACATTTACTTTGATGTCTGAATTATTAAATTCGTGATAATCAAAGATTTCAAAGAACGCATTACTTATTTGATATTCAAAATGATGTTTCCCTACCTTTAATCCTATAAATGGAATTAAATATTCTTTAGTTTTGTTCATTTCAACAACAATTTGCCCTAAACTTCGGGAGTGCAAAGATATAAAATTATTGGAAATCTAATAATCTTATTTATCTTTTTTTATTTATATCTGTTTTTCTTTTGTTTTTAGCGGTTTTTTGCTGATTTCCGCATATTGATTTCTCGAATTATAGACATCTATTGCCAAATAAACCGCCTCTTTGAACGAGTTATAATCCGCAATTCCTTTTCCAGCTATGTCATAAGCCGTGCCGTGATCGGGTGATGTTCTAATTTTATTCAAGCCCGCAGTATAATTTACGCCATTCCCAAACGACAATGTTTTGAACGGAATTAATCCTTGATCGTGATAAGTTGCAATAACTGCATCGTATTTGTCGTATTGATTGCTTCCAAAAAAACCATCAGCGGCAAAAGGTCCAAAAACTAATATTCCTTTCTCAAATAGTTTTTTTAATGCTGGTTTTAAAATTGCATCGTCTTCTTTTCCTATAACACCGCCATCGCCACAATGAGGATTTAATCCCAGCACGGCTATTTTTGGCTTGTTGATACTGAAATCTTGAATAATTGTTTGCTTTACTGTTTCTATTTTTTTAATAATCAATTCTTCTGTAAGATGAGATGCAACTTCGTTCAACGGAATGTGATCTGTTAATAATCCTACTCTCAAATTGTCTTGAACCATCAACATTAAAGCATTGCCTTCGAGTTCTTGGTCTAAATAATCGGTATGTCCGGGGAATTTAAAATCCTCTGATTGAATATTGTACTTGTTTATAGGTGCAGTCACCAAAACATCTATGACACTTTCCTTTAAAGCTTTAGTAGCTGCAACAAATGATTTGACGGCATATTTACCTGCTTTTTCATCATTTACTCCAAAATTAATTTCTACGCCTTCTTGCCAAACATTCAAAACATTGATTTTTCCCAAAACTATTTGGTCTAATCTATCAATTCCGTGAAGCATCACTGTCGACTCAAAGCATTTTTTTACAAACGAGAGAATTTTTACATTGGCAAAAATTACGGGTGTGCATAATTCCAACATTCGAGAATCTTCGAATGTTTTTAAAATAACTTCGCTTCCAATACCGTTTAAATCTCCAATTGAAATTCCAACGATTATATTTTCTGCTTTTTTTATCATGACATCACATTATTTATTGCTAATTTTGAAGTGCAAATTTAGTAAAATAAAATAAGAAATGTTTACAGGAATTATAGAATCCCTTGGTACTGTCCAAGAAATAAAAAATGAGCAGGACAACGTTCACATTACAATCGAATCCTTAATCACTGATGAGCTTAAAATAGATCAAAGTGTTGCCCATAATGGAATCTGCATGACAGTGGTTTCCATCGACAAAAGTCTTTATACAGTAACCGCAATCGGCGAAACCATAAAAAAAACAAATTTGTCTGATCTAAAAGTTGGAGACATCATCAATTTAGAAAGAGCTATGAAATTGGGTGACCGCCTCGACGGACACATTGTTCAAGGACACGTGGATCAGGTTGGGATTTGTAGCGTTGCAAAGGAAACGAACGGAAGTTGGTATTATACCTTTGAATATGACGAAACTATTGGGAATATTACAATCGAAAAAGGATCAATAACCGTAAATGGAGTGAGTTTGACCGTTGTAGATTCAACAAAAAACGGGTTTAGCGTTGCCATTATTCCTTATACTTTTGAAAACACCAATTTTAAATCTTTTAAAATTGGCACGAAGATAAATCTTGAATTTGACTTAATTGGTAAATATATCACAAAATTATATTCTAATAAATAAAACTGAGATTGTCTAAAAACATAAAAACTCCAATCTTAAGCTGGAGTTTTTATGTTTATTTTTTGTTTGTAAATGATATAAATTCCAAATAAAAGTGCAATCACTAACAAAAATAAGATGTTTTCATCAATAGGCAAACCTGGCGGCGGCGGTGGTCTCTTAAAATTAGGTGCAGGTGGTCCTGGTTTTGCAAACGCAATAAAAATACCCAAAAGGTATATCAAGGTAATATAAAAGCGATTTACAATAATTTTCATATTTGTTTTAAAATATTATTTTAAAAAAAGATTATACTTGAACTGAAATACTTCCTTGATTTAAAAATAATGTTGACAAAGTTATTTTTTATTTGATAAAAAACAATATTTTTTTGAATAAAATAACTTTCTATTAAATGTCCATATTTAATACACAATTTCTTTTTTTAATATTTTTTCAAAATTAATGTAAAATTGAAATTTTATTTTCCAGACTATATAACTGTCTTCTTCGTATTCTAAAATGGTTACAAAAATAGCAAAAACACATAAATTTAACTGTGTCAAATCAGCCAATTAGAGGGGGTAAATCAACCAAAAATTTTATTATGCATCATTTCAAGTTGATTCGAGTCAATAATAGCAACGATATTGTTATTGGATTATTGTTGTAAATTTGAAGTTGGTATAGAAAAGGATTTGGCTACTATTTTATGATACGAACAGCGAAAGCTTCATATTTTACATTGTATTATTTACATAGTTATTTATTTAATTTATCAAAAACTGGCAATGTATTATTAATTAATTGTTGACTAGCTGTCACAATACGTCTGCTATAATTTTTTGCAACAGCTTATCAGATCCACGTTTTTTAGATTCTTGAGCAAATCCACTTAAACTTGCGGCTAATAAAGCT
Organism: Flavobacterium sp.; assembly: GCF_031423415.1. Taxonomy (GTDB): domain Bacteria; phylum Bacteroidota; class Bacteroidia; order Flavobacteriales; family Flavobacteriaceae; genus Flavobacterium. The sequence goes on from NZ_JANPFL010000152.1 coordinate 59,913, forward strand.
ATGAAATTTATTTTTTCGTTTTTGATATTGTTTTAATTTAATTAAACAGCCAAATGTATGCTTACGCAAAGTAAGACAGCAATCTAAAAAGTCTCATTTACCATGTCAAATTGTTTCAATCCAACTCCATTATGTACATTATTCTAATTTCTACTAGACCCCCTCGTTAAAGCAGTCGACAAAATAAAAAAATGACATTTAAAAAAATGCTTTTTATAGAAATTGATTGTCCGTTTTTTGTCATAATTCCGTATAGCTTGCTATTAGTAGCCTAGCGAATGATTTTTTTTCAAAACGGCGTCTATTAAGCTTGTAAACGAACAATGTTTTACGCCAAATCAAAAATGACAAATTAGAACTTTGCATTATCGTTCCGCTGCGTAATGAAATGCTGCTTCTGTATTTTTTACATGCACAACTCCATCTGCTTTTTATCCAAACATACTCTTAGCTTCCGCATTTACACTGAACTCCGATTTTAATTCTTTCTTTTTTAAAATGAAGTTTACAAGACTCTTCACTGCAAAAATCCGTCCAAAAATTGAATAAATTGATTGCTTTTTTTATAAAATATCATTAATGTCCGATAAAAAATAAAAACGGCTATTTCTATTTTTTATCTTATTGTTATTCAGTTGTTTATTTTTTATACTCTGTCATTTTTAAAAACAAGGTGTCAAAAAAAAGATAATTGTTCTATTTCAGCTTTATCGATAATCCAGTCTTTTTCTGGGTTTTCTGAAAATTTCATCAATTGAATGTAATTGAAAAGATGGATTTTGCAAAAACTTACCAAGTTTGAAAATGCCCAGCTTCTTTTTAATTTCTTTTTAATCACTGCTATTAGTAAATTGACTATCAAAACACAATATATCTGAATT
>NZ_JANPFL010000153.1:0-1294 GCF_031423415.1 Flavobacterium sp.
GTTTAATGTTAAGGTTCCGTAGGGCATCAACGCTAGTTATAATATTTCCAGAAAATGTACCATTATTTGCGCCGCTGATAAATGTTCCTGCTGTTGTATCAGTAAAATCATAACCATAAGCTAATGGAAATGTACCAATTTTGGCATTATTTGATATATATTTCAACTCTAATTCAGGAGTTTTAAATCCAGTAATCGAAATTTCATTGGCAATATTTGTATAAAAGATTTGATTTGTTGTAGCAATATTACCAACATTAATATAAACTTGATTTAATGATGTAGAATTTGGAAATGTTGTGATTTGATCGAAAGTTGGAATCGAATTATAAGAAGTAGAACCTCCAACCAATACCAATTGATCGAAATTCCAAACTACATTTTCACCTGACATACTTTGGTCAATATCAGGTGTTGATGTGACAACATCATAAGCTGCACCATTTACATCAAAAAAAGCATTTATTGGTGTTTGCCCATTCGAGATAATCGAGAAAAAAATTATCAACAATAAAGTAATTTTGGTTTTCATAAATTTTAATTTAAATGTTAAAACAAATATACAAAAAAAGCCCAAATATTGCTATTTGGACTTTTTAATATAAATATTTTATTCTCCTAAAAACGGATATCGATAATCTTCGGGCGTTACAAATGTTTCTTTTATAGTTCTTGGTGAACACCAACGTAACAAATTTTGCATTGAACCAGCTTTGTCGTTAGTTCCAGAGGCTCTTGCACCACCAAAAGGTTGCATTCCAACGACAGCTCCAGTTGGTTTGTCATTAATATAGAAATTTCCTGCAGCGTTTTGTAAAGCCACCGTTGCCTCTTCGATTGCATAACGATCTTGACTAAAAATCGCTCCTGTCAATGCATATTCTGATGTTTGATCTACAAGTTTCAAGGTTTCTGCCCAATTCGCATCTTCATAAACATAAATTGTGATTACTGGACCAAAAAGTTCGGTTTCCATTGTCGAATATTTCGGATTGGTTGTCACAATTACGGTTGGTTCAATGAAATAACCTTTTGATTTATCGTAATTTCCACCAACTATAATTTCAGCGTCGGTATCTTTTTTGGCTTGATCGATGTAACTTGCCAATTTATCAAACGAACCTTCGTGAATTACGGCTGTAATAAAATTTCCAAAATCTTCTGGCGAACCAATTTTCATTGATTTTGTATCAGAAATAATTTCAGATTTAACATCGTTCCACAAACTTTTTGGAATATAAGCTCTCGACGCTGCAGAACATTTTTGACCTTGAAATTCAAACGCACCACGAAC
>NZ_JANPFL010000154.1:0-1663 GCF_031423415.1 Flavobacterium sp.
AGCGGTCGATTAGTATTCAAAAAGGAAAATATAAACAATTCCGAGACCACTATCGATGCTTCAAGATTTGCTAAACAAGTTTTGATTGTTAAAATTACCTCGGATGACAATAGAGAGGTAAGTAAAAAAGTGGTTAACTAAAATCCTATTGAGAAACCATTTTAATATAATTTTTTTAAAACCCTGTTCAATGTACGAACAGGGTTTTTCAATTAAAAATTACTATTTTTGTCATTTAAAATAGTAACTACACTATCAAGATATGAAAAATTGTATTCTAGTATTGATCCTGTTAAAATCTTTGGCAGCAATAGGGCAGGATGCGGCAAATACGGCTACTTGGAATGGTTTAGTTAGGTCACAAGGTGTTTCAAGAAGCTTGCCATTTACCAACAGAGAAAGATTGACTAATACTGCCGGTCAACTTTTTAAAATGAATCAAGTTGTTGCTGAAAACAATAGAATTTGGTTGAACGCCACAAATGCAAGTGGCGATTTTGGACAGATGGCGCTAAACTATGTGGCAGGAGCCACTAATGGTGTTGATGACTTTGACGCAAGATATTTCAACGTAGCTACATTGGCTTTAAACTCGGTAATAAATAATGTAGATTATGTAATTCAAGGTCGTGCCTTGCCCTTTGTGGCAACAGATGAAGTACCTTTAAGTTTTTACGCTGCAACTGCTGGAAATTATACTATTGCTATTGACCAAGTTGATGGTCTGTTTACAGGGAATCAGGATATTATATTAAGGGATAACGTCACTGGCATAGAAACGGATTTGAAAGCAGGAGGATATTACTTTGCGGCATCAGTAGGACGGACAACCTCAAGATTTGTGCTTAAGTATCAAAAATCTCCAACCATTTGGAATGGTTCAACTTGGTCCAATGGTGCTCCAACAGCATCAGTTGAAGCGATTATTGCTGGTAATTACAATACTACAGCTAACGGCGTCATTACAGCCAAAAAACTAACGGTAAACTCCGGTATTTTAACCGTGAATTCAGGAAACTTGACTGTAGTAAATGAGCTAATCAACAATGTCGGTGCAACTGCCGTTGTATTTGAAAACAATGCCAATTTGATTCAGACAGGCACTGCAACAAATACAGGTGCTATTACAGTAAAACGTAATAGTTCAGCACTGAAACTGTTCGATTATACCTTGTGGTCATCGCCAGTAGCAAGCCAGAATTTATTAACTTTCTCACCAGCGACAGTACTTATTCGTTTTTTCAACTATAACACGGCTACCAATTTGTACAATGCAGTACCAAGTCCTTCAACAACAAACTTCGAGGTAGGAAGTGGTTATTTGATTCGTATGCCAAATACAACTAGCGCAAGTACGCCTACAGTTTATCCTGGTGTATTTGTAGGAGTTCCAAACAATGGTTCTGTTCCAATTACTCTTGCAAATAATGGTGTTGGAATGCGTTTCAATGCAATTGGAAATCCTTTTCCATCTCCTATCAGCATGACACAATTTGTTTCCGACAATAGTGCCAATATAACTGGTTCTTTGTATTTCTGGAGAAAAACAAATGCTGCGCTTGGAGCCGCTTATTGTACGTGGAATAATGGAACATTTGTTTCAAACGGTCAAGCTCAAGTGTTTAATCCAAATGGAATTATCCAGACAGGACAGGGATTCATT
>NZ_JANPFL010000155.1:0-3047 GCF_031423415.1 Flavobacterium sp.
AGTAACTTTCGAGCACAAACTTTTTGTCATCGACCAAATCAATAATGGTCAAATTTCTGCTAACTTTGCCTCCAAGAAGTATCAAATTTCTAGAGCAACAATACACTATTGGATGAAAAAATTAAGCAACTACACCAACCAAAAAACATTCGTCTCTAAAGACGATGAAATCCGAAAACTTAAACTTAAAATTTCTGATCTTGAGGGAATTAAATACTTCCAACAAGACGTAATTATTGAGTTTGAAAAAATTACTGGGGAGGAACTTTCAAAAAAGTTATTGCCCGAGTCATTGTCAGATCCCATTCAAAGAAGAAAGAAACGTCTTTTAAAATGAATTGGGTTTTCCAGTCGCTCGGGTTATCAAAACAAGCGTATTACCAGCAACTTAAACGAGATAAAGCTAGAAGTATAGAAAAAGATAAAATCATCGAATGGGTCATCGAATATCGAAAAATTTTACCCAAAACAGGAACAACAAAATTATACCAATATTTACAACCAAAAATGATACAAGCCAAGATAAAAATGGGACGTGATGCTGTAAATATTTTACTTCGATCTCGTGGAATGCTAATCAAAAAAACCAAGCGATATTTCATCACAACCGACTCGAAACATTTCTATTACAAATCACCTAACTTATTGACTGGATTGAAAATAACCCACAGCGAACAGGTTTTTGTAAACGACATAACTTATATCAAAACCGATTCGGGTCATGCTTATTTGGCCCTGGTTACTGATGCCTATTCTAGGAAAATAATGGGTTGGAGTTTGCAAGACAATATGAAAGTTTCAATGGTTAAAGATGCCTTGAATATGGCTTACAAAAATTGCGTTTTCAACCACAAGAACATCATTCATCATTCCGATAGAGGTATTCAATATTGTTGCCCAGATTACTCTCAATTTGCAGAAAATAAAGGGTTTATACTCAGCACAACCCAACAATATGACCCATACGAAAACGCTATTGCGGAACGAATTAACGGCATTTTAAAATACGAATTTGGTCTTCGAAACACCATAAAATCAATCGAAATTGCTCAAAAAATGGTCGCACAAGCAGTAGATTTGTACAATAATTTAAGAATGCACTGGAGTTTGGATTTTAAAAAACCACAAGAAGTTCATTTACAATACAATAAACAAGAAAATAAAAATTACAAACGAATCAAAACCCCTGCTTTAGCGTCGTAGGAATGTTGATAAGTTTTTAAAACCCGAGGGGAATTTTTTAAAAAACTTATCAATGTTCCGGCAATTAAGTTTAAATTTGAAATAAATAATAACCCTAAAAAAGAGTCAACGTATTTTAGTACATGACATTGCTTATCAGAACAGAAAAGGAAAAAAATTAGAAGTACGGAAAGAAATTGAGCATTTGGGCTTTGACTATTCAAAAACTAGTAGAAATACAGAAGACTTTTTTAAAAGACTAATTGAAGATATAACAAAAGAAAATCTTGATAAAACAAGGTGGCGAATTAAAATGCTAAAACAAATAAAAAAACAAGAACGGTTTAGCGACGAAATGAAAAAAGAAATCGAAGAATATTGGGAACTTCAATTCGATGAAAAATTTATTTGGGGTGTTATGCACGAAAAATATAGCGATAGAACAGATGAGTGGAAACTTCATAGAGAAAGGCAAGGTCAATGGTATCCTATAAAATCTGAAAATGGCGAATTTATGAGATTGCATTTTTGGACAAAAACAAGGTTGAAAAGTGTAAAAGCTTGGAAAGAGATTATACACAAATTTGACAAAACTGAATTAGAAGAATTACGAAAATGCGGTTTTCCTGTATAAAAGCACAATCGCACAACAGCGGTTTGGCGCAATTGGGGTTTTAGGCAAACTTTAAAGTTGGTTTTGTACTTGGAAGTTCGGTCTTTAATTTATACATTTGGCTAACCAAGTCCCCAACTGACGCCAAGCCACGAGACGTTAACTGCTATTATCGAATCACGAACGTATAAAATCGAATCAAATCGAATCATTTTAAAAAATATTTTTATATTTGCAAAATGGAAAACAATGTATTTAACTTCAAAATTGACATAGATTGGAAATTGATTAACATAATTAGTCAAATTGACAGATTCGATGCGTCTTGGACAACTATCGAAAAAAAAGAAGGTCAGAGTCTAAAACAACTAAAATCAATAGCGACAGTTAGAAGTGTTGGAGCATCTACAAGAATAGAAGGCTCAAAAATGAGCGATGAAGAAGTTACAGTTTTGCTTGAAAAAATAGATATTGCGAAATTAGAAGACAGAGATTCCCAAGAAGTAGTTGGATATTTTAAGGCTTTCGACATAATTTCTGAATCTTATAAAGATATTGAAATTTCAGAAAATTCTATAAAAAACTTGCACAATATCTTAATGAAGCATAACAAAAAAGATGATTGGCACAAAGGAAAATATAAACAACATAGTAATGCAGTCGAAGCAAATTTTCCAGATGGAACAAAACAAATAGTTTTCAAAACCACTGAGGCTGGATTTGCAACTGAAAATGCAATGGAGAATCTTATAAATTGGTACAATAATGATTCAACAACGCATCCGCTCGTAAAATGTTCTTTGTTTACTTACGAATTTTTGAGTATTCACCCATTTCAAGACGGAAACGGAAGATTAAGTAGATTAATTTCATCACTTTTACTATTAAAAAATGGATATAACTGGATTCAGTATGTAAGTTTTGAGCACGAAATAGAAGATAGAAAGTCTGAATATTATCGAGTTTTAATGAGTTGTCAAAGCCAAAGACCAAATGAAAACGTAAGTGAATGGGGAAATTTCTTTTTCGATGCACTGAAAAATATTCAAGAGCAATTAATGCAAAAACTTGAACAAAGTGGTGTTGAAATTAAATTATCTCCAAGAGAAAAATCAATTTTAACTTTCATTGGAAATAATGCAGGTTGTAAATCTGGAGAAATCGCTAAAAAACTTGGAATACCAAGTCCAACAATCAAAAGAATATTACCAGATTTAATAGAAAAAAACTTAATCGAAAAACACGGAAATGG
>NZ_JANPFL010000156.1:0-3832 GCF_031423415.1 Flavobacterium sp.
GTCAGACTTGGGCGTAATTGCAAAACGAGGCGAAAATAAATCGTATTTAGTTGTTGTAAATAATATTGTAACTACAGAACCTGTTTCTAATGCAAAAGTAGAATTATACAATTTTCAGCAGCAAAAACTAGCCACAGAATCAACCAATAGTGAAGGAATTGCAAAATTTGAGCTAGATAAATTTGCTTATTTTGCTATTGTTACCCAAGGCACACAATCTACTTATGTAAAATTAGACGACGGAAACTCTCTTTCTGTGAGTAATTTTGATGTCGCTGGCGAAGCATTACAAAAAGGCTTAAAAGGATTCATTTATGGAGAACGTGGTGTTTGGCGTCCGGGCGATAATTTGTATTTGTCCTTTATTTTTAACGATGCAGCAAATAAAATTCCAAACGCACATCCAATAAAATTTCGTTTGTCTGATCCTAGCGGAAAAATAATGTATCAAACCATTCAAAAATCGAATGAACTCAATCATTACAGCTTTGTTGTACCTACAAATACAGAAGACCAAACAGGAAGCTGGGAAGCTGTGGTGAGCGTTGGTGGCGCAAAATTTTATAAAAATATAAAAATTGAAACCATTAAACCCAACCGCTTAAAAATTAAAAATGTTTTCAAAAATGCCGTTTTATCTTCAACATATCCAAACACCAGCAATTTGCAAGTCAATTGGCTTCACGGGGCTGTTGCGAAAGATTTACGTGTAGAAATGCAAGCCAAATTCTCGCAAGAGGTAACTGCTTTTAAAGGTTTTGACAGATATGATTTTGATGATGAAGTACGTCAATTTAGCACCGAAGAAATTAATGTTTTTTCTGGAAAAGTTGATGTAAACGGAAAAGCATCTGTTACTATCGATCCAAAATTACAAGGGCAAGCGCCAGGAATGTTGCGTGCTGCATTTATGACAAAAGTTTACGAAGAAGGCGGCGATGTTAGCACCGATGTTATTTCTACAACCTATTCACCATATAAAACTTATATTGGATTAAAATTACCAAGATTAACCAAATATGAAATGCTTGAAACGAGAGCAAATAATAAATTTGAAGTAGTTTCTGTGGATGAAAATGGACGTCCAAAATCGGTAAAAAACCTAGAAGTAAAAGTATTTAAAGTAGAATGGCGTTGGTGGTGGGATTCGTCAAACGATAATTTATCGAATTATAACTCATCAAACTCAACTACATCTTATAAAACATTTAGAGTAAATACTGATGCTAATGGAAAAGGAATTTTCCAATTTGCCGTTACTGATGAAGAATGGGGGCGTTATTTGGTTCGCGTTACCGATCCAACTGATGGTCATGCCACGGCACAAACCGTAAATATAGATTGGCCAGCTTGGTCAGGAAAAACTAGAAATACCGATGCATCGACAGCTAATATGTTGGTTTTTTCTACCGATAAAAAGAATTATGCAGTAGGCGAAAAAGCCCAAATATCGTTTCCATCAAGTGAAGGCGGTCGTGCTTTAATTTCGATAGAAAACGGAGCGAAAGTGGTAGAAACCATTTGGGCAAAAACACAAAAAGGAGAAACCAAAGTTTCAGTTCCAATTACTGCTGCCATGGCGCCAAACGTGTATTTCAACATTACACTTTTGCAACCTCATGCATCGACCAAAAACGATTCGCCAATAAGAATGTACGGTATTATTCCTGTTGAAGTTATTGATAAAAATACCATTCTAGAACCAAAATTAGTCATGCCCGATGTCTTGAAACCAGAGCAAACATTCAACGTAAATGTAAGTGAAAAAACTGGTAAAGCCATGACTTATACTATTGCTGTTGTCGATGAAGGATTACTCGATTTAACTCGTTTTAAAACTCCAAATGCTTGGGATAGCTTTTATGTTCGTGAAGCTCTTGGCGTAAAAACTTGGGATATTTACGATGATGTTATTGGTGCCTATGGCGGAAAAGTAAACCAAATATTCAGTATTGGTGGCGATCAAGATTTGGGCGGTGGCAAAGCCAAAAAAGCGAATCGTTTTAAACCAGTTGTTGTGTATTTAGGTCCATTTAAATTAGATGCTGGCGGAAGCAAAACACATCAAATTACGTTACCAAAATATATTGGTTCTGTGCGAACTATGATTGTAGCTGGCGATGCCAAAACGAGCGCTTACGGAAGTGTAGAAAAAGCAACGCCTGTTCGTAGTCCATTAATGGCATTGGCTTCGTTGCCACGAAAAATTTCACCTTCAGAAAAAGTGACTATCCCAGTTACTATTTTTGCTATGGAAAATTGGGTTAAAAACGTATCCATTCAAATAAAAACAAGTCCAGGGTTGAAAGTCATTGGTAAAACAATTCAAAGTTTAGCTTTTGCTTCGCCTGATGAGAAAATGACTTATTTTAATTTAGAAGTCGGCGCCACAACTGGCATTGGAAAAGTAGAAGTTATTGCAACATCTGGAAAAGAAAGATCTACGTATGAAGTAGAAATTGATATGACCAACCCGAATCCGATTACGAATACTTTTACCGATATTATTTTAGAACCAAATAGCACAAAAACCATCAATTGGAAAACTTTTGGAGTTGCAGGAAGCAACAAAGCTAGATTAGAAGTTTCGTCTATGCCATCTATTAATTTTAATGGAAGGTTACAATACTTAATTCAATATCCGCATGGTTGTGTAGAGCAAACTACATCGTCTGTATTTCCGCAATTATATTTAAGTGATGTGGCTGATATTGATGTAAATAGAAAAGCAACTATTCAAAAAAATGTAACCGCAGGAATCAATAAATTATTTGGTTTTCAAGTGGCAAATGGCGGAATGTCTTACTGGCAAGGCGATTCGTCTCCAGACGATTGGGGAACTTCTTATGCTGGACATTTTATGATTGAAGCCGAGAAAAAAGGTTATGTTTTACCTATCAATTTCAAAACAAAATGGATTTCTTATCAACAAAAGGAAACCAAAAAATGGCGATTTGACAAAAAATATGGCAACGATTTTGCCCAAGCGTATCGCTTGTATACATTAGCATTGGTTGGCGTTCCCGATTTATCATCCATGAACAGATTGAGAGAAACTTCTGGAATTTCTAACGAAAGTAAATTGCGATTGGCTGCTTCTTATGCTTTGGCTGGACAGAAACAAGCTGGAACAGCATTGCTTTTAAAATCAACTATAGATGAAGAATACAATAATAATTACAGCTACTATTATTATGGTTCGAGCGATAGAAATCGTGCCATGACATTAGAAACTTTGATTTTATTAGGTCAGAAACAAAAAGCATTTACAACTGCCATGAAACTAGCCAAACAAATGTCTGCCGATCAATGGATGAGCACACAAACCACAGCCTATTGCTTATATGCGATGACAAAATTTGCTCAATTTAATGGTGGAAAGGGAATCGATATTCAGTTTAACGATGCTGGAAAAACCTTAGGCATAAAAACCAATAAAGTGTTAGCCGATAGAAATTTGACCATTAAAAATGGTGCAAATGGAATTACAATTAAAAATGTTAAAAACAATACATTGTATGTTCGGGTTTTAAATTCAGGAATTTTACCAGTTGGTCAAGAAAATGTGGTACAGAGTAATGTGAGTGCTAAACTCGTTTTCAAAAATAGAAAAGGTAATGTTATCAATGTTTCTAAAATTAACCAAGGAACCGAATTTATTGCCGAAGTGACTATTAAAAACTTGAAAAACGAACGTGTAGAAAATGTAGCTTTGTCTCAAATTTTGCCTTCGGGTTTCGAAATTGTAAACACTCGTTTTACCGATTTTGGCGATGCAACCAACAATGTTGCCGACCATATTGATATTCGAGATGATCGAACTAATTTCTAT
>NZ_JANPFL010000157.1:0-3643 GCF_031423415.1 Flavobacterium sp.
GGTATATCCCCCTTCCTTTTTGGACAAACCAAATTAGCAGCCTAAAAAAAGAGCCCTCTCGAAAGGCTTTATTTGGATTGTAGCAATGGGAAAATGTGAAGATTTAAAAGGAAAAAGGAGGTTATTTCACAGCCTGACGTTCCGCCGCTTTGCACAGTTGCAAACTTATGAAAAGCGATTTTTCCTTTTAGGAAAAACGAAGTTATGAAAAATATAAGTTCTATTACAACAAAACTTTGCAATTGTGCAAAACGGCTGTTAGCGATTGTTTTTTTAGAAATTATATGTTAGTTCAATTGTATTATTTGGAGGGATAAATATTGGGAAATCTACACTTGTGTTTACACCATTTTTTCTCCTAAAAATCCGTATTACATTGTTTTCGCCTTCGGCTACAAATACATTTAAAAGATTATTAAGGTTTGTTGCTCTCCAATTTCCATAACCACTAAAACCAGTTGAATATTCAGAATTTAAAAAAGTATTTACTCCAATTTTAGGACCAAAAGGATATAATGTTTGTACTTCAAAATAGTCATCTGCTTGCAATGGAAGAAAATTATTTAAATTCACTTTTATATATGTTTTTTTAGGAATATAAAAGATTTTGTCAATTATTGTATCTCTATTTGTAATTGAATAAATTGCAAATCCAATATCAGTTGAAGTATTACCAATTAAATTATTAGTTCTAATATATTTATTTACATCAATATTTGAGTCGTCGATTTCAACTTCAAAATATCCATTTGCTGTATGACCTAATTCATTGTCTTTAATAAAAAAGTTTTTATAAAAATTTCCGCTTTGGTCTGACTGTGTGCTTACTATCTTTCGTGTTGAACCTCCACCTAATTCACCACCACTAATTCTATATTTTAATGAAACTTTAATATTTGAAACAGGAACATTATTTAATGTAACAAATTTACCGCTTAAGGTTGTGCAATTTGATGTGCAATCATTTTCTGTATCATCTTCTGTTTTTTCACAGCTTGTAAAAAATAAGAATATAACAAAAACAGTAATTAAATTTTTCATAGTTCATTTTTTTATACAGTTTCTTAAAATAATCGCTAACGTCCTGCTGCTTCAAGATGCTTGCGGATTTAGAAGCAGAGTATTTTTGGCTGGGTGGATTTATGATGACAGCACGTAATTCCACTAAATCCGCAAGTATATTGAAACAGCTGTTGTGCCTTCGGTTTTCTTTTCGGTTAAACTTTCACACCGATTTTAAGTGAAAGTATTTTTAAAATTATTTTTATGTTTAATAAAATTATCGACTTTATTTTTTCGGATACGTTTTGGTTTGTGTTTCAGATTTTAGCTTATTTGATTTTAATATTTTTATCTCTTTCCGTAATGTATCGATTTGCTTTTGGTTGTAATTGTTAACTTCTGATATTTTTAATTGAATAGCATAATATGCTATAAATAATGATAATATCGGGATCACTATTTGAACTATATTTTTTAAAATATTTATTATATCGTCAAAAAATGCTTTAGTATATTTTTTATCATTAAAAGATGCAACGCCTTTTAAAGTAGAGTATAGACCCAAAATATATCTTGGATTATGTCTTTCTACTTCTGCTGAATCTAAAAGAGATTGTTTTATGAGTTCGTATTTGTATTTAGACATTTTTAGTTTCTCTAAAATAACATCGTCATTTAGTCCAATTTCTTTATTTTCTGTTTCTCCAATTTCTGATAATATATATTGTTCGGATAAAATTCCTAGCAATTTGTGTTTTCTTAAATTCATTATCATATTTTCGGTTTTTCGGTTCTCTAAACTGAGGCACAACGTTCCGCCGCTTGGCGAGGTTGCGAACTTCGTAACCGTTTATTTTCCACTAAGATAAAAATTCTTGCGAAATGTGAACATGAATTTACAACAAAATTCGCAATCTTGCCAAACGGCTGTTAGTGGCTGCCGTTTATGGCTATTCTGTTGTTTTTAAAAAATATTCACCTAATTTGATAACGTTTTTGTCAATTGTGTCTTTTGCTTGTTCATTAAATTTAGTAATTATTTGTTTACTTTCATATGTATTAAATTTCCGCAAAACTTTATATGATTCTGCTCGATATTGTTCAATTTCAGTTTTATCATTAAGAATTATACTTAAATTTTTTGTTGCAGGAAAATATTCCAATTTTTCAATTCCGCCAAATGCATAAAGTCGCGATTTCATTTCTTTGTCCAAAATATTTTCGTTTATTACTTTTCCAATTTCATATCCAGCTTCAATAATTGGTCTTTCATTAAACTCTTCTGCAACAGATTGATTTATGAAAACAACATAATAATCATAAGCGCATTTTCTTTCAATCAGTTTACCAACTACAAAATAGAAAACTAATATTAAAGTCGAAGAAATAAATAAAATTCTGTAATTTCTTAATTTAATTTGTTTGAACGAATAAATTAATGAATTTGCAATTATTAGCCAAAAAAGTGTTTTGTATATGAATATTGATGTTAATGCAATATCTAACATTAAAAGTTCTTTGCCTTCTGGACTCCAAGCATAATTATCTGTGCTTGTCCACATTTTCCAAAATAAAATTACAATTATACTTACTATTAAATGTGGAAATATTTTTTTCATTTCAATTTTCGTTCTGTTGCGGTACGGTTGACACTAACGTCTCGTGGCTTGCAGAAGTTGGGGATTTGGTTAGCCTGAACTTTCAGTAAATCACTGTCTACAAAAGTACAAAACAATGTGTAAAGTCAAGACCAAAACCCCAATTTTTGCAAACCGCTGTTACAAGCTGGCTATTTTATGATTTTCATTAATTCTTTTTTGATTTTATCATATTCTTCTTGTGTAATTACTCCCAAATCAAGTTTAGTTTTGGCTTTTTGCAATTCAGCAAGTGCTTGGTCGCTTGTCATTGATGCTTTTGGATTTATTAATTCTCCATATTGCAATGCGAAGTCTAAATTCAATACAGTTATGTCCATTCCGGGATTTTTGAATATTACCATAACTCCTGCATTTGTTGCTTTCTTTCCATTTTTCACAAACTTTATATCTTCAATTTCTACTTCTTTACCTTTAAACACTTCTGGTAAATAGGTTATTCCACTCAATATTGCGCTTCCCATTCTGCCTAACATCAAATACGTAAAATTATTTACGGTTTGATTTGTAGAACCAAAAAGTCCTGGTGTTTGTTGATTAGTTGTATTTGTTCCGCTTGGTTTTCCCAATAGCATTTTATCTCCAATTTGTAAAGTTGAACCGTCAGCAAATTTTAAATACTTAAATTTTGTAGAATTTGGAATTGTTTTGACCCATTCTGCGTCATTTAATTTTGATACAAACAATGTGTCAGCTAATTGAGCTGATGCTGAAATACTAAATCCAATTAGGACTAAAAAAATAATTTTCTTCATTTTGTTAATTTAAGGTTTTGATTTAATTCTATTATATAATTGTTGTTATTGTACGATTTTTCGTTATTTTCGGGTTAGCTTGCTTGTAACGTCAGACTGTGAAAAAACATTCACAATCCTATCAACAAATATACTAAAATACTTGTAAGAAAAATAAAGTTTTTGTAAATTTAGTGATGCAACACATCCAAGGAATTTCCCGTCACCAACTACAAGTAGTCAGCTTAG
>NZ_JANPFL010000158.1:0-18908 GCF_031423415.1 Flavobacterium sp.
AGAAATCAACTGTCCGAAAACAGATTTTGTCGAAAAATAGCTATTTTTGTCCATCGTAATTTATGTTTTGCAATACAAAAATACGATTCTTTGAAAGAAGCCATTAATTTGGCTTCTTTTTTATCGGACAATAATGATTAAAAACATAAAAAAATGTTGTTGCTTTGGTGCTGCTTTTTGAATTGGATTTATAAACCATTTGAAACTTGGCAGTTCTAAATTTTTCAGACGAATTGGATTTAGTTTTTAAAAAATTTTGCCCTACAGTTCTTGCAGTATTCTCATCGATTTGTTTTCCAAACATAGAAAAACTCATAATAATCGTGATCAATAATAGTAATTTTGTTTTCATAAGTTATTTAATTAAGATTCAAAAATTGAAATGTTGGTTAAAAAATTGTAAGTAGATTCTAGGATTCAAACTTAGTGAAAAATATTACACATCGTGTAATATGAGAATATTATTATTATACTTTTTCGTGCAAATATTTGCACTATGCAACATCGTGGAGAAATAATAAAAGAATTGGTTTGCAGAAGTGGTTTTCCGATTAATGGGTTAGTCAAATACCTAAAGTAAGTGCAGAAGATGGATGTATGTTAAGTATGAAAACAGTAATGTGTCAATAGATATTGTTTTGCGACTCCAACGGAGTGACAAATTACCTTATATTTTGCACTATTTGATAAGCGTTTCTGGTATTACACTTAAAAAAGTGTTCATTACTGAAATTACTTTTCTGTAAAAAAAGATTTAGAAGGAGTGTCTTTTCTGGCATATTGAAAACGATCGACCAACTTGGGTAAACAATAACCATCAAGCCCATTTAGCGCAATAACATTTCCTTTGTCTATTTGCAACCAGCCATCTTTGTGTTGTAAATTTTCGTCAAAAAACAAGTTTTCAATAGAAGCCACAACATGAATGGTATCATTTTCCTTGATGTAATATTCATTCACGTACTTGCAATACAACTGAACAGGACTTCCTTTCACAAAAGGGATTATGATGTCATTTTTGTACTCTTCTTCCAAGTTTGTTTTGTCAAACTCTGAAATTCCCAATTCATAATTGGCCGAGGTGTGATGCGCATCGGCAATCATCTCTACCGTAATGTGATTCACCGTAAAGTAGCCAGTTTCTCTCATATTTTTATAGGTATCTCGTGGTACTGTAGTTGGTCTCATAATGAATCCAATTAATGCAGGATGACTGCCCAAATGGGTAACACTGCTAAAAATCGCTACATTAGGTTTTCCATCAGCAGATTTTGTAGCAATCAGATTCGCCGATTTATATCCAGTGCACGAATTGATTAAATTCAACCGCTCTATTTTTTCCATTTTGGAAATTTCTTCTTTCGAAACTCTTTTCATTGTTTATTTATTTCGGACAAAGATACTTTTTGTTTAATAAAATAAAAAATATAGTAAACAAAATTGTTGGACTACTTTAGCGAAAATTGCTAATAAATCATATATATTTGTGATTGTACTCGAAATGTTGTGCAGTTTTTAACCACATAGTCTTTATTGTGAAAACATAAGGTTAATGTTAGAAAGCTTCACTTTAACATAGATTTACATAGTCCGTTCGTCCAGATAATTATCGGGACAGGGATCATAGCTGCTATGTGCAAAAAATATTTTCTATGACAATCTTTTTAACAATTTAAAATTAATTCTATGTGGTTTAAATTTATTTTTAGTTTGTTTTCACACAAAAGCCAATAATTCATTTATATTTGTTTTTACAATTTATATAAAATGAAAAATCTGAAACGATTTCTACTGGTTACGCTATCACTAATTGTTCTTCTTGCGCTTGCATTAGTTGGTTATGCTTTTTATCTGAAGCCCACTTATGAAGGAAAACTACAACTCGAAACTATTCAAAAGGAAACCACTGTTTATTTTGATGATTTCGGGGTTCCACATATTTATGCTAATTCCGAGAAAGACGCGATGACCGCTTTAGGATTTGTTCACGCACAAGATCGTTTATGGCAAATGGAATTGATGCGGCGCATTGCTCCAGGAAGATTGTCAGAAATGTTTGGTTCGAAAGTTTTAAAGACTGACACCTTTTTTGCAGGTTTGGGCATCAATGAAAATTCTGAAAAAGCTATTGCTAAATTGGATAAAAATTCCCAAGCGTACCAACTCACCTTAGCCTATATTGAAGGGATAAACCAATATTTGGAAGAAGGAAAAACACCAATCGAATTCCAAATATTGGGAATAAAAAAAGAAATATTCACGATAAAAGACGTCTATAATATCTTTGGATATATGTCGTTCAGTTTTGCTATGGCTCAAAAAACCGACCCCTTACTGACGGATATTCGGGATAGATTGGGTGCAGATTATTTAAAAGATTTTGGTTTGGACGGTTCATTAGGAACGACTCAAATCAAAAATTTCGACGGAAAGTCTGTAGAATATGCCGAAATCTCCAAATCAGTGACAGATTTACTAGAGAAATCGCAAGTGCCGGCTTTTATTGGCAGCAACAGTTGGGTAATTGCGCCAAATAAAACTAAAAACGGAAAAGTTATTTTTGCCAATGATCCTCACATTGCTTTTTCGCAGCCTTGCACTTGGTATGAAGCCCATATTGTAGTGCCTGATTATGAAATTTATGGGTATTATTTGGCCGGAACACCATTCCCGCTTTTGGCACACAATCACAAATATGCTTATGGATTAACAATGTTCGAAAACGATGATGTCGATTTCTTTCAGGAAGAAGAATCCCGAAGCGTCGGGACAAACAACAAAAACCAATACAAAACGGCAACCGGATTTCAGGATTACAAAATCCGAAAAGAAATTATTAAGGTAAAAGACAGTGCTGATGTGGTTGTAGAAGTTAGAGAAACCCAACACGGACCTGTGATGAATGATTTATTGGTTGGAATTCAAGGAGATAAGCCTATTGCAATGTATTGGATTTTTTCACAGCAAACCAATCAAATGCTCGAAGCGGTTTATTTGCTTTCGCATTCCAAGAATTTGGTTGATTTTAGAAAAGGAGTTTCCTTAATTGCCGCGCCAGGATTAAATATTATGTATGGCGATGCCAAAGGTAATATCGCTTGGAATACTTCCGGAAAATTATATAGATTAGACAAATCTGTCAATCCAAATTTCATTTTAAGTGGAACCAATGGCATTGATGATAAAAAGGAGTTTTTGGATTTCTCCAAAAATCCTCATGCAATCAACCCAAGTTGGAATTACATCTATTCAGCCAATAATCAGCCGGAAGCGGTCGATGGGTATTTGTATCCAGGCTATTATTTACCACAAGATCGAGCCAAAAGAATTTCAGGTTTATTGGAACCCAAAAACAATTGGACGAAAGAAGATGCGGGTCAGATGATAAATGATAATTCGTCATCGATTACGCCTAGTATAGCAAAAAATCTGATTACGGCTTTGGATTTAAAATCCCTCTCCAACAACGAAAAACAATCCGTTGAAATCCTAAAAAAATGGAATGGTTCTAATAATTTAAAGGATGTGGCGCCAACAATTTATCAGAAATGGATTTATCGTTATTTAAAAAATACGTTTCAGGACGAGTTGGGAGAAGCTGATTTTAAAATGCTTTTGACCACACATATTGTCAAACAAATTATTGAGCCGCAAAGTAAAAATGAAAATTCGGTTTGGTGGGATGAGGTTACGACAAAAAACAAAAAAGAAACAAGAGCTGAAATTCTAAACAAATCTTTTCACGAAGGCATTGCAGCACTTGAAAATCAATTGGGAAAAGAGGTAAATTCTTGGACTTGGGATCGAGTTCACACCTTGGAACACCAACATCCTTTGGGACAAGTGGCTGCGTTGAGAGGCATTTTTAATGTTGGGCCTTTCAACGTTCCGGGTTCAACCGAAGTGATTAATAATCTGTTTTTTGATTTTACCGACAATGGCGAATATATTGTAAAAGGCGGACCTTCGACCCGAAGAGTTATTGATTTTTCGGATATAGAAAACAGTATGAGCATTTTGCCAACAGGGCAATCCGGAAATCCCTTTAGCAAATATTACAACGATCAGGCTGAAATGTACAATACCGGCAAGTTCAGAAAAATGAAACTGAACAAGGAAGAAATCATTAGCACTTCGACGAAATTGATTTTTCTTCCGAAATAGATTTTAATTGCAATAACAATGGCAATGGCAAAATTCAATATCAAAATTTGAATTGACATTGTCATTGCAATTGAATTTTGATATTGAATCTATTATTCCTCCCGATGCACTTTCGTAAAATCGAATGCAGGAATGCAAATTGCCATATATTCGCAAGGTTCATCAAAAGGATTGGAGTATTGAACACGCGTATTTTTCTCAATTTTTATGGATTGTCCCGCTTCAAGAATGAGGGTTTCTCCTTCGATGATAAATTGTTTTTTACCCGAAAAGATATAAGTGTATTCTTCGAACTCAGGAGTTTGAAACGGTTCTTTCCAATGTGGCGGTGCAATCATATGGGCAATTGAAATCGCCGGGTTGTTTGTGGTGGGAATTCCGTGATGTTCTTCAATGAGTTTTCCATCAGTTGTTGGAACTACAAAAGGCGTTTTTTGAATAAAGTATTTTTTCATTTTAATATTTTAATTTTATTGAGTATTTATTTATTTTTTGAACATAAAATAAACCGCCAATATTAAAAAAACAAACCCAATAACATGGTTCCATCTGAAGCTTTCATCCTTAAAGAAAAGCAACATT
This sequence comes from Flavobacterium sp., assembly GCF_031423415.1. Classification (GTDB taxonomy): domain Bacteria; phylum Bacteroidota; class Bacteroidia; order Flavobacteriales; family Flavobacteriaceae; genus Flavobacterium. The sequence continues at coordinate 4,747 of NZ_JANPFL010000158.1, forward strand.
AAGATAACAAATACTGTAACTCCTATGACTTCTTGAATTACTTTGAGTTGCAATAAGGTAAATGGGCCATTGTTTCCAATAAAGCCAATTCTATTTGCTGGGATTTGAAAAACACAAACAAAAAAAACAATTAACCAGGTAATCAAAATCGTAAATACAATGCCCTTATTTTCAAAGAATTTATAATCTTTAAATTTTAATGGTCCATACCAGGCCAAAAAAATAAAAATATTGGCTAGTATCAATAATCCTATCGTTGTAATCGCTTTCATGTTTGTTTTTTCATAATTATTTTCTCAGCAGTTTACTCAAAACTCCAAATGCACCTCTAATAAAAGTAGCACTCGTCAGAACTTTAATTACTGATTTAGTGACAGCTCCGGTTGCATCTCCGGATTGTTTTTGTTCTCTTTCTACTGCTCTTTCTTCTTGTTGTTTAGCAACTTCTTGTTCGGCTACAGCTATTTTTTTATTCAGCATTTCATAAGCACTTTCACGGTCAATGAGTTCAGAATATTTCCTGACCAACTTTGATTTGGCATTGATTTCCTGAATTTCACTTTCTGTCAAAACATCCATTCTGCTGGTTGGCGCTCTCATCATCGTTGCGGCAAGTGGAGTAGGAATTCCTTTTTCGTTCAAGGCTGTGACTAATGCTTCGCCAATTCCCAAGCTTGTTAATAATTCATCAGTTTTATAGAAGTCAGATGAAGGATAATTATCGGCAGTTTGTTTGATGGCTTGACGATCATTTGCCGTAAAAGCTCTCAAAGCGTGTTGTATTTTCAATCCTAATTGTGCCAAAACACCACTTGGAACATCCATTGGATTTTGAGTTATAAAGTAAATTCCAACTCCTTTGGAACGAATCAGTTTTACAATTGTTTCTATTTGTTCTAATAATGTTTTGCTGGCTTCTTTGAAAATTAAATGTGCTTCGTCAATAAAAATAACCAATTCGGGTTGGTCAGAATCTCCTTTTTCAGGCATTTGATTGTAGATTTCTGCCAATAAACTCAGCATAAAAGTTGAAAATAACTTGGGTTTATCTTGAATATCCGTCAAGCGAATGATGTTGACATAACCTTTCCCATTTTCATCAAAGCGCATTAAATCATTGATGTCAAAAGACATTTCTCCAAAAAACAAATCGGCACCTTGTTGTTCGAGTTCAATTATTTTGCGTAAAATAGTTCCAGTTGTTGAGGTGGAAATTTTGCCATAACTTTCTTCAATCTCGGCTTTTCCTTCTTCGGTAATGTAATTGATTACTTTTTTGATGTCTTTTAAATCCAAAAGAGGCATTTTATTGTCATCACAATACTTGAATATCACCGAAACTACTCCGGCTTGCGTGTCATTCAAATCTAGAATTCTTGAAAATAATACGGGTCCAAACTCAGAGACTGTTGAACGAAGGCGCACGCCACTTTGTTCAGATAGTGACATTAATTCAACGGGGAAACTTGCAGTTTTGTAGGGAATATTTATTTTTGCGTGACGCTCTGTTATAAAAGCTTTTTCCTCGCCTTCTTTGGCAATACCGCTAAAATCCCCTTTGATATCCATCATCAAAACAGGAATTCCAAACGAAGATAATTGTTCAGACAAAACTTGGATAGTTTTGGTCTTTCCAGTTCCAGTCGCACCGGCAATTAATCCATGACGGTTCAGCGTTTTTAGAGGAACTTTAATATGTGCGTCAGCTAGAGCTTCGCCATCGAGCATTGCACCACCAAGAATTATGCTTTCACCTTTTGATAGATAACCATCATTAATTTGTTTTATGAAATCTTCTTTTTTGCTCATCTTATATATTGAATTAAAATCAATTGCAAGATATTATTTTTTTTATAAAAATTGTAATTGTAAGCTTTATTTAAAAAGCACTAGTTTTTTAACAAAAAAAATATACTTGTGTTTTTCAAAAGAATTTAAAACCACACTTAAATTTAATTGCAAAAGCTTATTTTGCTTTCAAAATTTGAATGTTAGATAAAATTATTGCAATTAATTTAAAACGTTAGAAAAGTCGCTTTTTTACGGTTAAGTTAAATTAGTTAAATAATAGTAAAAAAAGTTTTTTTATTTAAACTAAAAATTTAAATTTGCTTCTTAACAAAGTTTAATATAACAAAAAATAAATTATTAAATCTATTAAAATTAAAAGAAAATGGCAAACGTTAAAAAAGAAAAAGGTTCAGGTTTAGGAGGTATGATTTCAGGTATCATAATTGTTTTATGTATTTTTATGGGATGGATAATCTGGAATTTCATCATGGGTGATGGAGCAAACTTTGAAGGAGGAGTTAACACAGGTCATCCGCTTCCAGGAAATTATTTAGCAATGGTATACAAAGGAGGTCCTATTGTACCCGTTTTGATGGGATTGCTATTAATGGTAATTGTCTTTTCATTCGAGCGTTATGCTGTAATTTCTAAAGCTGCAGGAAAAGGAAATTTAGATAAATTTATGGATGATGTTCAAAAAAGCATCAAAACAGGAGATATCGAAGGTGCAATCGTAGCTTGTGACAAACAACAAGGCTCTGTTGCCAATGCAATTAGATCTGCATTAGTTAAATATCAAGGTGTGAAAAAAGAAGGTTTAGATAGTGAAGCAGCTGCTGAAACAATTCACAAAGAAATCGAAGAGGCTACATCACTTGAAATGCCGATGTTAGAAAAACACATGACTATTCTGTCAACTTTAGTTTCTTTAGGAACTCTTGCCGGATTATTAGGAACAGTTACGGGAATGATTAAAGCGTTTGGTGCATTAGCAAGTTCAGGTACTCCTGACCAAGCGATGTTGGCAAATGGTATTTCTGAGGCACTTATTAATACTGCAACAGGTATATCTACTTCTGCATTAGCAATTATTGTTTATAATTTATTTACTTCAAAAATCGATACTTTAACTTATTCTATCGATGAGGCAGGTAACACAATAGTGAATACTTACAGACATTTTAGAGGTACACAAAAATAATTAGTAATAATTTTTAAGGATTTAGCGTTGTATTGTTTACGAGCGCTAAGTCTTTACTAATTTAAATATAAAATTAATGGCTGGAAAATCGTCTAAAAAAGCAGCGTCTATTGATATGACGGCTATGTGTGATGTGGCTTTCCTTTTGCTTACTTTTTTTATTTTGACCGCTACGGCCAAAATACCAGAAGCATTGCCTGTGGATACGCCATCATCAACGGTACAAACCAAATTGCCTGAAACGGATTTGGCTACTTTGACCATTGGTAAAGGAAAAGTGTTTTTTGATTTGAAGGGAAGAGAAGTTCGTAAACGAACTCTTGAATTGATGGGTCAAAAATATGGGGTTGAGTTTAATGATGATGAAAAATCAAAATTTGCATTGATGGAGGGAATTGGAGTTCCTGTTCAAAATCTCAAACAACTTATCGGAATGAAAACCGCCGAACGTAGTAAGGCAGGTCAACCGGGAGTTCCTAAAGATTCGCTTGATAATCAACTAGCAGAATGGGTTCAAAATGCTCGAATTGCTAATATTGAATTGAATGATAAGGAATTGCAAATTGCTATAAAAGGGGATGCAAAAGAAGAATATCCATCGATCCGAAAAGTAATGGATATTTTACAAGACCAAAAAATCAATAGTTTTAGTTTGGTTACCGGTTTAAGAGGAAAGAATTTTTAATTAAAAAAATACACTAAAATGGCTGAATTAAATACAGGCGACAGTGGAGGAGGTAAGGACAAAAAAGTAAGAAGTAAAAAACAAAATTCAAAAGTAGATTTAACTGCTATGGTGGATTTGGCTTTCTTGTTAATCACGTTCTTTATGCTTACTACGACCTTGTCGAAACCACAATCTATGAATTTGGGGTTGCCAGATAAACAAGATGATCCTACCGACAAACCAATCAAAGTAGATGAATTTCGAACTATGACGATTCTATTGGGTGATAATGATAAACTACTGCGATACAATGGTTTGTTAGCAACTCCTGTTCCGGGCGGTGCACCTAAAGACTTTACATATGGTAAGGAAGGTATTCGTAAAGAATTAATGTCAAGAAAAGAGGCTGTTTTAGCCTATTCTACTGCAAAAGGAAAACCGAAGAACGGAATGATTGTTATTATTAAACCGGGCAAGAAGTCTAACTACCGCAATTTAGTTGATATTTTGGACGAAATGGCAATTGTGGATGTACCAACGTATGCCATCGTAAATGATTTTTCACCCGAAGAAAAAAAATTGTTAGAAGGAAAATAAGATGTGTTCTTATAACTCAATAACCTCATAATTAAGAAATGTGAAGTGAGCATAGACAGATTGGATATATTACTAATTTTGATATGCGAATTACATATGACTTTTAAAAATAAATAAATATCTACTTATGAAATTAGATTTATTAAACAATCATTGGCTTGAAATTGTTTTCGAAGGGCGTAATAAACGTTATGGTGCTTACGATTTGCGAAAATCAATAACTAAGAATACAGCAAGAGCTTTTATCATTGGAACTGTTGTTTTTTCTCTTCTTGTCAGCATACCAACAATCATGCGAATGATTCCTGATGCGCAAGAAGATACTACTTTAGATCAAAAGATAACTACTGTAAAGATGCCTCCAAAAGAGAAACCAAAGGAAAATCTTCCACCACCTCCGCCACCACCTCCAAAGGTCGATCAAGTGAAATTTGTGAAGCCTGTGGTTGCCAAAGCAGATGAAGTAGTTGAGGAGATTGTTGTTATCAAAGATCTTAAAGATAAAAATATTGGAAAGGAAACCATAAAAGGAGACCCAGACGCTGAGTTAACAGTTGAACCAGTAGGTACAGGTGTTGCCGCAGTTGTAGAAGAAGACAATACAGTTTACAACACCGCTGGTATTGAGGTTAAACCCGATTTTCCAGGGGGAATAGAAAAATTTTACAATTTTATCGCCAAAAACTATCAAACCCCTGAAGAAGAAGGACTTAAGGGCAAGGTGTTTGTTTCATTCGTGGTTGAAAAAGATGGTTCATTGACAGATATTAAAGTTTTAAGAGATATTGGTTACGGAACCGGAAAAGAAGCTATACGTGTATTAAACAAGTGTCCTAGATGGTCACCTGGGGAGCAAAATGGTAAAAAAGTAAGATGTACTTATAGTTTGCCAATTAGCATTCAATCAGCTGAATAATGACAAATAAAATCATTCAAAACTTTAAAAAGAAATCGCTCAAAGAGCGGTTTCTTTTCGTTATGGGTATGCTGGTATTTATATCCTATTTCATTTTGGGTTTAATTTTTATATTTTGGAAATCTATGCCTATTGCAATGGATTCAGTCTATAGAATGTCTTTTGGCGTACTTTTAATTGTATATTCTTTTATACGCTTTTTTAGGGTTTTTAACTTAAATAACGAATAAATATGTTTAAACACAACAAACTTTTTTTATTATTATTCTTATGTATTTGTTTGGTTACTTGTAACAAATCAGACCAGTCTAAAAATGGCAAGGAATCTATTTTAAAAGGTGTTGCAACTATCTTTGTGGATGAGACTTTGACCCCAATTGTAGAAGATCAGGTTGCCATTTTTGAAAGCAAGTACGACGCTAAAATTGATATTAGTTCTAAATCGGAAACCGAAGTACTGAATTCATTGTTAAGTGAAAAGTCAAGTATTGCAATTTTGACGCGCAATTTAACACCAAATGAAAATAAAATCTTTGAGCAAAAAAAAATTACACCAAAAATAACTAAATTTGCCACCGACGCGATTGCTTTTATTTCAAATAATAGCAATAAAGACACTTTGATTGAGTTAAAGAGTGTAATAGAGTACATGCAAGGAAAGCAAAATTCGAAAATTAAAGGATTGGTTTTCGATAATCCGAATTCGAGTACTGTTCGTTATATGAATCAACTTGCTGGAATTGATGCTATCCCAAAAGAGGGAGTTTACTCTTTCAAGACGAACCAAGAAGTTATTAAGTTTGTGGCCGAAAATGATGGGATGATAGGTGTGGTAGGAGTAAACTGGTTGACACAGCCAATGCCAATTATGGAAAAGTATGTTGAAAGAGTTAACGTATTGAGTGTGAAAAGTCCAATTAGTAACAAATTTTACTTACCCAGTCAAAACAACATTGCGGAAGGTAAATATCCTTTGGCACGTGATTTGTATATCATAAATGCACAAGGGTATTCGGGATTAGGAATGGGTTTTGCTTCCTTTGTCGCAGGAGATATTGGACAAAGAATAATTTTAAAGTCAGGATTATTACCCGTAAGAGTGCCAGGCAGAAGAATAAATATTAGGAATGGCATAAGTAATGATAAAAATTAAATACAAATACAAAACAAGATGAACACACTTAAAATTTTTAGTATAGCTTTTTTAACATCAGTTACTCTTGGGTTTGCCCAAGATGTTAACCAAGCAAGAAAAGCAGTCGATGCAGAACAATATGAAAAGGCAAAATCGATTCTAAAATCGATTCTAAAAGGTAATCCTGCGGATGGCAGAGCTAACTTTATATTAGGTAACGTCTATCTTATTCAGTCTGTAACAGATTCAGCAAAAATTGCCTTTCAGAAAGGATTAACGGGAGCTGACGGTGGCAGACTTAATTACATTGGTTTAGGTGTTATAGATCTAGATAACGGAAATTCAGTTGCTGCTGATTCAAATTTTGCATTAGCGTTGAAAGATACAAGAAAGAAAGATATTGAGGAATTGACAGCCATAGGAAGAGGGTACACCTATTCTGCAAAGCCGAATTATAAAAAAGCGATTGAAGTTTTAAACAAAGCGAAACTCATAAATTCAAATGATGCTTTAGTTCAGCTAGCTCTCGGAGATGCTTTCTATGGTGATAAAAACCAAAATGAGGCCTATGCTGCTTACAGAAATGCTTTTCAGTTTGACCCTACTTTGTTGAGAGCAAAAATGCAATTAGGAGTTTTATTAAAAGGAGCAAAATCTTATGATGAGGCGATCAAATCTTTTAATGAAGTTATCGCTTTAAATGCAAATTATGGCCCGGTTTATAGAGAATTAGCTGAAACGTATTACAAATGGGGAAGAAATAAACCATCTAAATCCTCAGAATACATGCAAACGGCTATTGGATATTATGAAAAATATCTTAGTCTTACCGATTACTCTTTGAATTCCAGAATGCGTCACGCTGACTTTTTGGTTCTTGTAAAAGATTACAAAGCATTAGAAGTTGAAGCCAATAAAATGAGTGAAATGGATAAAGTCAATCCTAGGATCTTTCGATATTTAGGCTATTCTGCTTATGAAAATGGTAATGTTGACGTGGCGATAAAATCGTTAGAAAGTTTCATTGCTAACCCTGTTAATAAAGTGATTGCTAAAGATTATTTATACTTAGGAAATGCAAAATTCAAGAAAGGAATGAGCGCTGATGGATTATCAATGGATCCTATTTTATATAATTCAGGTATAGCAGATATTAAAAAAGCGATAGAAATTGAGCCTTTGATTATTGAGGATTTGAATGAAGTTGGAAAGAAGATGTTTGGTTTAAAGTTATATAATGAAGCCAGTACAATATTTGAGTTTGGAACGACTAGTACTGAATACAAAAACTATATTGAGGATAATATATATTATGGATTGTCAATTTACTACGCCAACTTAAAGAAAGATGTAGTTGTTGATAAAGCAGCTTTACAAAAAGCAGATCTTGCATTTGAAAAAGTAATTCAAGCGTCTCCAACCTATCAGGATGCTTACATTTATAGAGCAAGAACAAATGCAGTGTTAGAAAATAATGACGTAATGAAAAAAAATTACGAAGATTTTATAGCAAAAGCAACTGAAAAGGGAGCTGAAGAAGTTGCAAAACCACTGGTAAAGAAAAAATTTATAGAGTCTTACAATAATATTGCTTCTACATATTTAACAACTGATAAAGTAAAAGCAAAAGAGTTTGTGAATAAATCATTAGAATTAGACCCTGCTGATAAACGCGCATTAGATTTATTGGCTTTCTTAAAATAGTTAGTAAGACAATATTCATATTTAAAACCGATGGTTTCAATAAACTATCGGTTTTTTTATGCAAACAAGTCAACGTTTTAAATTCACTATCTTTGCACTTTAAATTAAAAAAATGTTATCAAAAGAAATACAATTAGAAGTTAATAAAGGAGCAATGCTTCCTTTGATGGAAGAATTTTATACCATTCAAGGCGAGGGATTTCATACAGGAACAGCAGCTTACTTTATAAGAATTGGTGGTTGCGACGTAGGGTGCCATTGGTGTGATGTCAAAGAAAGTTGGAATGCCGAATTGCATCCGCCTACAGCTATCGATTTAATTGTTGCCAATGCTAGAAAATATGCCGACACAGTTGTAGTAACTGGAGGCGAACCCTTGACTTGGGATATGACTTTGCTTACGCAAAAGCTAAAAGACCAAAACCTCAAAGTGCATATAGAAACTTCGGGTGCGTATGAACTTACAGGGAGTTGGGATTGGATTTGTCTTTCACCAAAGAAAAATAAATTGCCAACACAAACCGTTTATGACAAAGCCCACGAATTGAAGGTTATAATTTTTAACAAACACGACTTCATATTTGCCGAAGAACAAGCAGAAAAAGTGAACCAAAATGCTATTTTATTTCTCCAACCAGAATGGAGCAAAAAGGAAGAAATGACACCGCTAATTGTAGAATATGTGATGAACAATCCAAAATGGCGTGTATCTTTACAAACACATAAATACTTGAATATTCCTTAATATGAAGCACTTTTTACTTCTAGTAATTTCCTTTTTTTTAATTCAAATTGTTTCAGCACAAGAAAGCGAACTCCTGATGGAAACGGAGCTTGTTTCGAGTCCAGACGTTTCCAATCCTAAATTTAATGGTGTAGATTTCAATAAATTTTATGAATTTATACATCAAGAATTTAATTATTCGACTGTAACTAAAGCGGGTAAAATTGTGGTTTCGTTTACTGTTACTGAAGTAGGAGAGGTCAAAAAGATTAAAGTTTTAGAATTTCCAAACATTGAAGCAGCTTCAGAAATTATAAGAGTTTTGAATAAATCTCCAAAATGGGAACCTGCTAAGCGTGCCGGAAATCCGTTTAGTGTAGTAATAAAAATGCCTTTGCTCTTCAAACAAAAAATAATTCTAAAATAAAAACAAACAATAGTAATCTTATGAAAAAAATTCTAATTATTACAATCGCTTTTTTCTTTTCTCATATTGTTTCGGCACAAGAAAAAACAAATGTCACTGATAATAACATTTATAATGTTGCTGGGATTGAAGTGAAGCCCGAATTTCCTGGCGGCATTGACAAATTCTATACATTTATCGCAGAAAATTATAAAACGCCAAAAGTTGAAAAGTTGTCAGGTAAAGTGTTCGTGACCTTCATAATTGAAAAAGACGGTAGCATCACTGGAATTAAAGTCTTGAGGGATATTGGATATGATACAGGGAAAGAAGCTATACGAGTTTTAGCGCTCTCTCCAAAATGGATGCCTGGCCAACAAAATGGTAAAACGGTTAGATGTACTTATGCTTTGCCAATAAACATAGTTGCTAGATAGTTTTTTCAAAACAATTTTTGGTATTATTTATATAAACAAAAAATCAAAAAATGAAATCCCAATTCCTTTTAGATAACAATATCACTTTCCTAAATCACGGTTCTTTTGGCGCTTGTCCAAAACCTATTTTTGAGGAATACCAACGTTTTCAATTAGAATTAGAAAACGAACCGGTTTATTTTATTCAAAAAAAAATGGCAGGCTATTTGAAAACTGCTAAAGAAAGTTTGGCAAAATACATTGGATGCGATGCCAATGATTTCTTTTTTACGCCGAACCCAACCTTTGCCATCAATACCATAATGCGAAGTTTGCATTTGAATGCGGGCGATGAAATCCTGACAACGAACCACGAATATGGTGCAATGGATAGAACATGGAATTTCTATTGCAAAAAATCTGGAGCCAAATACATTCGTCAAAATATCTCACTGCCTTTGGTTTCTAAAGAAAAAATGCTTGAAGAATTTTGGAGTGGTTATACTTCTAAAACGAAGATTATTTTCTTAAACCAAATCTCAAGTTGCACCGCTTTGATATTTCCAATTAAAGAAATTTGTGATAAAGCCCGTGAATTGGGATTGATTACCATTATCGATGGTGCTCACGTTCCGGGTCAAATGGATTTGGATATTACAGAATTAAACCCGGATTTTTACACAGGAACGCTACACAAATGGATGTTGGCGCCAAAGGGCAGTTCTTTTCTATATGTAAAGCAGCGTTTTCAGGAAATGCTAGACCCACTTATTGTGGGTTGGGGTTACGAAAGTCTAACTTCAGGCGAAAGCCAATTTTTAGATTATCAAGAATACCAAGGGACAAGAGAAATTTCGGCATTTTTGTGTACGCCAAAAGTGATAGACTTTCTAGAAGAAAACAATTGGAAAACCAAGGCAAAAGAATGCAGACAAATCGTATTTGATAATTACCAGCGTTTTTGCGATTTGCTTGGAACGCAACCTATTTGCCCAATTACCGATGAATTTCTAGGACAAATGGCAAGTATTCCCATTAAAACTTCAAATCCTGTTGGCTTGAAGGACTTGCTTTTCAATACATATAAAATCGAAATTCCGGTAATGCCATTGAACGGGACTTATTTTTTAAGGTATTCTATAAATGGGTATAATTCAAAAGAAGATTTAGATATTTTGTACAAAGCTTTGCAAGATATAATTAAAACAACGGACTTGATTGAATTGTAAAGAATGCGAAAGTTTTATCTTTCTTCTTGCTTCTTTCTTCTTTTCTCTACTGTTAAATCGAAAGCTTCGCTAAATAGTCGTAATGATCACCTTCCATTAGTAGTTCACACTGTAACCCATTGGCGAAAGCCGCATTTTGCAAGGTATTATAATCAAGATAGAGCCAAGGAAATGTATCTTCAGTTTCATTCTTATAGGAAACAGTAAAAGTCAATTCGCCATAATAGGCATCACCTGTAATCCATTTTCCGCCATCGTCATCATCGTCGAACATATAGATGATGTCCGAAGAATCTATTAGAATTTGTCCATTTGGATGTAGAAGACTTTTTAGTTTCAGTAAAACGTTGGGCGTTTCTTTCAGTGTTCCAAAAATCCCAGTTCCATTCATTAGTAATAAAATAGTATCGAATTTTTCATTTTCCAAAGTCATTACATCCTGCACAATAGCTTTTTTCAAACATCGAAGCCTACAAGCTTGAATGGCATTTACTGAAATGTCTATTGAAGTGACGTCAAGATTTCTATCATTTTGTAAACTCAAACTGTGACTTCCTGCGCCACAACCCACATCGAGAACTTTCCCCTTGGCAAGTTGCAAAGCTTTTTGTTCTAATTTCGGCATTTCGTCATATGAACGAAAAAGATAGTTAACGCTCATTTCGTCTTTCTCGGAAATATTAGTTTCAGTGATTAAATCTTCGGGACAATTATTAGTTTGAAAATCGAGTATGGCTTTTCCGAAAAGATCTTTCATAATTTTAGTTTCAGGTTTAAAGTTTCAAGTTTAAAATGTTCTAATTTTGCAGGACAACTTGAAACCTGAAACTTGAAACAAATTCTAAACAATCTTCCTAAAGAGGCCAAAGATAAGCATATCGAAAACAAAAAGTATTTTGATAAGCTGAAAAAAAAGCAACCTAAGAATTTAGATTATGTAATGCAGGAATTGCACAATGCCGAATTCAAAAAAACAGATTGTTTACAATGCGCTAATTGTTGTAAAACCATTGGGCCACTATTCACATTGGCAGATATTGAACGCATTTCAAAACATTTGCGTCAAAAACCACAACAATTTATCGACCAATATTTGCGCGTTGACGAAGACAAAGATTATGTGTTACAAAATGTTCCTTGTAGTTTTCTAGACACTGACAATAGCTGTTTTATTTATGATGTTCGGCCAAAAGCCTGCCGTGAATTTCCACATACCGATAGAAAAAAGTTTCAGCAAATTACTGATTTGACCTTGCAAAACGTAGCAATTTGTCCCGCCGCTTTCAATATCGTTGAAGAAATGAAGAAGAGAATGCCGTTGTGATTTATAATTAATACATTTTTATAGCAAAAGAATAGTAAAACCACTATTTTTCATCAGTGTGCAAGTATAGGGCATTCGCGTTTAAAATTTTCAGACATGGATTGCACGAATTAGCACAAATTGTATTAATTTTTAAAATTGAATTACACGAATTTTAGTTATTTAAAAATTCGTGCAATCAAAACAGATTGAAATCTGTGTAAATTTGTGAAATTTGTGTCAACTTTTTTTAAAAGCGAATGCCGTGGTGCAAGTCTGTAATCGGGGGCAAAAAACTTTATGTATCTTTGTGATAAATTAAGAATTTTGAATTTAGAATATTTCATAGCCAAAAGACTCATAACTGCTAAAGACTATAAAAGTAGCATTTCGGCACCAATTATTAAAATTGCCATTTTAGCGATTGCTATCGGAATGATTATGATGATTGTCTCGGTTGCCACTGGAATTGGATTGCAGCATAAAATTCGGGATAAAGTTTCGGCTTTCAATGGGCATATCATAATTTCGAATTACGACAACAATCAATCCGAAGTTACTCTAGTTCCGATTTCAAAAAACCAAGATTTTTACCCAAAATTCAATTCTGTTCCTGGAGTAAGTCATATTCAGGCCATTGCTAGCAAAGCAGGAATCATTAGAACCGAAACAGCTTTCGAGGGAATAATTCTCAAAGGCGTTGGCACAGACTATCAATGGAATAGCATAAAGGAATATATTGTTTCTGGTCAGTTGCCCGATTTTTCCAAAAACCTTAATCAAGAAGTTTTAATTTCCCAATTACTAGCCAACAGGCTAAACCTAAAAGTGGGAGATGCATTCAATACTTTTTTCATCAAAGAAGACCAGAATAAATTGCCCAATATTCGGAGATTCAAAATTGCAGGAATATTCAATTCTGGATTTCAAGATTTTGACGCAACCTATGTTATCGGCGATATCCGTCACATTCAACGAATCAATAAGTGGAAGCCTGATCAAGTGGGCGCATTCGAAGTTTTTGCAAATGATTTTACCAATATCACAGCCATTGGCGAACAAGTCTACGAGCAAACATCCTCAACGCTCGACACCAAAACCATAATCGAAAAATACAGTTACATATTCGAATGGCTAAAACTTTTCGATTTAAATATCATAATAATACTCGCCGTAATGATACTAGTTGCCACCATCAATATGGTAGTCGCTTTATTAGTACTCATCCTCGAACGTACTCAAATGATAGGAATACTCAAAGCATTAGGTTCTAACAATTGGTCAGTTCGAAAAATATTTCTTTACAATGCTTTTTATCTTATAATAAGAGGACTGTTTTGGGGAAACTTAATAGGCATTTCTCTGTTGTTAATCCAACAGTATTTTGGAATCATCCACCTCAATCCCGAAAATTATTATGTCAACCAAGCGCCAGTAGATATCAATTTGGGATATATAGTGCTGCTAAATCTTCTTACAGTCACAGTTTGTTTCGTAGTGTTATTAATTCCTTCCTATATAATAACCAAAATTTCTCCAGTAAAAGCGATCCGTTTCGATTAATTTATAATAGTCATTGCGAGGCACGAAGCAAACAACGTTCACTGAACTCCGATGAAAATAGAAAATAAGTGAAGTAATCAGGAGCTTCATCCTGCTATCCGTTTCAATCTCTTGTGCCGAACCCCGGCACAAGAGGATTTTTACTGCTATCAGGGCTATGGCAATCATTTTCATAAAGAAATCCTTTTTAAAAATGCACTTATGTTTAGAAGTGCTCTCAAGAAAGAAATCCACCAATTCCGTGATTCCACTTCAGCAAATAGTTGATACTACACCTTACATTTATAAATCTAGATACCCATAAATGCAGTAAAACTATTCAAATCCTCAAAAAGCCAGTCTCAAAATCACAAAACAGCAAAAAATCACCCTTGTAAATATCGAAAAACCAGTAACTTAAAAAATACTTTAGAAAAAGGTTCAAAAAAGCCTTGTATAACTGAATAAACAGACTACTTTTGCACCCGCATTGGCGCACAAGTTCATAAAAATCCTGACAAACTAAAAGCA
>NZ_JANPFL010000159.1:0-1398 GCF_031423415.1 Flavobacterium sp.
AACAAGAAATTTACCCATTGTTTTACAAATGGCTTCGTACATTTCCTTTTCGTTATCTACATTGACCGTTTTTGGATTAAATGCAGTCAAAGCACTTGTCAAGGCAGACAAAACACCCATTGGATGTGCTGTTTTTGGAAATCCATCGATGATGTTTTTCATTTCTTCGTTGACCAAAGTGTATTTACGAATGTTTCTTTCGAAATTTGCTAATTGTTCTTTGTTTGGTAATTCACCAAAAATAACTAAATAAGACACTTCAAGAAAATCTGCTTTATCGGCTAAATCTTCTATGGAATATCCTCTGTAACGAAGAATTCCTTCTTCTCCATCAAGGAAAGTGATCTTGCTTTTACAAACACCTGAATTTTTGTATCCTGGATCGTAAGTGATAGCACCTGATAAATCTCTTAATTTACTAATATCGATAGCCGTTTCGTTTTCGCTTCCAACCATTACTGGAAGTTCATACTTGTTTCCATCAATTTCTAATGTTGCAATTTTTGACATAATATAATGTGGGAATTAATCTAAAATATATAATTTAACAAAAATAGATAATTATGTATTAAATAAAAAAGTTTTAAGGTGACGATTTCGTTAATTTTTTAATAAAAATAAAAAAACCTTCTTATTTCTAGCTTATAACAAATCATTTTCTGTAGCAAATCTTATGAGCATTGCTGTGTTTTTTACATTTAGTTTGGTATGTAAATTTTTGCGATGACTGTCAACTGTATCTGTACTTATAAATAATTTTTCGGAGATTTGTATGTTGGTTAACCCCTCGGCTATGAGAATGAGGATTTCTTTTTCGCGCTTGGTTAGTTTTGGTATTTTGTTTTGAAGTTCATTTTCGTAACGCAAGGCTCTATCTGCTTCAAAAGTGAGATAGTTACTACCTTTAGAGACCGTTTCGATTGCTTTAAGTATTTCGTGTTTGTCTGCATTTTTTAGTAAATAACCTTTAGCACCACTTTCTATCATTTTTCGTACATAAGTACCTTGATTGTGTGTACTTAAGGCGATAACTTTTACATTTTGGTGCTTTTTTGTAATACTGTCGCAAAGTTCAATGCCGCTTGTGTCAGGCAAATTTATATCCATTAAAATAACATCGGCTGTTTTTATTTTAAAAAATTGCAAACAATTTTGAGCCGTGTTAGCGCAACCAACGAGTTCTATATGGTTTTCGCCAAACAACAAGGATTTGATTCCTTCAATAACCATTTGATGGTCGTCGACAATAAATACTTTTATAGGACTGTTACGCATTGAGCTCAATATTTACAGTAGTTCCATTGTTAGGCGACGTTGCGGTATCTATTTTTCCTTTCAAATAATGTACTCGATAAGCAATATTCCCTAGACCGTCGCCTTTTGTGGATTGGTTTTGGT
>NZ_JANPFL010000160.1:0-1442 GCF_031423415.1 Flavobacterium sp.
CGAAGAAAACGAACGAACAACCGTAGTTATAGAAAATCAAACTTTCGGAGAAATTTTATACAGACAAATTGCAGGCGCATTAGCCAGAAGAATTGTAAATTATGCCGAATCTGGAATGCAAGTAAAGCAAGGAGATGATGCTGGATTTATTAAATTTGGATCGCGTGTAGATTTGTTTTTTCCAATCGGAACTACAATTAATGTAAAACTGAACGAAAAAGCAATAGGAAACCGAACCATAATTGCAACCAAAAGCTAAATGCAAGAAAAAGATTTAGATACAAGATTTTTAGAAGCAGTAGCAATTGCTGAGCAAATTCCGCAAGCTTCTTTGCCACAAGATGTACAATTGCGTTGTTATGCTTATTACAAACAAGCTACTTCTGGAAATACAAGTCAAATATCTTCAAGTTTTGATTTACGAAATGCATTCAAAACCAATGCTTGGATGCAAATAAGTCATCTTTCGATTAATGAGGCCAAAGAATTATATATCGAAGCAATTTTATCATTAAAATAAAAATTTCATGAAAATAAAATTACTGTTTTGTTTAACAATTCTAATTGTATTGCAATCTTGCCAAGGCAAAAAGTTTACAGAAGTTGTAGAAGTTCCATTGCCTAGCTCTGGCGAAAAAATAAACATCGGAATGCCCGAAGATGTAACTGCAAATAAAGGAACCTTCGAATTGATAAAACTATCTTACAAATACGATGCATTGTTACCAAATTTAAGTGCATTGACACTAGAAAATCATTATTCAAAACATTATTTAACACATCTTAATAATTTTAATAAAGCAATTGCTGAAACAGATTTAGTGTCCAAAAATATTGAGGAAATTTTGCTAAAACTTGACATTTCAAACGAATCTCTAAAAAATAATGCTGGTGGCTATTATAACCACAATATTTATTTTGAAAGTTTAGGTGCAAAAAAAACCGAACAACCAAAAGATACTTTGTTAAGCACAATTAATAGAGACTTTGGCTCGTATGAAAATTTTAAAACAGCATTCAAAACCTCGGCAGAAAAACAAATTGGCTCTGGTTGGACATGGCTAATTGTTGATAAAAATGGCATATTACAAGTTACAAATACAAATAACAACGAAAATCCATTAATGCCCAAACAAGTCATAAAAGGAACACCAATTTTAGCAATAGATTTATGGGAACACGCTTATTATTTAGATTTTCAATACAAACGAAGAAAGTATATTGACGCTTTTTTTAATGTAATCGACTGGAAAGTTGTTGAAAAAAAATATGAAATCACTCTGAAATAATCACAAAAAAAACTCCAATCTTTTAAAATTGGAGTTTTTTTTGTGATTTAAATTAACTAGTCTTTTGTAAATACTAAGCTTTGACCATTTTGAATCAATGTCAATTCAGTTTTTGTTTCGTTGAAAACAAATTCAACAGGTGCTCCTTCTATT
>NZ_JANPFL010000161.1:0-4050 GCF_031423415.1 Flavobacterium sp.
TACAATTTTAAGCTCCGATTCAACCAAATCAAGGAACAAATTGTTTTTTGGCTTAATTATTTGTTCAACTTCTATCCTGAAAATAATATTCCTATTTTTGTGGAAATTAAAAATAGCTCTTTTTAAGGGTTGACTATTTAGCTTGAGTTTTCAAAAGGAATTCCGGATTGATGGAAAAATAACTTTAAGAAGTGAAATTGGTTTGGCAACTGGAAGTTCTGAAATTGAATATCCTGATGGTAAAAAAGAAAAATCTTTTTTAATTTTACCTTTTGTTCGAGTAGAGCCAAGATGGTATTATAGCCTTGATCGTCGAAGAAGATTGAATAAAATCACTACTAACAATAGTTCTAATTATATTTCGCTTTTAACTTCTTTTGCGTCTAGTAGAACTTCTTTGGTAAATACTAAGGATTTTGAAGCCGCACCTTTCATTTCAATAATTCCAGAATTTGGTATTCGAAGAACGAGCACTTCGGGACATTTTTTTACAGAATATTCAGCTGGTTACGGTTACAAGCACAATTTTTTTGATAAATCTTTTACTTATAAAGCGAGCCAAAATGAATTTATATTTGACTTTCAATATAAGATTGGCTATATTTTTTAGTGTTTTAAATCTTAATATTTTCTATTAATTTCTTAATCCAATAACTTCTTAATCACTCGACTACTCGCAATCAGCAAAGCGATTAAACCAAGCATGACAATTGTTGCCAAAACAATTAACACGTTTTCTAAAGAAAAAACTACCTGATAAACAGAAAATTATTTTCTCATTTGGATCAGATTGAAGAAGCTTATTCAGGATATGAGGTAGTTTAAAAATAAAGAATCTGAATTATTTTTCTCAAATTTTCGCTATATTTGTCTCTAAATACTATTGATAATGAGTGTTCAAACCGAAAAATCTCTTTTAATTGATTTACTTCAAAACATCAATGACATTTCTATTATTCAGAATGTGAAAAATTTTGTTTTGCACGAAATTGAACCTGTTTCTCTATCCGAGAATCAAAAAAAAGAACTGGATATAAGAATATTGGAACATCAAGAAAATCCTAAAGCTGGAGTTGATGCATTAGAGTTTTTAGATTCTTTAAAATCTAAATATGAGTTATAACAAACTCATTTTAAAAACGAATGCAGCAATAGAAATTGAAAATACAATTGCGCATTATGCTTTAATCAATATTGATTTAGCCAAAAGAATTGAGAAAGAAATACGATTAAGTTTTAAAACTATTGTTAAAAATCCTGAAAGTTTCCAATGTCGGTATTCTAAAATTAGAATAATTTGGTTGAATAAATTCCCTTATGGTTTGTATTATATCTGGGAAAAAGATGAAATATTTATTTTGGCATTTTGGCATTCAAAAGAAGATATTCCTAACAAGCTTCCTCAGATTTTGTAAACTAATCCAACAACTTCTTACTCACCCGACTACTTGCAATCAGCGAAGCGATAAAGCCAAGCGTGACAATAGTTGCCAAAACAATCAATACGTTTTCTGTAGAAAAAACTACTGGATAAGCAAGTGTCGGTGTTATCATTACCAATTCAAAATGTTGTTGAAGCAAAACGATTGCAATTCCTAAACCTAAACCAATTATTCCTCCAAAAATGCTTAATAATGTACCTTGAAGCAGGAATATTTTGCGCAAATCCTTGATCTCGGTTCCTAGATTTAATAGCGTTTTCAGATTTCCTTTTTTGTCCAGAATCATCATAATTAATGCGCCAATCAAATTGAAAAGAGCAATTACAATTACCAAAGTAAATATCAAATACACCGCAAGATTTTCGGTATTCAACATTTTGTACAAAGAATCGTTGAGTTGAGCTCTGTTTTTAACGGTAATTTTATTGTTGAAAATGGTTTGAAGTTTACTTACGATTGCATTTTCATCTGCATCTTTTGCCATTTTGACTTCAATTCCTGAAATTTGGTTGGGTTTGTATTGCAATAATTCCTGCGCCAAACCTAGGTCGGCAAAAACATATTTCGAATCCAAGTCTTCACTTATAGCATAAATTCCGACCGGAACAAGAATCATTTTATTGAAAGCTTCTTCGGGATTTTCGATATTTCCTTTTCCGGGTTTTGGAGCTAAAACCTCTAAATAATGATTGTAATCTAATAAACCCATAGAGAATTGTTGGGCAATTCCGTAACCCACAACTACTTCATCTGAATTTGGCTTTAACCAAACGCCGTTATAAAGTGTTTTTTTAATTTCATTTACAGTATTATAATTAGCATCGACACCTTTCAAATAAGTGACCTCTTGTTTGCCGTCAAAAGTGAATAAAACACGCTCTTCTACTATTTTACTGTAGGAAACAAGTCCGTCTATTTGATTGATTTTACTTTCTTGTGAAGGTGAAATTAAAAGCGATTTTCCGAATGTGCTGCTTATTTTTAAATCGGGATCAATATCATTGGAGAAGGAAAGACTAAAAACTTTCAGCCCACTAAAAACGGATAAAACCACGAACAAAGCCATTGCGCCAACAATGATTCCCATACTGGCAATGCGATTGATGATATTGATAGCATTGTTTTTGCTGTTGCTAAAAATATATCGTTTGGCTATATAAAGAGAGAAATTCAAATTTTATTGAAATCTACGTTTTTCTAAAAGCTCACGGTTTTCAATAGGATTGTCTTTATTCGATAGAGCGTTGTCTATTTTTTCTATATAGTCTAAAGAATCGTCTATAAAGAAAACTAAATTAGGAACTTTTCGCAATTGCAAGCGTACTCTTTGCGATAAATCGTGTTTGATTAATTTAGAATTTGTTTTTATTGCCACTAGAGTTTCTTTGGCTTTATCCTGAGGGAAAATGCTTAAATGAATTGTCGCTACTGATAAGTCTGTCGTTACGCTAACTTTGGATACCGAAATTATCAAATTTGAAACTCCGTTTTTTCTCAATTCACCTTGCAGAATGTCAACCAAATCTTTTTGGATCACGCCACCTATTTTTTTCTGTCTATTTGTTTCCATGGTGCAAAAATACTAATTTTTTGAGAGACACCGTTATAAAGTAGCCAACGGATAATTTTTTTTAGCTTTATTTAAGTTTAAATTTTTTGAAGAACCGTAAAAATTCCTTATTTTTAATGATGCAAAACACAACGTAAAAATGAATAAAATAGAACACATAGGAATAGCAGTAGCTAATTTAGCTGATTCGTTACTAATTTATGAAAAACTTTTTGGAGAACCAGCTTATAAACATGAGCAAATCGCCAGCGAAGGAGTGAACACGGCTTTTTTTAGGAATGGTCCAAATAAAATTGAACTTCTGGAGGCAACCAATCCCGCAAGCCCTATTGCAAAATTTATTGCCAAAAAAGGAGAAGGAATGCATCATATTGCTTTTGAAGTTAATGATATTGTAACCGAAATTGCTCGTTTAAAAAGCGAAGGATTTATCATTTTGAACGAAACTCCCAAAAAAGGAGCTGATAATAAATTAGTTGCTTTTTTGCATCCAAAAAGCACCAATGGTGTTTTGATAGAATTATGTCAGGAGATTCGATAAATGCAGAAGGGTTTTGTATTGTAATCTCAATCTAGTACTAATCGGATTATGTTTCTGTTGGTGCTTAAAAGTAGAAAAACAAAAATCAATTAAAAAAATAGTTGCAGTAAATATAAAATTGTAGTAAATTCGCAACCGCAAAATGGTCCTATAGCTCATTCGGTTAGAGCAACTGACTCATAATCAGTAGGTGCTTGGTTCGATTCCAAGTGGGACCACGATTTAAACACAAAAAGCCTTGTAAACGAATAGTTTACGAGGCTTTTTTTTATTTTGTTCAATTCTTTTATTTTTTTGTACTAAAAAAATTTGATTGTTCGTAGTTACCCAAAGTTGAATAAAAAGCTTTATATTTTATCATTGTTGTCCGATAAAAGTAAATAAAAAAGAAGCCATAAAAATGGCTTCTCAATTAAAATCGTAATTTGGTTTTGCAAAAGACAAAAAACGATGAGTAAAAGTAATTATTTTTCTAGTAAATCTGTTTTCGGACAGCT
>NZ_JANPFL010000162.1:0-17690 GCF_031423415.1 Flavobacterium sp.
AAATTCAATGCAAATGATGGAAGCTTTGATTCAAGCCAACAAACAATTTGACTCCCAAATATATCCCGATAAAAATCACGGAATCTATGGTGGCTATACAAGAATACAATTGTTCAATAAAATGACTAATTTTATACAAAATAATTTATAATCTTAGAACGTGCATTTAATCACTATTCAAAATAAAATATACGAAGTTAATGGAATCAAAATCATGTTAGATTTTGATTTAGCAGAACTTTATGAAGTAGAAACTAGAGTTTTGAATCAGGCGATTAAAAGAAACATCGATAGTTTCCCCGAAGATTTTATGTTCAGGTTGACTAAAGAAGAATGGGACAGTATGTTATCACAATCTGTGATGACTTCATCATCACAAATTGTGATGTTGGATTTACCAAAAAACAGAACCGGAAAATATTTACCTTATGCATTCACAGAGCACGGAGTAACCATGTTAGCAAGTGTTTTGAAAAGTCCTAAGGCAAGAAAAATGAATATTGCAATAGTTAGAGCATTTGTTGCTTTAAGAAAAACACTTTTGAATATAGAAAACCTTGCAAGCCAAATTCAAGAATTGGAAACGAAATATGATAAACAATTTGAGGATATTTTTGAAGCTATTCAGTTTTTAATCACGGACAATGAGATTTCTGATAAAAAATCTGAAAGAGTAAAAATAGGTTACAAAAAGTAATAAACGAATCAGGAATTTAACTAAGCAACCAATTTTTTTTTTAAATAATTTATAACAATAACCTTAACCAATAAATAAAATGAGTGAAGCAGCAGTGAAAACAGGACATCCAAAAGGACTATGGGTATTATTTGGAACAGAAATGTGGGAAAGGTTCAATTTTTATGGAATGCGAGCCATCCTGACCTTATTCCTCGTGAATTCGTTAATGATGAAAGAGGAAGATGCTTCCCTGATTTATGGAGGTTTTCTCGGATTGTGTTATTTGACTCCAATGTTAGGTGGTTTTGTAGCTGACCGATTTTTTGGAAATAGAAATTGTATTCTGTTAGGAGGTTTGATGATGGCGGTTGGACAATTTTTATTGTTTGCCAGCGCCAGTATTTTTGGAACTAATATCAGCTTGGCAACGACTTTAATGTGGTCGGCTTTGGGAATTATTATTTTTGGAAACGGATTTTTCAAGCCTAATATTTCCAGTATGGTGGGGAGTTTGTATCCAAAACAAGAAAAAAGTAAACTAGATACTGCTTTTACCATTTTCTATATGGGAATCAATTTAGGTGCCTTCTTGGGTCAATTAATTTGTCCGATTGTAGGCGATGTAAAAGACAACGCTGGAATTCGAGATATTCACGCCTTCAAATGGGGTTTTTTGGCTGCTTCAATGGCAATGTTGATTGGAACTTTCGTTTTTTATGTGTTGAAAGATAAATATGTTGTCACTCCCGAAGGAAGACCTCTTGGCGGATTGCCGTCAAAAAATGAGGCTTCTGATTTTGAAGAAGGTGAATCACAAAAAGCTGTATTTTCTGAAACAGCGTTGGTCATTGCAGGAATTGTGTTTTTAGCTTTAGGCGCAATTATACATTTTGTTTTTGACCAAAATTTAATTTACACCTTAATTTATTCTAGTGGTTTGACCCTAGCAGGATTAATTGTTTCGGACACTTCGCTGACTAAAGTGGAAAGAGACAGAATATTTGTAATTTATATTGTTGCTTTCTTCATCATTTTCTTTTGGGCAGCTTTCGAACAAGCGGGTTCTTCACTAACATTTATCGCTGATAATCAAACCGACAGAAACTTCTTTGGTTGGAATATGCCACCGTCAATGGTTCAAATTTTTAACGGATTATTTGTGGTTGCTTTTGCCATTCCGTTTAGTATGCTGTGGGATTATTTAAGAAGCAAAGACAGAGAACCTATTTCGCCAATGAAACAAGCTTTTGGTTTGGCATTGATTGCTTTGAGTTATTTTATCATCGCTTACAACGTGAAAGATTTAGGAAACAGCGGACTTTTGGCCATCAAATGGTTGATACTTTTGTATTTAATTCAAACCGCAGCAGAGTTGTGTTTATCGCCAATTGGATTGTCATTGGTAGGAAAATTATCTCCAAAACGTTTCTCTTCTTTATTGTACGGAGTGTTCTTTTTATCCAATGCCTCGGGTTATGCATTGGCAGGAACTTTAGGTTCCATTATGCCAGCAACTGGCGATAAATTTATCAAAGCCAAAGAACTCGGAATTGATTTGCAAGGAGTTTTAGACAAAACCGTTACTCCAACAGCAGAGCAATTGCAACTATTGGCGACCAATCAAATTAGCGATCATAATCCAATTTTTGCAGGATTTGAAATCCATAATTTATTCGAATTCTTTATGGTATTTGTGATTTTGACAGGACTTGCAGCAGTAATTTTGTTTTCATTGACTCCTTTCTTGAAAAAAATGATGCACGGTATTCGTTAATTTTTTTCTGCCAAACCAAACCTCTAAGATTTTTAAAATCGTATAGGTTTTAAATCCGAACCGATTCGTTTTTTAATTTAAATTTACAAAATGCAGCAAAGCTGAACAATTAAAAAAACACAAAACTTCAAAGACAAGTATCTAAAGAAATGATGGTAGTTCAATTTTGGCGAAATGTACGAAGGGTTGTACTTCTAATTTCGCTTTGAAAAAAAATAACGTACGAAGTTAGATAATTCGCTTTTTCGGCACTATTTTTGAAAAAATATTAAAAGTATAAATTAAAAATAAAAAATAAATGAACAAGACAGTAATTACATTGTTGCTAATAATGGGCTCGTTTGCCATTCAGGCACAAGAATTAAAATGGGAAACCGATATCAACAAAGCCATTAAAGTTTCTAATAAAACAAAAAAGCCAATGTTGTTGTTTTTCACCGGAAGCGATTGGTGCGGTTGGTGCATTCGTTTGCAAAAAGAAGTGTTGAGAACTCCAGAATTTGCAACTTGGGCAAATAAAAACGTGGTCCTTGTAGAGTTAGATTTTCCTAGAAAAAATTTGCAATCAGAAGAAATTAAAGCGCAGAACAACGGAATGCAACAAGCTTTTGGAGTTCGAGGTTATCCTACTGTTTATTTTGCCACAGCAAAGATTAAAGAGGGAAAACCAAGCTTTACAGGTATAGGAAGCACAGGTTATGTTGCTGGTGGACCAGCAGCTTTTCTGGCTGTAGCCGATGGGATTCTGAAAACTAAATAATTTTTATTCCAATCTATAAAATCCCTTTTCGCCAGTAGCGTGAAAAGGGATTTTTTCTTTTAGACAACTCCCGTTCCACAGTTTTTGAATGTATTTATAATTCGATGCGTCAGCCACAACTAGTTTGGGTTTTGTGATTTGTAAAAAACGTTCCATATTTATTTTTGGCGATTGAGTAATCACCACAATATCAGGACGAATTGCAGTTGGATATACACCTAAACTATCCAAAATCAGGATTTTATTTTCTTTGTAATACATCAAATCGCCGAGTCTTTTGGTCTGTGTCAGTTGACTAAAATTCCCCATCAAGTATGCTGCAACTGTTTTATTCTTTGAGACGGTTTTCAATAGTCCATCATTCGAATATAAGCTGACACTTTTTCCATTTCGTTCCGCAATCAGACTGTTTTTCTTTGCATTGAAAATGACCAATTCTTTTTGGTTTTGAATCGTCCAATGGGTTTGAAAATACGCAATTTGGAAAATAATTACAGTAACCATTGCCAAAATCAGTCTATTGAAACTGGGTTTTTTGAACCAAATAATCGTGGCAATAAGCAACAAATACACGCTCAACAACAACTGCCAATTGAACGGAATATCCCGAAAGATAAATTGTTCTAATGACGCTATAGCGTTAATGATTTTATTCAAAATAGAAATGCTCCATTCCAACGATTTGGCCAGAAAAAAAGGAACACAATCGAAAGCTGCCAAAACCATGACTAAAACACCGAGTCCCATAATCAAACTCAAAAACGGAATAATTACCAAATTAGTCACAAAAAATAAACCTGGAAACTGATGAAAGTAGTAAATACTCAACGGTAAAGTGCCAATTTGAGCCGCAAACGAAACCGTCAAAATTTCCCAAAAGTAATTTGCGATTTTGTTTTTTGGCGACCAAAGCTGTGCTAATAAAGGTTGCAACCAAAGAATAAAAAACAAGGCGACATAACTCAATTGAAACCCCACATCAAACAAAAATGAGGGTTGAACGAGCAAAATAAGCAACATTGAAACCAGGAGCGTGTGATAAATGTTGGTGCTTCTTCTCAAAAACATGCCGATGGCGACAAACGAAAACATCGTCACTGATCGAAGTACGGATGGTGCCAAGCCAGCAATTAATCCGAAGGAAATCAGTGAAAATAAAATGATAACAAGTTTCATCAAAGAACCGCGGCGAGAATTCGGGAAAGGCTTTAAAAGAAAAGTTACAAAAAGCAGAATAAACCCAATATGCAAGCCCGAAACCGACAAAATATGTACTGCTCCAGCAAACTGATAATCCCTGATAATTTCGGGAGATATATCCTGTTGTTGCCCTAAAATTAAAGCAATGGCAACATTGAGTTCCGCTTTGTTGAAATGGGTTTTCTCTAGATTCCGAATGATTTTCGTCCGCAATTTCGCTGTGTAATACCAAACATCTTTTTCGATAATAGCACCTCGTTTGATGTCCGAAACATCGGCATGCAGTTGAGCATAGATTTGTTTGCCCTCGAGGTATTTACCGTAATCAAACTGGTTGGGATTTTTAATCGCACGGTTTGGGTATAAATTCCCATTGATTTGCAAATGAGTCCCAATTTCTAAAACTGGTGTAAGACTGTCTCGTCGAACATTCAAAAGGATTCTCCCTGTATTGCGGACATCATCTATCTGATGCACCACTACAATATAGCGGTCGTTGTAACCGGAACTTCGCAGTTTTTCTCGTATGGTTACAGCAACGAGATGCGGTTTTTCGAAAATAGTTGTATTGTGAATGTAATTGCTTTCCTGAAAAGAATTCGTGTGAATAATTTGACTGCTTGTGCCAATGGTAAAAGCCATACAATAAGTGGCAACAGCAAAATACATTGGGTGTAATATCTTGTTTTTTGACCCGAAATACGCTATAGCAAAACCGCAAAAGGCAACAAAAAGCAAAGAAAAAACCAGTTGAGGATTGGGTTGAAAATAATACCCCACCAGAATCCCAGCCAAGAAACCAATGGTAATTCGCGCTAATGGGAATTGTACTACTTTCATAAGTTTTTGCTTATTGCTTTTTAGCGGTCATACTTGTCTGCCGACAGGCAGGTGTAATTGCTTCGCCCGTTCACTGCGTTCGGGTCGTATAGTAGTCATTGCATACAACGACAAATTATTGTTTATGCTGATTTCATACTGATAAAAGTAATTAATTATTATCAATAGTAGATTCTTCTTTGTAGGATAAAATTGTTTTAAAAGCGGAGTGCTATTTTTGCCATAAAGTGCAATCATTTTATGGTGTAGGCTCACTACATCTCTTCGTCGACAACAAGTGGGCAGAAGACATTATCAAGCTTTAACTTTGGGTATTCTTGGCGCAGACCTCTTAGGTTCTATAACTTTGTTTTGTTCTTTCTTTAATTTGATGTATTCACTGATTTCTTTGCGTTCTAAATCGGTCAAAGGTGCACTTTCAATAATAAAATCAACCCCTACTGGTTCTTTGATAAATCCCATAATTTTAATTTTTAAAATATTTTTCTACTAAAATTCTTGAAGCTTTCGTTTCTATAATCATTCTTTGATTTTTAAAATGAAACGCGCCTAAAGTTTTTTCATAATGTTCTATTAATTGCGTTTTTGCCGTGAATGCAACAAATCCTTCATATCCTTTTTGAAACGATAGTTTACAAGCATAAGCAACTAAATTTCCAGCAACTCCTTCGTAAAGCTTTTTTTTGCCAATGTTAAAAGGCGAACTTTCTAATAAACTCATATAAATATGATCACTTTCTATCGTCAAACTTAATAAACCTTGAATAATATTTGGGTTGTTTTCAATGGTTAATTTGTAAACTTCTTTTGTGATGTCATCAAATTCGGTTTTCCAATTGAAATTCCAACCTTTTTTCTTTGAAATTTCTTTTATATCTGATTTATTAGCAAGTAGAACATCTGTATGAAAACTGTCTCCAGAAATTGTGTTTACAATAGAATTCGTCAATTTATCTATTATAAATTCTTGTTCGTCTTTATTTTTACGCATCATAACTCAAAATTACAAAATTTGTATGTATTTGATTCTGTTTTGATCCCAAACTTTTATTAATCCGTCTATGCGAAGTGAGTGCGAACTTATGGAATAGGTACTATGTTGAGAATACTTTTTTTTAATTGAACATAATTATATAAACTATTATCCCACCAGAATCCCGGCCAAGAGACCAATGGTAATTCTCGCTAAAGGGAATTGTAGTACTTTCATCAATTTTTGCTTATTGCTTTTTAGCGGTCATACTTGTCTGCCGACAGGCAGGTGTAATTGCTTCGCCCGTTCACTGCGTTCGGGTCGCATAGTAGTCATTGCATACAACGACAAATTATTGTTTATGCTCATTTCATACTGATAAAAGTAATTAATTATTATCAATAGTGGCTTCTTCTTTTTAAGATAAAATGATACGGGAAGTCAGTCTCTGTGGTTGTTATAAAAAACTAGGATAGTGATTTGTCTCTCTCAGCGAGCATTCAGTAGCGACAGCTAGTACGGATTAAACAATTGTAACCACAATTTTATTTCACAAACGTACTTCTCTGAAAATAATTGACCTCGCACTGACGCTAGCTGATGGTAGCGATTGTTTTTATTTTGCCCAAAATTTTTCCGTTATATAAAAAACGGTATCGATAAAATATAAAATCTCATGTTGCGTCAAGACATTTTCATCGTGCAAATCTTCTAGAATAATTCCTAATTCGGGATGGATATAATCATTGTTGCGATTGTTTTCAAAACCATTCAACGTTAGAAATTTTTTGACTTCGTTCAAGTCTGTACTTGAAGTAATGGTGACATAATTTTGCTGAACCACTGCATATAAAACTTCGTCATTCTTTGTAAAACCGAGTAAATAGTATGCAGTGTCGGAAAAGAAATAATTGTGAAGTAGTAAATTGTATAAATAGTCTTTCCAGGAGTTGTAATAAATAGCATCGTTCAGTTTAAGAACATGCTCACTGTCTTTGAGATAAACTTTTTGTTCCGCTCCTTCACTTACATATTGAGAAAAATCAATGTTGTCAATCCAGAGATTATTCTTTGTAATGAAATCTTCTAACTTCTTTGTTTCTTGATTTTTGAGTTGCTTTTCGCTTTTAGCGATTGGGCCTGATTTCTCGCCATCGTTAAGGTAACTGGCAATTGTTTGGATAATTGTTCCAATCCTAATTTTGCTCTTTCCTGAAAGGACATGGTGTAGTTCATATTTTAAATCATTTAGCATTTACAAATATAAAAAGAAATTTTTGATTTTCAGAAGCCATAAAATGAGCTCAATTATATTTATAAAAACACCTATTTAGTATCAATAGTAGCTTCTTCTTTTTAAGTTAAAATTCTTCCTAAAGCGAAGTCTTATTTTTACCCTAAAACACTACCGATTTATGGTTTAGGCGCATGAACAATGTCATTAAGATAAAGATAAACCAAAAATTTGATTGATGATTTTTGATTAACGATTGCAGATTTCAGATGTCTGGGGCCTATAAAATCGACAAATTTTTATTTACTAACACCACATCTAAAATCAAGAATCGTTAATCTTCAATCGAAAATCCCTTAACGTAATGACATTGACCACGCATACTATGTCCTTAAATTTAATATTGCCGTTTGGAAATTTGCTACTCAAGTTCTGAAATCGACAACTAGTGTTATAAAATTTACTACTGCTGTTCTGAAATTGAGAGCTATAGTTCTGAAATACAATATTGCAGTTCTGAAATTGAGAGCTATAGTTCTGAAATTGAGGACACGTGTTCTGAAATCGAGAACTAGAGTTCTGAAATACAATTTTGCTGTTCTGAAATTGAGAGCTATAGTTCTGAAATCCAGTACTGCTGTTCTGAAAGCGAGAACTCGTGTTCTGAAATACAATATTGCTGTTCTGAAATTGAGAGCTATAGTTCTGAAATACAATATTGCTATTCTGAATTCTCAAAATTTTGTTCGTTTTATTTTATCATCGTGATGCATCACCGGATTTTAATTGGTTGCTTATTATTCAACGGATTGAAATCCGTTGCTACAATAGGTCCCGTTCCTAAGGAACTATCAAAAAGCGTAATAGAGCCTTGGGCTCGGCATATTTTGTAAGGCTGGACTTTAGTCCAGTTTACAGCTAAGATGACAAAAATTAGAGCCGTAGGCGCGGTGCATTTTAAGTTTTGCTTCGTAGGAATACAAGTTTAGCACACTAGAAAAAGAACGCAGTTTATGAATTTTTTATACCTACTATTTGACACCGTATCTGTTAGACTCAAAACCACAATAAACTGGGGTTTTAGGTATATCAAAGCCATTTACGTCCCACTTCCTACTTCCCAACTTCCCACGTCCCACATCATAATTCATACTTCATAATTCATAATTCCAACTCCCAACTCCCCACACCCAATACCCCATACCCAACTTCCCACTCCCAACTCCCAACTTCTAACTTCCCACTTCATAATTCATACTTCATACTTCATAATTCATAATTCATAATTCATAATTCCCACTTCCCACTTCCCAACTTCTAACCTCTAACCTCTAACTTCTAACCTCTAACCTCTAACCTCTAACTTCTGATAACTTTATTAAGGTTTTTACGCTAAATTGTTTACCCGACATCGTTTTAGTAGCATTTTGTTATAAATAATGAACTAAATGTCGAAAATTGTTAATAATTTCGTAATCTTAAACGGCTTTTACACTCGTTTTTAACTGTAACTTTGTACCCCCGTTCTTTTTTGACGTTGGCAAAAGGTTGCTTTTAGGAAAAACAAGTTCAGGGATTTAAAAATTGGCATTTATGAAATTAAAATACATATACCTTACGATTGCTTCGTTGGTTGGTTTTGTGACCAGTTATGGACAGGTATCGTGGATAAGTGTAGCAGGAGCAACAGCGTGGTATACAGCTGGAAACTGGTCTCCTAGTACGGCTTCAGGTGCGTGGCTTACCTCAAATACGGCTCAATTTGCAAATACAGGTTCTGCCGTAACCGCTGGTATCAATATGGGAACTACTCTATCGATTGGTGCAATTGAGGTAACATCAGCAAGAGTGCGTAATTTAACGATTGGAAATTCTTCAGCTACTGTTGGCAATCTAACCCTCAATGGAACAACAGTAAATAGTATATCTAATGTTATAGTAAGAAATAACTCCGGCAATCCTTTAACAATACAAAACAACGAAACTGGTACAGGAAAAACGATGGGTGTTGTTTTAGGAAACGCAACAGAAAACATCATCAACATTGATGGCGCAGGCGGTGTTGCGATTAGTTCAATCATAAGCGGAGTAGGCAGAAATCTGACCAAAGCAGGTAGTGGTGCGGGCATCTTAACGTTAAGTGGTGCAAATACGTACACCGGTTCGACGACAGTTACAGCTGGTGAACTGCGACTAAATCCCCCTTCCAACATTTCAACATTAGGTACTTGCGTTTTTAATGGAGGTACTTTAGCAACTACTGCAATTGCATCTAATATAGCACTTACATTTTCAGCTGTAAATTTAGCAGCAAGCTCGACTTTAGCTTTAGGGTCTAATCCACATACGCTAACATTTACAACATTGGGTACTTTAACAGCTTCAACCCTTTTGACCATTACGGGCTGGGCAGGTGCATCGTTTGCTACTGGAACCACTACAGGAACTGGTGGCAAAGTATTTATCGGCTCAACAGCATCTTTAACTCCTGCGCAATTAGCTCAAATTCGCTTTTCTAATGGGACAGATTTTTTTCCTGCAATACAATTAACCACCGGTGAAATTGTGCCTACTGCTCAATTATTTATTTCAACCATAAGCAATCAAACTGCTGGCGTTGGTTTTAATGTAACTGTTACGGCTAGAGATTTAAATGGTGTTGCTGCGAGAAACCTAACCCAAGCCACCGATATTACTTTAACAAGTGCTACCAACACCATTGGCGGAACAACAGTTGGCACTATAGCCGCTGGAGCAAGTTCTGTCACTATTTCGGGAGTAACGTTAACAGCAGGCTTAAATGCAACAATAACAGCAACACGATCTAGTGGTGATTTTCCTAGAACAGCTACCAGCAATACTTTTAATGTTACCGCGCCTGCAACACCTACTTTATCAGCGGGTGCATTAACTGGATTTGGCAGTTCAGTATGCGTCAATACTACTGCTGGACCAAATTCTTTTACGCTTTCTGGTGCATCGCTAAATGGTTCCGATGTATCAGTTAGTGGTAATGGTGTTTACACTTTTGCAACAGCTTCTGGTGGGACTTATTCAAATCCTCTCGCACTCGCAGCATACGACGGCGCAACACCAGCATCAATATTTGTAAAATTTACACCAGTTGCCGCCTCTAATTACGACGGAAACATCACTATTAGTGGCGGTGGTGTCGCGACAAGCGCGACAACCGCAGTAACGGGCTCAGGAAGCAACGGAACACCTGCAGTTACCACAGTTACAGCAACATTAATTGTAGTTAATAGTGCTAGTAGTGGCGGAAATACCGTAAGCCCTAGTTGTGGTACCATAACCGCAAAAGGAGTAGTTTGGGGACTATCAGCAAATCCTACCATTGCTTCTAATTTAGGCATAACAAATGAAGGTACTGGCACGGGTAGTTACACCAGTAGCATCGGAAGTTTAAGTGCTAATACATTGTATAATTACAGAGCGTATGCCACTAATAGTAACGGCGTAACTAGCTATGGCACGAATCTAACATTTACAACACTAAAAGGAGAACCTACAAATTATCCAACAGTATTTGCTTGTGGCACTACAACAAACGTCACTATTCCATTAACATGGACTGCTGCAACCGGAGCAGTTACTCCAGATGGCTATCTCGTGAAATGGAGTAGTACATCGTATGCAGCTATAACCGCTCCAGCTGATGGAGTAGCCGAAGCCGACGGGGCAACAACTCAAAATGTGGCAGGCACTTCTTACACAGTACCAAGTTTATCGGCATCAACTACTTATTACTTTAAAATATGGTCTTATACCAATAGTGGCACTAGCATAGATTACAAACTAGGAAGCGAACCACAAACTAGTTGTGCAACCATTGCAGCACCATGTTTCAGTATGAATGGTCCAACTTTCACAGCATCAGGGTCTACTTTTGCAGGCGTTACTGATGCTGGTGGCAGTCCCACTTCAACTATCAGGTTAGCATCATCTAGTGCAAGCGGTAGTATTTCTACAACCGCAACAGGTGTAACAGGTGGAAATGTTACAGTGGTATTCAGAGCACAAGGATGGAGTGCAACTGAAACTTCTGTTACAGTGACGCTAGACGGAAATGTTCAAAATATTACAACATTGCCAACCGCTTTTGGTGAAGTCACTTTAAATTTCACATCCATATCAGCTAATCCAATATTAACTTTTAGTACAGTAACAAATAAAAGAGTGCACGTTGGTAATGTACAAATATTTTGTGCTCCTGCTTGCACAGCACCCGGCACCCAAGCGTCATCAGTAACTACTAATACACCCACAACAACTGGTTTTTCTGCGGGCTGGACAGCAGGTGATGGTAATGGGAGAATGCTGGTAGTAAGACCTACTTCAACAACAATTGCTCAGCCAGTATCAGGTACAGCCTATACTGCTAATCTTGCGTGGGCAAGTGCTGGAACAATTGATACTAACAACCGAGTTGTATTCAGAAGTAACGGTTCAGCCGCTGGTCCTATTACAGGTCTAACAGCAGAAACACAATACACTGTTACGGCTTATGAATACAACACCTCCGCGGATTGTTACAACCTAACAACACCGCCGTCTACTACCCGATATACATTAAGCATCGAACCTACACCACAACCCACATCCGGATTGAGTGCAAGTACGTGTAACGCTACTACAATTGATGTTGTGGTTCCTGCTATTTCTGCTGGTGCAGATGGCTATTTAATTTTAAGAAGGGCAGTTGCTGCTCCAACAGGTTTACCAACAGATGCTACAGCGTATGTAGTAGGCGATACATTTGGTGATGCAACGGTAGCGGCTATTGTTACCGCAGCAGGAACGTACACGATTTCAAGTTTAACTGCTAGCACTACTTATTTTTTCCAACTTGTACCTTATAATGCAAACAGCACAGCTGTATCAGAGACGTATAATTTTTTAACAACCGGGACATTATTACAAACTAGCGTTGCTACTAATGCAACAAGTACCAGCGCAGCATCAACTGTAGAAACAGACGCTACCTACATTCCCACACTAAATATAGCGTATGCCACCTATCAAACAACACCAGTACCAGCTTTGCAATCAAGCAGTATTGGTGTGCACAATTTCATCATAAAAGATGGAGGCGCAACTAATGATAGTGATAGCTTACCTACTATCTTGACTGCTATTTCGTATTCCTATACAGGCACAGCCAGTACAATTCGTGCTGCTGCATTGTTCACCACTAGTGGCTCAAAAGTGGCTGAAGCAACAACAATTGGTACAAATACTATTGTTTTTACGGGTCTGCCTGTTAGCAGCGACGTTACAACGCCTGACAATAATTTAGGAGGTGCCAAACAACTTATCTTGCGCGTTACTTTCGGTACAACGGTAACCGATAATCATAAATTAGTATTTACAGTAACGGCAGTAACTGCTGGTACCACTTGTAGTTCTTCTCAGTTCGCTGCCGCAAATGGTGGTGGTGCTGTATCTGATAACACGGCAGATGATAAAAATAGAATAGAGGTTACAGCTACAAAAATTGTTTATGGAACCCAACCTCCATCCGCATCTGTTAGTACTAATCTTGCCTCTTTTTCGATACGATTTGTAGATGACAATTCCAATCTTGATTTTGATACCAGCAGATCCGTTTCGTTAGCAGCAAGTAATGGGGGAGTAAATATGACCTCTTCTGCCTCTTACACTCTTACTCCAACTCATACAGGTATTGTGAGCTTTAGCAATGTACAATTTTCAACAGGGCCACAAACAAATATTACCATTACTGCTTCGACAACTGGATTGGGCACAAATACAGTTGTTTCTGATCCGTTTGGTATTGTAGATGTTCCACTAAATAGTTATCGAACAATAGGTGATGGAACGTGGAGTAGCACACCAGGGAATAATACCGCTGGAATTTGGGAACAATTATTAAGTGGAACAGGCTGGACAGCTTCATCCTATCCCTCCACAAGCCTTAACACGAATAAAATTTATATTTATAATAATATAACTTTAAATGGAAATAACACTGCTCAAGATCTAGTTATTGGAAGTGGAGGAGTTTTTAACACTTTTACAATCACCCCAACATTTAAAGACGTTTTGGTTAAAAATGGAGGTACTTTCAAACAAGATGGATATGTTGCAATTACAGGGATTTTAGAAGTAGAAGATGGAGGAACCTATCAATTTAATTCAAGGAATAATAGTTCAAGAACTACTACCGTTTGGGCTGGAACTGAAAGATTTCATCCAAATTCAACGTTTATAATTGCGGATGCTGATACAACTGGAGACTACTATCCATTTGAAACAGAGGGTGAAATTTCAACATTCACAGATCCATTGACTGGGTATGCTGCTTGCTTTGGAAATATAATCATTGACAATGCTGCTGGCGGTAATTTGCGATTATTACCTACACCTTTTACAAAAAACTTGACACACGGTGATATAACATTTAAGACTAATTCAAGTACCAAATCGTTATGTATAGGAAATTGTACAACAGAAATAGGAGGTGATTTCATTATTGAGTCTACATATAATCAAACTATTTCATTATTAACAACGGGAAACACAGTTAATTTTAAAGTAAAAGGAAACATTATTAACAACTCAACAAGAATATTAAGATTATTAAATAATGCCGGGGGTATCGCAAACGTTACTGTTGAAGGAGATATTATTATTAATAGCGGGACTTTAGATGTAAATTTTGCAAATAGTGGTGTTTCAACTGTTAACTTAAAAGGAGATTTAAGCGTTAGTACATCAGGATTATTAACAGCAACCGCCACAATAGTTGCCAACAACATCTTTAACTTCAATAAAACAGGAGATGGATTGACAGCTGCAACAACTCAAACCATAGACATTGCCACTACTACTGCGACGTCAACAAACGAGAACAGATATATTGCATTCAATGTAAAACCAAATGCATACGTGCAATTAGCCAATAGAGATTTTGAGGTAGGAACCGATTCTAAACTTACGGTAGAAAGCGGTGGTACTTTTGATTTTGGATTTAGCGGTACAACGCCTTTACTATTTACGGCAGCGAATGCACAAACTGGTCAAACCTTCAGTGCTTTATCAGGCAGTACAATCAAACTCACCTCACCTTTTGGTATTACAACAGCTGGTGCTGCTGCAACCTCGGGTAATGTGCAAACGCCTGTTGCGGGTAGAACCTTTGATGTAGGGGCAACCTATCATTACATTGGAAAAGCCAATCAAGTTACCGGTAATGCTTTGCCAAGTGCTGGTATCACAGGTAAAGTAATCGTAGAACTAGACACTGATGCTTTAACCTTTAATGCATCGAGCAATAGATCTTTTACTGCTGCTGGCACTTTAGAAATTAGAAAAGGAATTGTGATTGATGATAACACTAATAGTTTTAATACCAATGGAAGTCAGCTAGGGAATCTGATCACGAGTGGCGGCAGATATAGAATTTTCAAAACTACTATACAGCCACCTTTTTCCGGAACCTATACTTTAACGGCGGGTGTGGTAGAGTTTGCAAACACTTTCCTTTCTAATCAATCTATACGGTCGCCAAGATCCTATCAAAATATAGAAGTAACAGGCAATAATGTAGACAACTCTGGAGGAAGTAGCAATGTAGTAAGCCCAATCAGTATCAATAATAATGGCACATTTACAATAGCAGCAACTGGAAAATTTATAAGCTCTAATAGTTTTAATCCCATAGACGGAGGAAGTTCAGGTACGCAAACACTTACTGTAAAAACGGGAGGATATTTTGTTACCGCTGTAATTCCGGGATTTTATGGGCTTGCAGCTACAGAGCCATTCCAAAGTGTACAAAATTCGATAGAAAATGTAGTATTAGAAACAGGAAGCTTTGTAGAATATGCTAGAAAGGAAGGTATTTTTCCTTTAGGCATTCCAGTTGGAGCTACCTCAGGTAATCAAACCATCACACATTTTAATTTTGGTACCGTTTCAAACCCGTATAGTTATAGAAACTTAACCATTTCAGGATCGGGAACAAAAACGCTTGCCTCGAATACGAGTACCGTTGTAGGTAACGATTTAGCAGTAAATGCAGCAACACTATCAATCGAAACTGGCAAGGCTTTGACCGTAACCAATAAAGTTGAAGTGAATGCAGCCGCATTTATGACTATAGAAAATAACAGTAGTTTGGTACAAATAAATGATACCGATACTAATACTGGCAACATAACCTATAGACGCAACACTGCGCCTGGAATAGAAACGGATTATACCTATTGGTCCACGCCAGTAGATCAACAAACATTGCTAGCAGTTTCTCCTTTGACAAAGCCCGACAAGTTTTTTGCTTTTAGTCCGATGGTTAACGATTGGGTACAACAAGATACTTCTACTATAATGGCTAAGGGTATAGGGTATATTATCAGAGGAAGTGCCGCATTACCAACAACCGGTGGCTCTTCAACAGCTTCTTTTATCGGTAAGCCTAACAATGGACTAATGAATACTATACCCATTATTTGGGATGGGACATTGACCGATGGAAGCTCAAATTTAATAGGAAACCCGTATCCATCAGCAATAGATGCCGATAAATTTTTAACTACAAATGGAGCGGTTATCGAGGGTACAATTTATTTATGGACACACAGTACAAAGCTTCAAGATGCAGCAAAAATTATAGGGAAAGATGAATTTGGGAATCCTAAAGTTGGTTCGGGAGTTATGGCATATACCTCGGATGATTATGCTTCCTACAATTTGACCGGCGGAGTTGGAACTGGTAGCTTAATGGCAGAATGGGTAGATGCTGATCTAGACAGAATCGTAGATCTACCTGGCGAATATATAGAAAGAAACGGAAATGCCACCTTAAATACCGCTGAATGGACTGACGGTAACAGTAATAGCACGTTAGAAACAAATGAGTGGACCGATACCAATAAGAACAATGTTGCTAACACGGGTGAGTGGAATGACCTCGACAAAGATGGCGTTTTAGATCTTCCAGGAGAGTGCCCCGACGCCAACGGCAATAATGTATGCGATTTAGGTGAATGGACAGATACCAATACCGATGGGATATTCAATACTGGAGAATGGAATGATGCTAATAAAGATAAAGTATTGAATTTAGAAGTTGCACAAGCTTCTAATAGACCAACTGGGGTGATCGGTGGCGGACAAGCTTTTTTTACAACTAGTTTACTAGCGAGTGGCACTGTCACATTCAATAATAGCATGCGTCTAAGCAGTACTAATACTATACTGAGCAACACCCAGTTTTATAAAACGAGCAACACAAAAACAAAAACCACAACCATCGAAAAACACCGAATTTGGCTGAATTTAACGAACACTAACGGGGTTTTTAAAGAGACCTTAATTGGGTACCTTACCGATGCCACAAATGAATACGATAAGCGCTTCGACGGAAAAAGTTATGACGCCAACGAATTTGCCGATTTTTATAGCATTAGCCAAGAGAAGAATTTGGCGATTCAAGGTCGTGCGCTACCGTTTGATGAAAATGACCAAGTGCCATTAGGTTTCCGAACCACTATCGAGGGCCCTTTAAGTATCACGATAGCTGATTCAGATGGTTTACTAAAAGCTCAGCCTGTATTTATTGAAGACAAGTTGACTAGTACTACTTTTGATTTACGAAGTGGTGCCTACAAGTTCATTTCGAAATCAGGTACCTTCAACGACCGTTTTGTGTTGCGTTATACAGACAAAACTTTGGGAACTTCTGATTTTGAAACGCTGGAGAATCCCGTTTTGGTTTCTAGTAAAAACAAACAGATAAAAGTAAATTCAAAACTAGAATCAATAGACAAAGTAAGTGTTTATGACCTTTTGGGAAGACAATTGTTCAAAAAAGACAAAGTGAATAAAAGCGAGTTCGTTATAACAACTTTGACTGCAGCCCAGCAAGTCCTATTGGTAAAAATCACTTTGCAAAACGGAAATGTAGTTACCAAGAAAATTATGTTTTAACCCGAGTGTTTTTTACAAAAAAAGATTCGATGGAAATGTTGTGAATTTTTTAACCACATAGATTTTAAGTAGAAACATAGATTTAATTTTAGAAAGCTTCACTTTTACATAGTTTACATAGTCATTCCTTAAAAATGAATTAACAATTTGATTGTTAATAACTTGTGATTAAATTCAGTTGAAAACAGTACTTTTAAATCGCCAAAAAGTGTATATTTCGGTATAAAAAAGTGGCAATATGTTAGGCAAAATAAAACC
>NZ_JANPFL010000163.1:0-2320 GCF_031423415.1 Flavobacterium sp.
GGTTTTATTTTGCCTAACATATTGCCACTTTTTTATACCGAAATATACACTTTTTGGCGATTTAAAAGTACTGTTTTCAACTGAATTTAATCACAAGTTATTAACAATCAAATTGTTAATTCATTTTTAAGGAATGACTACTTAGATATTCTTTGTGCCAATTCTTAATCCTCCAGCAGCCTCAAAACTCGGTCAAAATCAACACTTGGTAATCCTGCTTTTTGAAAGATGTCGAAATCTAACTTTACTTTTTGATTCCAGCCCAAATTATCTGTTACGTTCTGTAATTGGTATTTTTTGTAAATAGATTTTGCTGATTTAAAGTCCTTATTGAGCAAATACCCATGCGCCAGATTCATCTGTATCAATAATTCTGAATCGTCTAGCTTTTCACCTTCTTTTAGCGTTTTGATGGCTTTTGCGTATTGTTTGGTCATCAAATAGGAATAGCCAAGGGTGTTGAAATCGATAGGTGTGGCTTTTCCATAAAGAACAATCACGCCTATTTTATCAATTGCTTCGCCGTATTTGCCTTGTTTTACCAAATCGGTGGCCTTGCTACGCAAATCAGAAAATAGCTTATCAGAAGTGCCCATTTCTTTCAAACAAGCATTTCCTAAATCATTGTACACTTTCGATTTTTCGATGGGTAGTAGTTTTTGGAATTCCTGAAATTTGTATTCTTTCTGTAATTTATCGAGGACGCAAACACAAAAATCATCCGACTGGATCAACTTCTTGGCCAAATCCGTTGTTTTGCATTGATTGAGAATCAGTTTTCGGTTTTCGAGATTCCAGCCACTGCTCAATCTATAATTAACCCAAGGCACAACTTCCAGCACGATTTTCTGGTTCAATATCCAATTCTTACTTTCGAAACCAAACCAAATCGCATTGGCATTCGGTAAAATACAAAGTGATTTATCGATTGAAAGTCCTTTGGCATCTTGGTTAACGGCTTCATTTTGCTCATAGCACGCTTTTGAGGTCGTGCCGTTTTTTATATAATCAGCAGCGAAAGCTTCGTTTGAAAAAATAGCATACTTGCATTTATCATCACCTGAAATCTTTGATAGCAAAAACACCGCTCCGGCCGAACCCTGGCTAATTCCTGTTGGATCAGGAATCGCTTTTAATACTGAAACTAAGCTGTTGGCCATTTGCTGATTCACGTCCAAAAGTGTGATTCTATAAATTACTTCGGTGGTTCCTACCGGCAGTGCTTCGGTTTTTATGAGGATTCTGCCTCTTGCCGAAACAACGATTTCTTTTTTGGTGGCGCGTTCTTTGTCCCAATAGCCGTCTTTTTGGGCAAAAAGGGAGTGGCTTGATATGCCCATTAATAGAACGAAAAGTATGCTTTTTATATTCATTTTTTTCTGTTATGTAGAGCTTCCAGCTTTTTAAAGGCTGGAAGCTCTACAGTTTATAAAATCTACAATTCAATGCTTTCGCCAATTTCTAGCAGCATTAGATCTTTTCCTTTGTCGAAAAACTTACGGATGGCTTCCTCGTGGTTGATTTCGATATAACCAAAGGTATCGTAGTGAACGCCCAATATTTTGTCGCATTCCACAAAATCCGAAGCGAGGATGGCATCATCGATATCCATGGTGAAATTATCACCAATAGGGAGGATTGCCAAGTCGAGTTTGGTTCGCAACGGGATAAGTTTCATATCCATTGTAAGCGCGGTATCACCGGCAATATAGATGTTTTTATGCTCGCCTTCGATGA
Source organism: Flavobacterium sp. (assembly GCF_031423415.1). Classification (GTDB taxonomy): domain Bacteria; phylum Bacteroidota; class Bacteroidia; order Flavobacteriales; family Flavobacteriaceae; genus Flavobacterium. The sequence continues at coordinate 1,738 of NZ_JANPFL010000163.1, forward strand.
CAAAACCACCGGGATTACCACCATAACTTCCGTCGGGAAAAGAACTGGAATGCACAGCATTGACATATTTCACTTTCCCAAAGTCGAAATTCCAGCTTCCACCGTGATTCATTGGGTGGGATTTAAACCCTTTTGCGCCATAATGTGTGGCAATTTCGTAATTCGAAACGATAACCGCATTGGTTCTCCCTGCTATATATTCAACATCGAGAGTGTGGTCACTGTGAGCGTGCGTCAAGAGAATGTAATCGGCTTTGATCTCGTTGATGTTGATGTGTGACGCCTGAGGATTTGCTGAAATATAGGGATCAACTAGAATGTGTTTGTGCCCCACTTCGATTCCTAAAGACGAATGACCGTAACATGTTATTTTCATTTGTACGTGTGTTATAAAAAATTAATTGAAACCAATTCAACGAATTAAAATCCGTTACCCATTCAACTAATTAGTCAACCCTTAAAAAGAGCTATTTTTAATTTCCACAAAAATAGGAATATTATTTTCAGGATAGAAGTTGAACAAATAATTAAGCCAAAAAACAATTTGTTCCTTGATTTGGTTGAATCGGAGCTTAAAATTGTA
>NZ_JANPFL010000164.1:0-5309 GCF_031423415.1 Flavobacterium sp.
GGTTTTATTTTGCCTAACATATTGCCACTTTTTTATACCGAAATATACACTTTTTGGCGATTTAAAAGTACTGTTTTCAACTGAATTTAATCACAAGTTATTAACAATCAAATTGTTAATTCATTTTTAAGGAATGACTACATAATCTTGGTTCTTTTACGAATTAATAGCCTTCAGTTTTTCGTAACAAATCATAGAATCATATCTTTATAAGTGATTATAGTTTTAAACCCTTTCTCGTTGAAATAGTCATCAGGATTTTCTTTTGAAATCACCAAAACAAAATCTCCACCCCACGCACCAAGACTTTTTATAACACCATTAAAATAGGGAAACAAGGATTCTTTTATGGTTTGCATCTCGAGAATAGTACTCATTTTGGCTTCGTGTTCTTCTAAAGCGAAGGCAAATTCATGAAGGTTTTTGGCATTTAAAACTTCTTGAGTTATTTTGTCGTTTGTTACAATATCATCGGCTAAATGGCTGTTGTTGTTGTTATAATAAGAAGCGATTGCTGCTTTACTGTTTTGCTTTTTATCCAAATAAACAAAATATAAATTTTCAGAAAATTCAGGGTCGAAAGTTACTTTTTCGACTATCGGTTTTCCATTTTCTAAATGATATAAAATTGGACAGTCATTTTGAGCACAGGCAATATCGTATCCGCTACCACCAAAACTATTGTTAAGTAATACAAAGGCATCAATTCCCAACCATTGTGCAACATTATTGATTAAAGTAGAAGAAGTTCCCAAGCCCCAATTTCTTGGAAAAGTCAATTGAGTGGTGATTTGGTACCCTTCGGAATTGTCAATAAAATCAGAGTTTAATAAATAGCCTTGATGCAAAATCTCGATTAAAGTATTTTTTACAGACTCAGATTCTTCGAGAATAGTTTTGCCCAAAATGTCCTCAAACGAAAGTTGGATATCAAGCCAAATACTGCCGTCAGCATCATAACTAATCCAATTTACTTCCTGATTTGTTCCGTTTTCAACAATTAGTTTTTGTCCAAATTTAGTTGGTAGCGCCAAAGCTTTGGCACCATTAAGAACTAAATATTCTCCGGTAATTAATAGTTTTCCGTTACTGTAAAATTCTTTTTTCATTGTCATTACGAGGAGTTGCGAGGCACGAAGCAACACAATCTCATTTATTATTGCGACACATTTTTAAATAAAATTTTGTGTAAATCTGTTCAATCCGCTTAATCCGTGGCTAATATCTAAACCGATTTTCTCAAAGTCTCAATATAGTCCACCACAGCGCTATGCGAAACTACGTGATGCTTGAAATGTTTCCGAATCAAAACACGTTCTTCTTCATTAGCTTCAAATTGGTTTAGAATATTGTTCAAGTGCATTTTCATATGCCCATCCTGAATTCCAGTGGTGGTTAGTGAGCGCAAAGCAGCAAAATTCTGTGCTAAGCCCGCCACCGCTACAAACTGCATCAATTCCTTGGCAGATGGATTTTCCAACATTTGCAAAGATAATTTTACCAACGGATGTAAAGACGTCAATCCGCCAACGGTTCCTAAAGCCAACGGAACTTCCAGCCAAAAAGTAAAAATATTGTCTTCTATTTTGGCGTGGGACAAACTTGAATAGCTTCCGTTTCTAGACGCATAAGCGTGAATTCCGGCTTCAACAGCGCGGAAGTCATTTCCGGTGGCAAGCACAACCGCATCGATTCCGTTCATAATTCCTTTGTTGTGAGTTACAGCTCGAAAAGGTTCAACTTCGGCAATTTGAATCGCTCGAATGAATCTTTCAGCAAATGCTTTTGGATTTTCGATATGTTTTTCAGCTAGATCGTCAACAGGACAAGAAACTTCGGCACGCACGATACAGTTTGGAACATAATTCGAGAGAATGCTCATCACTACTTCGATGTCTTTTTCTGCTTCGGAAAAGGAATCATAATGTTGCGCTTCTTCTTTCAACGTTTTGGCAAATTGCTCCAAACACGAATTGATAAAATTGGCGCCCATCGAATCTTTGGTTTCAAAAGTAGCGTGCAATTGATAGTAATTGGGCAATAAATTGGTTTTATCCCTGAGTTCAATATCAAGAATTCCACCACCACGCTTTTGCATATTTTTGGTAATGCTTTCGGTGTTGGAGTACAATTTGGTTTTAGTTTTGGCAAAGAATAAGGCCAGTTTCGATGTCTCACCTTTGAAAATAAAATGAACTTGTCCAATTTTTTCGGTGTTGAGAACAGTCGCTTTAAATCCACCACGAGTGGACCAAAACTTAGCCGCTTTTGAGGCTGCAGCAACCACCGAACTTTCCTCAATTGCCATCGGAATGCTATTGTATTTTCCGTTAATCAAAAAATTAGGTGCTACGCCGAGCGGAATGTAGAAATTGCTTATGGTGTTTTCGATAAATTCATCGTGCAATTTTTGAAGTTTTTCGTCGGTATTCCAGTAATTTTTTAGGATTGAAATGGCTTCTTCGGGATTAGAAAAGTATTCCTTGGCAATCCAGTTTATTTTTTCTTCTTTGGATAATTTTGAAAATCCGGCGATAGTGTTTGTCATTACTGATTTTCTAATAAGAATGTTTGTTTTTGATGATTCCTATAACAAGAACTGTGTTCTCGTTTTCAATAATTTGATACGAAATCGTATAACCTTTGAAAACATAATCTCTATAAGATTCGTCATTATAATAAATCGACTTTTTGAAGTTGAAGGGAAATTTCAAATCTTTTCTGATGGCAGAAATCAAATTTTTTTTGAACTTTCTTGCAGCAGTAGGTTTGTCTTTGGCTATAAAACGAACTATTTCAGCTAAGAAAAAATAAAAATCATCTGAAAATTTAATTTTCATATTCAGAAATTATTTTTTCCAACATCGCATCTAATTCTTCTAAATCGTAAGTCTTACTTTCTCCAGATTCTATTCTTTTAGCTGCTAAATGCAATCTGTCTCGATATTCTTCAAAAGATTTGTCTTCTTTAATTGGACTATCTTCCTCAACAATATGCAATTCACTTTTAGAAAAAGAATTCAAAAATTCTATTAATTTTTCCTTTACGTTAGATTGAAATTCGATTTTGATAGTTTCCATATTCATTTTTGTTTGATTCAAAATTAATAAAAAATTGGTTTATAACTGAGTTTTGCAACTTATTTCTTTTTTTATAACATTTAACAGTCGCAACGTGAAATAACTGTAAAATTTTCACTAAAATTGGGGACTTTATAATTAATAAAAAATTGATGATTTCAAATAAAATTAACCTACTGTTTTTGTTGCTATTAACTAGTGTTTTTGCACAACAAAAAATTACCGTCGAAGCCATTTATACTGGACAATTTCAAGCCAAAGGAATGGATGAATTGCAATCGATGAAAAACACTAATCAATATACGGTTTTAAATGTTGATCAAACCAGCCGAAGTATGCAAATTGATCTATTCGATTTCGCAACTTTAAAAAAAGTTTCTACTCTTATTGACACTAAAAATCAAAGCAAATTAGTTGGTGGAATCGATAGTTACACTTTCAGTACTGACGAAAAAATGATGTTGATTGCAAACAATACGAATCAAATCTACCGCCATTCCTTTACTGCCGATTATTTTCTGTACAATTTGGAAACCGCAGCATTGACTAAAATTCTGGAACAAGTGCAGGAACCTACTTTTTCACCCGATGGCAAAAAGATAGCGTATGCCAAGGAAAATAATATTTATATTTATGATTTGGCTTCCAAAACCAACAGCCAAATTACAGGCGATGGAAAGAAAAATTCCATAATCAACGGAATCACGGATTGGGTTTACGAAGAAGAATTTGCTTTTGTAAGAGCTTTCGATTGGAGTCAGGACAGCAAAAAAATAGGCTATATTCGTTTTGACGAAAGTCAGGTTCCAGAATTTTCGATGTCTATTTTTGCGAAAGATTTGTATCCAAAAATAGAAACTTTCAAATACCCAAAAGCGGGCGAAAAGAACTCATTGGTCTCCTTGCATTTATACAATGTCGATTCCAAAACCACCAAAAAGGTCGATTTAAGCCAATACAACGATTTTTATATTCCAAGAATTGAATGGACGACTGACGCCAATATTTTAGCGGCAAAAATTTTAAATCGCCATCAAGACAGTCTCGATTTGTTATTTGTAGATGGAACAACGGCAGCAACCAAAGTTATTTTAAACGAAAAAGACAAATCCTACATTGATTTTGTGGATACGGATAACTTAACTTTTCTAAAAGATAACAGTTTTATTTGGACTTCGGAAAAAGACGGCTTCAACCACATTTACCATTATGACAAAAACGGAAAATTGGTAAATCAAGTGACCAAAGGCAATTGGGAAGTAACCGAATATTATGGTCTTGATGAGAAAACCAAATCAGTTTTTTACCAATCGACAGAGAACGGTTCTATCAATCGTGACATTTACAGAATTAGTCTAGACGGCAAAAACAAAACGAGATTAACAGAAAAACTCGGGACAAACAAAGCTACTTTCAGTCCGAATTTTCAATTTTTTATCAACACTTTTTCGACTGCTTCTCAGCCAACTGCCTACACTTTAAACGAATCTAAAACTGGAAAACAAATTCAGGTCATAGAAAATAACGAAGCTTTGGCAGCCAAACTAAAATCCTATAATGTACCGCAAAAAGAATTTTTCGTCTTGAAAACGGAGAAAGGGAATGAGTTAAACGCTTGGATAATGAAACCAAAGGATTTTGATGCATCCAAAAAATATCCTGTTTTTATGTTTCAATATTCTGGACCAGGTTCGCAACAAGTCAATAACGAATGGGGATCGTATGACGATTATTGGTTTGCAATGCTCGCCCAACAAGGCTATATTGTGGCTTGTGTTGACGGCCGCGGAACGGGTTACAAAGGTGCCGATTTCAAAAAAATCACATACAAACAATTAGGAAAATACGAAGTCGAAGACCAAATAGATGCGGCCAAAGTAATAGGAAATTACCCTTATGTCGATAAATCCAGAATCGGAATTTGGGGTTGGTCGTATGGTGGTTTTATGTCGAGTAACTGCATTTTGAAAGGGAATGACGTATTCAAAATGGCGATTGCAGTGGCTCCAGTAACCAACTGGCGTTTTTATGACAGCGTTTACACCGAAAGGTATATGCAAACCCCACAAGAAAACCCAAGCGGTTACGACGATAATTCCCCAATAAATTTTGTTGAAAAATTAAAAGGTAAATTTTTACTGATTCACGGATCGGGAGACGACAATGTTCATGTGCAAAATTCGATGCAAATGATGGAAGCCTTGATTCAAGCCAACAAACAATTTGAC
>NZ_JANPFL010000165.1:0-75002 GCF_031423415.1 Flavobacterium sp.
GGTTTTATTTTGCCTAACATATTGCCACTTTTTTATACCGAAATATACACTTTTTGGCGATTTAAAAGTACTGTTTTCAACTGAATTTAATCACAAGTTATTAACAATCAAATTGTTAATTCATTTTTAAGGAATGACTAACTACTTTTTTCATCTTCCAAAATTTAAAATAAAGATAAAAAAAAACACAAAGCGATCACTTTGTGTTTTTTGGTATTTATGTTTGTAAAAAACTATCTAACCTCAATATTCTGAATTAAGTCGATATACAAATTAATCGAATCTTTCAATTCTTTTCTTGGTGTTATAAAGTCCAAAAATCCGTGTTCTAAAACAAATTCAGCCGTTTGAAAGCCTTCTGGCAAATCTTTTCCTGTCGTATCTTTTACAACTCTAGGACCAGCAAAGCCTATCAAAGCTCCAGGTTCAGAAATGTTGATGTCACCAAGCATAGCATAAGAAGCAGTTGTTCCTCCCGTTGTTGGATCCGTACACAAAGAAATATAGGGAATTTTTGCTTCGGCCAATTGCGCTAGTTTCGCAGAGGTTTTGGCTAATTGCATCAACGAATAAGCCGCTTCCATCATCCTAGCTCCACCTGATTTTGAAATCATTACAAAAGGAATGCTATTTTTGATAGAATAATCTATTCCACGAGCAATTTTTTCGCCTACAACTCCACCAATCGAGCCACCAATGAAAGCAAAATCCATACAGCAAACTACTAAATCTTTTCCTTTTGATTTTCCCACTCCTGTGCGAACCGCATCATTCAATTTGGTCTTGGCAATAGTGTCTTTCAAACGATCGGAATACTTTTTGGTATCAACAAAATGCAACGTATCTTTAGAGGTCATTTTTGCATCTAATTCTACGAATTCATTGTTATCAAACAATATTTCGAAATATTCTTTGCTTCCAATTCTAACATGAAAACCATCTTCTGGACTAACATATAAATTGCGAGCTAATTCATCGGCATCAATTACTTTTCCTGTAGGTGATTTGTACCAAAGACCTTTTGGAACATCCATTTTGTCTTCAGTAGCCGTAGTAATTCCTTTTTCTGTTCTTTTAAACCAAGCCATAATTAAGTTGGAAGTTAGAAGTTAGAAGTTGGAAGTAAAATCCTTTTCTAAATTCTTAATTAATGTTTAATTCACTTCGTACTTCGTATATCGTACTTCGTACTTTATAAAGTATTCACGTTATTCAAGTCAGCAAATGCTTGTTCTAGTCTTGCATTGAAAGTAACTTCACCTTCACGCAACCATTTTCTTGGGTCGTAATATTTTTTGTTTGGAGCATCAGAACCAGTTGGATTTCCAATTTGAGTTTTTAGGTAATCTATGTTGTCTACCATAAAGTCGCGAATACCTTCCGCAAATGCGAATTGCAAGTCAGTATCAATATTCATTTTTACAACACCGTAGCTAATTCCTTCTCTGATTTCTTCTAATGTAGAACCTGAACCTCCGTGGAAAACGAAATCAACTGGATTGTGACCGGTATTGAATTTATTTTGAACATAATCTTGTGAGTTTTTCAAGATTTTTGGAGTCAATTTTACGTTTCCTGGTTTGTAAACTCCGTGAACGTTTCCAAAAGAAGCTGCGATGGTAAAACGTGGGCTTACTTTTAATAATTCTTCGTAAGCATATGATACTTCCGAAGGTTGAGTGTATAATTTTGAACTATCAACATCAGAGTTGTCAACGCCATCTTCTTCACCACCAGTGATTCCAAGTTCGATTTCTAATGTCATTCCCATTTTGCTCATTCTTTCCAAATATTTTTTACATATTTCGATATTTTCTTCAATAGGCTCTTCCGATAAATCAATCATGTGGGAGGAGAACAATGGCTTTCCTGTCGCTGCAAAATTTGCTTCAGATGCATCTAACAATCCATCAATCCAAGGCAATAATTTTTTTGCGCAATGGTCTGTATGTAAAATTACAGTTGCTCCATAAGCTTCCGCTAAAGTGTGAATGTGTTTTGCTCCAGCTATTCCTCCTGCAATTGCTGCCTTTTCTCCTGCATTTGAAAGTCCTTTTCCAGCATTAAACTGTGCTCCACCATTTGAGAATTGAATAATAACTGGTGCTTTTAGTTTTGCAGCAGTTTCTAAAACTCCGTTAATTGTGCTTGAACCTATCACGTTTACAGCAGGAAGTGCAAATCCTTTTTCTTTTGCATAGTTGAAAATTTCTTGTACTTGATCGCCTGTCGCAACGCCGGGTTTAATATTGTGTGCCATTGTAAATTGTTTAGATTGTTATTAACAGTTGTGTTATAGTTTGCAAAAATAAGAATTAATTAGCATTAGAAAGGATAATTTATTCCAAAATTAAACACAGAATGTGCAAAATCATAATCGTAAAACCATCGTTTCCCCATTTCATTAGCAGGATTGAAGGTTTTAAATCCTAAATCGAATCGTACTACGAAAAAATCTAAGTCGTAACGAAGACCAAAACCAGTACCTAATGCGATTTCTTTTAAATCTGCTAGAGTATCAAATGTGGCGGTTTCTTTTTCGACATTATCAAGTACATTCCAAATGTTGCCTGCATCGGCAAAAAGAGCTCCTTTTACACTTCCTGCTATTTTAAATCGGAACTCTGCACTCAACGCAATTTTCATATTCGCTTCGTTGTAATCATTCACAGCTCCTGTACTTCCTGGTCCTAAACGATAGGGTTCCCAAGCTCTATTGTCATTTGAACCGCCAGCAAAATAACTTCTTGAAAACGGAATGTAATTTGAATTACCGTATGGAATAGCAATTCCAAAAAAGCTCCGAAATGCCAAAACTTTTTCTTTGGATAAATCCCAATATTTTACATAATCGAATTCTGTTTTCACATATTCTGAATATTCTAAGTTGAAAACTTCATAATAACCGTTTTGGTTTTTGGCTAAATTTGCTGCATTTGAAATCAACGACAAGATTGAACCAGCCGATTCTAATTTAGTTCTAAATTGATAAAACGAATTGTCTTTTAGATTTGTTTTGGTCGTTTTTGAAAAAGAGTAGCTAGTTGATAGAATAAAGTCGTTTTCGGTAAGTCGCATTCTTCGTTCTTCTATACTGCTTATTGTAGCATATTCCGACGCTGGAACAAGTGTTTTACCATTCAGAACATCATTTGTAAAACCTTTGGTTCCGCTTTCTATAATCAAATTACTCGTGTCTGGATCGACGTAATTAATATTTGAATTATAAATTTTGGCTAAGTTATTTAACTCATTATAAGAAGACTCATAGACGTTAAAATAATTTTCAGGATTTAGATTTCGAACGTATTGGACGTTGAAAATATCAAATCGAGCGGTATTATTCCTTTTTGGATTCCAATTATAAGCTAGTATTGCGGTCACATTTTGTTTGTCAAGACCAATGTTTTTTTGATTAGATAAACCTGTAGAAACTAGCGTCGAGGGAATCATACTTTTAGGAATTATTTTTTCGGTTCGAAATGGAAACCAAATTCGAGGAATGTTCAATTTCAAATCCATTCCGTATTCAGATACATTGAAAAAATTGCTGTCAGGATTAGCCAAATCTTTGGATGAACCAATATTTCCTCTGGCCGAAAGTTCTAATGTTTCGGCACCGTTAAACACGTTCCTTATTGTTTCTGAAATGCTTCCACCAATACCTATGTCTTGAATATTCGAATGCGTAACATCAAATGTAGCACCTAAACTGTATTTTTTTCGAGGCGATAAATACACTTTTGCAATTAAAGATTGTGCTGTTGTGTCCCTTTTATCAATTTCATACAATATGGTTGGATAGTTGAAAATTTTCAGATTGTTCAAGTATCTTGTAGTTAAAACGGTTCTGAAATCAGCAAATAGACTTCCTTTAGTTATAAAAACTGCATCGGTTATCGCTTTTGGTTTGTATTTTAGCTTGGAATGACTGTATAAATTGACATCGTGATACGTTGTACTGTCCGAAAAAACACTGTTAGTATTGGTAGCCGAATAATCCGTGTAAATGTTTACATCACTTATTTTAAATATTTTGAAAGGCTCCGTTTTTGTGCTGTCCTTTTCTTGATAAGAATAATCGTTGATAATAAGATCAACATTTACTTTTTTATTCTTGTTCAGAGTATCTAAATTGTAAGTCACATAATTAGGTTGAAAATTATACACACCCTCATTCCTGAAATGTGTGGTAATTCGTTCTTTTTCGTCTTCAAAATCTTGCGTATTGTATTGTTTACCCGATTTTATCAAAGAATTAGCTATCCTTGTTTTATATAAGGAATCAAGCGCAGGAGTTTGGATTTTAGTTGTTACTGTGTCTATAAAAAAAGGAGTATTCGTGGTAATCGTGTATTTTATTTTGGCTTTTTTGGCACTGATGCTATCCAATTTATAGTTTGCTTTTACATTAAAAAAACCTTTATTGAAATAATAGTATTCTATTTTTGAAATAGATTTGACACTTCTTACTGTATCAACAATAACAGGAGGTTCGCCTGTCTCTTTTAAGAAATTATCGATTCCCTGATACCAAAAAGATTGCCCCAAACGATCGACTTGTTTTGCCGATAAAAATTTTGACATTCGTTCGTATTTACCGGGATGATTCGTGAACTTAGCTTGAAATACAGAATCGGGATTTGGAGTCGCCAGATTAAATAAATGCAACCGTAAATTATAACTCAACAACGTGGAGTTGGGTTTTTGATACAATTGATTGCTAATATCTTCGCTTTTTGAGACTTTGCCATTTACTAAAATTTCATTTTTAGTCAGACGTTGCTTGCCGTTCGGAACTCGTTTCTCGGCATCACAAGCCGAGATAATTATTCCAATTACAATAAATGTTGCTATTTTTGTATTAATCTTTTTCAAGTGCTGAGAGATATTTAATTCAAAAGTACATTATTTTATGCTTAGTAAAAACCAAATCAAGCTAATTACAAGTTTGCACCAAAAAAAACAGAGGTTTGCCCATCAATTGTTTTTTGCCGAAGGTATAAAGGGGATTCAAGAATTACTGGAATCGAATTTCGAATTGGTTAATTTATATACCAGCCAAAATGATTTTGACCAAGTATTGAATGAAAAAAAAGTATTTGTAAACGAACAAGAATTAAAAAAAATCAGCGCATTAGCAACTCCAAATACGTGTTTGGCAGTGTTCAAAATCCCTGATGAAAAAAAAATACCCGAATCTGGATTAATTCTTGCACTCGATTCTATTCGTGATCCCGGCAATTTAGGGACTATTTTGAGATTGTGTGATTGGTTTGGCGTTCATCAAATTATTTGTTCTAAAGAAACTGTTGATATTTATAATCCAAAAGTGGTTCAAGCAACGATGGGTTCATTGGCAAGGATTAATGTGAATTACATTGATTTGGAAACTTTTATCAGCCAAACCAATTTACCTGTTTTTGGCACTTTTATGGATGGAGATACCATTTATAAAAGTGATTTACCACAAGAAGGAATCATCATTATGGGCAATGAAGCCAATGGAATTTCGCTTGAAATAGAAAAATTAATTAAAAACCGACTCAGCATTCCTCGATTTGGAACACTACAAAAAACCGAAAGTTTGAATGTGGCTACTGCTACTGCTATTGTTTTAAGCGAATTTCGCCGTGGATGATTTTGTATTTCGTTTTAACAGCTGAATACTAAATTTCTGACCACTGACCACTGTTTTTTAGTGAAAAGTAAAATTAATAAAAACTGCTCGCGATTTTATAGATTCAATATTACTTGTCCAAGGACTATCCGCATTATTGTCAGGGATTAATTCGTTGCTCAGACCAAAAACACCTCTAATTGATGGAGAAAAAATAAAATATTCTGAAAAAATATCAATTCCAAAACCCAGTTCATAATTGGTTGTCCAAGCTTTTACCCTAAAACGGTCTTCATAATTATCGTCTATGGATTTGGCATTACTAGAAAGGTTTAAGGTTGCAGAAACACCTCCCAATAAATAAGGTCTGACATTTCCTGTTCTTAATGAAGAAAACTTTAGCAACAGCGGAAAATGAATATAAGTACTATTAACTTCTCTTAACTTATCTGAATTCGTAGGGGTTTCTATAAAATAACTGTTAGGATATTGCAAATCTCGTTTGGTATAATACAAACCGGGTTCAAACCGCAAACTGACGTATTCGTGTAGCCTCAAATCAGCGACTAGACCAACATTGAAACCCGTACTTTTTTTTACTTCAATATCTTCGCCTACTTTTTTATAATCTATTTTGAAATCGTACGAATTGAACCCCAAATAGAAGCCAAAATACAATTTTTGTTGTTGAAAATTTTCTAGATTTATTATCGGATCTTTACCAAATAGATTGTTCGCTTTCTGCGCAATACCGCTTGTAGAAATGACTAATAAAATTATAACTACTATTTTTCTCATATTATTTTTTGGAAGCCGAATAAATTGTAGCTACGCCAAATGTTTGTGGCAAAGCAACTACATCTATAAACCCAATTTTTTTCAAAATATTGTTCAAAGCTTCTCCATAAGGAAAAGCCGCTGCAGATTCAGACAAATATCCATAAGCAGCATCGTCTTTTGAAAATAGTTTTCCAATAATTGGAAGTATATTTTTACTGTAAAAAGTATAACCTTGTTTGTAAGGTGTTTTTTCGGGAATTGAAGTTTCGAGGATCACAAAAATTCCATTTGGTTTCAAAACTCTTAAAATTTCAGCCAAACCTTTTTCTAAGTTTTCAAAATTCCTAACGCCAAAAGCCACCGTGATAGCATCAAAATAATGAGCTTCAAATGGCATATTCTCAGAATCAGCCAATACCATTTCTATTCTTTGGGACAAGTTTCTTTCCAGAATTTTTTGCTTCCCAACTTCCAACATTCCAGCCGAAATGTCTAATCCTATAATTTGTTCGGCTTTAGTTTGAGCCATCAAAATAGCCAAATCTCCCGTTCCTGTTGCAATATCCAAAATAGTTTTTGGATCAGTGTTAGCGACCATTTTCAAAACTTTTTTGCGCCATTTTATATCTATTCCGAAAGAAATAACCCGATTAAGATTGTCATAATTGCCTGAAATAGTATCAAACATGGAGGCAACTTGCTCCTTTTTACTTAAAGTAGAATCTTTGTAAGGTGTTACGTTTTTTGACATTTTCTAAAATTTGAAGCAAAGGTAAACTAGATTTTTGGAAAACAAATGGTAAACCGTAAATTACTTCATCTCTTCGTTCCGAAAAACTTAAGAGTTCGAGAGACACTATTTTTTTCTGACGAAAGTTTGAAAAGTATAATTATAAAGGTGTTTTTCGTCTGTCGAATTAAATATTTCCGCAGTTAATTGCCAGATTTTAGGGTCAATTTCCGGAAAATAAACATCCGCTTCAAATGAATGATGCACTTTTGTAATATCGAGCTGGTCGGCTAAATGAATGGATTGTGAGTAAATTTCACCACCACCAATCACAAATACATCTTCGTTTTTTGGACAAATATCAATGGCTTCTTCTAAATCTTGAACTACAATGCATCCCTCACGAACATAATCTTTTTGTCGTGTAATAATAACGTGAGTTCGATTTGGCAGCGGTTTAGGGAAACTTTCGAAAGTTTTTCTTCCCATAATTATATAATGTCCCGAAGTAATTTCTTTAAATCGTCTAAAATCGTTGGGCAAATGCCAAAGCAGATCATTGTTTTTGCCAAGAGCATTATTTTCGGCAACAGCCGCAATTAAAATAATCATTTTTTATTGAGGGTTTTTAGAAGAACCTTCTTCTATTTGATTTTGCAATTGTGCAATTTTTTGCTCTTGTTTAGCAACTAGCCTATCTATTTGATCTCGTTCCCAATTTTTGTTCATAAACCGATCTGTAATATACACTTTTATAAAATGTAAAACAAAAAGGAAAAACCAAAATGTAATTACCCAAATAGCCCAATTTACAGTTAGTCCAAAAATTGCAAAATGATTGGCCAGAAACATAAATATACTTCCCAAAATTAATAAGACAAAATGAAAATAAAGTCCTTTCTTTTGCTTTAACCTTTTTCTAGCGTATTCGTATTGTTCGTGCTGTTCCTTTTCCACAATGCAAGATTTAGATTATAAAGATAAAAATAATTTTGCAATTTCATTATTTTTCAATGAAGAATATTAAAAGAGAAAACGTTTTATGATTTTGGATTTGAAAAATAATTTCGCTTAAAATTAAGAATGTATATTATTTTTGTGAAAATTATTGCCATACTCATAAAACTTCACCTTAAACATTGAAAACTCAAATATCTACTATATATTTGCCCCATAATTCTAAAAATGAAATAGTTATGTCAATCAAAAAACAAATAATAAAAACTAAACCGGTTTGTAAAGTAACATTTTCGGTTGAAGCAAAAGAAGCAAATACAGCAGCCGTTATAGGAGATTTTAACAATTGGAATCCAGCTGAAGGTGAGTTATCAAAATTAAAAAACGGAACTTTTAAAGGCGTTTTTGATTTAGCAAAAGATGCATCTTATGAATTTAAGTATTTAGTAGATGGTGCGTATGTTAACGATAGCGAAGCAGATTCTTTTGTTTGGAATGAATTTGCTGGTACAGAAAATGGTGTTTTAACTGTTTAAAAATATTTGAAAATCCGCTGAAAAGCGGATTTTTTTATTTTAAAACAATATATTTGTTGCCGACACTAATTCTAATTTTTTCACACAACAATTAATTTTTTTTGTTGTTTTTATTATCGTATTTTGTTTACATAAATTTTGTTTTGTGTAGACTAGTGCTGATATTTTATATTTTTCCCTACTAAAAATTTTAATGAGGTAGAATAGTTCCTCGTTAAAGTATTTTACAGATATCTGCATGTTTTATTGGATAAAAACAAACCGTTTTATAAAAAAAATATTCTCCAATTATATTTGGGATATTCCTAATAGTGGAAACAAAATCTACCTCACTTTTGATGATGGTCCAACACCTGAAATCACCGAATGGGTTTTACAAGAGTTAGAAAAACACAATGCCAAAGCCACTTTTTTTTGCATTGGCGACAATATTAAAAAGCATCCTGAAATCGTCGAAAAACTAATAGATAAAGGACATTCTTTAGGGAATCACACTTTCAATCATTTGAATGGCTGGAAAACTCCGACTAAAGAATATTTAGATAATGTTAAATTGTTTGAATCTTTGATTTCAAATCCAAAATCTAAAATCTGCAATCTAAAATCTAAAATTTTTCGTCCTCCTTACGGAAAAATCAAATCCTCACAAGCTAAAAAGCTGCGCCAAATAGGTTACAAAATAATTATGTGGGATGTATTGAGCGCAGATTATGACGCCAAAATTTCGGCAGAAAAATGTTTAGAAAACGCAACAAAAAATGTCACATCAGGAAGCATAATCGTTTTTCACGACAGTGTAAAAGCATTTCCGCATTTGGAATATACTTTACCAAAAGCACTGAATTATTTTAAAGAAAAAGGATTTGTTTTTGAAAAGCTTTCCTAAAGATGTTCTTGAACAAGATTGATTATCGAATTAGCATCCAATTCTCCTGATTGTCTCCAAATCATTTGACCTCCTTTATAAATCATCAACGTAGGAAGTCCCTTGATGCGCAATGCTTCAGCTAGTTCTTGATTTTTATCCACATCAATTTTAATTACTTTTGCTTTATCGCCTAAAGCCGCCGCAACATCCCTAATTACTGGATGCATCGATACAGATGATTCATTCCAATCTGTGTAAAAGTCAATTAGCACAGGAATCTGAGTGCTTATAAGTTCTCCAAATTTTGACATAAAACCAATGAATTTAATTTTCTAAATCTATTGAAAAGAGATATTATTTCACAAATGTAGCATTTTAAACGAATTATGCCACATTCTTAGCTTTTTTTAGTTGAATAACGGTAATTTCTGGCATAATTCCCACTCGTCCTGGATAAGCATGGAATCCAAAACCCCGATTTACATAAATATATTTTCCCGCTTTTTCATACAAACCTGCCCATTGATCATAAACATATTGTGCTGGACTCCACTTGAAAAATCCGGGTATTTCAATTCCAAATTGTAAACCATGCGTATGACCCGAAAATGTTAAATGAAAGCCCTTTGGATGAGTATTGATTTCCGCATCCCAGTGACTTGGATCATGACTCATCACTATTTTGAAATCTTTCTCAGATAATCCATCTGATGCTTTAAGCAAATCACCTGCTTTTTTAAAATGTCTTCCCCAGTTCTCGACCCCAATCAAGGCTATTTTATCCGTTCCTCTTTCAATATAAGTATGCTCATTTAACATTAACTGAAAACCAATTTGTCCATATAAATCCTTAATGGCTTGAAAATTTATTTCTTTAGCAGCTTCCGATGGCCAAGACACATATTCTCCATAATCGTGATTCCCTAAAACAGCATATTTTCCATACTTGTGATCTTGGATTCTTTTGAAAGTATCTATCCAAGGATGCATTTCCTTTGCATCAGTGTTCACAATATCGCCTGTAAACAATATCATATCCGAATTTTGCTCGTTGATTAAGTCTATTGCATAATTGATTTTTTCTGGATTGTCAAAGCTTCCGCTGTGCACATCAGAAATTTGAGTAATAGTAAAACCATCGAATTCATCTGGTAAATCAGGAAAAAATACAGTCTGTTTGATTACTTTGTAATTGTATTTGCCAAAAGTCATTCCGTAAATTAAGGAGCCAAAAGGAATTGCTGCAAATGCTAATGCCATCTGACTCACAAATTTTCTTCTTTCAGGCAAAAACGAACTGTTTTTAGTCTCACTTATAATATGAGTAACAGAACCCGATAAAAGTCTATAAATATCTTCAAAAAGCAAAACAATAGTCAAAAGTATTTTTGGTAAAAAAGTAATTAATAGCAATGCTAAAGTCAACATAGTCATTCTGGTTTGACCCACACTCCGATCAAAAACAAGGAATTGATAGGCAATAAATACAATTACCGCAACTGAACATATGATATAAGATAGTAAAACCCATTTGACATTAGTCAATGTTTTAACAACCTGAAAAGAATAAAATTCAATAATTAAAACAACTATTATAAATAGTATTAAGCGAAGCATCATTATCTGTTTTTTTACAAAAGTAAATAACTCGATAGTTTTATTACTTTTATTAATTCAAATTTAACTAAAACCTTAGTAGAAAAACATCTCAAAAAGTTTCAAACTTTCGTTACTTTTACCCTCAAAATATATTTTTATGTCTCAAAAACGTCTTTTCCTGCTCGATGCTTACGCTTTAATCTTTCGAGGTTATTTTGCTTTTATAAAAAACCCTAGAATCAATTCGAAAGGAATGGATACTTCGGCAATTATGGGCTTTATGAATGCCTTGATGGATGTGATCAAACGTGAAAAACCAGATCATTTAGCAGTGGCTTTCGACAAAGGCGGAAGCGATTACCGCTATGAAATGTACCAAGAATACAAAGCGCATCGCGACGAAACTCCCGAAGCCATAAAAATTGCCGTTCCTTATATTCAAGAATTATTGAAGGCAATGCACATTCCTATTATTGAAGTCGCTGGTTTTGAAGCCGATGATTTGATAGGTACTTTAGCCAAACAAGCCGAAAAAGAGAACTTTCAAGTTTTTATGGTTACTCCGGACAAGGATTTTGCTCAATTGGTTTCCGAAAATATTTTTATGTACAAACCAGCGCGAATGGGTAATGACATTGAAATTTGGGGAATTCCCGAAGTCTTGCAACGATTTGAAATTGAACGACCAGAGCAAGTGATTGATTTTCTGGGTATGATGGGCGATGCGGCCGATAATATTCCAGGACTTCCAGGCGTTGGGGAAGTAACCGCTAAGAAACTTTTGAAAGAATTCGGTACAATGGAAAACCTTTTAGCCAATACTGACAAGCTGAAAGGGGCGCTAAAAGACAAAATTGAAACCAATAAAGACAAAGGAATTTTGTCTAAAAAATTAGCCACAATACTTTTAGATTGTCCCGTTCAATTTAACGAAAGCGACTACGAATTATCAAAACCTGACGTTGAAAAAACAGACGAATTATTTCAGGAATTGGAATTTCGCCAGATGAAAGCGCAGTTTGACAAATATTTTGGAACTGGAAAAGAATACGACGAAATTGATACCAACGGAAATTCCAATGGCAATGACAATAGCAATGACAATGAAAAAATAGTTAAAAAAGCTCCAACGAAAAAATCCAATGAAGATCAGTTTGATTTATTTGGTTTTTCGGATGAAGAAAGTGGTGAAATACAATCGAGTTCCCATTATGCAACTTTAGATAACACCGAGCATTTTTACCAAAGTATTCAAGGAGATTTTGCCGTGAAATTGCTGATGCAAAACTTGATGAATCAAACTTCGGTTTGTTTTGACACCGAAACTACAGGAATTGACGCCTTGAATGCCGAACTCGTTGGAATGTCATTCTCCTTTGAAAAAGGAAAAGCATTTTACGTTCCGTTTCCAGAAAATCAAGACGATGCACAAGTTTTAGCGGATAAATTTAAACCTTTTTTCGAAAGTGAAAGTATCGAAAAAATTGGTCAAAACATTAAATACGATTTGAAAATCTTGTCACATTATGGCGTTCAAATCAATGGAAAATTGTTCGATACGATGATTGCGCATTATTTGATCAATCCAGATATGCGTCATAATATGGATGTTTTAAGTGAAACCTATTTGAAATATTCACCAAAATCCATAGAAGATTTAATTGGTAAAAAAGGCAAAAATCAAAAATCGATGCGAGACGTAGCCTTGGAAGAAATCAAAGAATACGCTGCCGAAGATGCTGATATTACTTTTCAATTGAAACAAAATTTCAGTCCGATTCTCGATAAAGCCGAAACCAAAAAATTGTTTGACGAAATAGAAATTCCATTAATCCCAGTTTTGGCAGCAATGGAATTGGAAGGTATTAATCTCGATGTTCCATTTCTGAAATCAATGTCGGTTGAAATGGCAAAAGAAAGCAACGCTTTGGAACAAAAAATTTACGAAACGGCTGGGGAGAAATTCAATTTGGCTTCGCCAAAACAACTCGGCGACATCTTATTTGATAAATTAAAAATTGGCGGAGCGAAACAAAAGAAAACCAAAACTGGCCAATATGCGACTGGCGAAGAGATTTTAAGTTATCTTGAAAAAGACAATCCAATCGTAAAAGACATTCTCGAATGGCGCCAAATGGTAAAATTGCAAAGCACTTATATTGATGCATTGCCGAACCAAGTGGATAAAAAAACTGGTCGCGTTCACACCGATTATATGCAAACTGTTGCTGCAACGGGACGTTTGAGTTCCAATAATCCCAATTTGCAAAACATCCCGATTCGTACCGAAAGAGGAAGATTAATCCGTAAAGCATTTATTGCTCGTGATGAAAATTACACCTTGGTTTCTGCGGATTATTCCCAAATAGAATTGCGAATCATCGCCGCTTTATCCGGCGAAGAGAATATGATTGCCGCATTTCAAAATAACGAAGACATTCACAGAAGTACGGCTGCAAAAGTATTCAACGTGCCATTGGAAGAAGTCACAAAAGAGCAACGTAGCAATGCCAAAACCGTGAATTTCGGAATTATTTACGGTGTTTCTGCTTTTGGACTTTCTAATCAAACTTCTCTTTCTAGAAAAGAAAGCGCCGAGTTGATTGATGCCTATTATGCGACTTATCCAAAACTAAAATCCTATATGTCGAATCAGGTAGATTTTGCGAGAGAAAATGGTTATGTGCAAACCGTTTTAGGAAGAAGACGGTATTTGAAAGATATAAATTCTGCCAATATGATGGTCAAAAGTGGAGCGGAACGAAATGCCGTAAATGCACCAATTCAAGGTTCAGCCGCCGATATTATCAAGATTGCGATGATAAATATCCATAAGAAACTAACTTCAACGAATCCCGACGGCTCGGGATGGAAATCGAAAATGTTGTTGCAGGTTCACGATGAGTTGGTGTTTGATGTTCACAACTCCGAACTAGAAAAAATCCAACCGATGATTAAACACGAAATGGAAAATGCTTTTATAATGGATGTTCCGTTGGAAGTTGAAATTGGAATGGGGAAAAATTGGCTGGAAGCACATTAGGAAAGTTAAGTAGAAAGCAGAAGTTTTTATCATATTTTGTCATTTCGACGAAGGAGAAATCACATAACGAGAATACTAATTTGAGCAACAAACTTGAGTAAATGATCTGATTTCTCACAAAAGGTCGAAATGACAAAGTTGTTTTATAATTAAATTGAAATTTTGAAGATGAATGAATTTAATCCACAAGTAGGTTTTCATTCCTATTACGTTTACATCATTACCAATAAGTATAGATCTACATTTTACATTGGAATGACTAATAATTTAAAATTAAGACTAAAACAACATAAAGAAAATTTAGAAACTAAAAACAAAACTTTTGCTTCAAAATATAACCTAGAATTTTTAGTTTATTATGAAAAATTTGTTTGGGTTGAAGAAGCTGTTGCTAGAGAAAAAGAATTAAAAAAATGGAGAAGAGAAAAAAAGCTAGATCTTATTCGCAACTTTAATTCTAAATTTGAATTCTTGAATCATTGCTTTGAATAATATTCGATTTTTAGCATTCTGGATTTAATTTATTATTTCTACGAAGAAGAAATCGCTTAACGAGGTGTTCGTTGAGTAACAAACTAGAGCAACAGATGTGATTTCTCCTTCGTCGAAATGACAAAATTCAAAAATTGAACCTTTAAGATGATTGATATGTTTCCAAAAATCATAACTGCCATACCAAAACCTGGTTATAAACTAGAGCTAGAATTTGAAAACAAAGTCTGGAAGGAATTTTCTGTTATGCCTTATCTTAATTTTCCAGTATTTCAACCTTTGAAGGACACATCGTTTTTCAATCAAGTTTTTGTAAAATACGATACCGTCGTTTGGGGAAAAGACGAAATCATAGATTTTGATCCTTATACACTTTGGACAGAAAGTATTGAAATATCGAAAAACAGTATTGCAAATTGAATTATTTTTTATTCGAAATCCAACCGATGAGTAAACACGAAATGGAAAATGCGTTTATAATGGATGTTCCGTTGGATGTTGAAATTGGAATGGGGAAAAATTGGCTGGAAGCGCATTAAATTTTAGATTGCAGATTGCAGATTTTAGATTGGAGCTGGCAGTTTGAGCAACTTTGTCCTTCCGTAGGAATCTTTTAAAACTGCTATAAGTAGTGAAGAAGGTAACCATAGCCGAAGTAATTCTAGTCATTACTTGGAAAAATGACTCAAAAGTTGTGTTTAGTAGTATTAAAAAAAATGAAATAATGATCAATTAATCCTTTGTGTTATTCCAATTAGCCTTGGTCAAAGTAAAAGAAAATTCTGAACCAATGCCATATTCACTTTCTACATATATTTTTTCTTTGTGAGCCTCTACAATATGCTTTACAATGGCGAGTCCCAATCCGGAGCCACCTTCACTGCGCGCTCCACTTTTATCAACGCGGTAGAAACGTTCGAAAATTCTGGGAAGGTTTTGACTTTCTATTCCTTCGCCATTATCGGTAATTCGAACTAAGACTTTTTTCTTGGTTAAATTAATGATGCTAACCTCTGTCAAGCCTCCTTCTTTGCCATATTTTATAGAATTGACAATCAAATTCTCTACAAGCTGTTGTAATTTGTCTTTATCTCCTTTGACTATAGTGGATTTGAGTTGATGATTTTCGAATGCCAAAGTAATTTTTTTCTTATCGGCTTTCATTTCTAATAAATCGAAAACATTTTGAATCAACTCCACAATATTAAATTCAGAAAATTCGAGATTCAAATCCCCTACTTCGAGCTTGGTAATCATATCTAAGTCTTCGACAATGTAGATCAATCGTTCTACACCTTTTTCGGCACGTTTCAAATATTTTTTCCGAATAATTTTATCATCCATTGCACCGTCTAGAAGTGTCGAAATATAACCTTGGACAGTAAATAGGGGGGTTTTGAGTTCGTGAGAAACATTACCTAAAAATTCCCTCCGGTATTTTTCTCGAACTTTTAGCATTTCGATTTCCAACTTTTTGTCGGAGGCAAACTTTTTAACTTCTCTAGTCAAAGCCTCAATATCGGTTGTTATGGGTTGGTCTAAAAAAGTACTAGATTCTAATAAAGAAATGTCGTCATAGATTTTCTTTACCCTGCGGTAAATAAATCTTTCCACTCTGTATTGTGTGGCTACAAATGAAAAGATAAAGACGATTAAAAAGAATATTGCACTAAACGAAAGCAAACTTTTAAACGGGTATTTAAACATTGCTTTTACCAAAAACATTGCAAAAAATGAAGCAAAAACACTTATGTATAATGCTGAGACTAGAGCAAACTTATAGGTTTTTTGAAAACTAATTTTCATTTTTTTTAATTTGAAGTGTTGCGCAAATTTAACAAAAAATTACACTTCAAATTTATAGCCAACACCTTTTATAGTTTTAAAGAAATCATCTCCAATTTTTTCTCGAAGTTTTCTGATGTGAACATCTATTGTTCTTCCTCCTACTACTACTTCGTTACCCCAAACCTTATCTAAAATTTCATCTCTTTTGAAAACTTTTCCGGGTTTTGATGCCAATAAATAAAATAATTCGAATTCTTTTCGAGGTAATGCAAGTACAAGACCGTCTTTTATAATTTGATATTCTTCGCGATTGATTTCAATACCACCCACATTAAGGGTTTCGCTATTTTTTTCTTGTTCTTTGAGCCTTCTTAACAATGCCTTAACTTTGCTTACCAATACTTTCGGCTTGATAGGTTTCGTTATATAATCGTCGGCTCCAGCATCAAAACCAGCGACTTGACTGTAATCTTCACTTCTGGCAGTTAAAAAAGCAATAATCACATTATTTAATTCAGGAATTTTTCGCATTATTTCACAAGCTTCCATCCCATCCATTTCTGGCATCATTACATCCATAATGATTAGGTCAGGCAATTCTTTTTTAGCTTTTACTACAGCCTCTTTTCCGTTAGAAGCGGTGAAAATTTGATATCCTTCTTGAGCAAGATTATACCCAACGATTTCTAAAATATCCGGTTCGTCGTCAACTAATAAAATTTTGGTATTTCGTTTTTTCATAGGTAAAAAGTAGTGCTTAGGGATTTATAAAGGTAAATATAAAACAAAACCCTTGTATGTTATAAAACGTTTTAAATAAGTTAACAATTTGGTAATACAATACACGCAAAACGACAATCATAAATTCCCGCAAGTACAACTATTATATTGAGTTAAATTTCCACCAAAGGAAACTAAAAAAATTTGTTTTTAACATTAGTATGAAATAATCGAATACTGAAAACACCATATCAGATTTTAAATAGCAACAAAATTTATCGTCTTAATTTTGTTAAAAAACTTTTGAAATGATTTAAAATGACAGATAAATAAGTTCTTTATTTACAAATTATAATGTAACCAATCAAAATTAACATAAAAATAATGTTTATGGTATGGATTTTGAAAAGTTTTTTATACATTTACAACTCCAAATCGAACTAATGAACAAAAATTACTTTTATATTATAATACTATTGGGATTTTTCTTTACAACGAGTGTTTCTGCTCAAGAAGGAAAACCACAATCCAAAACTCAAGAAACTACGGTTATCGAAGGATTAAACTTGTATCCAAACCCCGTTAGTAATGGCAAGGTTTACATTACATCGAAAAATGATTTAGATAAAAGTATCCTAATTTTTGATGTTCTTGGGAAAAAAGTATTACAAACTACAATTACTGCAAAGGAACTTAACATTTCTAATTTATCCCCAGGCGTTTATATTATTAAAATAGACGAGCAGCAAGCTACAGCTACAAGAAAACTTATCATAAAATAGATAAATCTCAAAGTTTTCCTTGATTTAATGATTTTTTTACACTGTTTTTTTATTTTAGCTATATATTTTATTATATTTGCCTAACTAATTTAAAAAAAAAGTTATGAAAAAATTTTACACTTTACTATTTTTCCTTGCAATTGCACTAACTGCAAATGCTCAAACTAATTTGATTACAAATGCTGGTTTTGAGACTTGGACCGCAGGACTTCCCGATTCTTGGTTCACAACAGGATCAACTGTTGCACAAAGTACTACAGTTTATCGCAGTGGCGCAAGTTCTATTGGCTTGACATCGCCAGCAACTAGCAACAAAACAATTAGTCCAACAACAGATACACCAGTAACAGCTGGTGTGACTTATGTTTTTTCTGGTTGGTATTTAGATAACAGTACTTCTGCAAGATTTAGATATTGGAATCAATTTAGAACTGCTGCGGGAACTACTGGTACAGATACGGGTGGAAATCCATTACAAGGAACTGAGTATTCTGTAGATTCTCCTTCTTGGCAATTTTTCACTGCCGAAGCAGTTCCAAATCCAACTTCAACTGTTGCAAGACCAGGACTTAGAATATACGCTGAAACAGCTACTGCATCAGGTGGTGTTATATATTTTGACGATATTATGTTTTTTGACAAATCTACTTTACGTGTTGATGCCAAAGATTTCGATAATCAAATAAAAATGGCAACTGTTGTTTCTGATGTTTTAAGAATTCAAATGCCGTCAAGAGCCACAGTAAATATTTATTCAGTTGACGGAAAATTATTTAGTTCAAATAGAGTAAACAGTAATGAAGCAATTAGTACTCAGTCACTAGCAAAAGGTATTTATTTAGTAACTATTCAAAATGATTATGCTAAAACTAGCAGAAAAATTATCAAAAATTAATTAATTAAATTTCATTTTAAAAAACTCCAATTCAAAGTTGGAGTTTTTTTATTTTTAGCTCAGTAGGTTTTGAAACCCTGAAAGCAAGCTATATCTTTGCCCACTGAAACCCATACTTTGATTCCAACTCCTGACATATTTGCGATTTCAAGTCGAAAGCAATTTGAAAAAATTGCGCTCAAAACATTTCGTTTTCAATACGAAAACAACTTAGTGTATCGCGAATTTTGCGAATTTTTGAAAACTGATGTTCAAAAAGTAAAATCATTAGATCAAATTCCGTTTTTACCTATCCAATTTTTCAAAAGTCATAAAGTTATTTCTAATGAAAACCCTATTCAAGAAACCTTTAGCAGTAGTGGAACAACCAGCCCCCTTGCCCCCAAAGGGGGTGAATCGGATGAAAAATTATCTCCTGTAACTAGCAAACACTTCGTTACCAATGTTTCTTTATACGAAGAAAGTTACCGAAAAGGATTCTCTCAGTTTTATGGAAATATTGAGGATTATGTGATTTTGGCTTTGCTTCCCTCCTATTTAGAACGAGAAGGTTCTTCGCTAATTTATATGGTCGAAGATTTAATACAAATGACCAAAAATCCCGAAAGTGGCTTTTATCTTTACAACCACGAAGAACTCATCGAAAAATTGCTCCGATTAGATACTTCTGGTCAAAACGTGATTTTGATTGGCGTTACTTATGCATTGTTGGATTTAATCGAGAAATATCTTTTTCAATTGCACAACACCCTTATTATGGAGACTGGCGGAATGAAAGGCAAGCGCAAAGAAATGATTCGTGAAGAATTGCACGAACAACTTTGCGAAGGTTTTGGCGTTACGGCTATTCATTCTGAATATGGAATGACAGAGTTATTGTCGCAAGCGTACTCATTAGGGAATGGCGTATTTGAATGTCCATCGTGGATGCAAATTCTCATTCGCGAAACGGAAGATGCATTGACTTATGTTTCAGACGGAAAAACGGGTGGAATTAATGTGATCGATTTGGCTAACATTAATTCGTGTTCCTTTATTGCTACTCAAGATTTGGGCAAAAAAAATCCAAATAATTCCTTTGAAGTTTTGGGACGTTTTGATAATTCCGATATTCGCGGGTGTAATTTGATGGTTGTTTAACCCCGAAGACACGAAGAAGACGTAGCCAAGCGCAGCGAACAGACGAAGTAAAGTTCACAAAGAATAAATATACCTAACAATAAACTATTTCATCTTCTCAATCGTTACAAACGTATATCCTTGTGATTTGGCGTAAAGTATCATGTTTTCTAAGGCAACTAACTTCTCATCTGATTTTCCGAAATCTTTATCATGCATCAAAACAATTGCACCAGGATGAAGTTTGGCTGTAAACGTATTTAGCATACTATCGCCATCGTTTTGTGTGATGTCCCAGTCCATCGTTGTAATAGACCAAAGTACCGTCGTAATTCCTTTATTTCCAAGAAAATCAATTTGTTTTTGAGTAATCGCTCCAAAAGGAGGTCTGTAATAGTTAGATTGAATCCCTGCAACAGTTTTTAATTCTGCAATAGTTTTTAAAACTTGCTGTTCCCATACCAAATTTTCGTCTAGCTCATAACCGTTTGTATGATCCCAACTATGATTGGCAATTTGATGTCCGGATTTCTTCGCTTTTATAATAATTTCCTTATTAGCTGCGAGATTGATTCCAAGCCAAAAAAAAGTGGCTTTAACATTATTTTTATTTAAAACATCTAAAATTTCGTTGGACA
The DNA here is from genome assembly GCF_031423415.1 of Flavobacterium sp. Taxonomy (GTDB): domain Bacteria; phylum Bacteroidota; class Bacteroidia; order Flavobacteriales; family Flavobacteriaceae; genus Flavobacterium. The sequence continues at coordinate 20,568 of NZ_JANPFL010000165.1, forward strand.
AATTGGTTGGTCCATCATCAAATGTGAAAGCTACGACTTTACTTCCGTTTTTTCCTCGATCCAAACGATATTCATTACTTAATTTTTCTTGTTCTAAAGAACGGCTTTGAATTAATTGCAAACTATCTCGCTTTTCAGTAATAGCTTTACTACTAATTTTATCCTTAGTCCCTTTACAACTAATAAACAAGACACAAAAAAGTAAAAGATAAGGAATTATTATACTCTGTAAAAATCGTGTCATATTTAATAAATATCATTAGTAGTTCAAAAATAACATATTACTTATTGACATAATCTTTGACATAATTCTGCCAAAGAATATATCCTTCTTCTGTTAAATGGACTCCATCAAAAGAATAGCTACTTATCATTAAATCATTTGCATCTGCAAATAAACTATGAAGGTCGATAATTTGACAATATTTACTTTGAATATCGCTCATTATGATTGCATTTGTTTTTTGAATTTTTTGTTTCAAAGGCGTGTCTTTGGAAGTAGGCAAAATCGTTTGGACATATATTTTGGTTTTTGGAGATTCCAAATGAATTTTGTCTACAATAGATTTAATATTGCTGGCCACGTATTCAGGTGTTAACTCGTCACGAAATAAATCATTGATTCCGATTTTTATAAATACCTTTTTTGGTTTGAAATAATAAATTTCAGCTAATCTGTTTATCACTCCGGCGGTTACATCGCCTGCAATTCCTCTATTTTTTACTGTAGAATTATTGAATCTTTGTCCCCAATTTCGGCCTTGTTCTGTAATACTGTTTCCTATAAAAACAATATCCCCAAATTGAAGCGGATTGGCTTTAAATTCGGCAATTCTTTCTATATAATGTTTTTTTGTCCATTCTGAATGATTTGGAATCACTATACTTGGCGAAGGATATAGACTATTAGTGTCTACAGAGGGATTATTAGGGATTTCTTTTTGTAATGAACAGGACGTTAAACTAAACAAAGTTATGGCTACAATAAATATGATTTTCATTTGGTTAATTTTTAAGTGACGGTTTAATTTCTAAAGTTCCGTTTTGCAAATTTTTATCTGATGCTTTTATCACTATCAATTTTTTGAAATGATTCGTCTTAAGAACAATAGTCGCAATTCCCGCTTCGGCTTTTACTGGATTTTCTCCAATTAACTCGGCATTTCCTTCGGCTATAGAAAAAATAATTTCGTTTGTTGCAGCCGGGATTATTGTTCCGTTGGCATCCGTAATTTTAGCATAAACAAAAACCATATCTGGAAAATCAGGATTGATTGGTTTTGATGAAATGTCATAAGTCAACTCAATTTTAGTTGGTTTTTCGGGAGTTTTGACAACGTTAGAAACCACTTTTGCGTCGTTGATAAAACCCTCAGCTCGCAATATTCCCGGGACAAATTTACCCATCTTGAAAATAAACGGAGGATGTTTTAATTGATCACTGTTTTCATTGATTAATGGTTTTTGTTTGGCAACCAAAATATCATTCAAATACAAAGCAACCTCAGAGCAGTTGCTATAAACGGTCACATTTAGAGGAGATGTTTCCGTCCAATTATTTGCAATAGTCACCATTTGTCCTGAGGTCAATTTTTTATCCAAAACAACACTGGCATCACGCTGACTTTGGTAAAAAGAGTAAGCGAACTTCGGAATTCTAAAAATATCACTTATTCCTGAACTCTCCAAATCTGTGCTGTAGCCGCGATTGTAATCAAACATTACCCAATTGGCTTCTCCAATAGTCTGGGCTCCTTTTCTGTTCGAATTGGCTGCTTCCTGAAAATTATAAGCTTGCTGTAATAAGCGTTTTTCGCCAAAACCACGCAATTGTCGAGAGGTCCTTTCGTCTTCCTTTAAATTAGAGAATTCCTTTTGATTGAATCCGGCATTTTGTGCATAATATTCCCAATCGCCGTATTCAGCAATGAAAATTTTTCTCTTCCCTTTATTATACTTATTCCAATAATCAGGTTCTTTGCCGTGTTGACGAGCCGGAATAAAAATATCATAATTTTCGTTGTCAATCCAACAAGCGGTATAATTATTTGCAAATGGTATTTCCTCTTTTAAGTTTTTTGATGCTTCTTTCATAAAACTTTCACTCATTTGCGTTTCGTTTAGAGAAGCTTCCCAAAAAATAATACTCGGATGATTTCGATCTCTTTTGGCCATTTCGCGAATGTCTTGAAGGGCATTTTTCTGGAAAGTCTCATTACCAAAAAACTGCCAACCCGTTAAGCTGTTCATTACCAAAATTCCCAATTCGTCGCAAGCATTTAAGAAAGCTTCGGCGTGCGGATAATGTGACATTCGCACAAAATCAAAACCGGCATTTTTAATTTTTACCGCATCGCGATATTGTGCTTCGTCCGAAATAGCATAACCCAAATAGGGATATTCCTGATGTTGGTTGGTTCCAGTAATATATAATTTCTCGTCGTTGAGATAATAGCCGTCTTCTTTGATTTCAGATTTTCGGATTCCAATTTTTTCTGAATAAGTATCAATAACAGTATTATCAGTAATAACTTGGACTTCTAAATTGTATAAATTAGGTTTTGAAATTGACCATAATTTTGGATTATCGACTACAATTTTTTGCGTAAAGGCTTTATCTGAATTGGCATTAAAAGTAATCGCTTCCGAATTAAATTCGAGTTTTTTGCCTTCATTGTCAGATAAAATAAATTTCAAGTTTGCTTTCTTTTCGAAAGTGTATTCATTTTTTAAATGCACCTGAAATGTTCCTGAAACTTTGCTTTTGTTGATGTTGTCAAAATTTACATAAATTCCGCCACTGGCTTTTTTATTAGCCTGAATAGGATTGGTAATGTATAATTTATCGGTAGTAATGAGATATACATTTCTGTAAATGCCGCCATAGTAATTAAAATCCAAATCCTTCAATGGCTTTCCGGGAAGAAATTCCGGATTGTCTTCGTTGTTGACTTTGACTTTAATTGTGTTGCCTTTCGATTTCAAAAAAGGAGTCACATCAACTGTAAAAGGTAAATATCCGCCTTTGTGATTGGTCACCTTTTGGTCGTTGATCCACACATCGGCTTCTTGCATCACACCTTCAAAATATAAGAAGACTTTCTTGTTTTTAGAATTGCAAACAGAAAACTTTTTTTGATACCAACAGGTTCCTTGAAACTGGTTATTGACCACCAAAGGTTCAATTTTCGCGATATGTGGAATTGTAATTTTCTCCCAATTGGAATTTAGTTCTTCTCTTTTAAATTCCCAATCTGAAACAAAATTAATTTTTGTTCTGGTTTGTGCTAATGCTTTTCCAATAGAAAAAATTAGCATTATAAAAAGTATATTTCTTAAAATGAATTTCATTATAGTTGTAATTAATTTTTAAAAGCATCAAGAGCAAGTGAAGGTTTCCCGCCGGCTTGCCAAGCATTTAATTGATAACCACTCCAGCTTTTTTCGCCTTCTGGTTCCCAATAAATGACACCAAGACCCTTATTATTTGGCACTGCTTTTACTGCTTTTATAACGGCAACCAACATATCTTTGGTGTTTTGAACCAAGGTGTAATCGCCCCCAACTTCCACAACCATAACTTCTTTTCCATATCTAGAAACCATATCTTTTAGATTGTTTTCCAAATCAAGAATCGTAGCCGTGTAATCGCTTTTTATCCAATACGGATAATAAGAAAGTCCAATGATGTCATATTTTACATTATTGGCTTTGGCATTATCAAAAAACCATCTGAACTTGGTATTATTATTTCCTTCGTCAACATGCACGATTACTTTTATGTTTGAATTTACTGCTTTTGCGGCTTCGTACCCTTTATTTAATAATTGTGCCAATTGACTGAAATTAGAAGATTTGCCTTCAGGCCACAACATTCCTCCTGGAATTTCGTTGCCAACCTGAACCCATTCGGGAGTTACTCCAGCAGATTTCAATGCTGTTAAAACTTCAAAAGTGTGTTTGTAAACGTCGTTTTGCAACTCGACAAAAGTGTGGTTTGCCCAAGCAGCAGGTTTGGCTTGTTTTCCGGGATCGGCCCAAGTATCACTATAATGAAAGTCAATCATAATGCGCATTCCCATTTTTTGAGCGCGAACCGCCATCACGACAGTTTCGGATGGACTGCAATGACCACTCGCTTTATCGTTGGATGGATTTACCCAAACCCGAAGCCGAATTGTATTCATTCCCCTGTCTTTTAGTAATTGCAAACAGTCTTTTGGCGTGCCATCTGCATCATAAAATTTATATCCTGTTGCTTCCATCTGAGGCAGCCAACCGACGTCAGCTCCTTTTGAAAAAACAAAAGTTGTAGGTCCGGGAAGTGGTTCAGGTGTTGACTCAGTTGGTTGCGCACCACTGCAGGAATTAATTAGTAGTGTAATTATTGTGATCAAAACTAATTGAAATTGCACTTTAGATTTCTTCATGTTTAGTTATAAAACGGAGTAAAACTTGTGTATACATTTTGTATTAAAAAAAGTTCAGTTCCTAAAATTATTAATTATTTTTTATAAGGCTTCATGAAATTCATTTTTTTTGAAATTTAAATTGTTTGGCTTCACCTTCTGAACTCACAGACAAAATATAAAAACCTGAACTTAAATTAGAAACATCGATTGCATCATTATTCAAAGTTTTGGGTTTGACAATAGTTTTACCTAAAATATCAACAATACTGAATGAAGCACTATCTAAACTATCGGCATTGGCAATTTTTAAAACATCGGAAACTGGATTTGGATATACTGACAATCCTTTAATTAAATTTTTTTTGTCAATACCCAACGGAGCCGCTGTAAAATTATAACCTACTGTTGAATAATCGCCTGCCAACCAATTTCCGCCGGCATCCTTTAATTCAAGAGTTACTCTATAATTTTGATTCCCTGTCAAAGACGAAGTTGGAGTTGTTTCTGCTGGAATTGCAACAGTAAACGTTCCTGTTACATTAGTCCCTGCAACTGCTGGATCTAATTCTACATAACCCACTGTGCTAATATAATCCCAAGCATTAACACCTCCGTTTTTAGTAACAGCTACAGAAACTTTTCCAGCTGCTGCTACTGTATATTTATAATTAACAGCTAAATTCATTCCTACTTGTGTACTAGTGGGGATTGTAGTAGCAGTAATGGATGGAGTGACTGCTGCGGCCGCTGTAAAGTTTAATTGTGTTGCTGGATAATCGCCTGCTATCCAGGTATAAGAAGGCAGCGATTTCAACTCAATGGCTATTTTATAATTTTGAAGTCCAGTTAAATTAGCAGTTGGCGTCGTGCCACTTGGTATTGTGATATTAAAAGAACCCGTAACATCAGTACCTGCTACAGCTAAATCCAACCCTTGGCCAGCAACATAAGAAATGTAAGTCCAGTCATTTTGTAAATTTATCCCGCAAAAAATATAACTGTCTGCTGCAACTGTGTATTTGTAATCTACTTTGAGAACAGTTCCTACTGCTACAGGATTGGAGATGACTGATGTAATTGTAACAGATTGTGCTATTACATTAAATGAAATAGAAGCACATAGTAGTAAAAAGAGTAATTGTTTTTTCATGATTGTTTGTTTTTAATTGTTAAAGGTTTGTAATTGTTCTAGTTTATTGATTTAATAAGCAGGAATAAAGGAACGTATTCCTGCTTATCATTTTTTTTAGAATCTCTAAAATGTCTATTTTTGAATAATTTCATTCATCCAATTAACTCCGTCGTGCAGGTTGTAATTAAAATCCCAAAAGGCTTTATTTTCCCACGATGAACCAGCTCCATATTGATCTGGAAAAATCAATGTTTTTGACCCAACCCATTCACCTCCCCAATAAATTATGCCTATGCCACCTGCATCATATAATTCTTGCCCAAAATCCTTCATGTATTTTTTTTGCGTATTTGTAGTTGGTGGATTATTGTAACCAGCAGGTATATTTTCAACACCGAGAATATCAACGTGTGCATCATTGCCACCGGTTCTGAATAATTGTGCGGTTTCCATAATTAGAAAATCCTTTTGGTATGTAGTTTTTACGAATCCAACTACTTCAGTCCAACTCTTGAAATCTCCTAAAGAATGCCAAGCGTGATAATGAGAAAGTGCCATAATATCAAAGTCCAATCCATTGCTGACGTGAGATTTTAACCAAAATTTTAGACTGGCCGCATCAAAAATATGGCAGGCAATTTTGATATTTAATCCATATTTTTTATTTAAATCTCTAACCGCTTTAGTTCCTGCGTTCAACAATTTTACTGTACGAACAACGCTATAAGCAGGCAAATCACTTTCTTTCATATTTGGTTCTAAAAATCTTTGGTTAGTTTCATTACCAATAGCAACAATTTCTGGAACTAAACCAGCTTTGATATAATCTTCTAATACGGTAGTGGTGTGCACATAAACTGCTTCTTTTAACTTTTCAACATCAGTTGCAAAACCCTGCCACGCTAATGGAGCAACATAACTGTTTAATCTTTGGCTGTCCTCTAAAGCCATAGATTGATAACCAAAAGTTAACAAAGTTTTTAGACCCGCATTTTTGGCTCTTTGCATTTGTGTTTTTACTTTTTCGGGGGAGCCAAAGTCAACATCTGCATAACCTTTAGTGTAGCTACTTTTATAGGGAGGATTATCAATTCGTAGCCGAACAATGTTTCCACCATGATCTGCTATGCTTTTAAAGGCATCTTTTGGCACGCCATTTTCTTTGAATACTACGTTGCCATAGGTTTCCTGAGGGGCTACATAAGCCATATAAGTTCCTTTATAAAACACATCACTGGGTTTGGGTATATAGGTAGTTGGTGTTGGAATAGGGTTTTCCATAGAACAACCAAATTGTGCAACTACAGTGAGAAGCCCTATGATTTGTATTAATCGGTATTTTGCAAACATTTTATATATGTGTTAAATTAATTATTTTAGTAGCCTAAACGGAGTTTCTGTTCTCTTTCAAATGCAAACATCTATTGATGATTTTGTGTCTATTAAATCTCTTTGGATATAAATTAAGAATAAAAAGGTTTTAAGGTTTTAAAACATAAGTTCCTGATTTAAAATTGACCGTTATCGTATAATTTCCAGGATTAGGAGCAGTTATACTACTTCCTGCCCAATTAGGCGCTTGATTTAAAGTTAGATTACCAGCCAATGATGGTTCAGCGTCTGTTCTTCCAAGATAAGCTGGGGTTGACCAAGTAGCATTGGCATTGAGGAAAGCAAATTTACCCGCTTTAAGTGTTGTTGTGAGCGTGAAAGTATTGTTGTCTACTTTGGTAAATTTTTGAGCATTACCCGGAGCATTCCATCCATTGGTAGTAGCATCACCAATAATGTATAGTTCAGCTGGCGAAGGCATTAAAACTGTAGGAGTTATGGAATAAGTACCTGTGGTAAAGTCAAGAATAACTTGGTAAACTCCCGAAACAGCAGGAGATTTTATAGGATTACCACCCCAGCTCGTTGCCGAACCTCTAGGTTCAAAAGTGCCGTTACTTTGAGGATTAGCATTGGCCTCCATTGTTACATAAGCTGGATCTGACCAGGTTGAAGCAGCACTAATGACAGCAAAATTTTTCCCTCCTGTTAAGGTTACAATAAGTCCAAAACGATGGTCATCTATCTGAGTCATTTTTTGTATGTCGGTTACTGGAGTTCCCCAATTGGATGGGACAGCATCTCCTTGAAGATAGAGTTCTGCAGGCATTGGATATTTAAGAATAAGCGTGTTGTAAGGAGTTATTGTCAATGTGCTTACGTTCGAATAAATAGGCAAAGCTCCATATTTCAGGTTGGCTTTTAGTCGAACTTTTATTTTTGAGGCCACAGCTGGAGCCAGTTCTAATGCAAAAGCCTTAGCATTCAAGTCGGCGTGAGTCAAGGATATAGTATTACCCGATGCTATAGCAATTTCCTGAGGACTTACAAATTCACCATCGCTTTTGTCCATTTGCAAAGTGTAAGTCAATGGCGTGTCGATTCCGTACCAAGATGTATTATCCCAGCTAAATTTAACGGCAATATTTACATTCGCATCCATTTTATCTAGTACAATTTCACTTGCGCTATTGGTTAATAAAAATTTGCCTTCAGCAGGTGTTTCTGCCACTGCTTTCAAGCTATCATCGGTGCAAGAATAAGCGGATGCCACAATCAGCAAGATGGCGAATACTATTTTAAAAAACTTTTTCATAACTACATATTTTATATTTTGGTTTTCAATTATTTTAGAAACCATCTATTTGTTTTAAATTAGGATTTACTAATAAATCGGATGTTGGAATCGGGAATAAGTTGTATTTGGCATCCACTGCTGTTCCTGCTTTCACTCCACCTTTCCAAGCCCATAGATAAGTGGCTGTTGTTAGTTTATTATAGCGAACCAAATCGGTTCTGCGATGGGTTTCCCAATACAATTCTCTGGCTCTTTCGTCTAAAATAAAATCCAATGTAAGCGCAGCAGCCGAAATATTGCCACTGGTGCTTGAAGGATCATTGGTGTAAGCACGACCTCGTATTTTATTGATGTAATTGAGGGCAGTAGCATCACTGCCACCTGTTCCGCCGCGCAGCACGGATTCAGCATAGGTCAAATAAATTTCAGCTAGACGAAATACCGGAAAATCAATATCGGATAGGTTACCAAAAGTATTGTTTTGGGTAATCGGTGTTCCATCACGCTTTACGTTTCTATATTTATAAGCAGAATAACCATCTGTACTTGTAGTCACTTTATTAACCTCTAAAGTTTGTCCTGTAGTATAAAACATAGCACGTTTATCAATAGTGGGAGTTACTGACGGAAACAGCGCAGGGATTTGTTGTGTAAATCTAAAGGCACTCCAACTTCCTGACATCCCATTTATCGAGGCCGGAACTCCTGCTGGACCTAAAGCGAGAAAATTTGTGCTGCTCCAAGTTTTATTGGTATTATCGTATTTTATAGTAAAAATAAATTCATTTGTATTCAAATAATTATCACCTAGCATTAACCAAGCATAATTAGATTCTAATGTATATGCTGAATTAATTATTTTATTGCAATACGTTATAGCATCGGTATAACGCTCTTCTCCAGTATATACTTTGGCATTCAAATACATTCGGGACATCAATGCCCAAGCGGCGGCTTTATCTGGTCTTCCTAATTCATTCGTTTTAGGATCGGCTAATAAAGGGTCTATTGCTTTTAGCTCGGATTCAATATATTTAAACAAATCGGCACGCTGAATTTGCTTAGGATACGATTTTGCCAAGGTTTTTTCGGTTGGGAATGGAGGATTTCCGTAACAATCCATCAAAATCCAAAAGCAATACGCTCTTAAATATCGAGCTTCGGCCTGAAATTGTTTTATTTGAGCCACATCAGCTCCGGCGAATCCTCTCTTGGCAAGAAGCTCATCTGATGATTGATTGATAAAATCGTTACACAATGTTATCATCGTAAGTGTCGAAGTATAAACATTTGCAATTGCCGGTGAATCAGCACTCCAAGCTAATTCGTGATAAATACCATCTCCGCCATCATTCCAAGTGCTTACCGCCATATCTGTAGAATATTCTTGCATACTCCAATAGAATCTCAAAAAAGTACTATAAGCCATTCTAGAATAAGCGCCAGCCAAACTTTGCTTATACGCATCAACACTAGTAAAATGAACATTATCTGTATCCGCATTTAAAGGAAGTTTCTCCAAATCATCAGTACAAGAATGCAGACTAAAAGTAACTACTAAAAGTAACGTTCCTAAAAGAAACCAAATACTATTAAATTTTTTCGAAGTTGTCATATTTTTTTAGTTTTTTAGTTAAAAATTAAGGTTTAATCCCATTGAAAAAATGCGGGGCACCGGATAAGCATTTTCTGAACCGAAATTAGCTTCAGGATCAAGACCCTGATAGTTGGTGATGATAAAAACATTCTGCACCGAACAATTAACGTTTAGTCCCACTTTAGAATTCGCCAATACTTTACCAAAATCATAACCAATGCTGATATTATCCATTTTTAGGAAAGAAGCATTTTGTAAATAGAAATCACTGTATCCTTGTGCCGGATCATTATGACTAAAAAGTGTGTCGTAATACAAAGTGCTAAGGTTTTGTGAAGTCTGCCATTCAGTAATAGAAATGGTATTATCATAAGGATGGAAAAACAAATAATGGTCTAAATTAGCGTGAAATGCCGTACTTACATTCCATTTTTTGTATTGAAAATTGGAACTGAACCCCATCAGGTATCGTGGAGCTGTCGATTTATCCGAAATATATCTATCACTAGCATTTAGCAATCCATCACTATTTACGTCAAGCATTTGTCCCTCGATCGGCATACCGTTTGCACCATAAACTTGATGATATAAATAAAAGGTGTTTCGCGGATAACCTACGGTATTGACTAAAATGGCATTGCTGAAGAGTCCAATTCCTTCATCGGAAACATCGTTCAAGTGCGTAATTTTATTTTCGTTATAGGTGAAATTAAAATTTACATCCCAAGTCATATTGTCGGTTTGTACGGGAATTGCTTTCAGGGCAAATTCCACTCCTCTATTTTCCATTTTACCAATGTTGAGCAGTAATTCACTACCTTGATTAAAGCCTAAAGGAACCCTTGTAATATTTAACAAATCTTTGGTTTCTTTCAGATAAACATCTACGCTTGCTGTAATTCTGTTTTTTAAAAATCCAAAATCCAGTCCAATATTCGAAGAGGCAGTCTCTTCCCATTTAAGATTTAGATTATACGCACCTGGATTAACGGTTAAATAACTCGTGTTCCCAAAAGTGTACTGCTCGTCTGTATTCCCAGAAAAATAACTTGGTCTATAATAATAATTAGCAATACCGTCCTGTTGCCCAGTGACACCATAACCCAATCGCAATTTCAAATCGGAAAAAGTTTTGCTGTTTTTAAGAAAACTTTCCTCTTTTATTTTCCAAGCTAAAGCAGCAGACGGAAACAAACCCCATCTGTTTTCTTCTGAAAATCGGGAAGATCCATCCTGACGTAAAGTGGCAGTCAGCAAATATTTTTCGTTAAATACATAATTAAGTCTGCCATAAAAAGAAATGATAGAATGACTTGGCTTGTCGAACAGAAAAACAGGATCACTATTGGGTTGTTTAATACCATCAGGACTAAAAGTTGGATAAAAATAGTTGGTTGTCAAAAAATCATTATAAGAATAACCCGCGGTAATATCAAATCTACTTTTTATAGCAGCAATTTCTTTACTGTAAAATAAATAAGACTCGAACAAGGTATTCTGCACTTCGTTAGAAGGATCGGCATAATAAATATAGCCTTCTGAGAGGTTTGCAGGAAAATAGCTCGCAGATGCTGAGCTCAAGTATTTTCCTTTTGAAATATCGTAACCTGCATTAACATTAAGGTGTAAGTCTGGTAAAAAATGCATCGAATAATCCAATTGTAAATTCCCTACGCTTCTAACAATTTCGTTTCTGCTTTTTACTTGCTCTAACATACTGACCGGATTAATTATGGCTAATGCCGGATTGCTGGCGAACTGTGTGTACTGAAAATACCCTCCATAAGTTTGGTCTTCAACACGAACAGGTTGTGAAGGGTCGAATGCTCTTGCATTCCAAAGCGCACCTTCATTGGCAATGCGTTCTTTTTCAAACGAACCCTTTAAATTTAAATTTACTTTCAAATGGTTGTCAAAAAATTTTGGACTTAAATTTAGTAAAGCTGTGAATCTTTCATAATTGCCCGTTCTTAAAACGCCATCTTGATTAAGATAACCCACGGAAACTCTATATGGCAATGATTTTATAGCGCCACTCATACTCAAATTATTTTCTGATGCTAATGCCATTTGATAAATTTCATCTTGCCAATTTGTGTTCGCCGTACCAGGTGGGGTTTTTGCGGGGGTTCCATTAGTTACTAATGTATTCACAAGACTCCTATAGTCGTCCGCAGACAATACCGGAGCTTGCTCCATAATACTAGTCACTCTTGTTGAGGATGAAAAATCAACTTGGGTTTCTTTTAAACTTCCTTTTTTGGTGGTTATAATAATAACACCATTAGAGGCTCTTGACCCATAAATAGCTGCTGCAGAAGCATCTTTCAAGATTGTAAAACTTTCAATATCATTGGGATTTAACTGGCTAAGGATTCCAGGTCCACCATTCGATCCTTCAAGAGGAACACCATCAACAACATATAAAGGATCATTACTGGCATTTAATGAAGAACCTCCTCGAATTATAATGGAACTTCCAGCCCCTGGTTTACCGCTTCTAGGCGTTATTTGTACACCAGCAACTTTATTGGCAATTAATCCTTCGACGTTAGTGACTGGTGCTTTGTGAAAATCCTTCGAACTTACTTGTGTTACTGAACCTGTAAGATCTTTTTTCTTGGTAGATCCGTATCCAATAACTACTACCTCATTAAGTGTTTTAGTTTCTTCTTTAAGGGATACATTCAAGATATTTCCAGTAATTTTTTTTTCTACTGTTCCATATCCCAAAAATGAAAATGTTATAATATCTCCTGTATCTGCTTTTATTTGGTAATTCCCATTTACATCTGAAATAACAGAATTAGTAGTTTTTTTTAATGTTACCGTAACGCCCGGAAGAGTTGTCTTAGTAGCTTCATCAATGATAGTTCCTTTAACATCAACTTTTTGTCCAAAAAACAGAAGAGGTATCAAGAAAATAATCAATGAACTAGAGAACTTTTGTACTATAAAATTTCTTTTTCGCATTAGCTTTGTATTCATATTTAGTTTTGATTGTAATAGTTTGATATTTTAATTTGGTTTTAAGACGGGTTACTTTTGATTGGTTTATTCATAATTCAATTTTGATTTAGTTGTTAGTCAGTATTGTTTGTTTGCTTTTTTCAATCCCGATATTAAATAAAAAAAGCTTTAATTGAATTGTAAAATTATACTTTGAGTCATAAACAAAAGGGGCACGAAATCGTTTTTTTAGGGGTACGAAATCGTTTTTTATTGTAGAATAATTAGCATAAAACCTTGGAAACAGTATGAAGAAGAGTATTATGATTCGATTATCTAAAAATCAAAAAGAAGGATTCTCTTTTTCCTTCATATAAAAAGTGGGAGGATTGCCAAAACGTTCTTTGAATAACTTACTGAAATATTTTCGGTCAGAATAGCCTACTTGATAGCAAACTTCATTTAGAGTAAATTGTTTTGTTTTGAGAAGTTCTTTGGCTTTCTTTAATCTATAATCGCGCATATATTCCACAAGCGACAAACCAGTTAAAGTTTTCAGTTTTTTATACAGCACGGAGTGACTCATCCCCAATTCTTTGGCTACGAGATTGGCAGCAAGATTATCCGAATCAATATTTTTTTCAATAAACAGCCCTAAATTTTGAAGAAATTCCTGATCTTTTTTGTTTTTTACAAATTCACCAATATCGGTCGTGTCTTCTGAATGAAATTTTTCGTGTAATAAACTTCGGTTTTTGAGAATGTTTTTTATTCTGGCACGAAGAAGCGACTCGTTGAAAGGCTTCGTGACATAATCATCGGCACCTGTTTCGAAACCCTCCATTTTATTCATAAAAGAAGCTCTGGCTGTCAAAAGAATCACAGGAATGTGGCTTGTAGTAACAATTGTTTTTAAATTATGGGTCAGTTCTATTCCGTCCATAATTGGCATCATGACATCACTGATAATGAGATCTGGCATTTTTTCCAGCGCTATTTCCAAACCTTCTTTACCATTATAAGCCCGCAAAATCGCGTACTCATCCGACAAAAGTTCTGCTATATAATTGCCTATATCTACATTGTCTTCCACAATAAGTAAGGTTTGTTCCTTTACTGTAGGACCTTCTGTGCTTTGCGCAAGAACCTCAACCTTATTTTGTTTAGTGGTGAAGTAATTTTCAATGAGTTCTTCATTGGTCTCGCTTCCGCCAATTTCAGCCTCATTGAAAAAAGAATTTCCTTTTTTCAAAATAATTGTGAAAGTACTTCCAGCACCTTTTTTACTTTTTACTTTAATTTCTCCTTGATGTAGCTTTATAATTTCATTCGAAATGGTCAATCCTAACCCGAAACCTGCTCCATTGACACTATCGGCATCATTGGCCTGATAAAAGCGATTGAATATTTTAGAGAGATGTTTTTTTGAAATTCCAATTCCATGATCGACCAATTCTAATTGTACTGAAGTTTCGGTTTCTGTAATGGTGAGTTTTATGGAGCCACCAGCGCTGGTAAATTTCAACGCATTGGAAAATAAGTTATACAGTACTTTTTCCATTTGGTTTTTGTCGAACCATAATTCGATGCTTGAACTCGAACATTCAAATTCAAAGGTAATGTCCTTTTGATAGGCAAATTCTTTAAAAGACAAGTGTATTTCTTTGCAAAAGCTAACCCAATTTCCTTTGAAAACTTTGAGCTTGATTTGATGATGTTCTAACTTTCGATAATCTAGCAGCTCATTGACCAAATTGAGTAAATATTCTCCATTTTTTTTAATGGTGCCGAAAGAATTTTGCTGCTGATTTTCAATAAGTTCATCACTTTTCAACAGTTTATTTATCGAGCTCAAAATAAGAGTTACTGGAGTTCTTATTTCGTGAGAAATATTAGTGAAAAAATCTTGTTTCAAATTGTAGAGTTCGACATCTTTTTCGTGCGAAAATTTCTCGAATCGCAAATCTGCTTTCATATTCTCCCACGAAATGATATATTTTATAAAAACATAAAACGATGCAATTGCCAAAAGGGCATAAATTAAAAAAGCCCACCATTCTGTCCAAAAAGGTTTAAGAATTTTAATATTCAATGAGCTATATTGGTTCGCCCACTCACTGCCCAATTCTCTACTCCTTACTTTAAAAACATATTGTCCTGGAGAAAGATTGGTATAGGTAGCGGAACCTTCTTTCCCTATTGATCTCCAATTTTTATCGAAATTATCCATTTTTATCTGGTATTCACAGCCGGAGGATGACGGAAACAGCATAGCAGCAAATTCAAAAGTAATTACGTCCTGATCGTGTTTTAATGTAATATTTTTTGAAAATGAAATATCATTTTTCAATATCTCGTCTTCGCCAATTGGAACTTCCTTGTTGAAAAGTTTAAAGCTGGTGAATTTTACTTCAGGCGTTACATTTTTGACCTTGATGGTTTCTGGATTAAATTTGATAACCCCTTTGGAGCAACCAAAATACAGCATTCCTTTTTCGTCTTTGAAACCGGAATTTATATGATAGTCTTCTTTAAGATTTGAAAAACTTTTAAAAACTTTTGTGGCATAATCATAGTTGAAAATTCCTTGTTTTGTACTAAACCAAATCAATCCCTTATTGTCCTCTAGAATTGCTGTCACGGTTTGATACCGGATATTTTTGAAATTATCAAAACGATTGATTTTTTGAGTTTTTGTGTCCAACAAATTGATTCCTTCCCCGGCAGTTCCCATCCAAATATTGCCTTTGGAGTCTTTTAAAATGCTATACAAATAATCGCTGCTGATAGAATTTGGATTGCCGTCTATACTTTTATAGACTTTAAATTGATTGGTTTTCGTATCCAACAGATTAACACCACCACCAAAAGTGGCCATCCAGATTGACTGTCCGTCTTTTTGCAGCGATATCACATTGTCGCTACTAATGTCGTTTTTATCTCCTTTTCTCTCACTAAAACTTTTAAATTCTTTTGTTTTTATATCAAGGTAATTTAGACCACCACCCCAAGTTGCTATCCAAAAATTATTTTTATCGTCCTCCACAATATAACGAACATCATTAAAACTCAAGGATTTTGGGTCGCCTATCTTTTGTTTGAATTGGGTAAAACTCCCTGTTTTGTAATTGAAATTAATCAATCCATTTACAAAAGTTCCTATCAAAAGTGTACCGTTTTGAGCTTCGTATATATATTGAACATAATCGTCCCCTATTGTATTTTTGTTTTTGCTATTATAATGCTTTGCCACTTTAGTTTTTTCGGGCAAAACAGTCAATCCTTTTCCGTCCAATCCCATAAAAAAAGAATCCTTGTTTTTATAGATTGACAGTACCGAAATGGGAGATTCTCCCTTATTGGAACTTGATATAAAGGTAAAATCTTTGTTAAGACTCAAAACGCCGACTCCGTTCCAAGCTGTTCCCGACCAAATATTGGAATCCTCGTCTTCCATAAGAGCGTAAATGGCATTACTGGAAATATAAGTCTCTGATTGGGAGTCATTGCTATAATTAGTAACTATTGGATTTGTGCTGTTGATGTTTTTTATTTTAAAAAGTCCAACACCATCCGTTCCTATCCAAATTATTCCATTCCGATCTCTTTTAATTCGGCGAACTATATTGATTGTTTTATCTATTCCATACCATTTTTTTTGAAAACTTAACGTGTTCACATCAAAAGTCAGCATTCCTTTTCCACTGGTTCCAATTAAGATTTCATTCTTGTTAATTCCACATAAGGAATGAATATAATCAGGTGAAATTGTACTTGAAGACTTTATTCTGCAGAACTTTCCTGTTGCAGAATCAAATTTGTTCAATCCTCCGCCAAAAGTGCCTATCCACAGCTTTTTATTTCCATCTTCATAAATACTCCTGACGTCATTATTGCTAATTGAAAACGTATTTTTACTATCAAATTTATAGGTTTTAAAAGTATTTTCTTTTTCATTAAAAGAGGAAAGTCCATTTTTAGTACCCAACCAAATTATACCTTTAGAATCCTCAAAAAGAGTATTCAATTCATTAGACGGAATTGATGTATTATCGTTTGGGCTATTTTTATAGGTAACAAATCTATCGTTCGAGGGATTGTAGAAATTTAATCCACCTCCGAACGTACCAATCCAAATTTTGCGTTTACGATCTATTAATAAATCGGAAATGTCATTGGAACTTAAAGCACTATTTTGCTTATTGTAAATTTTTATTTTATTGCCATCAAACCTATTTAGCCCATTGTCAGTTCCTATCCAAACAAAACCATTTTTCTCTTTAACAATGCTGCTTACTCTATCGTTAGATAATCCATTAGTTTGATTTATTTTACTAAAAATAACTTGAGACTGGCTAAAACAAGGTGAAAAAACAGAACGTAATAAAAGAAAAAATAAGGTAAAATAAGACTGTATTTGTTTTGTTTTCAAAGCAAAATTCGAATTAAGAGGGTTCCGATTCTAAAGTATTGAACTGTTTTTTAGCACAAATAAACTATTAAAAATTTGTCCTAAACAACAAATATAAACAATAGAAATTTATTTAATTGCTTATTTATCATTTGGTTTTTAGGAATTTGTATGAAAACTAAAAAAAATCCCAATAACTCCTTTGAGGTATTGGGACGTTTTGATAATGATGATATTCGCGGTGGTAATTTGATGGTTATTTAACCTGAATCACAAAATAATTTTTCTTTCCGCTTTGCAATAACACGAATTGATTGTTGATTAAATCTTTGGTCGAAAGCACGAATTCTTCAGTAACTTTTTCTCTATTTACCGAAATAGAATTGGCAGTCAAAGCACGTCTCGCTTCACCGTTTGATTTTAAAAATCCTGTTTTTTCATTTAAAACATCAATAATGTTTATTCCGGTTTCAATTTCATTTTTTGCAATTTCCGCTTGAGGAACACCGTCAAAAACCTCTAAAAAAGTAGCTTCGTCAAGTTGTTTTAAATCATCGGCGGTGGCATTTCCAAAAAGAATTCCCGAAGCTTTAATCGCGTTTTCCAAATCTTCTGCAGAATGCACCATTACCGTAATTTCTTCGGCCAAACGTTTTTGCAACAAACGCAAGTGTGGAGTTTCTCTATGTTTTTCAGTTAAATCCTGTATTTCCTCTTTCGATATGAAAGTAAAAATCTTGATGTATTTCTCGGCGTCAACATCAGAAGTATTCAACCAATATTGGTAAAATTTATATGGAGAAGTTCTAGCTGAATCCAACCAAATGTTTCCGCCTTCGGATTTGCCAAATTTTGTTCCATCCGCTTTTGTAATCAATGGGCAAGTCAAAGCATATGCTTTTCCGCTAGCGATTCTTCGCACTAATTCGGTTCCGGTGGTGATATTTCCCCATTGGTCGCTTCCCCCCATTTGTAGCGTACAACTTTTATCTCTATACAAATGTAAAAAGTCATATCCTTGAACCAATTGATAGGTAAACTCCGTGAATGACATTCCTTCGGCAGCTTCTGAAGACAAACGTTTCTTTACAGAATCCTTTGCCATCATATAATTTACGGTAATGTGTTTACCCACATCACGAATGAAATCCAGAAATGAAAAATTTTTCATCCAGTCGTAATTATTAACCAACTCTGCTGCGTTTGGTGCATCGGAAGTAAAGTCTAAAAAACGGGATAGTTGTCCTTTTATGGCTTCCTGATTGTGTCGCAAAGTAGCTTCGTCCAATAAATTTCTTTCATTCGATTTTCCTGATGGATCGCCAATCATTCCTGTCGCACCACCTACTAAAGCTAATGGTTTGTGCCCTGATAATTGAAAATGTCTCAACAACATCACGCCAACTAAATGTCCAATGTGCAATGAATCGGCAGTTGGGTCAATTCCCACATAAGCCACACGCATTTGTTCCAGCAAATGTTCTTCGGTGCCTGGCATAACATCGTGGAGCATTCCCCGCCAAGTCACTTCTTCAATAAAATTCTTCATCTTAAAAATCAATTTCGGCAAAGATATGAATTTCAATGGCAATGGCAATTTTGATAGTAATTTGTACAACAAAAATTACGAATCATAACTCCTAATTCGTAAATTAGCAAAATGGTTTTAGTAACGGGAGGAACAGGATTAGTTGGCTCACATTTGCTACTTCATTTAATTGAAAATGGAGAAAGCGTTTGTGCCATCTATCGAAATTTGGAAACAATCCAAAAAACCAAAAACCTCTTTTCTTATTACAAAAAAGAAAGTTTATTCGAAAAAATAAATTGGCTAGAAGCTGATATCCTCGATGTTCCGTCTTTAGAAACAGCTTTCGAAAACGCAGAATACGTATATCATTGTGCTGCATTTATTTCATTCGACCCCAAAGATGAAGATGTAATTCGGAAAACCAATATTGAAGGAACTGCCAACATAGTTAATTTTTGTCTTGCTAAAAACATAAAAAAACTTTGTTTTATAAGCTCAATAGCCGCTCTTGGTGATTTGAAAGAGAATGAAAAAATTATCACAGAAGAAACCGAATGGAATCCAGAAAAATCACATAGTGATTATGCCATTTCTAAATTTGGCGCCGAAATGGAAATTTGGCGAGGGCAACAAGAAGGTTTAAATACTGTAATTGTGAATCCTGGAGTAATACTTGGGCCCAGAATTTGGGAGCAAGGAAGCGGAATTCTTTTTAAAAAAATAGAAAACGGATTTCCTTTTTATACCAAAGGAACCACTGGATTCATCGCCGTGACCGATGTAGTAAAGATTATGGTGCAGCTGATGAAAAGCGAAATAAAAAATGACCGATTTGCGCTAGTTGCCAATACTATAAACTTTCAAGAATTATTTAATTCAATGGCCGATGCCCTCAAAATTAAAAGACCTTCTGTTTATATTACCCCTTTTGTAACTGGCGTTTTATGGAGAATAGATTGGTTTTTCTCCACTTTTTTTCGAACAAAAAGGATACTAGATAAAGAAACTGCTATTGCCTCTTATTCAAAAAATTTATACTCAAACGAAAAAATTACAAATGCATTGCAACTAGATTTTGTGGATATCCACCAATATATAAAAGAAAATTCAAGTTTATAAATTCTTATTTTTTTTCTTTCTTCAACAAATCTGATGATTTTGAAGCTTTGAGTTGGTTTGTCTTTTTGACAGAGTCGGTTTTCTTTTTTAAAATCAGATTTTGCTTTGATTTTTTTATAGAATCCGCTACTTTCTTTTCTTTTTGCTTTTTCTTGATCTTTGCCTTCAACTTTTCTTTCCTTGCTTCGGCTTTAATCAATACATTAACCTGAGTTTTTTCGTTATCTAATCGAGCTTTAATCTGATTGTACATTTTTTCATATTCCTCATAGTCAGCAGCATAATAAATATTGCTTTGTGCAAATTGAACACTATCAATTTTATATTTTTTATAAATGTATTGGTTCGATGTGTATTTAATGGAGTCCATCAATGCAGGATTTTCCACTTTCATGGCTTCCAAAAGTGCCAAATCATACATAATATCGACCATTTTTTCTCTTTCGATTAAGCTCGTTGGCTCCTTTACCAGCTCTTTAGTACAGCTGATAACAAAAATGAAAACAATAAAAAACAGAATTATTTTTTTCATATATGTAAATTTAGATTTTTTAGAGGTCATATACTGTATCGCCTTTTTACTTATTGGTGTTTGTTTGCAACAAACTAGTTTTTAGTGGCGATTTCATAATGCAAATCATCTATCAAACAATAATCGTTTTCCAGCTCTAATGTCTTTCACTTTAAAAGCAGAATAAACTAATTGTCCGTTTACAAAAGTGTGCGTAATTCGGGATTTAAAAGTAAAACCTTCAAAAGGAGACCATCCACATTTTGCTAAAATATTTTCTTTTTTTACACTCCAAGGCAAACCTGAATTTACGATTACCAAATCGGCATAATAGCCTTCTTTGATAAATCCACGCTTTTCAATTTTGAAAATCTTGGCGGGATTGTGGCACATTTTTTCTACAATTTTTTCAATGCTTATTTTTCCTTGATGATAGGCTTCAAACATGGCTACAACAGCGTGTTGCACTAGCGGTCCGCCAGATGGCGCATTCAAATAAGGTTGCTTTTTTTCTTCTAAAGTATGCGGTGCATGATCTGTAGCAATGACATCGATTCTACCATCATTCAAGGCTTCCCAAAGCACTATTCTGTCATTTGCAGTTTTTACGGCTGGATTCCATTTGATTAAATTGCCTTTAGTTGCATAATCATCATTGGTAAACCATAAATGATGAATGCAAACTTCAGCAGTAATTTTCTTATCTTCCAATGGAATTTTATTGGTAAATAAAGTCATTTCTTTTGCTGTCGAAAGATGAAAAACATGCAGTCTTGCCCCCGTTTTTTTTGCTAAAGCAATCGCTTTGGAAGACGAAATATAGCAAGCTTCCTCGCTCCGAATGAGATGATGAGCCGTCACTGGAATGTCTTCGCCAAACTCCGCTTTGAATTTTTCTAAGTTATTTTTTATGGTGGTTTCGTCCTCACAATGCACTGCAATCATCAATGGTGTACTCGAAAATATCTTTTCTAAAACTTCATCATTATCTACTAACATATTCCCGGTCGACGAACCTAAAAATATTTTTATACCCGCAACGTTCCTAGGATTTGTTTTTAGAACCTCATCTAGATTGTCATTGGTTGCACCCATCATAAACGAATAATTCGCATAAGAGTTTCGGGCAGCAATTTGGTATTTTTCTTCTAAAAGTTCTTGAGTTACCGCATTGGGAACCGTATTGGGTTGCTCGATAAACGAAGTGATTCCTCCTGCAACAGCAGCTTTAGACTCTGATTCGATATCTGCTTTGTGCGTTAATCCTGGCTCTCTAAAATGCACCTGATCGTCTATTGCACCTGGAATTAAATAATTTCCTTCAGCATCAATAATTTTACATTCAGATGATTTTGCGCTGATACTTTCCGCAATTTCAACAATTAAGTCATTTTCAATTAAAACGTCACCTTCAAAAATAGTTCCCTCGTTTACTATTTTAGCATTCTTGATTAAAATCTTATTCATAATAAGGCTGCTTTTATAAGGTGTTAAATAATTTTTTTAAGCGAAGAGCAATAACTCCTAAAACAGCTTCTTTAAAAATGGCGCTACTCATTTTGGATTGTCCTTTTGTTCGATCAGTAAAAATAATGGGGACTTCTACAATTTCAAATTTTTTGCAAAAAGTTCTGTATTTCATTTCTATTTGGAACGCATAACCCACAAATTTTATTTTATCTAAATTGATTCCCACTAAAACCTCACTTTTATAGCAAATAAATCCGGCAGTGGCATCGTGAATTTTCATTCCCGTTATAAATCGAACATAAACAGATGCAAAATAAGACATTAAAACTCGACTCAAAGGCCAGTTTACTACATTTACGCCAGTCACATAGCGAGAACCAATGGCTAAATCTGCTCCTCCAAAATGGCAAGCATCATATAGTTTTTCTAAATCATTTGGATTGTGAGAAAAATCGGCATCCATTTCGAAAACATAATTGTATTTATGCTCCAAAGCCCAACGAAAACCGTGCACATAAGCTGTTCCCAAACCTAATTTTCCAATTCTTTTTTCTAAAAACAATCTTCCCTCAAATTCAGATTGAAGCAAACTTACTTTTTCTGCAGTATGATCCGGCGAATTGTCATCAATGACAAGGACGTGAAATGGTTTATGTTGAGAAAGCACGGCTCTAATGATGCTTTCGATATTCTCAATTTCGTTATAGGTAGGAATTATAACAATACAATCATTCATATCTCGATTAATTTCAACGCAAAAGTAAACCTTTTATACGATTTGATTCCTATGTGCTACTACTATTTGTTAATTTTTAGGAATATATAACTTCATTCCTACTGTGAATTTAAGTTTTTGATTCATGTCAATTTCATATTTACTTTATAATGAAAATAATGAAATAAAAAATTAGTAATTTTGCAGCAATATGATTGATAATTTACTTCATTTGAGGATAATTGAGAACAAAGATTGGGCTACAGTCTTGTTTGTGTTTTCTTTTGCTACCATTGCTATAACAAAATCAGCTTTTGAAAATAGATTTGCCGATTTTGCTAAATTAATTTATTCCGATAAATACACTACTATTTATAAAGACGGAAGTCACCTTAATAGTAGTTTTACTTTGTCCTTATTTGTGGTGCAAATTATTTCATTTGCATTCTTTATTCAGATTTCACTTTCTCAATTTGGCTACGCTTCAAAAACAGATTGGCTTTTGTTCATTCAAATAATTACTTTTATTGTTTACTTCGTTTTGTCAAAATTTTTGATTGAAAAAATTATCGCTAATGCTTTCGATATTGAAGAAGTTATTGAACAATTCAACCTTCAGAAAGTTATTTTCAGAACTTACATAGGTATATTCTTATTGCCTTTTAATATTATTTTGTTCTATTGTGACAGTGTTTCAAACAATTTTATGACCATATTTATTCTTATCGTATTGGCATCTTGCGCATTAACTTATTTAGTGTCGATAAAAAATCATCAAAATATAATATTTAGTAAGTTGTTTTATTTTATTTTATATCTTTGCGCTCTCGAAATAGGGCCTTATTATTTTATGTATTTTTGGTTCACGAAAGGTATTGCTTAGAAAATGTCAAATATGAAAGTAAAAACAATTTTGGTGTCACAGCCCGAGCCTAAAGTGGAAAATTCCCCTTACTTTGAAATTCAAAATAAGCATAAAGTAAAAGTTGACTTCAGACCTTTTATACATGTTGAAGGAGTTAGCGCTAAAGATATTAGAATTCAAAAAATCGATCTAAATCATTTTACAGCTATCATTTTGACTAGTAAAAATGCTGTAGATCACTTCTTTAGAGTTGCTGATGAAATGCGCTATAAAGTTCCAGAAGGATTAAAATATTTTTGTCAATCTGAAGCAATCGCATTTTATTTGCAAAAATATGTGGTGTATCGTAAACGCAAAATTTACGTTGGTCCAAAAGATTTTGCAGATTTATCTCCATTGATAAAAAAGTACAAAGATGAAAAATTCTTATTGCCAGCTTCAGACCAACTCAATGCTGATGCTCCAATAACATTAAACAATCTTAAAGTCGATTGGACTCAGGCTGTGTTTTACAAAACAGTAGTTAGCGATTTGTCTGATTTAGCAGATGTTTACTATGACGTATTGGCTTTCTTTAGTCCAACTGGAATAAAATCATTATTTACTAATTTTCCTGATTTTGAACAAAACAATACTAGAATTGCAGTTTTCGGAAGCACCACTCAAAAGGCGGCTTTAGAAAATGGCTTAAGAATTGACATTCTTGCTCCAACTCCGGAAACTCCGTCGATGACAATGGCATTAGAAAAATACATTTCAGAAGCTAATAAAGGAAAATAAATATTAAAAAATTACAATTAACAAATTCCAAACTCCAACTGATGAAGTTGCTATTTGGAATTTTTTTATACCAAAAAAATCAAAAGCAATTTCAAAAACAAAAAAAAATCCAAACTCCGATGACTGCTAAGTTATTGAAATTTGGAATTAAAAATACTAGAATTCCCTTCTGTGTTGGAATTTGCAATTTAAAAAATTGGAATTTTCTTTACTCCCTTCTTCCTCCCATATAAATAGAAACGTAGTACAACAAAGTAGCGATCGAACCCAATGCGGCAACAACATAAGTTCTCGCAGCCCATTTCAAAGCATCTTTTGCACCAGCTTGTTCTTGTTGTGTCAACATTCTTTTGTTTTCTAACCAAGCCAAGGCGCGATTACTCGCATCATATTCTACCGGTAAGGTAACTATTGAAAACAAAGTTGTAGCCGCAAAAATCACAATTCCTATCAACAATAGTGATGGAAACGTTTTAATCATTAAGATTCCAGCCAGCAAAATCCATTGCATATACGACGAAGCTACATTGACTACTGGAACTAATTGAGAACGCAAAGTCAACCAACTATAAGCTGTAGCGTGTTGCACGGCGTGACCACATTCGTGAGCGGCAACCGCAGCGGCAGCGGCATTTCTTTGATTGTAAACCGCCTCACTCAAATTCACTGTTTTATCTGCAGGATTGTAGTGGTCGGTCAATTGTCCTTCCACCGAAATTACTTTTACATCACGAATTCCGTGATCGGCAAGCATTTTTTCGGCAATTTCTTTTCCTGACATTCCGTTTTGCAACTGCAATTTGGAGTATTCTTCAAATTTACTTTTCAATCTTGAGCTTACTAACCAGCTCCCAAGCATAATTAAACCTGCTAAAAGCATATATCCCATTCCCATATTTTTATTTTTTTAATTGTTTGAAACTAGATTATCAAATTATGAACCAAATTTAGAAAATGTCAATTTGACATCCGTTAAATTGATGCTAAATTTATTCTTGTTATTTGTCACGCTGGAAGCGTCTATAATAGATTGCCCTCGAATGTTGAGAACCTTTCAGGGTGACAAATTGGAGTAGAATATGTTGACCACTACAATCGAACTAATTTACACAAATCGGAATTATACTAATTAATTCTTGTTATTGATTAAAAAAACAACCACAAATAACACAAATTTCCGCAAATTGATTTGTGAAAATTTGTGTAATTTGTGGTTGAAAAATAGGGTTTTTATTTATCCTACCAAATTAATTACTTTTCCGGGAACAATGATTATTTTATTTGGCGTTTTTCCGTCCAATTGTTTTAGAGTTCTTTCGTCTTTCATAATGATTTCCTGAATTTCAGGAACAGATAAATCCAAAGACAATTCGATAGTGAAACGCATTTTTCCGTTGAAAGAAACTGGATATTCCTTACTGCTTTCAACCAAATGTTTTTCGTCCAATATTGGAAAATCTACCGTCGAAATTGAGCCCGAATTTCCTAATTGGTTCCATAATTCCTCAGCGATATGAGGTGCATAAGAAGAAATCAAAATCGCCAAAGGTTCTAAAATCGCTCGAGAATGACAGTTTTGAGCTGACAATTCATTCACACAAATCATAAACTGTGAAACCGAGGTATTAAAAGAGAATCCTTCGATATCTTCCGCCACTTTTTTGATGGTTTTGTGTAATGATTTTAAGTTGTCTTTAGTTGGTTCGTCGTTAGCAACGATTAAACCATTTTCGTCAAAATACAAACGCCATAATTTTTTAAGAAAACCAAAAACTCCCGAAATTCCTGCTGTATTCCATGGTTTCGCTTGTTCCAATGGCCCTAAGAACATTTCGTACAAACGCAAAGTATCGGCTCCGTATTCGTTACAAATATCATCAGGAGTAACTACATTGTATTTGGATTTCGACATTTTTTCGATTTCGCGACCTACCATGAACTTTCCGTTGTCTTCGGTTATGAATTGTGCTTTTGCATAATCTTCTCTCCAACACTTGAATTTTTCAATATCTAGTTCATCTGAAGTGTTTACCATTGAAACATGAACGTGAATTGATTGTACTTTTTGACCTTCTATTTTATTTTTTGAAACATACGTATTTGTTCCATCTAATCGATATACAAACGCACTCATTCCCAAAATCATTCCCTGATTAATCAGTTTTTTTGAATGGTTCTTCGGTTGGTGCAAAACCTTTGTCTTTCAGGAATTTGTTCCAAAAACGGGAATACAATAAGTGACCTGTAGCGTGTTCGCTTCCGCCAATGTATAAATCTACGCTTTCCCAATATTTCAAAGCTTCCTTGCTTGCAAATTCATTCTCATTGTGCGCATCCATATAACGCATCCAATACCAAGAACTTCCTGCCCAACCTGGCATTGTGTTCAATTCAAGAGGAAATATTGTTATATTGTCAATCAACTGAGTACTTACCACTGAACACTTAGCACTATCCCAAGCCCAAACCAAAGCATTTCCTAAAGGCGGCAATCCGTCTTCAGTTGGCAAATATTTCTCCACTTCCGGCAATACGATTGGCAAATATTTTGCATCAATCATTTGCGGTAAGCCATTCACATAATATACCGGAAAGGGTTCGCCCCAATATCTTTGGCGGGAGAAAACTGCATCACGCAAACGGTAGTTGATTTTCCCTTTTCCTTGGTTTATTTTTTCGAGTTCTTCAATGACTTTTTTGGTCGCTTCTTTGTAATTTAATCCATTTAAGAAATCTGAATTGGCAATAACGACATTGTCTTTAGAACCATAAGCTTCTTTAGAGATGTCGACATTGGCAAAAATATTTTTGATCTCTTGCATTCCGTTTTGATCTTTGAAGAAATTGGCGAAAGCATAATCTCTTTCGTCACCGCAAGGAACCGCCATTACAGCACCTGTTCCATAACCTGCAAGTACATAATCGCCAATCCAAACTGGAATTGGTTCTTTGGTAAACGGATGCTCCGCATAAGCTCCTGTAAAAACTCCCGAAATGGTTTTTACATCCGCCATACGCTCTCTTTCAGAACGTTTTGCGGTTTTTTCGATATAAGCATCTACCGCAGCTTTTTGTTCCGGAGTGGTAATTTGTGAAACCAATTCGTGTTCTGGAGCGAGTGTCATAAAGGTAACCCCGAAGATGGTGTCTGGACGAGTGGTGAAAATCCTCACCCCAGCCCTCTCCAAAGGAGAGGGAGCCGAAACTAGATTCGTTATATCCGCCTTTCTATTGCTTAATTCTTGTTTTATTCTGGATAAAACATTGCAAATTTCAAATTTAACTTCTTCGTTCGTAAATCGAATAACTTTGAAAAGATGCTTTTGTTCTAATTCTAAAGTTCTTTCTTCATCAGATTCAATTTGTTCTGTCGCATTGTGATATCCACCATCAACTTCTATAATTAACTTTTTTTCTAAACAAACAAAATCAACAATATATACACCTATCAAATGCTGTCTCCTGAATTTGTCGTTTAATTTTCTATTTCTAATTTCATCCCACAACATTGCTTCTTCCAGTGTTGGCTCCTTTCGCATTTCTTTGGCGTGACCTAATAATGTCGATGCCGTTTGTGAATCTCCAGTCATATATCCTGCATCGGCTCCCTCTCCTTTGGAGAGGGCTGGGGTGAGGATTTTAAATTCCACCATCGCCCCAACACTCCTTCCAATCCAGTTTCTTTGACTTTCTTTAATACTTTCGCTCCAATCAATATCATTTAAACCTTGAAGCAAACGTTCGGCATAAGCAGAAATTCTCATACTCCATTGGGTCATTTTCTTGCGAATCACTGGAAATCCACCACGTTCTGAAACGCCGTTTACGATTTCGTCATTGGCTAAAACAGTTCCTAATCCGGGACACCAGTTGACTTCGGTTTCAGCCAAATAAGTTAAACGGTATTGTAATAGTATTTTTTGTTGGTCTTCCGACGAAAATGAGTTCCATTCGCTTGACGAAAAAACTGTAATATTATCATCGCAAACTGCATTAACATTGACATTACCATCTGTTTCAAAAATGGAAACCAAAATCGAAATATCTTCGGCTTTGTCGGTATTTTTATTGTACCAAGAATTGAATAATTGAATGAAAATCCACTGTGTGTGCTTGTAATAATCCGGATTCGAAGTGCGCACTTCACGACTCCAATCGAATGAAAATCCAATTTTGTCCAATTGTTTACGGTAACCGGCAATTTTATTTCCTTCTTTGTCCACACCACCGTCAATATTTACCGAAGTAGTGTCTTCGGGACGTTGACCCGTTTGTATTGCATATTGTTCGGCAGGTAATCCAAAACTGTCGTAACCCATTGGATGCAAAATATTAAAACCACGATGTCTTTTGTATCGTGAGTACACATCCGACGCGATGTAACCCAGCGGATGTCCTACATGCAATCCTGCACCAGACGGATAAGGAAACATATCCAAAACATAATATTTTGGCTTTTCGGAGTTGTTTTCGGCTGCAAAAGTTTGATTTTCGGCCCAATAGTTTTGCCATTTGGCTTCGATTTCGTTCGGATTGTATTTCATTATTCTGTTAATGGTTTAGGGTTTGTGGTTTAGGGTTCTGGCTTTTAAGATAATAACAACAAACCAAAAACAACAAACAACAAACGAAAAATGAGTGGCAAATTTACATTTATTGCACGAAAGTTGAAAGTTTGAGCGTTATTAACTTTAAATAAAGAAATTGTTTGTTATTTTTACCCCATAATTCCAATAGACTATGGCATCTTCATTTGATAAATTTCAAAAACGCAGGTTACTTTCCTCTTATTTCTCAGTAGTTTTAAGTGTATTTTTGGTCTTATTCCTTTTAGGAATACTGGGCTTTTTTATTATAAATTCTCATAAACTAGCAGACAATTTTAGGGAAAAAATTGCGATGACCGTATTTTTCAAGAACGATGCTAATGATAGTATTTTAAAGGCTTTTGGAAGAGATTTAAAAACCGCGAAGTTCACTAAATCTTTTGTCTATGTTTCCAAAGAAGCTGCCGCAAAGCAACATACCGACATAATTGGCGAGGATTTTATGACATTTCTAGGCACCAATCCATTGCAAAATTCGTATGACATCAATCTGAAAGCGGATTATGTAGAAAAAGATAGTATTACAAAAATTGAGAGGCAATTGAATAAAAATAATATGGTTTCTGATATTGTATATGACAAACAACTGGTAAATTTAGTCAATGACAACATTCAAAAAGTAAGTATGTGGATTTTAATAATCAGCGGATTCTTGACCATTATCGCTGTTTTACTAATAAATAGTTCCTTACGTTTGTCGATACATTCTCATCGATTTATTATTAAAACAATGCAAATGGTGGGCGCAACAAAAGCATTTATCAGAAAACCATTTGTAATGCGAAGTATCAAATTAGGAATGATTGGCGCTGGTTTTGCGATTATAGCACTTATTGGAGTGTTAATTTACCTTCAAACCAACTTCCCAGATTTAGGAATTCTAGACGACCAATTACTGGTTGCCCTTGTGTTATTGTTAGTTTTTGGCATGGGTGTTTTGATTACTTGGTTAAGCACTTATTTTGCCACACAAAGATTTTTGAATTTAAGAACCGACGATTTATATTAATTTAAATATGCGGGTGAGATTGCTTCGTGCCTCGCAACGACAAAATGAAAAAACAAAAACTAGAATTAGACCAAAAACAAGAAGATATTCATGAATTCCTTTTTGAAAAAATAAATTATAAAATCCTACTTATTGGTATTGCAGTAATTACACTTGGCTTTATCTTAATGTCTGGAGGAGGAAGTGATGATCCAAATGTATTTAACGAAGAGGTTTTCAGCTTTAGAAGAATCCGTTTGGCTCCAACTACTGTTTTAATAGGGTTTGGAATCACAATTTATGCTATTCTTAAAAATCCTAAAAAAGTATAAATGAATACTTTTCAAGCTATTATAATTGCCATAATCGAAGGAATTACGGAATTTTTGCCCGTTTCATCTACCGGTCATATGATACTTGCCTCTTCCTATTTTGGCATTGAACACGATGAATTTACCAAACTTTTTACGATTGTCATTCAATTGGGAGCAATACTTTCAGTTGTAGTTTTGTATTTTAAACGCTTTTTCCAATCTTTTGATTTTTATTTCAAATTGCTGGTAGCTTTTATTCCTGCAGTAGTTTTTGGATTACTTTTAGGTAAAAAAATTGATGCTTTACTCGAAAGTCCATTAACGGTTGCCGTTTCACTTTTGATTGGTGGACTTATTTTATTAAAAGTAGACGATTGGTTCAGTAAACCAGAAGAAGTGCAAACATCGAACGAAATCAGTTATTTGCAAGCTTTTAAAATCGGTTTGTTTCAATGTTTAGCGATGGTTCCAGGAGTTTCAAGAAGTGGTGCTTCGATTGTTGGAGGAATGTCACAAAAATTATCTCGAACCACTGCCGCCGAATTCTCTTTTTTTCTAGCCGTACCAACAATGCTCGGCGCAACAGCAAAAAAATGTTACGATTATTACAAAGACGGACTAGTTTTATCTCACGATCAAATCAATTTTTTGGTCATTGGAAATGTTGTTGCTTTTATTGTAGCGCTTATTGCCATTAAGTCTTTTATTGGATTTTTGACAAAAAACGGTTTCAAAGTATTTGGTTATTATCGCATTGCTGCTGGAATTATTTTATTGGCAATTCACTTTTTCATTCATCCATTGACTGTAATTTAATGTCTGCCGAAGATTATTTAAACGGACAAATCATCTTAATTGACAAACCTTTGCATTGGACTTCGTTTCAGGCAGTCAATAAAATGAAATATGCATTAATCAACAAAGTGGGACTTCCAAAAAAATTTAAAATTGGTCATGCAGGAACTTTAGACCCATTGGCAAGTGGATTATTACTGGTTTGCACGGGCAAATTCACCAAAAGAATTTCCGAACTTCAAGGTCAAGTGAAAGAGTATACAGGTACTTTTTACATTGGAGCCACCACACCATCCTACGATTTAGAAACAGAAATAGACCAAACTTTCAATATTTCGCATATTGATGAAGCTTTGATTACGGAAACGGTAAAACAGTTTTTGGGAGAAATCGACCAAAAACCACCTATTTTTTCGGCTATAAAAAAAGACGGAATCCGTCTTTATGAGCATGCTCGTATTGGAGAATCTATCGAAATTGAAAGCCGTAAAACGACCATTCATGAATTTGAAATTACCCGAATAGCGCTTCCTGAAATTGACTTCAGAGTGGTTTGCAGCAAAGGAACTTATATTCGCTCCTTAGGGTATGATTTTGGAAAAGCCATGAATTCTGGTTCGCATTTAACGGTTTTGCGAAGAACAAAAATCGGCGATTATAATGTGATTAATGGCATTGATGTAATTAAGTTTGAGGCTTCATTAAACTCCACACCTTTTGAAAAATAATTTCATTTTAATGTTATCGTTTTTATTTGCTATAAACACGTTCTCTCAAACTGTTTTCACTACTGTGAATCCTGCTCAGAAAACCAAAACAAAACCTACTTACGCTCAATACGATTTCACGTTGGCATTTAAAGGAAACCCAAATGCTGGCGAAACAAATGAATACACAAACGATAAAGAATCTTGGTTTTTACCGGATGGACTAGGAGCTAAAATGGGTTGTGGTTTACATTATCACAAATGGGTTGCTTTAGGAATTCACACCGGTATAAATTGGGAATGGACTAATAAACTGGTAGTTGTTCCTGTGTTTGCTAATTTTAAATTAAGTCCAAAAATAGGCGACGAAACAAGGATTGTTCTTCAAACAGGGATTGGAAAAGCCGTTGCTTTAGGCAGAGGTGGTTTATCTGGAGATTATAAAAAAATAAGTTTAGGGCTTCAAAACGACGATGCGCTGTTTTTTATTGAAATTAGCCAATATGATTTTCGCATAAATGATCAAAAAAATAGTGGGGATATTAGTTTAGGATTATCTGTAATCCAATTTTAAAAATTAAAAACTATTTAGCTTTTGGTTTTAAAGAGTTTTTATTACTGATATAAAATGACTTGTACTTTTGCATCCAAAAAGAACAATAGAAACTCAAACATCAAAAGGTGCAAATTTCTGAACTAAAAATAACTACTATTTTTTTAGAAAACATAATTTTAAAAAAACAGATTATAACTATATTTGCACGATTCAAAATACTAGGATTTGATCTTGCAGCCGCATTTTACCAAATTTTAAATAACTATTAAATGAAATATAAAAGAATTCTTCTAAAATTAAGTGGTGAAGCCTTGATGGGCGAAAGACAATATGGAATTGATCCTGCAAGACTTGCAGAGTATGCCGAAGAAATCAAAAAAGTTCATGACAAAGGAGTTGAGATCGCAATTGTAATAGGCGGCGGAAATATTTTTAGAGGAGTTGCTGGCGCTAGCAATGGTATGGATCGCGTTCAAGGCGATTATATGGGAATGCTGGCCACCGTAATTAATGGAATGGCACTGCAA
Organism: Flavobacterium sp.; assembly: GCF_031423415.1. GTDB lineage: Bacteria > Bacteroidota > Bacteroidia > Flavobacteriales > Flavobacteriaceae > Flavobacterium. The sequence goes on from NZ_JANPFL010000165.1 coordinate 53,183, forward strand.
GGCGCACTAGAAGACAAGGGAATGAAAACGCGTTTGCAGACTGCGCTAAAAATGGAATCTATTGCAGAACCTTATATAAAAAGAAGAGCCGATCGTCATCTTGAGAAAGGAAGAATCGTAATTTTTGGAGCTGGTACAGGTAATCCATACTTTACGACTGATACTGCCGCCGTTTTGCGTGGCGTAGAAATTAACGCTGATGTTATTCTTAAAGGAACTCGCGTAGACGGTGTTTATACCGCCGATCCTGAAAAAGATGCCACAGCAACAAAATTCAACTACATCTCGTTTGATGATGTATTAAAAAAAGGGTTAAATGTTATGGACACCACTGCATTTACGTTAAGCCAAGAAAATAAACTTCCTATTGTAATTTTTGATATGAATAAAAAAGGTAATTTATTGAAAATTTGCGAAGGAGAAAACGTAGGAACTGAAGTAAATATATAAGTTTATAGTTTTGGGTTTGTGGTTTATAGTTAACTACAAACCACAAATCACAAACCACAAACAACAAAGTTATGACTGAAGAAATTGAATTTATTTTAGATAGCACCCAAGAATCTATGGCGGGTTCTATTGCACATTTAGAAAAATCATTCTTAAATATCCGTGCGGGAAAAGCTTCTCCAGCAATGCTAGGAAGTGTTTTTGTTGATTATTATGGATCTGCAACACCGCTTTCCCAAGTGTCCAAGATTAGCGTTCCCGATGCTAGAACCATCACATTGCAACCTTTTGAAAAAAACATGCTTCATACTATTGAAAAAGCAATTATGATTGCCAATCTTGGTTTCAATCCTATGAATAATGGAGATGTAATCATCATCAGTGTTCCGCCTTTGACCGAAGATAGAAGACGAGATTTGGCAAAGCAAGCAAAGTCAGAAGCCGAAGATGCAAAAATTGGAATTAGAAATGCCCGTAAAGAGGCCAATACCGAGATAAAGAAGCTAGAAAAAGAAGGGACCTCAGAAGACATTTGTAAAAGTGCCGAGGAAGAAGTTCAAATCTTGACCAATAATTTTATCAAAAAAATTGACGAGCATCTTGTTCATAAAGAAGCCGAAATTATGAAAGTGTAACTTCCAAAAAAGCCATAAAAAAACCGCTAGAAATTTCGGGATTTTTTATAGTTTACTGCTTTAATATCAATACCGAAGGAACTCTCCTTAGCCAAATACTATATTTATCCAAAAGCACTTTCCAGCTTTCGACACTTATAATCATTAGATCTAATTTTGTTAAAAAATCTTTTTTAATGATTTTGTTGTTTATTAAATTGACATTTTCTGGATAGGTCTTTTGCAATGAATCTAAAGCACTTTTGAGAACAAAATTAGTGTTTATGCTTTCGTTTACATCTAAAATGATGATTTGGGACTCATTGTTGTTAATCAATTTCTGAGCGTAATCTAATAAAAAGGTGTCTTCTGAACTAAAAATCGGAATAATAACCTGATGTACTTGATTTAAATCTTTGTCAATCAAAATTCCCAACGGAGTTTTAGTTTTCGCAATAATCTGTCTTGTTCTTTCATCAAAAGGAGAATTTTCAAACAAGCCTTCTTTTCCCGTGAATTTATCAATCAACCGGTCGGGATTAATAATTCTAGTGGTAAATCCTAACACTTTTCCAAGCAATGAACCTTCAAAAATAGATTTTCCCAGACCAATCAAAAGCAAATCATATTCACCATTATTAGCAACCTCGGCAATATTAGATTCGATATCAACTGTAGCTTTAAACAAAGTCGTAATTTCTTGATTCAAGATTTTGGATTCGACAATTAATGGCAAAAATTTGTCTTTTTCATACTGTTCTAAATTGTAGGCATGCACTTCGTCGCTTAATGTAAGATGCATAGCTGTAACTGTTGATTTGTCTTTCTTCTTTTTTACTAAACTATTAGCGAGTCTCAAAAGCGACTTCCCTTTTTCGTTATTTCCAAATGAAAGTAAAATTTTATATTTTTCACCATTAAAAACGTCTTCTAAAACATTCTCATCTTTAGTCTTAAAAATATAATTTATAATATTCAACGTTGGACCTGTCATAAAGGTGGTGACTAATGCCATAATAACCATCATTGTAAATACTTCTGGAGTAAGCACTTTTAGGTCTAGACCAATATTCAAAACTATCAATTCCATCAAGCCTCTTGTGTTCATCAAAGCGCCAATAGTCAAGCTATCACGCCAGCTTTGCCCCACAAACTTTGCCGCTAAAGCACTTCCAAAAAACTTGCCTACAACAGCAACTAGTATTATAAATCCGGTAACTTTCCAAAGATAGGGATCGTTAAGCAGTCCTATTTGTGTTCGCAACCCTGTAAAGACAAAAAACAAAGGAAGCAATAATATCACCGAAACATCTTCGACTTTTTCTATAAAAAGATTTCTAAATTTAGTGATGTCAGGCATAATTACACCCGTCATAAAAGCACCAAAAAGTGCGTGAATTCCAATAATTTCGGTAGCGTAAGAGGAAATTATTAATATTAAAAAGAAAATGGCGACAACAGGTTTGTTCAAACTATCTTTGGTCGCGTATAATTCCCCAATTTTCTTTAAAAATGGTTTTACTACAAAAAGCATCGCAAGGACATAAACAACTGCCATACCAATAATGTATAAAGAACTCACGAAAGTTCCTGCTTTTACAATGGCGATTACTGCGGCAAGAAGGCACCATGCGGTAATATCATCGGCAGCAGCACAAGTAATTACTATCGCTCCCAATTTGGTTTTATGAATGCCTCTTTCTTGCACAATTCTTGCCAAAACAGGAAATGCGGTGATGCTCATCGCAATTCCCATAAAAAGAGCAAAGGGCAAAAAAGCAACTCCTACTGGAGCAAATTTAAAATAAACAAAATAAGCTAAACCTATTCCCAATGCAAAAGGGAATACAATACTCGCATGACTAATCACAATGGCGTCTTTAGCCCTATTTTGTAGCACTTTCAAATCGAGTTCCATACCAATGACGTACATAAAAAGAATAAGCCCGATTTGGCTTAAAAACTGCAAATTTCCTAAAGACGCAACTGGAAATAAAGTCAAAGAAAATTCCGGAAAATACAAGCCAAGCAAGGAAGGTCCAAGAACTATTCCTGCAATTATCTCTCCAATTACCGATGGCTGACCAATTTTTCTAAAAACCCAGCCAAAAAATCGAGCGACTACTATTATGGTGATAATTTGCGCCAAAAGTATGGCTAAAGGGTGATGCAGATTAAGCGACATCGAATCGATAAAATCATTCCAATGCCCATTTTCTACTAATGGAAGTAAGGTTTTTTTATGAACTTCTAAACCTTTTCCCAGCGATAAAATCCAATAAATCAAAGCCGTAAAACCTCCTGTAATTACTAAATAAAATATGGTGTTTTTGTGCTTTTTCATAAGTGACGAGGTCAATAAATTTCAAACAAAGATGCAAAATCCAAATATATAAATTACATCTCATACATTTATTTTATTGTAAAATAAAAATAAAAAATTAACACTTAAATTAACAAAAAGGTTCTTTTAAAACGAATAATATAAAGCACTGATTACCTACCTTTGCGCAGTTTAAATGTAGAGAATGATTAAGTGGTTTAGTTTAGGATTTTGGGAATTAATTGCCCGCGTAGTCCTTAGAAACAGAATTTTGATGTTGTCGATTATTGTAGCGATAACCGTTTTATTGGCATTGCAATGGAAAAATATTCATTTTACCCAAACGGAAGCCAACATGCTACCCGACGACAATATCGTCAACATTGAGTACAATGCTTTTTTGAACAAATTTGGCGAAGAAGGAAATCTAGTTGTTATTGGTGTCAAAGACAAGACCTTTTTCACCCCAAAAGCTTTTAAAGCCTGGACTAAATTAATGAATAGTCTGAAAGAAGACAAAGCCGTTGATTTAGTAATTTCAATAAACGATTTAAAAAAACTACAAAAAAACGAAGCGCTCGAAAAATTTGAATTGGTTCCTTTTGTCAATCAAGATAAAACCTCCGACCAAGTTTATCTGGAGAAAATAAAAAAGGAACTTTTCAATGATTTGCCTTTTTACGAAGGTTTACTTTTTAACAAAAAATCAGGAACCATTCGTTCTGCGGTTTATTTAGATAAGAGAATTGTAAACACTCCAGCCCGAAAAGATTTTATCCTAAAAAAATTAGTTCCAGCTTTACAAGCATTTGAAGAAGAAACCAAAATTGACCTTCGTGTTTCAGGAATGCCTTACATCCGAACGCTCAACGCTCAGACTATTATTGGTGAAATCAGCATCTTTATTGGTGCATCTTTATTGGTAACTTCGCTGCTTTTCTTTTTCTTTTTCAGAAGTTTTAGAGCTACTTTAATTTCGATAATCATTGTGGTTATTGGCGTAATGTGGTCTTTTGGGTTCTTGGGATTGTTGAATTATGAAATTACTGTTCTAACTGCCTTGGTTCCTTCTTTGATTATTGTCATCGGAATTCCCAATTGTATTTTCTTGACCAACAAATACCATCAGGAATACAAAGTTCACCGAAACAAAGCCAAAGCCCTGCAACGCGTTACGACCAAAGTAGGTATGGCGACTTTGCTAACCAACGTGACCACCGCAATTGGTTTTTTTACCTTTATTTCCTCAAACAACAAGCTACTCATTGAGTTTGGAAATGTGACTTCCATCAACATTTTGGCATTGTTCTTTCTGTGCATCATCGTAATCCCTATTTTTCACAGTTACATTCCCGCACCCAAAGATCGCCACATCGAGCATTTAGATCGAGGTTATGTAAAATCATTTATGGATTGGATTTTACGAAATATAAAATACAACCGCTTTTCGATATACGTAGTTGCTGTTTCGCTTCTTGTCATTAGCATTATAGGAATTTACAAAATGCGAATTTCAGGAAGTATCATAGAAGATATGCCAAAAAAAGAAGCCTTTTTTAAAGACATTATTTTCTTCGAAAAAGAATTTGATGGTATAATGCCGTTGGAAATTATGATTGACACCAAACGCAAAAAAGGTGTTATGAAACTGTCAACACTAAATCGAATGGACGAATTGGAACAAGCCATTGACGAAATTCCAGAATTGTCTAAACCAATTTCTATTGTCAATTTGGTCAAATATTCTAAACAAGCCTATTATAACGGAAATCCAGATTACTACGAATTACCGACTTCACAAGAGCAATCGTTTATTTTGTCGTATGCCAAAAATGCAACTAAAAACTCGAAAGAAAATCTGATGAAAAGCTATGTCGATTCGACAGGACAGTTTGCTCGAATTACCACATTTATGCGTGACGAAAACGGTGATGCTATTCCTAGAATTGAAGCCGAAATCCGAAAAGAAGCCGATAAAATTTTTCCGAAAAATCAATATAATGTGACTATTACCGGAAAAGCACTGGTTTTCCAAAAGGGAACCGGTTACTTATTGAATAACTTACTTTCATCTTTGATTTTCGCTTTTTTCTTGACCGCACTTTTAATTGGATTTATGTTTCGCTCTTTCAAAATGATTTTGGTTTCCATCATCCCAAATCTATTGCCTTTGCTGCTAACCGCAGGAATTATGGGCTTTTTTGACATTCCCTTGAAACCTTCAACTATATTGGTTTTCGGAATCGCCTTTGGGCTTTCGGTCGATGATACCGTCCGATTCTTGGCGCAATATCGAGAGGAACTAAAGAAAAACAACTGGAAAATCCGCAAATCTGTCTATGCAACATTCGCTGATGCTGGACTTAGTATGTTTTATACTTCCATAGTTTTGTTCTTTGGATTTTCAGTTTTTATGTTGTCTAGTTTTGGAGGAACAATTGCCCTTGGCGGACTGATTTCATTGACTTTATTATTCGGAATGTTGTCCAATTTAATGTTATTGCCGGCATTGGTTTTAACCCTAAATAAAACATTGGCTAACGAGCAGGAATTCATCGAACCCAAAATTGACATCATCGAACCAACCGACGAAGAAATTGACAATTTAGAAAAGAAAAACTAGCTTTTTTATCTGGAGCTAATTCCCGCTGTACGTTTCAAACTTGTTCAATAAAGACTATTTTTCTAAGCAAAAAAAGGGGCTTCTAAGGTCGCTCTTTTTCTGAAAGAAAAATTAGGCTCTATTTATACAAGGTTTTCCGCTTCCATCGGGGCTAAAAAGCAACCAATATCTAATTTACTGATTTTACGCTGCTTTTTTTATCATTTTAGCTGCAAATTTGCCCCATAAAAATAGCATTTAGTTTATTCCTTTGCATAGAAAAATTACAAAACTAAATTTTGAACGAAGAAATTTGGAGTTATTTAATTCCCGAATAGGTGATTTCACACAACGACTTTTCCAAACAAATCGATTATATTTGTAATTCGATTTAGATTTATTTTGAAATCCTAAATCCTAAATTTGAAAATCCTAATTCGAAAATGAAACACACCAGAGTTAAAGACTTATTAAACAGCAGCACGACACTTCAAGGCGTAAATGCAAAAGGTTGGGTAAGAACTTTTAGAAACAATCAATTTATTGCGCTGAACGACGGTTCGACCATCAATAACATACAATGCGTGGTCGATTTTGAAAATACGCCCGAAGAAACCCTAAAAAGAATTACTACTGGAGCCGCCATTTCGGTTACGGGAGATTTGGTAGAAAGCAAAGGAGCAGGACAGAAATATGAAATCAAAGTGGCGAAACTGGAAATTCTTGGCGATTCGGATGCGGAGAAATTCCCGATGCAACCAAAAAAACATTCCTTGGAATTCTTGCGTGAAAATGCGCATTTAAGAGTTCGTACCAATGCTTTTGGAGCGATTATGCGCATTCGTTCGGTTTTGTCTTTTGCAGTTCACAGCTATTTTCAACAAAAAGGATTTGTGTATGTTAATACACCAATTATCACTGGTGCTGATGCCGAAGGTGCTGGCGAAATGTTTCAGGTGACTTCCTTGCCATTAGATAATTTGCCGAAAAATGAAGAAGGCAACATTGACTATAAAAAAGATTTCTTCGGAAAACATACCAACTTAACGGTTTCTGGACAATTAGAAGGCGAAACTTTTGCGATGGCTTTGGGTCAGATTTATACTTTTGGACCCACATTTAGAGCCGAAAATTCGAACACTTCTCGTCACTTGGCTGAGTTTTGGATGATTGAACCCGAAGTGGCTTTCAATGATTTGAATGACAATATGGACTTGGCCGAAGATTTTATCCAATATGTAATCAAATATGCGATGGATAAATGTGGCGATGATTTGAAATTTTTAGAAGGTCGTTTGTTGGAAGAAGAAAAATCGAAACCACAAGCCGAAAGGAGCGAAATGACTTTGCTGGAAAAACTAAACTTTGTGTTGGAAAACAATTTCAAACGTGTGTCGTATACTGAAGCCATTGATATTTTGAGAGATTGTACACCAAACAAAAAGAAAAAATTTCAATACATCATCAACGAATGGGGCGCTGATTTACAATCAGAACACGAGCGCTATTTAGTTGAAAAGCACTTTAAATCTCCCGTAATTTTGTTTGATTATCCGGCGAATATCAAGGCCTTTTATATGCGTTTGAATGAAGACGGAAAAACAGTTCGTGCAATGGACATCCTTTTTCCAGGAATCGGAGAAATCGTGGGAGGTTCACAAAGAGAGGAACGTTTTGAGGTGCTCGTCGAAAAAATGAAAGCCTTAGGAATCGACGAAGAAGAATTGTGGTGGTATTTAGATACACGTAAATTCGGAAGTGCGGTTCACTCTGGTTTTGGACTTGGATTCGAAAGATTGGTTCTTTTCGTAACTGGAATGACCAACATTCGTGACGTAATTCCTTTTCCGAGAACGCCGATGAATGCAGATTTTTAATGACGTTATAAGTTAAAAGTTATTAGTAAAGCGTGTTTGATACGACTTAGCTCTTAACCCTTAACTCTTAACCCTTAACTCTAAAAAAATGTTAAAACAATTTCTAAATCTTAAGCTTTCCCAAAAATTATCTCCTCAACAAATCCAGTTGATGAAGTTAATTCAATTGCCTACGCAAGCATTCGAACAGCGTTTGATGGAAGAAATGAATGAGAATCCGGCATTGGAAACAGGAAGCGATGAGGAAGAAATTTACGATAAAGACGAATTCGACAATGATGATACCAACGACGAATTCGATGATTATGATGACAATGAAACCGAAGACATCAGCGACATCAATATTGACGAATATTTAAGCAGCGACGAAACTCCAGACTACAAAACCCAAGCCAATAACTATAGCGATGACGATGAGGAACGTGAGTCGCCATTGGTTGCACCAATTAGTTTTCACCAAGATTTAATCAATCAGTTGAATACTTTTATATTGAATGATGACGAGCGAGAAATTGCAGAATTTTTGGTTGGAAGCATTGATGATATGGGTTATCTCCGTCGAAGTATTCCCGATTTAGTAGATGATATGGCGTTTACTCAAGGCATTTACACTGACGAAAAAACAGTAGAGAGAATGTTGCACATCATTCATGAATTGGAACCTTCTGGCGTTGGCGCACGTGATTTACAGGAATGTTTGCTGTTGCAATTGAAACACAAAACACCCACAGAATATGTGGCTTTGGCAATGGATATTATCGAAAATCAGTTTGACGCTTTTACCAAAAAACATTACGACAAACTAGTCCAAAAACAGGCTGTTTCGAATGAGCAACTCAAAACTGCCATTCACGAAATAGAAAAACTGAACCCAAAACCGGGAGGATCTTTTACCGGAAGCAACAAAATCACCGAACACGTAGTTCCTGATTTTGCCATTCGGATTGTCGAAGAGGAATTGGTTTTGACCCTCAACGGAAGAAATGCCCCTTCCCTACACGTTTCCAAGGATTATCAGGAAATGATGCAGACGTACAAAAGTTCCCGTGACAAATCGAATGCTCAGAAAGATGCAGTTCAGTTTATCAAACAAAAGCTGGATTCGGCTAAATGGTTTATTGACGCCATCAAACAGCGACAAGAAACGCTTTATGTGACAATGAACGCTATAATGCATTATCAGAAGGAATTCTTTTTGGGCGGTGACGAAACCAAACTCAAACCGATGATCTTGAAAGACATCGCCGATTTAGTGGGTCTTGACATTTCGACCATATCTCGTGTGGCGAATAGCAAATATGTTGAAACGCCGTATGGAACAAAACTGATTAAAGAATTCTTCTCTGAAGCGATGAAAAACGATCAAGGCGAAGAGGTTTCGACTCTCGAAATCAAGAAAATTTTACAAAATACCATCGAAGAGGAAGACAAAAAAAAACCACTTCCAGACGACCAACTCGCCGAAATTCTTTTGGAAAAAGGCTATCCTATCGCACGGAGAACCATTGCAAAATATAGAGAACAACTCGATATTCCTGTGGCGAGGATGCGGAAAAAGATTTGAGATTGCTGATTTTTGATTAACGATTTTTGATTTCAGATTTATTAATTAATTGCACCTATAAATTTTAATTTATGATTGCATTTCGTTATTTATACGTATATTTACCGTAAATCTTACAGATATGATACAGGCAAAAAACAGAAAAGAAATAACATTAGATACTCAAACTCTTTCTATTCTTCAATTTCAAGCTGAAAAACAAGGTAGGAATCTCAAAAATTATATGGAACAAATACTTAAAGAACAAGCAAATAATTTTGAACTTACTGACGGATATAAAACAATGATGGATGAAATGTTGGATAAACACGAAAAAGGAGCGTTAAAATACACTTCTTGGAAAGATGCTAAAAAACAGTTGTTCATGAAATAATGGAGTATTTTATTGAAATTTCAGAGGAGGCAAAAGCAAATATTGAAGAGGCTTTAAATTATTATTCTGTTATTTCTACTTCGCTCAAAGATAGATTCGAAGCTGAATTGTCTAAATCTATAGATTTATTAAGTAAAAATCCTTTGCAGCATCAAATAAGATATAGAAAAATCCGTATTGCTTTTACAAGTGTATTTCCATACGGGATTCATTATATTGTTGAAAATGAGTATGTCTATATTTTTAATATACTACACACCAAAAGGTTTTTTAAATAAATAACCACTTCCAGACGATCAACTCGCCGAAATCCTATTAGAAAAAGGCTATCCAATTGCTCGAAGAACCATTGCAAAATATCGTGAACAACTCGACATTCCTGTGGCGAGGATGCGGAAGAAAATGTAAAGATTGCAGGTTGCAGATTGCAGATTTGGACGAATCTCATCCGGGTAGAACCCAGATGGGGGATTGTAAATTATAAATAATTTGAAATTCCTTTGAGGAAAAATAAAAGACCAACTATAATTAGCACTGTAGCTGCAAACCAGCCTTGTAAATCTTTTGAATTAGAAAACAGATCAACATTTTTTCTAAAAAAACCGTTGTTAACTTTATAAAGCCATTTTGAATAAAAAAAGCCGATGATAATGCTTAATAACGGCAAAATAATATCTTGTATTATAATTTTTCTGCTTTTGCATCGATATACCTATCTATTCCCATAATTTTAAGACCCAGCTGCGCAAAGTCTTCAGACTTTGAGCTTTTTTTTGAAATGTTCTTGAAAACGGAAAATCCTATATCAGTCTCCCGACTTTTTCCGTAAATGACTTGCTTGATAGTTTTTTTTATTCAAATATAATAGTTTTTACTACAAATAAACATTTATTTTGACTGCTTAACTTTGCGGACTGTAGGAATGTGTGCGAAGTCTGAGACGTTCGCACAGCGCATCAGACTTCTAACAATGTTTTCTTTTAGTAGAACACTTCGGACAGCTGATGATTTTGAGATTTCAGGTCTAGAAATTTAACCTACACCAATTTTAACTTTTGTTAATTCCGAATCAAAATCCAAAATGCTTTTTTTATTTTAAAAATAAACTATCTTTGACCCGTCTCAAAGGGGTGCTAGATTTCAAATTAGAATGACAGCTGAGATTATACCCATCGAACCTGAACAGGTAATGCTGTTAAGGGAAAATAGAATCAAAGAGGAAGTGCACGTCGTCTGGACATTCAAAACAATCAACTTTTAATTTAACAAAAGAATAATTCCCCCTTTTATTCGTAAAACTATTTACGGATGAACTATTTATTTTATTTAAAAAAGACAAAATCTAATTGTCTATTCTCTATGCTCTTTTCTCTATTTTCTTTAATCGCTTTTGCACAGGAAAAAGAAAAAGACACCACCAAAATCAATAGACTCGATGAAGTCTTAGTTTCGGCCGTTCGTGTCACAACAAAAACGCCGGTCTCTTTCAGTAATTTGGACAAAAAAGAAATCAAGTTTCGAAATTTAGGTCAAGACATTCCTATTTTGATGAATTATTTACCATCAGTTGTTACCACTTCCGATGCTGGAAATGGTGTGGGCTACACCGGAATTCGAGTTCGTGGTAGCGATGCCACTCGTGTCAATGTTACCATCAACGGAATTCCATACAACGATTCCGAAAGCCATGGAACCTATTGGGTCAATATGCCCGATTTTGCTTCCTCATTAGAGAGTATTCAATTGCAACGCGGAGTGGGAACCTCAACCAATGGTGCTGGAGCGTTTGGAGCTAGCTTGAATATGCTTACCGACTCCTATTCTGAAAAAGCAAGGGGTGAAATTTCAAGTTCTTTTGGCAGTTTTAACACCAATAAAAACACAGTGAAATTCAGTAGCGGTTTGTTGAATGACCATTTTGAAATTGCAGGACGTTTGTCCACATTGAAATCAGATGGTTATGTTGATAGAGGAAGTTCCAATTTGAAATCCTATTTTCTTCAAGGAACTTATGTCGGCAATACAACTTTGATTAAAGCTTTGGCCTTTGGCGGAACGGAGAAAACCTATCAATCTTGGAACGGAATCGACGCAGCCACTTTAGAAACCGACAGAACTTTCAACTCGTCTGGAATGTTTACCGATGCGTTTGGAAAAATACGTTTCTATGACAACGAAACCGACAATTACCAGCAAGATCATTATCAGTTGCATTGGAACGAAAAAATTACTGGAAATTGGAACACGAATTTGGCTTTTCATTACACTAAAGGAAAAGGGTATTATGAAAATTATAAAGAAGATGCAACTTTTGCAGATTACGGATTACTTCCTGTGGGAACCGAAACTTCTACAGATTTAATTCGTCAAAAATGGTTGGACAATGATTTTTACGGAACTACTTTTTCAGCCAATTATAAATCAGAGAAGTTGGATGTCATTCTTGGCGGAGGTTGGAATAAATATGAAGGCGATCATTTTGGTAAAGTGATTTGGGCACGATATGCTTCGCAAAGCGAATTGGGTGACCACTATTACAATGATGCAGCAACAAAAACGGATGGAAATACTTTTGCCAAAGCCAATTATCAAATCACCGAAAAAATAAGTTTGTTTGGCGATTTGCAACTTCGAAATGTGCATTATCAAGCTGATAGTCCAGAAACAGGAGTGGTCAATGACAACTTCACTTTCTTTAATCCAAAGGCAGGTTTGAATTATGATATTAACGCCAATAACAAATTGTATTTTTCGTATGCCAAAGCCAATAGGGAACCCAACCGAACCGATTATGAAAACGGAAATCCAAAACCCGAAAAGTTAAATGACTATGAATTGGGTTGGAGATTGGAGACTGAGAATGTAAAAATAAATACGAATATTTATTATATGGCCTACAAAGACCAATTGATTTTGACCGGAAAACTCGACGATGTAGGAAATCCGATTCGCTCTAATAGCGATAAAAGCTATCGTCTAGGTCTCGAAATTGATGCAACTATTACTCTTTCAGAAAAGTGGATCATTAGACCCAATTTTACTTTGAGTAACAATAAAAATGTAGATTTAAACATTGGCTTTGGCAACGTTACTACCGATATTGCCTATTCGCCCAATTTTATTGCAGGAAATATTTTTATGTACAAACCTATTGAAGGTTTGCAAATCTCACTTTTACAAAAATTTGTTGGCAAACAATTTATGAATAATAGCGACTCGCCAGAATCTATCCTTGAAAGTTATTTTATCAATGATATTAATGTTGGGTACGAATTCAAGCCAAAATCGGTCTTTAAATCGATAATGATAACGGGATTAATCAATAATGTTTTTGATAAGAAATATGTTTCAAATGGTTATATGTGGGATGTGTATCCTTATTATTATCCTCAGGCAGGAATCAACTTATTGGTAGGATTGAACTTGAAGTTTTAAAATATTTTTAGTCTATATTTTGACGATTAGACTAAAATCAAAATTTTAGAAAAATTTATACTTAATGTAGCAACAAATGAGCTCGATGTTTTATCGAGCTCATTTTGTTTAATTTGAATTTATTCTTTCGCTATAGTAATAGTTTACATAATGAATTAATTTATTCTGTTGAACGTACTTACAGACTATAGAATAAATCTAATTTTAATCTAATTTTGGGCAACTATTCGAAGAAGACTTAGAATAGTTTATTTCATTTTGACCGTTGCCTCGACATTTCTTTCGATTGTATGTCCTGGACGCGACCATTTTGGTTTTTCGCCTAGAGGTGCAAATTTAGAATCAGCTGCTTCAACGGATTCACGTTGGTGCGCTTTTGCAAATGGTTGCTGGTTTTTTAATCCCAAGATTTCAAACATTTTCATATCTTCATTCAGGTCATTATTAGGGGTAGTAAGCAACTTATCGCCTGAAAAAATAGAATTGGCACCCGCAAAAAAGCACATTGCTTGCCCTTCTCTACTCCAGTTTATTCTTCCTGCCGAAAGACGAACTTGGGTTTCTGGCATAACAATTCGGGTTGTAGCTACCATTCGAATCATTTCCCAAATTTCAATTAATTCTTCTGCGGCAAGTGGTGTTCCTTCTACAGGAACTAATGCATTTATAGGTACAGATTCTGGCTGCGGATTTAAAGTGGCAAGTGCAACTAACATTCCAGCTCGGTCTTCGATACTTTCGCCCATTCCAATAATTCCACCACTACATACCGTAATATTAGTTTTGCGAACATTATCGATAGTTTGTAAACGGTCTTCAAAACCTCGAGTCGAAATTACTTCTTTATAATATTCTTCAGACGTGTCAATGTTGTGGTTGTAGGCATACAAACCCGCTTCGGCCAATCGTTGTGCCTGATTTTCGGTAATCATTCCTAGCGTGCAACACACTTCCATATCCATTTTGTTGATGGTACGAACCATTTCTAGCACTTGGTCAAATTCGGCACCGTCTTTTACATTTCTCCAAGCAGCTCCCATACAAACTCGGGATGAACCAGCTTCTTTTGCCTTATCAGCCTGCACTTTTACATCTTCAACAGACATTAAAAGGTTAGTTTCTATATTGGTATGATACCGTTTGGCTTGCGGACAATATCCACAATCTTCTGAGCATCCACCAGTCTTTATTGATATTAGGGTCGATATTTGAACTACGTTTGGGTCGTGATGTTCTCTGTGAATAGTGGCAGCTTCATAAAGCAATTCCATCAAGGGCTTATTATAAACAGCAATAATTTCTTCTTTTGTCCAGTCGTGTCTTGTAATACTCATCGATGTGATTTTTTGATGCATCAAAAGTAGTTAAATTGTTCCAATCGACAAAGATGTGTTGCTGAAAAACAGATTCAAAACTAAATTTTAAGAATCCACTACTACTCTTTAGTAAAGCGATTGTTCCATTTCAACATGGTAAATAGAGTTACAATTACTGAACCGGCAACTCCTTCAAAAAGCAAGCAGATGGAATAGGTTACTACGGATGGATTACCACCAAACAAGAAATTTTTGGATAATGATTGCACGTAGCTATCTCCGCCGTGGATATAGCTGTAAATAATTAGTCCGGCAACACTTAACGCTACACCAATAAGAGAGGTTACCATAGCTGAAATTGCATTAGAAGCGAAAGTTTTTTTCCCTTCAGCAATATTCATTTGTATTGTTTTGTTTACGCCATAATAGACGAATATAATGTTTAAGAAACGTAAGAAAAACACATCTGCAAATCCCAAAGCGTTCATCACTAAAAAATAAACGCCAATCGCGATGAAGATTGTGGCACCATTGAAAACTTCTTTTGATACTTTCATGTGATTGGTTGTTAAAAGGTTAAAAAACAATACTCTATTGATATAGAACTGAATACATTTCAAATGTATGTAAAAAATAATAGTTTTTTACGAAATAGTCTAAATTTAACTAATTATTGTTGTTTGCTGATGTAGTTAAATGCGGCTTGTTTGTCTCTTTCTAATTGTTCTTTTAGCAAGATAACCGAATCGAATTTTTGCTCTGAACGAAGATATTTAAGAATAGAAACTTGCATCTTTTGGCCATATAAATCAGCGTCAAAGTCTAAATAATGCACTTCAACAGATAGTTGCTCTCCAGAAACAGTTGGATTAAATCCGATATTCATTATTCCAAACACGGTTTTCTGGTCGATGCTACTTTTTACAACATAAACACCGTTTCTCGGAATAAGTTTATCGCTTTCTTCAATCGTAAGGTTCGCCGTAGGAAATCCAATCGTTCTTCCTAATTGCTTTCCTTTAGAAACAATTCCTGTTAGAAAGTATTCATAACCTAAATAATCATTGGCCAAAGCCATATTTCCCTCGGTTAGTGCCTTTCTAATTTTGGTGGAACTTATGGACACCTGCTTTACTTCTTGAACGGAGATTTGTTCCACTTCAAAATCATATCGTTTTCCAAAAGCGATTAAGTCGTCAATATTTGCCGTTCTGTTTCTTCCAAATCGATGATCGTGACCAATAATTATTTTTTGAATGTGAAATCGATCGACAAGTATTGTTTTGACAAATTCTTCGGCTGTGAGTTTAGAGAATTCTTCATCAAATGGATGAATTACAAGATTCTGAACACCTAAATTTTCTAATAAATCTATTTTTTCACCAATCGTATTAAGTAATTTTATATCTGATTGCCCTTTTAAAACCATTCTTGGATGCGGAAAAAAAGTAAGTACTAAACTTTCTGTTGAATCAGTGTTGGTGTTTTGAGTTACTTTTTCCAAGATTTTTCGATGGCCAATATGGACTCCGTCAAAAGTACCTAAAGTAAGTATGGTTTTTTTTGAACAAATGAAATCATTTACAGAATTGAAAATCTTCAAAGCAATTTTTTTTAGAATGTTGCAAATTTATACAATTAAAACAAACCTATTGATCGAATAGTTGATAAAAAAAAAGAGGATTGAAATAAATCAATCCTCTAAAAAGTGTTATAATTTGTAACTATTCTTTAATGAATTGTAGTGTTTTCGTTTGGTCTTCTTTGGTTATCTTAATAAAATAAATGCCCTTACTCAACGAAGAAGTATTTACAATTAAATCTGCTTCCTTAGAAACTGCTTTTCGACTAATAATTTGACCCAAAGTATTTGAAATGGCATAACTATTAGGCAAACCAAAATTACTAGGAACAAGAATATTCAAAGTTTCTTTTGTAGGATTTGGATAAAGATAAATGTCATTTAATGCATCAAATTTATTAACTCCCAAAGTATTGGTGGTAAATGTTGTGATTTCGCTCGATGTAAAGCTGCCTCCTGACTTAACCGTAATTGCACCATTGTTCGTTTTTATATCATAGTAACCATCTCCACCACCACAACAAATTCCATCGCCTACTCCATCGTTGATAGTAAAAGTATAACATTGATTATTAGATAGTGTCCAGGTTTTTGTTACTAAGTTAGGTAAGGTTGTTCCCGCGGCATCGTTATAAACGCCACCAGTACAACTAGCACAACCACCACTATATATAATTTTTCCAGATGCGTCTTTTAAATTCCAATCCGTTTCACTTGCATACAAATCTTTTTGTAAGCGAAAGGTATAAGTGGTATAATTGTAGTTTTGAGTTACAGGAATAGTAAAACTTCCTGAAGCGGAATTGTTTGATGGTCTTTGGTCTGTTCCTCCATTAGCGGAGCCAACACTAACATTTATAGTTCCATCTACAGCAGAATTTATGGTGATATCAAAAGAAGCTGGTTTATTAGTGGCTAAATCACCAGTCCAATTGTAGACTTTATTACTTCCACCATTAATATTATAATTTATTGTTGCTGAGGTTAGATTGCTCGTGCCTCTGTTGTAAATGGTTATTTTTTGAGTATTCTGGTTTGCTGGAGTGCCACAAATTGGAGTTGAGCAACTTACTTCGAGTTTGACTTCGGCATCATTTGCGACTAAAGAGATTGCTGTACCTTTATTAGATGTTTTTAGTGAACTTCTTCTTGGTGCATAATCAATTATAGTTCTTATCCTATCTTTTTGATTTTGAGTAAAAATATTCATGCAAGCATCTTCAGTATAATCCATATAGTTTTCTGGCATATCATTTCCAGGATCAGACGGGCAGGTGTCAAAAGTGCCGCAACTGTAGTGTTCCCAACCCGCTTGAGGGGTATCAGCACAAAAATCTGATGCTGTGCAATCAGGAGAATTGGCGGCTTCATCGCCAGTTCCATCTCCCCAAATGTGTTTTAACCCAAGCCAATGTCCTACTTCGTGAGACATCGTTCTTCCTTTGTTATATGTTGTGTCTAATAAGAAAGTACCATCATCGTAGGTTATACTTCCAAACACATTATAGTTAGAAACTACTCCGTCAGTATCCGCTGCGCCGCCTGAAGGGTCAAGACCGTCCAATCCCGAAGCATCTGGAAATTGGGCATACCCCAAAAGACTAGTGTCTGTAAAATTAATGCTCCACATATTCATATATAACGAAGAATCCCAAATAGTGGCCGGTTTCACAATGGCATCAATGTCAACATCAGACCATGACGGCTGACAAAGACTCACTCGGTCAATTCCGTTTGTGGGGTTTCCTTTCGGGTCTTGTTTAGCCAAAACGAATTGAATTTCAGTGTTTGCTCCAACGGGGTTTGTATTATACCCTGGAGAGCCCAACAATCTACTGTAATCCTGATTCAACACTGTAATCTGTGATTCTACCTGAGCATCTGTAATGTTTGGTGCAGTACCAATAGGTTGGCCATCGTAAATTACGTGAACTACAACTGGGATAGTTATCACCGTAGCAACAGTTTTAGAGTTGGTTCGCATTGCTTTGTACTTATTCACTAATGGTGTTACCCATGTTTCAAATTGAGCATTTGTCATTCTCTTAGGATTTTTTTCCTGAAGAAATTGCTCGTATTCTGTTGTAGCGCATCGAATTTTTCCGTTTGCAGGATTCGCAGTTGATGCTTTAACAGTTTTGCCAAATATCGTTTTGTTTGTAATTGGTTTTTTGTTTTGGCTATAAGTGTTGCCAAGTGTAAGCAAGAATACAACCACAAGAATGAGTTTGATGTAAGGAGAAGTAAGTTTATACATTTTATAATTTTTTTTCAAAGTTAATAATTTTACCGAAACACAAAGAATTTAATAAAAATTTATCAGAAAGGTTAGGATCAATTTCATTAAAATGACAACTGCTGCGAAATAGAGCTTTTTATTTTCCGTTAAAAGTAGTCATCGTGTTTTCTATTCCGGCTGTCCCAAAGGATTTTATAATTTCAGAAGCTAATTCTAATCGTTCTGGTAGTGCTATTTTTTCGGAATCGTCCCATTCTCCAAGAACATAATCTACTTGCTTTCCTTTTTTGAATTCATCACTGATGCCAAAACGAAAACGAATGTAATCATTGGTGTTTAGGGCTGATTGAACACTTTTTAGCCCGTTGTGTCCGCCATCACTGCCTTTTTTTCTGATGCGAATAGTCCCAAAAGGCAAATTCAAATCGTCAGTAATAATCATCACGTTTTCCATTGGGATATTTGCTGCATTCATCCAATATTGCACCGCATTTCCGCTCAAATTCATATAGGTATTGGGCTTCAATAGTAAAAAGGTTCTCCCTTTGAACTTGTATTCGGCAAGCGCACCAAGTTTTACGGTTTCAAATTGGAGACTTTCTTTTTTTGCAAGGAAATCAACTACTTTAAAACCAATATTATGTCTTGTATTTACATATTCAGCGCCGATGTTGCCCAAGCCAACGATTAAAAATTTAGTACTCACTTTATTTATATTACTTTTTTGGTGTTCGTGAACCTCAGTTTTTATATTATCTATTTTGTGATCTGTTTTTGTGTTTGAAAACAAATTGTTCAACCATTTGATCATTGTGCAAAAGTAAACTTTTTTTTTAAAAGCTTCTGGACTTCAAAAAGGTTGTACGCAAGATATTATAACAAAAAAAGCACCAGTACTAAAACTGATGCTTTTTTGAAATATTTGAAAAATTTTATTTTTTCTTTTTCCCTGCAGGAGCTTTTGCTGCTTTTGCTGCTTCTTGTGCTGCCTTCATAGCTGCACGAGAAATTCTTACTTGAGCAACAACAGTATTGTCTGGGTGCAATAATTTGCATTTGTCAGCAACAAGTTTCGTGACATACAATTTGTTCCCCATTTGAAGTTCTGAAATATTCGCTTCAATAAAATCAGGAAGATTTTTTGGTAAAGCTTTTACTTTCAATCTACGAGTGTTCAAACGTAAATCACCTCCCAATAAAACTCCAGGAGATACTCCAACCACTTTTACTGGAACTTCCATAGTGATTTCTTTGTCGTCAAATAATTGAAAGAAGTCAATGTGTAAAATTTTGTCAGACACAGGATGAACCTGAATGTCTTGCAAAACTGCGTTGAATGATTTATCGCCAAGTTCAATCACAACTGTGTGTGCGTTTGGAGTGTAAACCAAGGTTTTAAATGCTCTTTCGTCTGCTGAAAAATGCACTGGTTGATTTCCTCCGTATATAACGCAAGGAACCGCTCCAGCATTACGTAAGGCTTTAGTCGCAACTTTGCCCACGCTTTCTCTTTCTGATCCTTTAATTGTAATCGATTTCATTGTAAAAATTTATTTAGTTAATTATTATTAAAACTCTTTTTTCTAAGTTTTTGACTTCCATCTCCCATCTTCTCTCTTCCTTTACTACATCAAAAACTTCCCGCTTATGGAATTGTTGTGTTGAACCATGTACATTACTTCGGCAAAAAGAGGCGCACAACTCACCACTTTTATCTTGTTTGATACCTTCTTTAAAGGAATGGAATCAGTAACGATTAATTCGAGTAATTTCGAATTTTCAATTTTTTCGTATGCATCTCCTGATAAAATGGCGTGTGTACATATCGCTCTTACACTCAACGCTCCTTTTTCCATCATTAAATCAGCGGCTCTTGCCAATGTTCCTCCTGTATCGATCATATCATCTACAAGAATTACATTTTTGCCTTTTACTTCTCCGATCAACTCCATAGTTTCGATAACATTGGCCGCTTTTCTTTGCTTGTAGCAAATAACCACTTCTGAATTTAAAAACTTAGAATAGGCATACGCTCTTTTAGAACCACCCATATCTGGGGATGCAATCATCAAATTTTCAAGATTTAGACTTTCTACATACGGCAAAAATATTGTCGATGCAAAAAGGTGATCTACTGGTTTTTCAAAGAATCCTTGTATTTGATCGGCATGCAAATCCATTGTCATAATTCTTGTTGCACCTGCGGTCTCTAATAATTTAGCCACTAATTTAGCTCCAATCGGAACTCTTGGCTTGTCTTTTCTATCCTGTCTTGCCCAACCGAAATAAGGTATTACAGCTGTTATGTGTCTGGCTGAAGCTCGTTTTGCAGCATCAATCATCAGTAACAATTCCATCAAATTATCGGAACTTGGAAAAGTAGAACAGATAATAAACACACGCAAACCTCGAATAGACTCCTCATAAGAGGGCTGATATTCCCCATCACTGTATCTCGACATACTAACTTTACCTAAAGGTATTCCATATTCCTTGGCAATTATTTCAGCGAGATAAACACTTTGTGAACATGCAAAAATTTTAGCTTCTGGCTCTAAGTGTGACATTTAATTTTTGTTTTTTTACGTTGCGTTCCATCTAATTTAGCTCTAGTTGCCTTTGCCAAATAATGTATCCGCCTCGAATGTAGTTAGTTAGTTGTGTTTCGTTTTACCGAGGTGCAAATTTAGGAATAAAATCGAACTCTGAAAGGAAAAATTAGAGTATTTTTATTAGAATTTGTTATAATATTTTTTACATTTGCACCGTGTTAAAGAAAAGCGACTTGTTTTTATAGCAATAATCTCTTTTTAATGCGTTGAAATAACTGTCGTTATTTCTGTCCTGCTAATTGCCCGGATGGCGGAATTGGTAGACGCGCTGGTCTCAAACACCTGTGGGAAACCGTGCCGGTTCGACTCCGGCTCCGGGTACTTTAAAAATCCTTAACTGCTTTATTTTAAGTAGATTAAGGATTTTTTATTTAAAATTATCCCGAAATTATCCCGAAAACGTGTAAAAAATCAAGTTAGAATTGACAATAAAGATTATTGCTTTTTAATTATTTTTGCTTGAAATTTGCAATTATGAGCCGTTCACATAGAAAAAATAAAATTTTTGGACACACTTGCAAAAATTCCGAAAAATGGGATAAAATCAATGCAAATAAAAAATTACGTAGATTGGTAAAAGTTAGAATTGCAAAACATTATGAAATTTTACCTTTGCAAAAAGAGGTTTCTCATAGGTGGTGGTTTGCAAAATACGGAAAACAGTATTGGGCAAATGCAGAAAAAAAAGATATGTCTAAATAGTCAACCCTTAAAAAGAGCTATTTTTAATTTCCACAAAAATAGGAATATTATTTTCAGGATAGAAGTTGAACAAATAATTAAGCCAAAAAACAATTTGTTCCTTGATTTGGTTGAATCGGAGCTTAAAATTG